>JBKBLI010000199.1:0-503 GCA_046296435.1 Saprospiraceae bacterium | reverse complement strand
GTGGTTTTTATAGTGCTTTTTCAAAAAAAATTCCCAAAAAATCCGAAACGCGCATTTATGAATTTGAACGAAGAAAAGGACGACCAAGTCCAAAATCCAGAAGAGCAATCATTGGAATTGCCCGCCTCGGAAACTCCCGTCGAAAATTCGATCATCGAAGAAACGGCAGAAACAACCCTCGAAACCGCAGAAGCGGCCATTGAAGTTGTTGAAGAAAGCGTCGAAGTCGTCGAGGAAACTACTATCGAGATCGCCGAAGTAGCGCCTGAAGTAGTCGAAGAAGTCGCCGAAGTTGATCAGATCGCCGCAGAAGTCGATGATTCAGAAATTGGCGACGACGAACCCGGCGACGACGAACCCGGCGAATCAGATCCGGCCCAGGAAACTCCCGCCGCCGTCGAAGAAGACGAGGAAGAAGTCGAATTACCGCTTTCGGAGCCAGTTGTAGCCGGCGGCGCCCACGACGACTTCAACTGGAACATGGACAAGCGCGGCGCTATCGC
>JBKBLI010000198.1:0-503 GCA_046296435.1 Saprospiraceae bacterium | reverse complement strand
TTTTTACAAAATCCTGTCCGAGGTGGCGTCCTACAACGGCGTGGGCAGCTTCGAGGGTTGGATGCGGCGTATTGTAGCCAACGAAGCGCTCATGATCCTGCGCAAAAGACAAGATCTGGTCTTTCCTGGCGAAGAGCAGATGCCGCGCGAGTCTGCCGACGATTTTTCGATAGAGGCGGATATATCGGCCCGCGAGATTCTTGAACTGCTCGACCGTCTTCCGGACGGATACCGCACCGTGTTCAACCTCTACGTGCTGGAGGGATACAAGCACCGCGAGATTGCCGAGCTTCTCGGCATCAGCCTCAATACCAGCAAATCGCAACTGGCCTTGGCCAAAGAGCGGTTGCGCCAAATGCTCATTGCCAAAGGATACTAAACGCCATGCCCGACATATTTGATTTTTTCAGAGAAAACGAGTCCAAGCTGCAGGAAAAGCCGCCCGAACGCGTATGGCGCCAGTTGGAAAAACGCCTCAAAACCAGGCGGGCGTCCCCACGCAA
>JBKBLI010000197.1:0-508 GCA_046296435.1 Saprospiraceae bacterium | reverse complement strand
GGATAAGTGACTATTTTTGCGAGGCATGAAAATACGATACCACAGCGCCGTGTTGCGCCATGATACGGGACTGCATCCGGAGTCCGTATCCAGAATTGAGGCCTTTGGCCCCCTGGACGCCGAGCCCTTAGCCTTGGATGCCGAGGTATGGCTACCTTTGGTCCACGACCTTGAGTATATTGAGAAGGTGCGCATGCATAGCGCGGCAGGCCTGCCGCTTGATCCGGATACGGTCGTGTCCGGCGGCTCTTACGAGGCGGCATGCGTAGCTGTTGGCTTAGCCATACAAGCCATGAATACGGGAGATTTTGCTTTGGTAAGGCCGCCCGGGCATCACGCCTACCGCAATGAAGCACGCGGTTTTTGTCTTTTTAACAACGTTGCCGTTGCGGCTGCTAAAGCGGTCGCCGAGGGCAAGCGCGTATTGATTTTAGATTTTGATGGGCATCTTGGCGATGGTACGATGAGTATTTTTTACGACAGCGATCAGGTATTCTATTGGTCGCTG
>JBKBLI010000196.1:265-511 GCA_046296435.1 Saprospiraceae bacterium | reverse complement strand
TGTTGAATGTGGTCAATGGGGTTGATTAGAGGGAGTGTGGGCAATGTGCCGATGGGTGGGTTGACTCAACTCCCTCAACCAAAAACGTGCGGGCGGAGGGACTCGAACCCCCATGCCTCACGGCGCCAGATCCTAAGTCTGGTACGTCTACCAATTTCGCCACGCCCGCAAAAAACAAAGTTGTTTTCCTTAAAAGGGACGCAAAGGTACGAGGTTAAACATAAAAAGAAGACAAGCACAAGAAAA
>JBKBLI010000196.1:0-255 GCA_046296435.1 Saprospiraceae bacterium | reverse complement strand
CACTGAAGCTGAATTGCTGGCACCTTTTTTTCTAAAAGCGCGTTGTACAGGCTTTGAGCGCGCTGCTCTGAAAGGGATTGGTTACTGGCTTCGTCGCCAACGGCATCGGTGTGCCCGCCTATTTCAAAACGAAGGGATGGGTTGCGCAAGAGGGTTTGTGCGAGTTTTTCAATCGCGGGTGCCGAACCCGGACGTAGTTCCGCCTTGCCAAAATCAAACAGTAGTGTTTCTTGCAGCGTATATTTCCCTTCCACC
>JBKBLI010000195.1:0-515 GCA_046296435.1 Saprospiraceae bacterium | reverse complement strand
GGGATAAGAAACACGATGCTCCGAATGATGGCCGGCCCCCAATTGTTGGTCAAATGTTGGCCGTCTTCCGTCACAACGCGGATTTTCATCGCTTTTTTCCCGATGCTCTGGCCGTCCAAAAAAGGCAAGGCGTCGCGGGTAAAGAAGTAAGCCAAGCCCGCGATCAATCCGATAATGGGGATGATCGACACCGCCCCAATCAACAGCGCATCAATAAGGTACGCAACGATGCGGTTACCCTCGGAGGCGTTAGGAAGTTCTTGTTGTGACTCGAATTTGTCCAGGATTTCCATGTTTAATAACGATGTTTTGATTTTAGTTTTGTAAAAACGCGCTGCAAATTACAATGCGCAACGCCAAGCAAGGCAATTTTTTTTAATTTTGCACCCAAAATACAAATAAACGGTCCGGCATTTCGCAGGTGAAAACGCCGCGCCGGCGTTGCGGCTATCGTCTCCCCCATGCCTGCTACTTTTTTCCCAAAAAGTAAAATATGGGCAGCGCGTGGACAGAGT
>JBKBLI010000194.1:0-516 GCA_046296435.1 Saprospiraceae bacterium | reverse complement strand
CAGGATGGCGCCCCGGTGGCATTCTTCAGGGGGCTGGCGTTTCGAAAAAAAACGGAGTGGCCGGCCACCGGCCCCAATTAGCGGCGCCCGTTCCCCCGGTCTGCGCGCATGCCGTCGCCGCTTATCCCGAAATAATCCGGGTAGCGAAAAAGGGGGTGGGAGGCCAATGCGGGTCGCTTTCCCCAGCCCTGTGTCCGTCTCCCTTTTCCCCAAAGATGAAGCGCGTGCGAAATACAAAACAACGCGTCTGCGTTTTGCAAGAAATTGGGAAAACATGGATTTTATCAGAAAAGCTGTCGAATATGTATTCAGCGTACTGAGTGAGGACGAAACGCTCCGCAAATTCCCCCGCGAGTTCGTAGCCGCAGCCGCGCAATGGGTGCGCGCCTGGTTTCTGACGGATGAAGATCCCAGGACCAAAGCCAAGCTCGAAGACCCAGAGCGCAGCGCCGAGAGTAAAAAGACGGTCATCGAAACCAAACTCGAAGACCTCTTGGCGCAAAGCGGGTTTCGCCA
>JBKBLI010000193.1:0-518 GCA_046296435.1 Saprospiraceae bacterium | reverse complement strand
GCCGCGATCTCATGAATGCTATGACACCCGCCCGCTGCTAACCCGCGCGACAAGCGCTGCGGTTGGGCCGCGATCTCATGAATGCTATGACTGTCCTCCAGCTTGCGGGTCATGCCAACCAGCTGCGGTTGGGCCGCGATCTCATGAATGCTATGACCGGGCTGGGCGTTGTTCTCCCAGAAGTGCCGCTGCGGTTGGGCCGCGATCTCATGAATGCTATGACACTGAAGAAGACGGTTCCGTCCTATGGTTCGCTGCGGTTGGGCCGCGATCTCATGAATGCTATGACGTCCAGTGTGCGGGGCGTCTGGGTCCAGAGCTGCGGTTGGGCCGCGATCTCATGAATGCTATGACGACTCATTCAACTCACCCTTGCCGGGTCTGCTGCGGTTGGGCCGCGATCTCATGAATGCTATGACTTGCGGCGCTGGCGTCGGCCATGAAGCCGGGCTGCGGTTGGGCCGCGATCTCATGAATGCTATGACTACGGCCCTTAAATCGGCTTTCCTGATTCAGCT
>JBKBLI010000192.1:0-518 GCA_046296435.1 Saprospiraceae bacterium | reverse complement strand
CCTTCGGTTGTCCGGCAATTGCGCCGCTACCGGGCCGAGCGCAGCCCACAAGAGCGCTGCGACAATCAATTCCTTTTCCCCAAAACCGAAAGCGCGTAAGCGCCAGAGCAACTCAGATATGCTCAGAATTCGGCCTTTGGATTCAGTAGTACGCATAGCTGACGACCTCCAGATGACGCCAGCCGGCGACTGAAAGTTGCCTGTCGCGCTCAATCCTCAAAGATTGGCCTGACCGTCGCGCTGTCAATCGGGGCCATGCGGGGCGGCGCAATGGGACGGGCCGGCCGGCCAAGGTCAAGCGAATCGGCCCAACTGGGCCGGGAGCCGTACAAGAGGATAGAGTCGGCGATGCGCTCGGCCTCGGCGTACAAATCCTCATTGCAACGCTCCTGAGCTTTTTTGCGCGCCACAAGGACCTGTTCGTCCACTCTGGCGCGCACGATACGCTCCACGTCAGGACGACAAGCCCAATTCCACAGCAAGCAGCACAAAAGCGCGAGGCGCCACAAAACCGGGTT
>JBKBLI010000191.1:0-520 GCA_046296435.1 Saprospiraceae bacterium | reverse complement strand
CACTCCGCCTCCGTCGGCAAACGATAGCCATTCCCACCCGCCTTGGGCGTTAC
Source organism: Saprospiraceae bacterium (assembly GCA_046296435.1). Taxonomy (GTDB): domain Bacteria; phylum Bacteroidota; class Bacteroidia; order Chitinophagales; family Saprospiraceae; genus M3007. The sequence goes on along the minus strand of JBKBLI010000191.1, from coordinate 467 downwards.
GATCCATTTTAAATCATCAGAACTATTCTTATTGTTCGGGTCCTTGCGGCGCTTGTCTATCGCGTAATACGGCGTCAGTCCGTGCTGCTCGCTTAGCCAGTTGCAGTATTCCACCGCATCATACCAACTCACATTGATCACAGGGCGCTTGCCGCGACCCCAACCCTCATCACCAGGCACCTTGAAACCTGTTTGGAGGCAAAAAATGCCAAATTGCCACCAGGTGGTCGGAGTCTTGGCGATTCTAAAATCGGACAGCTTGACCTCGTGCAGTGGTTGCTCCATATCATCTTCACTGCTGCCCATTGTGAACTTCCCGCCTTGCACAGATATCATGGTGGGGAAGTAGGTTTCCTCCAGTTGCCGGAACTGGTTGGGGTCGCATATTTTGAGATAGTCTCGTAGCTCGTGCAGGTCGGAGGTTTCGGGCATGGGCGCAAAAAGACCGTACCGTTTTTTCTGGATAT
>JBKBLI010000190.1:0-524 GCA_046296435.1 Saprospiraceae bacterium | reverse complement strand
ATACTCGAGGTGTCAGATTATCCGATCCTGATCGTGACTGGGCCGGAGTTTGTGACCGGCAGCACGCGAATGAAAGCCGGCACAGCCCAGAAGATGGCGCTCAACATGATCTCGACGGCCGTGATGATCCGCTTAGGTAGGGTGCGCGACCATAACATGGTGGACATGCGCATCGCCAACGATAAGCTGCGCGACCGGGGCGCGCGCATGATTGCCGAGGCCTGCGGCATTGATTATGCGACGGCGCTGGAGGTCCTCGACCGTACGGGCAGCGTCAGGGAAGCGATGCGTTTGTATGGGCAAGAGTGAGGGGGCGCGGCGTCAGTTGAGCGTCCGCCAGAGCAGATCCTTGAGTTCCTGTATGCGATGGCCGGTAGCTGAGGAGATGAACAGGGCCGGCACGTCGGGCGGCAGGGTTTGCGAGAGCATTTGCTCGAGTTCGTCGTCGATCAGATCGCGTTTGCTGAGGGCCAGGAGGCGCGGCTTGTCGAGCAATTCGGGGTTGTACTCGCGCAGTTCGTTGA
>JBKBLI010000189.1:0-525 GCA_046296435.1 Saprospiraceae bacterium | reverse complement strand
GCCGAAATCCGAGCCGGAAAGCTGCTCGGCGGGCGACAGGGGAGAGCCTGTGTTGCCCAGCACATCTACGCAATGGGCGGGAGCATCTGCAATGGTTTCGGCTGTTTTTTTGAGGGAGAAAACGCGTTCGAGGCGGTACTCGCGTATCACTTTATTGATGGTTTCGGCGCGCGGCGTTGGCAGGTCGATGTAGGCTTCCGGCAGGGGATTCTTGAAGTTGGTATCGATCAGCAAGACGCGCTTTTGGTTGGCTGCCAAGGAGAACGCCAAGGCATGCATAGCGAAGGTTTTGCCGCGCTTGGGCGATGTGCTGACGAAGAGGTAGGTGCGGGCGTCGCGCTGTAGGATCATGCTCCGCAGTCTCCGTAGGCTTTCGCGAAATTGTTGCGACTTTGGATTGGCGGCGTCTGCCCCGAACACGCGGCCCAGGTCCAGCCCCTTGACCGGAGTGGCGGCGATGGCGCCGAGCACAGGGAGGGGGCCAAGAAATCTTTTGAGCAGTTCGGGATTGCGAACGCGCATGTC
>JBKBLI010000188.1:0-527 GCA_046296435.1 Saprospiraceae bacterium | reverse complement strand
CCCCGGGCATACCCGACCATGCTCAGAAAATCCGGATTCAAATAAGGCTCGCCCTGAAAATATAAAACCAGACACATCGCGCTGGCGCTCAGCGAGTCTATGGTTTCTCTGAAAAAATCCTCGCGCAAACGTCCCGTTGGTCGCGTAAAGGCGCGCAAACCCGACGGACATTCCGGACAGCGTAGATTACAAGCCGTCGTCGGCTCAAAACTTATCGATATCGGATCGCCCCAATGCACAGGTCGCCCCGTCAAACGCGTCAGATAATAAGAAAAATAAACTGCGCCGGCATTCCAAAGACGCCGAAAAGTAAGCAAGCGCAAAAAATGGATCGCATCTGCCCGGCCCATATCGCCGCAAAGGTAAGATAAGTCGCCATCAGGGTCACAAATTTACTTTCAAACATCTACTAAGTTCATGCCCGCTCGCTTTGGGCATCAACTTTTTTTATTGCAAAAATACGATAAAGCAATTTCATGCGTTTTGATTTTCAAACATAACAAGCATGCCAGTTTCTAAAGCGACAG
>JBKBLI010000187.1:0-527 GCA_046296435.1 Saprospiraceae bacterium | reverse complement strand
AGAGAGGGAATGGATGGCTTGCTGTATGATCGTCGTGACGTCTCTTGTTGCCGCCCTTTTAGTTATATCCGCATGTTTACGCCTTTTGTCGTACTTTTTATCAAAGAGCGTATCCAATGGACTTCGAATTTTATGTAAGAACGGCGCGCTCACATAGGTGTAGCGCAGCGTGATTTTGATATCTGAGCGCCCCGGCAACTCCTGAATCAATCGAACACCAGTACCAGACTCCAACAAATGTGCGGCATAGCTGCGGCGCAAGAAATAGGAAGTCGGCGCTTTGTACCGCAGCGGCCCGCATTGCCGCAACAGGGCCTTGACGCCGGAGGCGGCGCGAATCGAAGACCGATTTTCAAGCCCTCGTTTTTGTATCTCAGCGGAAAAACGGTAAGCGTCATGACCCGACAGTTGTAGCGATGAAAGAAATTCGATACGGCAGTTCTTGAATATGGCGCGAGAAAGTTGCTCAAAACAGCCCGGCAATTTTCAAACAGGCATTTGCGAATACTAATCGTTACAAATGTAAG
>JBKBLI010000186.1:0-530 GCA_046296435.1 Saprospiraceae bacterium | reverse complement strand
TCGCGCGTACTGTCGCGCGAGTGAATGACGAGCGGACGCTTGAGGTCTTTGGCCCATTCGATGTGCCTCGAAAACGACTGTTTTTGGATGTCTAAGGTGCTTTTGTCCCAGTAAAGATCCAGCCCTGTTTCGCCCACCCCCGCCCATGCCCGCTGCCCGAGCCATTTTTCAGCAATCGCTAATTCGCGATGCCAGGTATCGGGTTGTACCGAACAAGGATGCACGCCCATCATGGCGAAGCAATGCCGGGGAAAGGCCGCCTCCAGCTCAAGCATTGGCTCGATCGAACTTTCGTCGATGTTGGGCAAGTACATGCGTTCGACGCCGGCGGCCATGGCTCTGCGAATCATTTCGTGGCGGTCGTTATCAAACTTTCGAGAATACAGGTGCGCGTGGGTGTCGATCAGCATCCGTGTCTGAGAATTTCTGTGTAAACGGCGTAAAGTTACGATACCTTGTCAGGGCGGATGCCCAAAAACTCATCAACCTTTTCCAAGAGCCATTTTTTGGACGCGACGGCGACAGATTGC
>JBKBLI010000185.1:0-531 GCA_046296435.1 Saprospiraceae bacterium | reverse complement strand
ACACCCCCGGTCACGTAGCGGTCGTAACTGCCCCGCTTGTAATAGAACTTATTCTCTACGCTCCCCGAAAAAGACGTGTAGGGCACTGGGATCTGCCGCCACTGATCCCGATAATTGGCCACAAAACGCATATCGCCGCCGAATACGCCCGCAAGACTCGGACTCAGGTTGAGCGGCGAGTTGGCAAACTGCGCAAAGTGGATATCCTGACCTTGAAGGGCATTCAATGCAAAGATAAAAACGCCGGACAGGCAAATTCTGAATGATTGTACAAATGTCTTCACAATTATCCTACAGTTTTGGATCTAAAAAAGTGATCATGGGTTAGAGGCGGACCTCGCCGACATGGCAATACCGTGCAAAAAACGTACCAATAAAGTCAAAAATTGACCGTTGGCTCAATCAAAGATTAAGTGCGGGAGAGAAGAGGAAGACCGTAGAGATTACAAAAAGCGGGAACAAAGCGATTTAACGCCGTAAAGGTAGGCAATATTCTATGGGCCGCAGGCCGACTTTTCAAAAAAATAATGC
>JBKBLI010000184.1:0-532 GCA_046296435.1 Saprospiraceae bacterium | reverse complement strand
AGTTGCAACTCAACGGCGTAAACCTGGGCAATCCGCTTGCGGGCACGGGCGATCCGCTGACTTTTGGCAACTTCAATCAAGGTGGAACGTACACGGTTGTGGCCACGTCGAGCGCGGGTTGCACGGCACAGATGAGCGGCACGGCAAGCGTGAGCGCGGTTGCATGTTCCGCTACGATCCAGGATCCGTGCGTGTGTCTGAACAACGCCACGACGTTGACGAACGGTCAGTTTGGGGAGGTGATCATCGTGAATGCGCCGGTGGGTCAGACCTGGACGGTAGTGAGCGCGTCAGGATTATTTGCGACCAATAGCCCTGCGCCGCCCTTCCCGCCGATTGGGATTGCGCCGGGCACGGTGTTGACGCCGCTGGGCGGCGGTCAGTACCGTTTGGAAGGTCGTCACACGGACGATATCGGCTACAGCGTGAGCGTGACCAACGGTCAGGGCACGACGCTGACCATCAGCAACAAATGCGCCTACCCGAACCCGGCGATCACGTCGGATCTGGGCGGTCCGTTCTGCCTGGGCTC
>JBKBLI010000183.1:0-533 GCA_046296435.1 Saprospiraceae bacterium | reverse complement strand
GAAGAAACCCTGTACCAGACGAAGAGCAAAAGCGGTCAAGATCCGCTCAACTACCCCATCCGCCTCAACAACAAGCTGGCTCACCTGGCCAGCTTGGCATCCATAGGCGACCATCGCCCCACCGAACAGGCCAAAGCCCTGCGCGCCGAACTGGAGACCTTGATTGACGACCAACTGTCCCAATGGCGCCAAATGCGCGACGCCGATATCCCCGCCTTCAACCGCATGGCCCGCGAACTCGAACCCAACGCCATTCGCCTGAAACCGGAGTAGCGCCCGGCCGACGCCATCAGCCTCTTTGCGGCATACAGTCGTCGGGAAGAAGCACAATAGCGCTGGAATGAGGAATAGGCGACCGGGGCGCATCCACCCGCGTTCCGGTCGCCCGCTTTTTTCTGAAAAAATACGGCGTACAAGACGCGCCAGTGATCCAATGCCCCTCGCCCTCACTGCCCCCCAAACTCGACCATCACCTCATCGGCGAAAATCCAGGAGGGCAGTCCGGCCCCCTTGTGACCAGGCGGACAGATGCC
>JBKBLI010000182.1:0-533 GCA_046296435.1 Saprospiraceae bacterium | reverse complement strand
CTTTATCGAATATTGCGAGGTCTTTGGACACTACGAAAGCGCGTACGAGCATTTCATGTGATCCATCGCGCAGCAGGCGCAAAAGCGCCCGCGCCGGTAAGTCCCAATCCCTCCATTGCCAGATCCCTCAAGCACAGCACATGGGCCGGCCGCCGCATCTCTTTTTTTCAAAGAAGAGGCATGAAAACGGACCGGCGCCGCGCGCGGGAATGGTCCCAGGAGCAGATTGCCAACCCAAAGGGCGCGTCCCCCATGGCCGATTATCCATTATTTGAGCGCCAAAGCGCGCAATTGCGCGCTTTCGGCGAGCCTTCGCAAATAATATCGTATATTTGCGATCACATTTAACGCGCTACTCCTGTGGTTGCCGGCGCCTCCGATCTGCCGCGGCAAGGGCGAGCGAGGCCAAAGCGGCAAAAAACATTTCGGCAGATCACGCAAGCGGGCGCCGCAAGCGGACCGCATGTTGGACCAAAGCCGGCGCTCCCAAAGCGGCATACCGGCCGAAAGCCGCCCTGATCGGTACAGCGCGC
>JBKBLI010000181.1:0-534 GCA_046296435.1 Saprospiraceae bacterium | reverse complement strand
TTATCAACTGACGCGCGATGGCAACGATGTAGGCGCTCCTGTTGCGGGTACGGGTATGCCTTTGAGTTTTGGCCTCCAAACGATCCCGGGCGAATACAATGCCTACTCTGTAAATCCGACAACCGGCTGCGAAAACTTAGTGGAAGGCCCTGTATTTGTTGAAGTTGAGCCTACTCCCGCAGTTTTCAACGTAACGGGTGGCGGGGCTTATTGCGATCCTCCCGGCGGCGGAGTTCCGGTGGGACTGAGCGGATCAGAATCGGGCGTAACCTATCAACTTCGCCTGAACGGCGTGGATGTAGGATTGCCGGTCGCCGGTACGGGATCGCCGCTTGATTTTGGTACGCAAACTGCTGCCGGCGTCTATACGGTTGTCGCATCGTCTGCTTCGGGCGATTGTACTGCCGATATGACCGGATCAGCAACAGTGATCGTCAATTCGGGCCCCACCCTCGCAGGCGTCCTTACGCAACCGACAACATGCGTATCGACCGATGGCGCGATTGCGCTGACGATCAGCGGTGCGATGGGTCC
>JBKBLI010000180.1:0-536 GCA_046296435.1 Saprospiraceae bacterium | reverse complement strand
TGTTTGTAGCTCAGATTGCTCAACAGGGGCGTCGTGGCGCCAAAGGGAGTGATATTGACCTCCGGAGCATCCGGAGCGCCATGGAAAATGGCCAATTCCAGTTTGCTGTCGTCGATGGCTTCTTCCCGACCCATATCGTTGACGATCAGTTCGAAGGGCGTAGTAGCATCGCCTACGATACCCGAGGCTATGATTACGTAGGTCTTCCCTTCTTCGAAGATTACATCGAACTCTGCAATTGCATCGTCCACCGAGGCGCTGCTGCCCGGAGCGATACTGATTTTAACGACTTCGTTGGCAGGCACATCACCAAAACCTGTGGCCGTACGGAATTCAAAATCGTCGATGACTAATTCGCCATTGACATACACGTCCACCGTGGGCGAGGGGCTGTTGTGAATCAACTGCGCGCGCGCTGTGGCGGGCGCAGCAACTACCGGGAATTCGATCACCGTACCATCGGGCAGCGCGGCAAACAAACCAAAAGCCGGATCGCCGCCCAGCAGGCCGCTGGCAAATACGCGGGCTGCGGCGCC
>JBKBLI010000179.1:0-538 GCA_046296435.1 Saprospiraceae bacterium | reverse complement strand
CTCTTGTTGCTTGGCGCAAGCCCGCAGGGTAACAAAGCTAATCCTTCGGAAAACTCAGGAGACAGCCGCTTGCACCAAGCCTTCTTCGAAGGCATTCGTAACGCAGAGCCTTTACGCCGTCGCGGCGCCTGCCGCTGCGAACTATGATGCGTTGCTGATAAAAAAAGAAGCTAAATATCCTACCGCTTTATCAGGCGGAAAGCAATATCCCGCCCATGCCCCTGCATGATGGCAAGATTGATCCACGACAAAGCGAATTGCTCCAGCAAGAATACCTTATCGCTACTGCCGAAATCCCAACAGGCGCCAAAGCCCGCGTCAAGCGCCAGTTTTTCGGCTGTTTGTTTGGCTTCGGCATTGTCGCCCGCCATAAACATATCTATTTTTTCGCCGTGATAGGTCGGGTTTTTCATATTCTCAAAACCCGTTGAATTGAAGCATTTGACCACCTTTGCCGCTGTCTTATCCGCCAGAGCGTGATAAACGGTATCGTAAGGCGCAGGCTTTTGGCGCACGGCGTTGGTTGCGTCGATCAAAA
>JBKBLI010000178.1:0-546 GCA_046296435.1 Saprospiraceae bacterium | reverse complement strand
TCAAACCCTAAGACTGCGCCAAATGTCAGGAATTTCCTCCAAAAGATGTTTTTGGGGCGGATCGCTTTTTGGATGCCATAGTGCGCCGCTGTGTATAAGTTGTTTGACATGGCTTGCGAAAGCGGCATGCCGGGGTTGGCGTATCCGGCGAAAAAATTGCCTGTCGTTCGGGAGGCGTAGGTCTGATATGGCAGATCGAGCAGCGGAACTTCCAGACAGAGGCCTATGGTGTCTGGTCGGTTTGCTTTGACTTGGGCTTCGCCTGTCTGCCCCCAGACGAGCAGCGCCAGCGCCGCTATCGCGATTTTTTTGACTTTCATAAAAAATTGTCTATTCTCCAAATTTCATTTTCGCTTACATCATGAATGCGTCGTCGCAAAGAGAGGCTCTGGCGTGCATGTCGCCCCGGATATTATCCGGAAAGTGCTTTTTTATCGTAAAAAGTCAATCTGGATATAATTTTCTCTATCCAGAGGCGCTTTGCCGTTCGCGGTAGATTAGGTTCGGATGGGGAGCGGATCAATTCCGCTTTTCGAGTATATATCG
>JBKBLI010000177.1:0-547 GCA_046296435.1 Saprospiraceae bacterium | reverse complement strand
CTTTCGTCGGAAAGCACAAAAACGGCTTTAAAATCCTTCCCTTCATGGGCCAATTCAAACTACTGACCCTCGATCGCTCCGGCCTGAGCCTACCCTTACATTTGTTGCCTTACTTACACAACATACTGAACAATACCCCAGACGCAAACGGCTTTTCAAATGAGGCTCTTTTACAATTCAAAAAACGCCATACCCACACGCCGGTCAACACCCGCACGCGGTATTTTATCATGCTTTTGCTCCGCTTAAACAATCATCGAGCCAAAAAGAATACTACAGACAGACGCGAAAATCGATATGTTGAGATCCTCAAAAACACCCCGCCCCCCCTATTGGGCCAAAGTTTTCGCATCGAAATCATTCCGTATCAGAACCTCTGGACGCTGCTCAAACAATATGTTTCGTCGAAGCGCCCCCGATCGGAACAGGGCGCGACTGACATTTCCTGAACATAGCCGCGCAACCTACCCGGGCCGCTGAGCGGCTTTGCCCCCAGAAGTTAACAATAACTTAACCTTGCCGTTGTTCTGAATAGCGCGAAATTTGC
>JBKBLI010000176.1:0-547 GCA_046296435.1 Saprospiraceae bacterium | reverse complement strand
CAGACGACCGTCTCCGGGGGCGCCTGGTCGGGCAAGTAAGTTTCGCGCGTCCAGGTATATTGGATATTGACGCTGAGCTTGCGGCCTACCGGCATTGCAAGCCGCCAGTCGCTCATGGCGCGGTAGGTGTATGGCCGGCCGATTGTAGGTTGGAAATAGGTGGTGCTGAACAGCGAGACGCGTTCGTTGAAGCGATAGCTCCAGGAGACGTAAGCGCTGGCACGCGTGGTGAAGAGGGTCGGTTCTTCATTCTTGAAGACATTTTCTTCGTACATGAGCGAGGCGCCAAGATACAGATTGAGAGGGACGCGGTCGGAGCTTTTCCAGGTCTTCCAACGAATGCCTGCTCCGCTGAGCGCGCGACTTCGCAGCAGGATGAGACGGTTTTGCTGAATTTGGGCATAGGCTTCGAAGACCCAGCGGGGGTTGATCCTGAAGTTGTAGCGCAGATGTGCGAAAGCGTTGTTATTGAAGTCCTGGTTGCCGGCTCTGAGCAAAGCGGCATTGAGGATACACAGCGCGAGGTGTCTGTCTTTTTTGTATTGGG
>JBKBLI010000175.1:0-549 GCA_046296435.1 Saprospiraceae bacterium | reverse complement strand
GGTGTCCAGTTCGTCCCAGGTCAGGTTATAGACGCCGTCTATCCACATTTCGAACATGGCCGGCGCCGTAGCCTCGGCTTCGTATCGGTAATCCCAGCGCGCCAGTTCGTCGGCTATCCGGCGCTCGTGCTCGTACAATCCTTTGCGGGGCAAAAGGCTGAGCAAGACGGGGAGCGCGTCGGCGGCGCGCTGGCTGTAGTTGTCCAATTGCAGGGCTTTCATGCTGTCAACCGTAATGTCCCGCATTTCACGGAGACGGGCGTCGATACGCCGACCGCGACTCGAATCGAAGTTGCCGAGGTAGTAGTACGGGTAGCTGGGCGGCGTAGAATGCTGGTTGGCGCTGGCCACATAGCCGCGTTCGGGATTGCGGAGAGCGGGCAGGTGTTCATTCGGCACAAAACCGCTCCAGGCGTTGGCGCTTTGGTCGCCCGCTTGCACGAAACGCCCCTGTTCGGGCTTGCGTATCGGGAATACGCCTTGTACGGTGATGGCGATTTCGCCGCCGGCGGTAGCCAGCGCTACATTTTGCGACAGGCAGTCCAGGCC
>JBKBLI010000174.1:0-556 GCA_046296435.1 Saprospiraceae bacterium | reverse complement strand
ATGGCATCACGCACTTGGTATTCGACATGGATGACAATGCTGAGTTGTGCCAACAGGCCCGGGCTTTGGGCCGCGAGTTTGTGGTGCAGGCTGGCGGATGGGTGCGCGAGCGGGCCTCCAAGAATCCCCAGCGCGCCACCGGCGATATCGAAATTGCGGTGAGCGAAATGCGGGTGCTCAATGCCGCCAAAACGCCGCCGTTTACGATCCAGGACGATACGGACGGCGGCGACGACCTGCGCATGAAGTACCGCTATCTGGATCTGCGCCGACCCTCGGTGCAGCAAAATATCCTGTTTCGATCCAAACTCGCCCTCGAGACCCGCAAGTATCTCAGCGAACTGGGCTTTGCGGAGATCGAAACACCCTTTTTGATCAAAAGCACGCCGGAGGGTGCGCGCGATTTTGTGGTGCCTTCGCGCATGAATCCGGGTCAGTTCTATGCTTTGCCGCAATCGCCGCAGACCTTCAAGCAAATCCTGATGGTGGCCGGCATGGATAAGTATTTTCAGATTGTGCGCTGTTTTCGCGACGAGGACCTGCGCGCCGACCGCCA
>JBKBLI010000173.1:0-560 GCA_046296435.1 Saprospiraceae bacterium | reverse complement strand
GCCGGTCTGTTTTGTTCGCAATCGGGTTGCACTTTATGGGGTTGACCGTTTGCTCTCAAGCAACCGGTCAAGACGCGTAGATTGTTGTTTTGCGGGTCAACAGGGCTGACGGCAGAAACTGCTCCGCGCTCCATTCTCGCGCTCCATCCCTTCGACCGCCGTGCATACATCAACAACCCAAAGCATATATGGCCTTGACCCGCACTTCTTTTGCCTACTATCTCATGATCCCGCTGGTGGCGGGCGGCCTGCTGTTTTTGTACCTCGGCTGGAAGTTTGACGGGAAATATGCGATATGGATGACGCCGTTTTTGGTGGGGCTGGCTGTGGTGTATTTTTTACAGTCGGAGATCAATTGGAGCCGCTACACGCGCAAACCGGATGACTTGCCGCCGACGCTGAGCGCCATCCTCGCGCGTTATTCGTCTTATTACAGGCGGCTGAACGAGGCGGACCGCCTGCGCTTCAGGCAGCGGGTAGGGCTGTTCAGCATGGGTACAGACTGGATGCCTCAGGGCTTCCCGGAGGATCGGCTCCCGCAGGACGTCGAACTGGCCATC
>JBKBLI010000172.1:0-566 GCA_046296435.1 Saprospiraceae bacterium | reverse complement strand
AGCACTTGCCCAACACGATGCCGGCAAAATCAAGAGAAACAAGCATGGCACCAACAGGCTGAACAAGACAACACCCTGCAAAAAATCAAAATAAAAATTCATTACACACGTCATCTTTGGGCCACACAAGAATGTTATTTGTTGTCGGAGGTAAATTTGTAGAAAGAATTTTTTGAACACGTGTGACCAAACGGCAACTCGAACGTTTATACATCGCTTCCGCAAACGAGCGGATGTGAAAACGAAGCATACAATAGCCTCGGCAAAAGCGTCGGGGCAACAAAACTATCAAGGTAGGAAGATTGTTTTCATTTGGTTTTTAGGGTTTGGCCGCCTCGCCTGTGCAATACAGGAGGCGGCTTTTTCTTTTACGGCTCATTTGTTTTTGGCATAAAAGCAAAAATGCTGTAATTGACCGACACATAAAGCACATCACCCCGAATACCCTCGAACTGGCGGCCAAAACGGTGGCCATTCCAACCCAATTTCAGTCGCACACCGTGGTAAGAACCTTGGGTCGCTCCCCAATCGAGGTAGTTTTTGCGGAAGATTTTCAACTCCAAGTG
>JBKBLI010000171.1:0-566 GCA_046296435.1 Saprospiraceae bacterium | reverse complement strand
CCGGGTTCGCGGAGTTTGCGCTCGGCTTGTTTTTTCAGATCGGCGCTGATCAGCCTGTTGATGCGCTCGATGAGTTGGCGTTCGGTCTCTGCGCGGTTGCCTGTGTCGCCGATATGGATGATCGGGATACACTCCTGAAAGAGCAGATTGCGCTTGAAGGCGTCTTTGACCAGCGCCAGACTTGCCGCGATGCCGTCTATGGCTTTGGCCTTCTTGAGAGGGTCGTTTTGGGCCTCGGCCACGATGCGCTCGATCTTAAAGCGCACAAAATCCTTTGCATGTTGGCGGAGGTAGTTGCGGAAGGCTTCCGCGCCCATTTTCTGAACGAAGCTGTCGGGGTCCTCTCCCGGGGGGAGGAGCGCGATGCGCACGTCGAGGTGGGCCACTGCCATGTCGATCCCGCGCAGGGCGGCGGCGATGCCGGCAGCGTCGGCGTCATAGAGGATGAGCAGATTTTCGGCGTTGCGCCTGATGAGTTGCACCTGCCCCTCAGTGAGCGAAGTGCCGCTGCTGGCCACGGCGTTGTCGATGCCGTGCTGGTGCAGGCTGATCACGTCCATATAGCC
>JBKBLI010000170.1:0-567 GCA_046296435.1 Saprospiraceae bacterium | reverse complement strand
ATTATCCTTAGAGAGGACCAGCAAGTGGTTGATAAAGCCCATGAAACTGTTTTGCTCGTATGCAATCGAGGGGTTGGGCTTGACATACTCGGGGTATAGTATCGAAAAAGCCAGACCATGCAGCCCTAAAGCCGGTCTTTGCGCGCTTCCGACCAGGATATCCCCTGTAATCACGACATTAGAAGGATTGTTGTATTGCAACGTTACCGTATCCTGATCGAAGCGAAGGCGCACAGGCGGTTGGTTGGTATTGGGTATGATGGGTTGGGGTTGTACCGGCGCATAGTGCATGACGATGGGATCCACGTCAAATTCGTTGATCAATCCGCTGCCATCGCAATCTAAGTGCTTAAAATTAACGTGGTTGTTGACCTTAGCCGGCCAGTCCGGCGCAAACTGCTGCGTCCAAGAGGTATTGGCGTTAGGGCGTGGCATACCCGAGGCTCCATATCCAACCCCGATATTCAGCAGGTCATACACGTTGGCTTTTTTGTCGCCATTGGCGTCGCCGGGTAGCACATAGTCGGTATCAACGGGTACGTTTGTAGGCTTTTCACTCTGGCTGTC
>JBKBLI010000169.1:0-572 GCA_046296435.1 Saprospiraceae bacterium | reverse complement strand
ATCCTGCACCTGCGCCATGATCGGAAACGAAACCTTGTTGATCAGCGGATTGATCACAAACAAAGGCTGGATCAATAATCGACGGGCCACGTCGTAAACCCCCAAGACCTCAGAGCCGAGCAATTTGCCGATCAATAGCGTGTCCGCATTCAAATTGGCATACGTCAGCATCCGGTCGAACATCACTGCAGCCCCCACCCGCCATGTATCGGACACGTCTTTCAGCGAGAACGCCCACGACGGACGAAACAGCCGCCGGGCAAAAAAAACGCACAATAACATCAACAGCCCAAGACGGCACAACACGCCCCAGACCAAGGCATAAACGCCGTACCCACCCAAAGCCAGAATTACCGAAAGAACCAAGCCAGACAGGTTGGACGCCGTCTCCGCAAACGCAATTTTTTGGAAAAAAAGGCCGCGTTGCAGCAAACTGAGAAACACCACCGTCGCGCCCGAAGCCCAAAAACCCGGAATGATCATCCACAACAAACGCGCCAACTCAGGCTCGGCGTAAAAATGCGCGATCAGCGGCGCCAAAAGCGCCAAAAACCCCGAAAGTAAACCCGCAA
>JBKBLI010000168.1:0-574 GCA_046296435.1 Saprospiraceae bacterium | reverse complement strand
CTAAACCGCTGTTTGACTTTGTGGACGGCAGCGCGCTGGCGCGGCGTTTGATCAAGACGATCGTCTCCAACCAAGGTGTCTTCAAGCGTCTGAAGCGCTGGGCGATCGTTACGCTGGTTGCGTGGTTTGGTTCTTTGCTGATCCTGCTCTTTGCGCTGGGCCGGTGGCGCTTCGATTTCGTTTTCTGGGCGCCGCTGATCTTTTTTGTGGCTGCCAGCAGCGTGCTGCTGTGGGCCTGGATGTGGTTTCAGCGCCGCAAGCGGGAGTTTTACAACGCACAGTTTGGTATCAATCCGGGCAACAATTTCTACGAGTGGGTCTCTGAGATTCTGCGCGAAAACAATATCCGCACGCTCAGCGACCTGCGCCGCCACGTCGAGCGGACGCCTCCCGGCGGCTTTCGGCTGAAACGCCAGCAAAATCCCGAAGATCTGAGCGACCTGAACAACCCCAAGCTCGAGAACTTCTTAGTGCTGGTGACCTCAGACATCACCAACCAACTCAAAGTAGAGTTTCCGCGCATGTGGCGCATGTATTGGAAAGACGAAGAGTCGGTAAATCCGGCCGGATTTGT
>JBKBLI010000167.1:0-577 GCA_046296435.1 Saprospiraceae bacterium | reverse complement strand
GATCACGAGGTCGAAGCCCGCCACCTTGCACGCGGCGATCACGTCCGGCAGCGCGGCCGAGATTTCGCTGCCGAAGTCGCGCGTGGCCAGGCTGCGCATGTACACGCGCGGGCCTTGCTGCCACGGGCCGATGGCGTTCATGCGGATGCGGTCGCCCAGCAGGGCGCCGCCGCTCTTGCGCCGGCTCGGGTCGATGCTGATGACGGCGATGCGCAGCGCATCGTCCTGGTCCAGTCGCAGTCGCCGGATGAGTTCGTCGGTCAGGCTGCTCTTGCCCGCGCCGGTGATGCCCAGCACCGGCACCCGTGTGTCAGCCGCGGCCGCGCGCAGGCTCGCCAGCAGGTTGGGGTCCGCCTGGCCGTTCTCGACCGCCGTGATCAGTTGCGCCAGCGCCCGCCAGGCGGCGTCGCTGTGCCCCTGGATGGCCGCGATGTCCCGCGGCGCATAGGGCGAGAGGTCGCGGTCGCAGCGCATGAGCATCTCGCCGATCATGCCTTGCAGGCCCATGCGCTGGCCGTCTTCGGGGCTGTAGATGCGGCCCACGCCGTAGTCCATCAGCTCGCGGATATCGCTGGGC
>JBKBLI010000166.1:0-581 GCA_046296435.1 Saprospiraceae bacterium | reverse complement strand
AGTCCGTGCTTACGGCGGATGGCGTCCAGCTTTTGCAACAACTTGCCCTCGCGCTCGACCGCGCCAAACAGGTCTGGCGTCGCTGCGCCCGAGCGCAAATCGCCGAAGCGCACGCCCAGCAAACGAACCGGTCGCGGCGCTTGCCACAACTCCTCAAACAACTGTCGGGCGATCTCCCACAAAATCGAGTCGGACTGCGTAGGCTCGGATAGCGCGCGTTGCCGCATACAGACGCTGAAGTCGCCATAACGGATTTTTACCGATACATTGGCGCACAAGCGCCCCTGTTCGCGCAGCGCAAATCCCAGGCGCGTGCACAAACCCAGCAAACGATCCTTCAACGCGCCCTCGTCCGCAATGTCGGCATCGAACGTTCGCTCATTCGAAACGCTCTTGGCTTCGCGCCAAGGCACGATCGGACTGTCGTATGCGCCGTTGGCCTTGGCCCAAAGCGTCCGCCCTTGGCCGCCCAGCCATTCGCTGAGCGCCGACGGATCGGCCTCAGCCAACTGGCCGATCGTCCGAATGCCCCTGCGCAGCAGTATCTGTTCGGTCTTGCCACCCACAGAGGGGATACGGGA
>JBKBLI010000165.1:0-590 GCA_046296435.1 Saprospiraceae bacterium | reverse complement strand
AAGTTTACACCGGTATCAGCGTGACGGGCGTTAATACGCCCACAGCGTCCAATGGTTTGCTTATTAAAGATAACTTGATCGGCTCCGATGTGGTGATTGATCGGGTCACTAACCGAGGCATTGAGGTAAACTATGTCAATGCTCCAGTTATCTCGGATAACAATATTACCAGTATCATCACAAGCGGCACTAATGCGGCTACAGGGATTGATGTAGGTATTTCTGTTGTCGGCGGCAATATTGTGCGCAACAATATCTACACAGTTTACAATACGAATACAGGCGGCTGGAATGCATATGGCATACACTTCTCCAGTACCGTGGGTACTACGAATGTATTGGTGGCCAATAACTTCATTTCTGATATCAAGACGGTGAATTATCTGCCCACCAGCACGTTCAACGCTTTTGGTATCCGCATGGCAGGAGGAACGAACATCAAGATTTTCAACAACAGCATTCACCAATTTGGCAATGTCGTAGGCGGTACAGGTTCGGGCATGTCCGCTAACTTGTTGATCAGTTCTTCTGCGGTGACAGGGCTGGAAGTCCGCAACAATATTTTTTCGAATATTCAGAACTTTGCCAAT
>JBKBLI010000164.1:0-593 GCA_046296435.1 Saprospiraceae bacterium | reverse complement strand
AGCGCAACATGCGCGGCGGCACCGAAAATGTTTATGGCATAGTCGGCATGGCCAAAGCCCTGCAATCCGCCTACGACCAACTGGAGTCCCGAAAAGCCCACATCCTCGGACTCAAACGCCTGATGGCTTCTTTGCTCAGAGATGCCATACCCGGCGTAGCGTTCAACGGTCCCGAATCCGACGACGAAGCCCTATATACGGTGCTGAACGTATCGTTCCCGCCTTTGCCCAAAAATGAAATGTTGCTCTTTAGCTTAGATATTGCCGGCATCAGCGCTTCGGGCGGAAGCGCCTGTTCCAGCGGCTCGGAGCGCGGCAGCCACGTACTGGAGGCGATTGGCGTCGATCCCGCACGCAAGAGCGTGCGCTTCTCCTTCTCGCATTTCAATACCGAAATGGAGATCATAGAAGCTGTCGAAAAAATAAAAAAAATTCTGAGCTGATGCCGCCGAAGCTTGTAGGGCTTGGACGCGGAGGATTTCTCTCGCTTTTATTGCTGTTTGTGCTGTCTTGCGCGCCAAAGACTACTCCCGCGCTATGGCAACCGGAACCGATAGCCCCGGGCGCCAGTCCCCAAAATCTTGTGCTGATGA
>JBKBLI010000163.1:0-597 GCA_046296435.1 Saprospiraceae bacterium | reverse complement strand
CGCCGCATCGCAGGCCCGGCGATAGTCCGGCGATTGGGGGGGGGACTGAGCCAAAAGGCGGATCAAGCCGTTTTGCAAGAGTCCTGAGCGCCCCATCTCGACGAAGTAGGTGCATAGCAAATAATAGCCCCAAACCGCGAAGTCCTCTTTGGTGAGGATGCGGAAGAGCATCATGGTTGAGATGACCGTCAGGGCCATGGCGCCCACGCGTTCGGCCAGTGCGAGGATGCCTGCGCGAAATGCTGAGGCTGGTTGCGCGTTTTTCGCCGGCGATGTGGACATGCGGTTAGAGTTGATCGGGTTCGACCTGCGTGAGTATGGCTCCTATGCACTTGAACGTAGGATCGCTCAGGCGCTGTATCGAGCTTTGGTCGGTTGCCGAGATGGCGAATGCCGCGTTGAACACGGCGATCGACGAATCGACAAAAGGCGCCAGTTCCAGCGCGTCGGAGTAGTCGTTGAGGGCGGCCGCCTCCAGGAATACGTAGTCGTAATGCGCGGCGAAAGCCCGGCAGAAGGCGCCGAAATCCGAGCCGGAAAGCTGCTCGGCGGGCGACAGGGGAGAGCCTGTGTTGCCCAGCACATCTACGCAATGGG
>JBKBLI010000162.1:0-598 GCA_046296435.1 Saprospiraceae bacterium | reverse complement strand
ACAGGAAGCCGACAGGGCGGCTGCGGTTGGGCCGCGATCTCATGAATGCTATGACGTCGCTGTGCAAGTGGATCATCGGCTTCTCGCTGCGGTTGGGCCGCGATCTCATGAATGCTATGACAGGCGGGCCGGACACTTACCGAACGGCGGCGCTGCGGTTGGGCCGCGATCTCATGAATGCTATGACTGTTCGACCGCATCACCTCGGGATCGGTAAGCTGCGGTTGGGCCGCGATCTCATGAATGCTATGACGGCCTTTCGAATATCCGCACCGCCGAAGAAGCTGCGGTTGGGCCGCGATCTCATGAATGCTATGACCGAAATGATCGTCAGTAAGATACCGAACGGCTGCGGTTGGGCCGCGATCTCATGAATGCTATGACCGTCGTCTTCGAGCGCCTGGCGGAGCTTCTTGCTGCGGTTGGGCCGCGATCTCATGAATGCTATGACAGATTGCGGCAAGACACAGAATTCCGCGTTGCTGCGGTTGGGCCGCGATCTCATGAATGCTATGACCGATATGATCGTCAGTAAGATACCGAACGGCTGCGGTTGGGCCGCGATCTCATGAATGCTATGACCGTCGTCTTCGAGCGC
>JBKBLI010000161.1:0-600 GCA_046296435.1 Saprospiraceae bacterium | reverse complement strand
ACGGAATGGCGGTTTCAGGGTCGATGTTCAGATGCCGGAATGCGAGGTTGAATCCCGTGAAGACGCGGGCCGCCTCGACAATATCCTCTTCAGTGTAATTGGTGTAATCGCCCGGGCCGGCGGGTTGGCCCTTGCCGATGGTGTGTAATTCAAAAAACTCGCGGGCAAAATTCAGATTCGGATTGCTCGCAAAATTCTTGTAGTTGTCGATGTAGCGCAGCATACAATTGTCCAGCACAATCTTGCGCGCCAGCGCCTTGTAGTTGCGCAGCGCCCCCCAACGCATCAGCGACAGGTAATCAAAAAATGCCATGCTGCTGCCGCTCTTGGCGGATACGGCAAGGAACTGGTGCAAGAAAAAAGCGATGCGGTGCGCGGCCCCCGGATCGTGAAGCGCCTCATGCGTCCACCACACGCGCACATAGTCGCGCAGCAAATCCTCGTCATCGACGGGTTTGGGCGTATCGGGAGGCTGTGGAGGATTGATCCAGGCTGTAGCGCCGCCGTAGAGCGGCTGCTCATGCAGTAAGGGATAGTACTGAAGCAAGGAGTCAAGCGCCTGATCAACGGTTAAGATAGCCAATTCATCCACCCGATCCC
>JBKBLI010000160.1:0-606 GCA_046296435.1 Saprospiraceae bacterium | reverse complement strand
CTTACTGGTCAGCTCTTCGGAGGCGGCTGATTTGGGAATGATGAAAATAGCTTGTGAAATCGAAATGGTCGATTCTTCGTTGAACAATCTGGTGATTTGCTCCCAAAAACGATTGAGTTCGTATTGCGTGACCAAAGCGGAAGGGATTTCAGGGTATTTTTTTCTGGCGTATTCGAGAAAGCGCAATCCCCTGTCCTCCCCTCTGTCGTTGGGGGCGTTATCCGGCGCATGCTGGAAATTGTTGTCGCAGATGATGAAGTCCGGCAACAAAGGATAAGGCGCGCCTGCCAACTCTTCTTCCGCTTTTTTGGCAGAATCAAATTCTATGATTTCGAAGCATTCGCGCGCGCGTTCTAACCGGCTTCTTCTCGATAGATCTTCCTGGGTTTTCAACAGGGCGCCGATGACCAAGTCGCGCTGGTCGGCCAGATCGTCAACCAACCAGATTCTAAACTTTGAAGTGTTTGCGTTCATGTCTGATTACTTGATTGATGAAAATCAATTTTTCTTAGGGATAGTGACGATAAGCTTGAAGTGGGTTCTCTCTAGAATCGGCGCCATATTCCACAGCGTGGGCGGTTGACTCCCCGCCGCTTCCTTTAATGC
>JBKBLI010000159.1:0-607 GCA_046296435.1 Saprospiraceae bacterium | reverse complement strand
AGGTCGTTTTGTCGGCAAAGATAGAAAGCGGGCGTCAAAATAGTCGCGCATTCCCCAAAATAGCGCTATGTTTGCGCGGTAAGGGCATCCGCCAAACGGCGCGCTGCATTGCCATACCTGCTATGAAAGTATTTTTTTCGACCTTATTGACCCTCCTGCACTGCGCGTTGTGCGCGCAGATCTCGCTGATCCCTCATCCCGCCGAGTTTGAGCGGCGCGAGGGCGTGTTCCTACTCAGAGACGGCGCAAGCGTCTGGATTCCGCACGACCGCCCCGACTGGCGCCTGGCCGCCGAAGCCTTTGTCGAGACGGCTGCTCTTTCGGGCGGCATCCGCCTCCATATCCGCGAACAGATAGGCGCCATCGAAACCGCTCAGTGCGATTTGTTCCTCATCGAGGCGTCAGACCTGCAACCCGAGGCCTATCGCCTGACCCTCGCGCCCGTCAACGCCCATATCGAAGCCGGCGCGGCCGCGGGCGCTTTCTACGCCTTGCAGACGCTCGGGCAACTCTTCCCCCCCGCCTTTTTTCAAAAAAACAGCGTGCGCGGCGTGCGCTGGGCAGCCCCCGCCTGCCGCATAGCCGATGCGCCGCGCTTCTCCTGGCG
>JBKBLI010000158.1:0-613 GCA_046296435.1 Saprospiraceae bacterium | reverse complement strand
TCGCGCACCGCAAAGCGGTACTTCAACTGGGGCAGCACGGGGCGGTGGTCGAACTCGATCAACTGGCCGTTCGGGCCGTTGATGCCGTAGTTCGGGTTCTGGTAGTTGTTGTAGTAGATGAAACCGTTCGGGACGGTCGGCGTGAAGTTGTTGTTATTGGTGTTCAACACCGTCTCCATGATGTTGTCGCCGTTCAGGTCGAGGAAGATCAACGCACGGATGTCAACGTTCGAGCCGGAGCAGGAGTCGATGCCCGTCAGGCTGATGCGCACCGGTGCCTCGCACAGGTCGTGCGTCTGGTGGATCGGATCCCACCAGTTCATGCCGTTCCAGAACAGCGGGTCGTTCGCGGTCAGGTCGCAGTCGTCCAGTTCCCAAGAGTCAATGACGGGTTTCTCGTTGTCGATCACCTTGATGATCTGCTTGTACTGATAGCAGTTCGCGTTCGCCTGCCAGTAGTCGGCGAAGTTCTTGATCGGGCCACCCGGGGTCAGTGCCACCGAGCTCGGGTTCCACGGAGCCGGTGTGCCGTTGGGCGACACTGTCGGGCCTTGCTGGTTCGCAGAGGCGTTCGGCAGCGAGTTGGGGTTCGGGTTGTCAACGTAGATGCAGG
>JBKBLI010000157.1:0-616 GCA_046296435.1 Saprospiraceae bacterium | reverse complement strand
TCTGGATACCAGCTTGGGCGGCGCTGGCGTTATATATGGCCATTGCTGCGTTGTCGGTCGGACTTCTACGACGTTCGGCGATCTGGCTGTTGGCAGGTCTTGGCCTGATGCTGACTTTGGCGAGCGCCCAGATCGTCAGGCAGTGGCGCTGGAGCCGGGATGCGCATATCGCCGTGTACCATGCCGGTCAAAAGCAAGCGATCGACCTGATTGCCGGGCGCAGAGCGGCGTACCTTGGCGATACGCTTAGCGAAAAACAAAGGCGCAATATCTTGTCGGGCTTTCGCATGTCGCGCGGCGTAAAAAGAGCATACTTTTTGGGAAAATCGTCCTCGGATACCATACTGCCCGACATGGGCCTCAGCGCAATGCCGCCGCTGTGGAACCACGGCGGTTTCCTGATCGCCGTGGTTGACGACCCGATGTGGGTGACGCCGCATGACTCCGTCGCGCCCATACCTGTGCACGCGCTCATCATGAGCGGCAGCCCGCGTGTGGACATGGCCGACTGCTTGGCGCGCTTCCCGACGAAGACTGTAGTCGTAGGGGCCAACAATGCGCGCCGTCTGGCCGAAAAATGGTGCGAAAGTTGTACTGAGGCCGGCGTAAACTGCCA
>JBKBLI010000156.1:0-616 GCA_046296435.1 Saprospiraceae bacterium | reverse complement strand
TTGAAGTGTTCCCCGGCCCCTATCAGGTGCAGATCAAGCCGGCCGGCAGCGACGATGTGCTGGTTACGTACGACGTAGATCTGACGGGTCTGGACGGCGCCGCAGCCCGCGTATTTGCCAGCGGCCTGCTGGGCGGCGATCCGGCTTTTGGTTTGTTTGCCGCGCTGCCCGACGGCACGGTGATCGAATTCCCGGTAGTGGCTGCTCCCGCCACAGCGCGCGTGCAGTTGATTCACAACAGCCCCTCGCCCACGGTGGACTTGTACGTCAACGGCGAATTGGCTTTCGATGATTTCGAGTTCCGCACGGCTACAGGATTTGAGAATGCGCCGGCCAACGAGTTGCTGAAACTCAGCATCGCTCCGGGCAACAGCGCCTCGGTAGATGATGCGATTGCAGAGTTCGACGTGATTTTCGAAGAAGGGAAGACCTACGTGGTAGTAGCCTCGGGTATCGTAGGCGATCCGAATACGCCATTCACCCTGATCGTCAACGAAATGGGACGCGAGGAAGCGTCTGATCCGGACAATGTGGACATCGCCATCCTGCACGGCAGCCCCAACGCGCCTGCCGTGGACGTGGACGCGGTATTTGTGGCCGACAACGTGGTGAGCAA
>JBKBLI010000155.1:0-619 GCA_046296435.1 Saprospiraceae bacterium | reverse complement strand
TTGGGGAATGCGTCGATGGCTTGATCGGCTATTCGCTCCATTTCGGCAAAGTTCTTTTGCGCGGCGAGGATTTGGAGGGCGTAGTCCCACACGCTAAAGTCGCGCGGATTGGTCTTGAGGCAGCGGCGAAAACGGTCGAGGGCTTCGTCCTGGCGGTCGAGCGCGAAATATATCTTTCCGCTCAGCGTGAGCGCGTTGAAGTCGCCGGGGTGCGCTTTTTCGATGTTGGCGGCCCACTCGGGCAAGAGGTTTCGAAGCCCGGGGTCGGCGCGAAGGGCTTCGGGAGTCAGCAAGGGGGCGATTTGGGCGGATTTGACATCAACGGGTGTTGTTGGGTCCGACAACTTCCCGGCAAAGGGGTATCCTCTCCCTGCGCCCGCGCTCCCTGTTCCTTCCAATTCGGCCAGGGCGCGTTGCGCGTCGGCGTCGGCGGGATGGCGCTGAAGGAGCGACTTGTAGGTGGCAAGGGCGGCGTTGAGATCGCCGATGGCGCGCTGGTATTCGGCCAACATGCGGCGGTGATCGGGTTGGTTGGGGAAGGCTTCAATCAGGCGCTGCAGCTCGGCAACCGCGCGTTTGCGGTCGTCGAGTTTTTGATAAATGGCGAATTTGGCGAGCG
>JBKBLI010000154.1:0-625 GCA_046296435.1 Saprospiraceae bacterium | reverse complement strand
CCTTGTCAGGGCGGATGCCCAAAAACTCATCAACCTTTTCCAAGAGCCATTTTTTGGACGCGACGGCGACAGATTGCGCGATTCTGGTTCGAAGTCTTAAAGCCGCTTCGCGGTCATGGCGGCGTAGGGAGCTGATTTTTTTTAAAAAAGATAAAAACCCGAGATACTCGCGCTTGGTCTGGCGTGAGAGTTGTCGGTTGCGGTTGACGTAAATGCGCACGCTGTCGAGCAGCGAGTCAAGCGCTATGTACTCGCGGGACTCGTAGTAGGTGCGCAGTAGAATCATCTTTGCGCCAAGGGCATAGACGAGGTCGCTGTATGCTACGTTTTGAAGCAGCTCGATGACTTTGTCGTGCATTTTTTGGTGCGAATACAGGTTGGCCAAATTGAACAGTCGGGCATTTTCGCGGATTTGGTCCGGTAAAAACTCGGAGTATTCGACGATGAACGACTCTACCCAGGCGTACTCGTTGACCCGCAAACCGGAGGTGATGATATTTTTGTACATCCCCTCCGAAAGACGCCCCTCCTCGAGTAGGATATGGCGGTCGATCAGTATCCGAAAGATTTCGAACACCGTGCGGTAGTACTCGGTTTTACCTTGGTTGATCTTTAAAGCGCAATA
>JBKBLI010000153.1:370-633 GCA_046296435.1 Saprospiraceae bacterium | reverse complement strand
CCATCAGGACATTTTCCAGAAATGGATCGAGCGTAAAAATCAGCGTGAAAACACGAATCATCGCATATACTCCAACTTTTGTCAACAAACCTCCAAATATTGCTGCTACAGCATGTGGAGGAGTATGATAGGAAGCCGGCAGCCAGAAGTAAAGCGGAAACACCGCGGATTTTATCCCAAATCCCACAAAGAAAATCATCGCGCAGATGTTGACCAGGGTTTTGTCTTCAATCGCAGCGATTTTCAATGACAAATCGGCCATG
>JBKBLI010000153.1:0-360 GCA_046296435.1 Saprospiraceae bacterium | reverse complement strand
ATAGAGGACGGCAATGGCGGTGAGGAAAATGATGGAGGCGAGGATATTTAGCGTAAAATATTTGACAGCCCCCTCTATCTGAGCCTTTTCTCCACCAATAGTGAGCAAGACAAAGGAACTGATGATGATGATCTCAAACCAGACGTAAAGATTGAAGATGTCACCTGCCAAAAATGAGCCGCATAAGCCCATAAAGAGAAAGTGAAGTATCGGGAAAAATCCAAATCTAGCTCTGGCATTCACGATAGATCCAGCGGCAAAGACCGAGATGGATAATCCCAGGATTCCTGTGAGAAGGACAAGCGTTGCAGAGAGTGTATCTGAAACTAGGGTTATACCGAAAGGAGCCTCCCAGTTGCC
>JBKBLI010000152.1:0-642 GCA_046296435.1 Saprospiraceae bacterium | reverse complement strand
GCGACGGCCGCATCCTTTTCGCGGCTACTTCGGAAGATATATCGCGCCGCCTGCCGGAAAAACGCTTCAGTTCTTTCAGCGGATTGCTTTCAAAGGGAAGAAAGGGCGCGGGCATCGGCACAAGGGCCGTCGCCTTGCCGCAAATGCGTGCAACTAACGCCGCCCGATATTGATTTGCGGTGTGGCCTCGCCACTTTTCAGGCGCGTGCGGCAGGCGTCCTCAGGCATAACCTTTGGCCTGAAGGCGGAACAGTTCGGCATACAAGCCGCCGCGCCGGAGCAGTTCGTCGTGGCTGCCCAATTCGGCTACGGCCCCATCTTCGAGTACCAGTATTCGGTCGGCCATGCGCACAGTGCTGAAGCGGTGGCTGATGATCACGCCGGTTTTGCCGGCGATCAACTCAGCAAACCTGAGGAAAACTTCGTTTTCGGCGCGGGCGTCGAGGGCGGCGGTCGGCTCGTCGAGTATGATCAGTTGGGCGTCGCGCATGTAAGCGCGGGCGAGGGCTACTTTTTGCCATTGTCCGCCGGAGAGTTCTATGCCGTTTTGGAAACGCTTGCCCAGCATCTGTTCGTATCCGGCGGGCAATTGGGCGATGACTGCATCGGCCAGACTTTTGTGAGCTGCGTCGGCGATAAGGG
>JBKBLI010000151.1:0-646 GCA_046296435.1 Saprospiraceae bacterium | reverse complement strand
TCGGATAACGTGAAGAATTCAACTCCGGAACCCACTTTTTCACATATTCCAGATTTTTGTCGAACTTCTTGGCTTGTTCGGCCGGATTGAAGATGCGAAAATAGGGGGCGGCATCGGTACCGCAACCCGCAGCCCACTGCCAACCGCCGCTGTTGCTGGCCAGATCGAAGTCGAGCAACTTTTCGGCAAACCACGCTTCGCCCAGACGCCAGTCGAGCAGCAGGTGCTTACTCAGGAAGCTGGCCGTGATCATCCGCACCCGATTGTGCATAAAGCCGGTGGCGCCCAACTCCCGCATACCCGCATCTACGATCGGATAGCCGGTCATGCCCGCCTTCCAGCGCTCGAAGGCCTCGGGGTCGTCGCGCCATGGCACGCGGGCGTACTGAGGCTTGAACGGCCCCTCGGCCACATGAGGGAAATGCGCCAGTATCTGACTGTAAAAATCACGCCAGATCAATTCGTTGACAAAAGTATCGCTGAGGGCAAGAGCCTTACGCGCCTTCTCGCGTATGCTGATCGTCCCGAATCTGAAATGTACGCCCAGCCGCGAAGTGCCCCGCATGGCCGGGAAATTGCGGGTATTTTCATAACCTCTGATCAAGCTCTGGGCCACTTGGGCCTCCGGGAAGGGGATGCCCGCCGG
>JBKBLI010000150.1:372-652 GCA_046296435.1 Saprospiraceae bacterium | reverse complement strand
TCATGTTGACGTAGAGTTCCTGTTGCTGTTGCACAACTCCACAAAAGTAACCTAAAATTTCAATATTCAAGAAAAAATATCAGAAAAACGCAGTATATTTGTGTCATGCAAGGACGCAAAGACATACAACCCAAAATGCTGTATCAGGTCAATCTGGATACGCTGGTACCGGCCGATAATTTTTATCGCAAATTAGCCCAAACCCTCGATTTGCGATTTCTGTACAAAGCTACCGCCAAGTACTACGGTACAGAAGGACAGGAAAGCATTGATCCGGTAG
>JBKBLI010000150.1:0-362 GCA_046296435.1 Saprospiraceae bacterium | reverse complement strand
TCAAGATTTGTTTGGTAGGCTATTTAAACAACATCAATAGCGATAGAAAACTCATCGAGTATTGTTCCAACTGTCTGGATGTGCGTTGGTATTTATAATACGACATAGACGAGGCCTTGCCTTGGCATAGCACCATCAGTCGCACCCGACAACTCTATGGCGAAGAAGTATTTTTGAGTTTGTTTCAAAAAGTGTTGTCGCTGTGTGTACAAAAAGGCATGGTGCGGGGCAAGCGTCAGGCGGTGGACAGCGCTTATATCAAAGCCAATGCGAGCATGGACAGCTTGTTAGAGAAAGAGATTATAGACGATGTATCACAATACGCCCATGAACTGAACGAGGGCAGTGAATATAAGGTCAAA
>JBKBLI010000149.1:0-654 GCA_046296435.1 Saprospiraceae bacterium | reverse complement strand
CCCCAACCCCCCCCCCCAAAAACCAATACCATAACCCCCAACCCCCAAAAAAAAAAAAAAAAAAAAAACACGCCGCCATCCCCAGACCATTTCGATCGCCGGACCAAAGAAAAACAGGGCCATCATGTTGAAAAGCAAGTGCATCAGATTGCCGTGCATAAACATGTGCGTCAGGATCTGATAAGGTTCAAAATGCTGGGATCCGGGCATGAAAGCGGCCAATTTCAAACGCCCCAACTCGGCCATCTCACGGGTGCGCGGATCCCACAACTCCTGCCCCAGCACCGCAAATGAGCCGATATACATCAGCGCATTGATGATGATCAGATGCAGGACGATACCTAAAGAGGGCTGGCGCGTTCGAAACATGAGCTATATTTATTCGTTAAAACGCTTGAGGAGTTCATCCAGTTCAATCGTAATGAAACAACGCTTACCATAAGGACTTTTGAAGGGCATCTCGCAGGCAAACAATTGATTGATCAACTCGTGCATAGCTTCCGTATCCAAAAGACGCCCCTTGCGCAGGGCTGCGCTGCGAGCCATCGCCCGAGCCACATTATCCTGCAAATCCAACCTGAGGTCCAAGTTCTCCTGATACTGCGCGATGAGGCGCTGTAAAATCAACTCTTCGTTTTGGCCCTCGTCCAGACC
>JBKBLI010000148.1:0-668 GCA_046296435.1 Saprospiraceae bacterium | reverse complement strand
CTATGCGAAGCAACTTGGCCGGATTGATGGTCACCATTTTCCAAGCCTCGTGTTCGTCCATGCCGGCGTACATCACGGATTTGGCAGCCTCTTGGTTGAGGCGGCGCGCCATTTCGGCATCGTCGGAGTTAATGGCTACCAGCACACCGCGGTCGGCCATCATCTTGGGGTTGTACGGGATGGCTTCATACACCTCGAACTTGTACGCCCACCAATCGGCAAAAGAGGAACCACCCGCGCCGTGCTTAGCCATTTTGTCGGCTACCTTGTAGCCTTCGAGAATGTGGGTAAACGTGTTGACCTTGAAGCCAAAGCGCTCGGCCACGCGCATCATCATCGTAATTTCCGACTGTACGTAGGAGTGGCAAGTGATATGCCGTTTGCCGTCCAATACTTCCGCTAAAGCCTCCAGGTCGAGGTCGCGGCGGTAAGGTTTGCCCGATTTTTGAGCTTTTTGATATTCTTGTGCGCGGGTGAAATAGTCCACATATACCTGCTCCACGCCCATGCGGGTCTGTGGGTAACGGTTACCGCCCTCGCGGCCCCAGTTGCTCTGTTTGACGTTTTCGCCGAGGGCAAACTTGATGAACCCCTGCCAGCCCTTGAACTTCATTTCTTCCGGCCCATAGCCCCAACGGAGCTTGATGAGCTGCGTTTGGCCGCCAATC
>JBKBLI010000147.1:0-699 GCA_046296435.1 Saprospiraceae bacterium | reverse complement strand
GAAGGTGTGCGGCAATTCGACCGCAAGATGAAGGGCTACCTCAGCGACGAGGCGCTTGTGGTCGCTACCGAAAGCCGCACCAGCGCGCCGATACGCATTCCCCGCGATCCGCATACGCTGATGCACCCGGATCTGCCGGGGCTTTTTCCCTGCGGCGAGGGCGCAGGTTATGCCGGCGGCATCATTTCGGCGGCTATGGACGGCCAGCGCGTGGCGCACGCCGCATCGATCCTTTTTCAACAACAGATCAGCAGGTAAAGTCACGCCCCGCTTTTTTTTCGAAAAAAAGATAGGACGCATAGAAGAAAGTCCTGTCAGGGCCGCCCCCCTTGTCAGCGGGCCGACGCCAAAGGCTTCCTCTACTTATGGCATGGCTCAAGGAAGTCCGTTTGAACCCAACGGTGTCGCAGCGCCTCGCAAAACACAGCGCTGTAAACACTTCGTCCCAAGGGAACGCGATCAGCAGTAAAGCAAGCCCTCCCTAACAACTAACGATTACTAACCACTAAATCGGTGCGGGATCAGTTGTTGAGCATAACGGGCATGACGAGCATCAGGATTTCGCGATCGGAGTTTTCAGACTCCACGGGCATGAGGAGCGAGGCGCGGGATGTGGACGAAATCTGCAAACGTATTTCCTCGCTGTCGAGCACGCTCAGCATCTCGATCATGAATTTGGCATTGTATGCGATGCGGACC
>JBKBLI010000146.1:0-710 GCA_046296435.1 Saprospiraceae bacterium | reverse complement strand
CGGGCATCCGTGCCTGCACGCAGGGTCTGGAGCAAAAAATCCAGTGCTTCTCGGGTCTTACCCCTCGCGATGTGGTATTCCGTTTCTTTTCGTAGGGTTTTCAAATCCATGGGGCAAACGGCAAATCCGACATTTTTTAAAACTAATAAAAGGCTATCTGTAAAACCGGCGAAGGCGCCTCAAAAATGGTAGGAGCGCCGCCATTTCTGTGGCGCAAACCATCCCCGACAAACGCACCCCCGCACAGCAGGCTCTATCTCAAGCAGCAAAAGTATAAAAACTGCCTATAATGCAAAATAAATCCGCTGAAATACCCTGAAATGCATCATAAAACCACGCTCGAATGCTGCACCAACGGCGCCAGCCCTGACGGGCTTCTATATGTTTTTTTGGTGCCTTTTCTAACAACTAACAACTAACAACTAACAACTAACCCTCGCTCCCCGGTAGCGTATCCTTACGCCGTCGGCGCTCCGCAGCCGACGCTCCAGGATCCGCCACCGGCTCGCTCCCTGCCCGCTGGCCGCAGCCCATAGACCAGCCCAATGGCTACCTCCTAACTGCGGGCGAGGCGAAAGCCGACAAAGTTGCTGCGAATCGCCGGCGTGCCGTAGAAGCGGTTCGCGACCCGGCAGAACAGCGGGTTGTAGAACCAGCTGCCGCCGCGGCGCACGCGGTTAGAGCCCTCCTCCGGTCCCCGCGGATTCGTC
>JBKBLI010000145.1:0-735 GCA_046296435.1 Saprospiraceae bacterium | reverse complement strand
GTAATCCGTAAAGTCGCCATAAACGACGTTCGTGGCGATATTGCCCAGGCCAACCACAGCCACATCCACCGCCGGAGCGTTGGGCGAGCCGTGATGGATGTTAAATTCTACGGCGTTCGGATCCGTAGCCGCTTCGCGGGACTCGTCGGCCAGTATGGTAAACGGCGTATTCGGATCGCCTACGATACCCGAAGCAAAAGCGGCAAACACGCCGCCCTCGGGCAGCGAAATATCTACGTTGAAAATCGCGTCGGCGGCCGAAGCGCTGCCTGCGGGCGCCACGCCGATGTTGATGTTGCGGTCGGCGGGGATCGTCACATACGGCGTAGCCGTGCGGAACGCAAAGTCCGTCAGCAGGCGGGTATTGCCCGCATAGACGTCCACCGTGGGGCTGGGGCTGTTGTGGATCACCTGCAGGCGAGCCGTCGGCGTCAGCGGCAACTCAACCACGTCGCCGTTGGGCAACGCGGCAAACAAACCAAAGGCCGGATCGTCGCCCAGCAAACCGCTGGCAAACACCACCGCAGCGGCGCCTGCCAGACCGCTCAGATCGGCGCGGAAGGAGGCCACCACAGCCGGATCGCCCGCAGCGCGTACCGCAAAGTCGTACACGGCAGGGACCAAGCCCAGATAGTCCGTAAACTCGCCGTAAGCCAGATTGCTCACCACGTTGTCGGCCACAAATACCGCGTCCACGTCCACGGCAGGCGCGTTGGGGCTGCCGTGCAGGATGGC
>JBKBLI010000144.1:0-737 GCA_046296435.1 Saprospiraceae bacterium | reverse complement strand
CCCCCATGCCCGCTGCACGACCCAATCCCCCGCGTATCCGCCCGCGTGCCATCCATGCAGATACACCCAAGCCTAAAAGCCCCCGGCGGAGGCTCCGGCAAGCCATAAGCCCGGCGGCGCTTCCGCCGCGAAGTCGAAACCTCCCCCGGCTGATCGCTACTCCGCCATATCTCCTCAATACCAGAAGCCCCCTCAGCCGGAACCTCCGCCTGCCCCGAAGCAATGCCAAACGACATACCAACCAACAAAACACATAATGACAGTCTCCTGAACATAAAAACAACATATTTAAAGATAAATCAATCATCCAAAAGCGCCACGTAGCGCCCCCATCAAACAAACAAACCCAGACAACAACTAACAACTAACAACTAACAACTAACAACTAACAACTAACAACTAACAACTAACTCCACTTCTCCCGCTTCAAACGCGCCGCCAAAGCCTGCGCCGCAGCGTCCAACTGCGTACCGCGGCGCATCGCCCGACCCCGATATTCGCCAATCACATCCAGATAAGCCAACATCGCCTCAATCGCCTTACCCCGCCCCTGTCGGCTCAACCAATATCCGCGCTCCAAAGGATCCGACTCAAAATCCCCACCCTCCTCACACACCGCGCCCGACAACATCAACTCCAGCGCCACCTCATCGGCCCAAGACCGATAAGGCTCAATAAAATCGTAAGACAAAGTCGGCGCCCCGCCGTACTGATCCGCATGCAGCACCCCGATGTAC
>JBKBLI010000143.1:0-737 GCA_046296435.1 Saprospiraceae bacterium | reverse complement strand
AGGTAATTGTTTTTGATGAAGCGGCGATTGATAAAAAAGAACTGTTCGCCGCGCGTCTTTTTGTAGTAGTCCGGCTTACCCACAAAACCGTAGATGCGCACAGCTTCGGTTTCTTCCTCTACGGGTACCAGGCGCTTATTGTAGGCTTCGCCAAAAATTTTGACGATGCGCTGGCGCAAGTTGCCCGCGGCAAGCCGATAAGTCTCCTCTTCGTTGACGTGCATCGCAAAACTGACGTCCGGATTGGCCAGAGCGATGCGGATGAACTCGTCGTGGATATGGCGCATCTCAACCGGATCGCTTTTCAGGAAATTGCGACGAGCGGGGACGTTGTAGAACAGATTCTTGACCGAGATGCTGGTGCCGGCGTTCGTCTGGCAGGGTTCTTGACGCAGCACCTTAGAGTCCTCTACCACCAGCAGGACGCCCAACTCGTCGGTGGCGCGACGGGTGCGCATCTCGACCTGGGCCACCGCCGCTATGGAGGCCAAAGCCTCGCCCCGAAACCCCAGGGTCTGTATCGCAAATAGGTCTTTGGCGTCGCTGATTTTGGAGGTTGCGTGGCGCTCAAGGCTCATCCGGGCATCGGTAGGCGACATCCCACAGCCGTCGTCGATCACCTGAATCAGGGTGCGGCCGCCGTCGCGTACGATGAGCTGAATACTTGACGCGCCTGCGTCTATTGCATTTTCGACCAACTCTTTGACGACGGAGGCGGGCCTTTGCACCACCTCGCC
>JBKBLI010000142.1:0-738 GCA_046296435.1 Saprospiraceae bacterium | reverse complement strand
AGCGATCGGCTCCAATCCCGTGCTGCCTATACTCGACGATTTTCTTTTCAAAATCGAAAACAAAATGCTGTCTATCACCGGCAGCGACCTCGAAACCAATATCACCACCTCGCTGGAGGTCATGGCCGATACTGATTTTGCCGTAGCCATCCCCGGCAAAATCCTGCTTGAAACCATCAAAGCCTTACCCCAGCAGCCCCTCACCTTCACCGTCAACCCCGACAACTTCTCCGTAGAGATCACCTCATCCTACGGCAAATACCGCTTGGCCGGCGAAAACGGCGACGACTACCCCGATATGCCCGCGCCAGACCATGTCGATGCGGTCAAAATCAATAGCCGATACCTTCTCGAAGGCGTCAGCAAAACCATTTTTGCAGCCTCCAACGACGAATTGCGCCCGGCCATGACCGGCGTGTACTTCCAGATCGATTTCAATAAGCTCATTTGCGTAGCTACCGACGCTCACAAATTGGTCAAATACGCTACCCCTCACCTCGCAGGCGAAGTATCCACTTCCTTCATCGTCCCCAAAAAAGCGCTCAACATCCTCAAATCCAACCTGCCCGGCGACGTGCCCGTTCAGATTGCCTTCAACAAATCCAACGTATTCTTTTCCTACGACTCCATCAACCTGGTCTGTCGCCTGATCGACGCCCGTTACCCCGACTACAACGCCGTCATCCCGGTCGAAACGCCCATACACGTGATTCTCAATCGCGCCGACTTCCTTCAGTC
>JBKBLI010000141.1:0-768 GCA_046296435.1 Saprospiraceae bacterium | reverse complement strand
ACAGTTATGGCAAAAACGGCGCAAATATAAGTTTCCCGCACAAAACCGGACTTTCAAATCGGCGATGAGGTATTCCGACGGCCCCATGTCGGCGTTTCGTTACTTCAGGGCGTTCGAAGAAGACGCCTAACCTTACCGTTGGCGCTCCTGTGCGCATACGAATCGCCGAGCTAAAATCGCCAGGCCATGTTGCGCAATTTTCACCCGATAATTTCAGAAACCGTCAGGCCATCTATCCCCAAAACGAGCATTTCACAAGAACCAACCAGATGATCGGCATTTGCAGGCGCCCGCTTTTCTTCAATCAGTTTTTGGGAATCTTAGAACTGAAAAGCCGCATGCCTCATCTTATGTGATACGTTAACCTTGCACCCCCTGACCCATGCGTTTGATAAAGCGCAACAGTCCACTCCCCAGCCGCCGTACGGCCGCACCGTTATCAGAAAGCGGGGCAATGCCGGCCGGTTGCGCATTGCGCCGTGCAAAAGCCGGAGGGAGCGTGGGGCCGGTTTCTTTCGGGGTGCTTTACAGGCCGCGGGGCGCCCGATTTTAGCAGGTTTAACGCGCCGCGCGCCGCCTAAAAATTTTTTTCAACTTTTTTTTCAAAAAACTTGGCCATGTCGTCAGGGTCGCCGTACCTTTGCGGTCGCTTTTGAAAAAGGGGGTCAAAAATTGATCTTCGACAAATTGAAAGTTCATTTTTTTAACACAGGTAATGAATCAAAAAATTCGCATCAAGCTCCGTTCTTACGATTACAACTTGGTGGA
>JBKBLI010000140.1:0-808 GCA_046296435.1 Saprospiraceae bacterium | reverse complement strand
AAAGCAGCAAGGGCGCAACGGATGTGCGCTGCGGTTGGGCCGCGATCTCATGAATGCTATGACGGAGAGGCATGGCTGTTCGATGACCTCGCGGCTGCGGTTGGGCCGCGATCTCATGAATGCTATGACTTTCAAGGTGAGCACCACCAAGACCGAAGCGCTGCGGTTGGGCCGCGATCTCATGAATGCTATGACGCAAACAAATTGCTCTGCCAGCTTAAAGGGGCTGCGGTTGGGCCGCGATCTCATGAATGCTATGACGAACCGCGCGCGGCACGGCGTCGTCGCCCAAGGCTGCGGTTGGGCCGCGATCTCATGAATGCTATGACCGATCCGAAGGACGTGGTGCTCACCGGCCCGCTGCGGTTGGGCCGCGATCTCATGTATGCTATGACCACCAACCTTCACGGCAACTTCTGGATCGAGCTGCGGTTGGGCCGCGATCTCATGAATGCTATGACCCTTCGAGGGAGTCCCCCACAACGCGCTCGGCTGCGGTTGGGCCGCGATCTCATGAATGCTATGACTCGAAGAGCGATGATCCGCTCTATCGCAACGCTGCGGTTGGGCCGCGATCTCATGAATGCTATGACCAGCGCCGCCTCGTAGCAGCGGAACGCGCCGCTGCGGTTGGGCCGCGATCTCATGAATGCTATGACCGGATACCACTACCTGTTCACCTTCATCGCGCTGCGGTTGGGCCGCGATCTCATGAATGCTATGACGAGTAGGCGCGGCGGCCCAACCGGCCGGGCGATGCGGTGGGGCCGCGATCTCATGAATGCTATGACTGGAAGAAGGTGTGGGA
>JBKBLI010000139.1:0-824 GCA_046296435.1 Saprospiraceae bacterium | reverse complement strand
GAGCGGAAGAGGTTTACAGCGTTGAGCCTTTCGGAGGAACGGGATTCGAGTGGGGTATTTCGGGCGGCGGCGAGATCGTATCGGGACAGGGAACCCATCAGGCGACCGTAGCCTGGAGCGAATTTGCCAATCCCAACGTTGTGCGCCGTCTATGGGTCCGGTATGACAATTGCTACCTTGGCTGTGGCGGTCGCGATACCATCGAGGTGCGTATTGTACCGCCTTTCGGTCTCAACGGGCCGGTCGAAAGCTGTCCGTCGGACGATGCTGCGCTCAGCGCATTTTATATAGGCGGAGTGGGCCAGCCGGTAGTCAACTGGTCGCTTGAAAGCCCTTCGGGCGACATCGTGTGGACCTCGGCGGCGCCTTCCGCGACGGCCAATATCCCGCTTGACGCCGGATCCGGCCTTTATCGTGTTCTGGCGACGCCCGCCAACCCCACGCTGACCTGTAGCGACAACGCCCGCTGGAACGTGTATGTCGCGCCCCCGGCCAACGCGCCGTCCGGGATAGCAGGCCCAAGCGCCGTATGCAACGGCTTGCCGTCGGGTTACACGGCGGTGGGCGCAAGTCCCGGCGCCTCTCTTGAATGGATCATCCAAAACGGCCCCAGTGCGCCGACGATCCAATACGGCCCCTCAATAGCGGTTGATTGGGGCGTGCAGCATCCGCGCAACCTGACTTTGCGCGCGCGCTCAACTAACGGCCTGGGCTGCTACTCCGCCGCTGTTGTTCTGGATGTGGCAGGTGTAGAAACTGCACAAATCGCCGGCCCTTCGGCCGTATGCTTACAGAGTCAGGCGCAGTTTGAATTGCAGGGCGTG
>JBKBLI010000138.1:0-849 GCA_046296435.1 Saprospiraceae bacterium | reverse complement strand
AGCGGACGGAGGCTCAGGATGCGGGCCAGAAAATGGCGCGTCAGGGATCAGGATGCGGCCCAGCGCGTCCTCCAGCATGCCTGTCACGCCCTCGCTCAGATCCCCGCACACGAACAAAGCGCCGTTGTCGGCCCGATAAAACCGATGCCAATGTTCGCGCAAAACCTCCACATTCAGGCGAGACAATTCCTCCGGCTGCGTATTGTACCCGTAAGGATGATCGGCCCCAAAAAGACGCTCCGTCAAAGCCCTGTAGGTCAACACTTCAGGCTTGGCCAACTCCACCTCCAATTCGCGCGCAGTCAATTGCGCCACATTGGCCAGGTCGTCCGGATCAAAGCGAGGCGACTGCAACATCTCGGCAAACAGCGCCAAGGACTCCCGGGCGTATCGCTTCAGACAAAACAGCGAAAAAGATGCATAATCGTGGCTAACCGGAATATGCAAAGCGGCGCCCAACATCTCTACCGCTTCCGCAAAATCGGCGCTGCGCAAGCGCGTAGTACCCTCCCTGAGCAGACGCGCCGTCATACGCGCCACATGCCGCTCGCTCTCCAGCGCCCGACCCGCATGAAAGGCAATTTCAACCCGCAAAAAATCCGCTCCGGGCGCGTGTAAAGCATAAACCGGAAGCCCGCTTGACAAACAGAAATACGCCGACTCTGGCAAATGCAACTCGCCGGGCGGATAACCGGAAGGCGCCGACGGGCGAATAATAGAAACTTTACGACGAATCACGTTAACCAGACTAAAAATTTCGCTCAAAACAAAGGCAAAGTTACTTTGCCTGTCAGTAGCGCACAGTTTTTTTTTATTTTTGCACAATCACGCACATTCCCATACCTTTGC
>JBKBLI010000137.1:0-854 GCA_046296435.1 Saprospiraceae bacterium | reverse complement strand
CCATCCGCTTGCGGCGGTACGACTACCGTGACTTTTACTTCAAGCAACGACGATTGCGGCGATCGCTCGTGTACGCGGAGCTTCACGGTTGAGTCGCCTTTGGCGCCTATCTTTTCGTGCCCAGCAAATGTAACCGTAGCCGCCTGTCAGACCCAAGCAGCCGTCACCGCCGCCTTTACTAATTGGCTAAATATGGTTAGCTACAGCAGCGGATGCGGCGAGGACTTGGAGGTAGAATATAGTTCCGTAGCTTCTGCATGCGGAGATACGACCGAAGTGCTGTTTATCCTGACGAGTAAGTGCTTCGATCCGGACACATGTGTCCGTTATTTCACGGTGGCGCCCTGCCTCAGCATTACCGGCTATGTGCCTAACATGTCCGGCGGAGCAGGTACGCGCACAGTATGCGCCGGAAGCAATACCAATTTCAGGGTCAACTATTCGGTGTCGGGCGGCGCCACAGCTCAGTGGCAGGTCAGCGAAGATATGGGCGCCACTTGGGGGAGTATCATACACACCCACACCGTGACCAATGGCGCCGGATTTACGCGCCTCAACCTAAGCAACGTCGATCCTGCCTGGAACGGCAATAAGTATCGCGTGATCCTCACCGGTACGGCGAGCGGCTGTCAGGTCATATCGGATACGTTTATGCTCGTGGTCAATGGTCCGATCGTCTTTGACAAACAGCCGGTCGATGCTTGTGTTTGTCCGTCGGCAAGCATGGCCTCTTTCAGCGCTACAACAAACGCCGGGGCTGTCTTGCGTTGGCAGTTTTTCAATCCAAATACCAATATCTGGACAAACTTCGGCAATAATCTGCACATCAGCGGCGCAACTTCAGATAGTCTGAT
>JBKBLI010000136.1:0-901 GCA_046296435.1 Saprospiraceae bacterium | reverse complement strand
CCGCTCCCGTCCGACATTACGCAGGGCATGACCGACGAACAGCGCGATATCTTGTCGCGCATGATTGCTTCGCAGGAATATTTCCTGCTCTGGGGACCGCCCGGTACCGGCAAAACCAGCGTGATGATCCGCGCGCTTGCCCATTGGACCCTGCGCTGCACGTCCGAAAAACTCCTGCTGCTGGCTTACACCAATCGGGCGGTAGACGAGATCTGCGAGGCATTAGACGCCATCGGGGGAGATACCCGCAGGCATTATCTGCGCATCGGTTCGCGACATGGGGTAGCCGAGCATTTCAGGTCGCAGTTGTTGCCTGAGCAAATCAGCGCCGCGAGTACGCGCGCCGAATTGCGCCATATGCTCGAAAGTCGCCGGATTTACGTAGGCACCGTAGCTTCGCTGGCCCAAAACGAGACTTTGTTTCAACTCCTTCATTTTGACCGCCTGGTGGTGGACGAAGCCTCCCAACTACTTGAACCTCAGATCGTTGGCCTTCTGCCCCGTTTCAAGCACTTCACGCTGGTGGGCGACCACCGTCAACTGCCCGCCGTAAGCGCGCAAAACGACTTTGATACCCGCGTGAGCGATCCAGATTTGCTTGGCATCGGTCTGCGCGACCTGCGCGACTCCTTCTTCGAGCGACTCTACCGCCGTTGTCAGGAACACGGCTGGACGCATGCTTTTGGCCAACTCACCATGCAGGGCCGCATGCACCAAGACATCATGGCGTTCCCCAGTTGGCATTTTTATGATGGCGCCCTGCAAACGCTGCCCGATTCGCAACGGCAGTCTCAGCCCCTTACGCCTTATTTTTTTCGAGAAAAAAACAGTGTGGGCGGGGGCATAAGCGAAGCGCGGGTAGAGAAAGCGCTTGGGGCGCAGCGCGTGGTATTCTTACCGG
>JBKBLI010000135.1:0-914 GCA_046296435.1 Saprospiraceae bacterium | reverse complement strand
CGCGTACACGAGCGATCGCCGCAATCGTCGTTGCTTGAAGTAAAAGTCACGGTAGTCGTACCGCCGCAAGCGGATGGCGGCTCAGGCGTAGTTGTAAAAAAGGCGCCTGTTTCGCCCATGAACATATCCAGCCAATCCTCAAAATCGGCGATCAAATCATTGTCATCCGGACAGGCGTTGACCGTCACATTAGCGGGACAGGATAGCATGGGCGGCGCGCAGACTGTGATGACGAACTTGCAGGTGTCGCTGCATCCAGTGAGCGCATCGACGTATCGATAGACGATTTCGTGGGCGCCAACTCCGGCGACAGCGGGATCAAAAATCCACATCCCGGCGAGCGAATCAACAGGCGAGACGCCCGAACCGAAAAAGACGCTATTGGGACCTGTAGAGGCCGGAGAAAGCCCCATCAGCGTATCCAGCGCGATTGCAGGATCATCAAAGCAAACTTTCAGACTATCCGGGCAGCTTACTACCGGCAGGGGATGCACTGTTATGTAAAAAACGCAAGTATCTTTGCAGCCATTATCGTCTTCATACGCATACGCAATGGTATAAACGCCTGCGGTGTCAGGTTCGAAGAGAAATCCCATACTTACGCCCGGGCCGCTGAACTCGCCGCCCGCAGGGTCGGGGGCGGGGTCTAAAGCGCCCAGATCGTACATGCTGCCATTCAAACATACGGTATCGTTGGGCGGGCATGTCACCATTGGCGCCTCGACGACCGTAATCAGGAACGTACAACTGTTGGAGCAACCGTTGTTGTCTGTAAAGTTGTAAGTGATGACATGCGTTCCCACTTCGGCGACTGCGGGAAAGAATTCGTTGCCGCTCACGCCTATGCCGCTGTAATCGCCGCCGACGGGGGTTGCGCCTTCAAGCGCAAAAGCGGGCAGGTTGATGCACACGGT
>JBKBLI010000134.1:0-936 GCA_046296435.1 Saprospiraceae bacterium | reverse complement strand
ACAATGTTGCGCTGAATGATCTGTGGGTTCGAAAAGACTTTCGTGTTGATCCTTTGCAAATAAAATTCTGCTCCCGCCGAGGATAGGCGGAAGGTGTCGTTGAGGAGTCCGCCGCCGACCGGCGAGATGCGCGCTGATTCGCGCGTAAAGCCCCAATGCCAGATCGCAGTTTCCGCTTCTGCCGCCGCCCCATGTCCTTTGCCTGCCGCCTCAAAACTCGTCTCCAATGCCAAATACGGGTTTGCGGAACCTCCAGTCTCCTTTGGTGAAGTCGGGTATTTCAACAACCTGACCGTTTTTGCTGATGGACTTTTCGCTCAGCGGAGTGATGGCATACCAGGTAGCGAGATCATACACGTCGAGCGGAAACGCTGTGTTGCGCTTGATACATTCGAGGAAGGCGTTCATCACAAAAAAATCCATTCCGCCGTGTCCGGCCCCTTCCGCTTCCTCTGCGTAGCGCTTCCAAAGCGGGTGATCGTAGGTCTCGAGCCACTTTGCCGAATTGTCCCATCGGTGCGAGCGGTTCATTTTTTTCTCAAAATAGACATGCCCCTGGTCGCTGTCGCCCCAGCCGAAGTCCTGCCAGAGGCCCTCTGTGCCCTGCACCCGAAACCCCAGATTATACGGGCGCTGGAGGGAGGTGTCGTGGGTCAGGAGTATGGTTTCGCCATTGGCGCATTGAATCTGGGTGGTGACAATGTCGCCCTGTTTGAATTCGACTTTGGCGTTGGGGTGGGAGGGGCCGCCCTTTTCGTGTTCGACGATGTACTTGTGCAGCCCTCTGGCCTTGCTCGCAAAAGAAGACAGGCGCAACAGGCGGTTGCCGCGGTTGATGTTCAGCATGACGGCCACCGGCCCCAGTCCGTGTGTGGGGTAGAGTTCGCCGTTGCGGCGCACGTAGTGATTGGTGCGCCAGCGGGCTTCGCTGAAGCC
>JBKBLI010000133.1:0-946 GCA_046296435.1 Saprospiraceae bacterium | reverse complement strand
CAACACGCGCGCAACTTGCGGCCGCAATACGAAGGTCCGGCAGCAGTCTGCTCCTAGGGGAGCGGCGGCCGGCGATTGTAAGAGACAGCTCCTAAGCCGGTAGCCGAATGAACGTTGCCGCGGTTCGCGCGTCTGGCCAAGGTGCGGCCGGGTCGGAGTCTATGTAGTTGTCTGGTCGGTTGCGGCCTGTTATCAGAGGCGAGAGTTGATCCTGTATAGATTCCCCGCGTCAGATACCGCTTTGAATGATCAGGGCAAAAGGCGCATCTGCGATATAAGGTTTTTGCCAATTTTATTTTCATGCAGGACTATCGTTGGATGGTCTCCTATATTTGCAGGGTGCAATGGCTTCTACATTGGCAAGAGCGCTCCTTTTAAAATTTTGCGTTGCGGTTTCGTATGCTTAATCTGCGGCTTTGTTGCATGAATCCCCGCCATCGCCAGGCAATCCCTTTCCCGTTTAAGGGTCAGGCGACTTTGACAGACTTTGGTGCGGCGATTTGAATAAATTTATTCAATACGGCCGCTTTAATAGCTGCTTCGGTTTTCTGAGTTACAAACTCTCGGGCATACATTTTTTCTCCCAGTATTGTCTTCCATCGGAAAAAGGTGTTTTCGACCTTGCTATGGATTTTGCGCCAGATTCGGCGCTTGCTCCAGCCATGTTTGCGCACTTTCCACTCGCATTCCCCATATACTTTCAGGCCACTTGAGTCCACGACCAAATGAATGGCCTCTCCTTTTTTGAGCCTTTCACTCACTCCTAATGGAACTTTCAATCCGGCTTGCCGCCGACATATCTGCGTATAACTGGGCGCCTGCAAATCAATTCCCATCAGCGTAAAAACAGACTCCGCAAAACCCTCTAATTGTCGAAAAGCCAAGCAAAATGTCACTTTCAGCGTCAACAACAACACGATACATTCTGCTGAATAGATCTGTTGAC
>JBKBLI010000132.1:0-965 GCA_046296435.1 Saprospiraceae bacterium | reverse complement strand
TGTTGAGCACCACGGCCGACATCTCGCCCAGCAGGATACG
This sequence comes from Saprospiraceae bacterium, assembly GCA_046296435.1. Classification (GTDB taxonomy): domain Bacteria; phylum Bacteroidota; class Bacteroidia; order Chitinophagales; family Saprospiraceae; genus M3007. Next base: position 925 of record JBKBLI010000132.1, on the reverse strand, counting down.
CAGCGCAAACGACGGCGCGGGCAAAGGAAGTAGGGCGCGGCCCATCGCGCGCCCGACGGCCCCGATCAAAGCCTTGTTGCGCTCCGGAGCGGGCGCCACGGCATGGTAAACGCCGCCGACATGCGCGTTTTCGATGGCCCAAATAATCATACGACACAAATCGTCGATATGGATCCAGGACCACCAGGCCCTTCCGTCGCCAAAGCTCACCCCCAGGCCAAAGCGCGCAGGCCGCAACACTTCCGGCAGAGCGCCCCCCTCCATGCTCAACACAATGCCAATGCGCAGCAACACGCTGCGCAACCCCAATGCGTCGGCAAAAGGCCTGGAGGCAGCCTCCCAAGCCATACAGCACTCCGGCATGAACCCGACGCCGGGCGGCGACTCCTCGGTCAGCAGCGCATCGCCCGTATCGCCATAAAGCCCGATAGCCGAAGCGCCGATATAGACGGCCGCCTTTGGTCCCCCCTGCGCGCTTATGGCTTCAACCAGGGTGCGGGCGCTGAGTACGCGACTGTCCACGATCTCGCGCTTGCGGGCCTCCGTCCAGCGCTTGTCGGCAATGCCGGCGCCCGCCAAATTGACGATGGCGCCCACGCCTTCCAGCGCAGCCGGATCGATCTCTTTAGAAGCCGGATTCCAGCGGTAGTCACCCTCTCGGCGCGGCGTACGGGTCAGCACCCGCGCTGCATACCCCTTTTTTTTCAAAAAAAATTGCAACCGGCGGCCTACAAGACCGGAACCGCCGGCAATCAGTACAGTGGTATTCATGCGTGCAAAGCAGGCTTACATTGCCTACGCCTATATAAACCCGAGGCCCCGCATTTCGTTCACAAACAACGGCTTTTCGGGTTAAGATAGGTGCTGGCGAGCGAGCTGAGAGCAAGAGCGCAAGCCTATCGCCTATCCGACAATCAACCCGGGC
>JBKBLI010000131.1:0-1010 GCA_046296435.1 Saprospiraceae bacterium | reverse complement strand
CGCGCAGAGCGGCGTTTTCCGCATCGATCTGGAACAGCCCCTCGCGGGGATGAAAGCGAAGCGAGGGGGAATAACGCGCCGGCGGCTCGATCGAAAAGCCGATGAGGGCGCTGAAATGCGCCAAAAAGTGCGCGGGCAGGTGTGTGGGCGCCAGCAAAGGATCGTCCAGTACGCGCAAGTAATCCAACAGAAAAGCGAACAGATCGGCGTTTTCTTCCGATTCGCGAATGCACTTGCGGCAGATTTCAGCCATGAATAAAGCCACGCCACCGCGTCGCGCGTCAAAAGGGATTGTTCGGAATGTTTCAGCGATGCGCGCTTCCTTCAGGCGGTGCATCCCGCCGCCGCCCTTTGGGCTGAAGTAGCTGACCGTATCCAGCACCGTCATGGGTTGAAACAGCCCAAAAGGCATGCGCGACCGCGCGGCGCGCACTGATCCGGCGATGAAAGTCAACAGACCTTTTTCCTCCGTGAACACATCGGTAATCACGCTGGTTTCGCCGTACTTTACGGTGCGAAACACGATCCCCCGCGTGTGGAGCATACTCATGCGACCTGCTTTTTGAAAACCCGATCCAGCGCGTCGGCCAACTCGGGCATGGCCCCCCTAAAGCGCTCCTCGAACACGATGTAGTGGCAGATACCGACCGCCCGGAGGTCTGGATGGCGAAGGCCGATAATGGCCTCTATAGTACTCATAGGTATGCCGCTGATTTGCTCCAACTGCGCTTCACGCCCTTCAAAATCCGGGAGCGACTCTGCCGGCCAACTCAGGGCAAACGCTCTGGCATACTCGTACAACACCACATTGAACCAACGCTCCGGCTCCGTAAAGGCCATCATCGTCTGCTCGGCCGAGAAAAGCAAACAGCCGTCAGGCTCGTACAATTCAGAAGCATGCGCGATGGGGTGCTGTTCGCTCGGGAAAGGGCCGGGAAACACGATGACTTTTTCGAATTTTTCAAACAAAAAATCTTCCCGATACAAGGTCAGCGAAACAGCCTGCGCGG
>JBKBLI010000130.1:0-1093 GCA_046296435.1 Saprospiraceae bacterium | reverse complement strand
TTGCGGGATGGCCCTTCGCCGGGTTTGGGCGCGAGGCGATCGAGAACGCTTTTGGCGACGGAGCCCGGTCGGGCCGAGGCGACGGCGCCCAGCATCAACAGAATGATCCAGGCCCTGAGACGCCCCCTCAAGCCGCTGCCCGCGCACATGGCCTCGTCATACCTAAAATCAGGACCGTAGGCAAATTCCAGGAGCGCTGCGCTGCGGCGCACCACCCGCGTATTGATTCCGGCCATGATGAAAGGGGCAATCCATTGGCCGACGAGCGGGTCGTATCGCACGGTTCGCAGATCGGGCCCCTCCGGACCGCTAAATGCAGGATCGGGGTTGAGCGCGTAGGGGTTGGTGAGTAAACGCGCGAAATTGCGGTCGATTTGGGCGCATTCAATCTGCGCGCTCATACTGGCCCACGTGCCGCCGCTGAATCCGCCTTTGGCGCCGCTGACCCTCAGACTGATTGCAGCGGCATAGCTGCCAGTCGTTTCAAGCGCTTTTTTCTGAAAAAAATAAACGCCCAGATCCGACGGTATCGAGTCGAAGCCGCAAGTATGCACGATTTTAACGCCTGCTTGTCTGGCTGCGTCGTCAAAGCGGTCAATCGTTTTGCGCATCCATCCCACTTCTCCGGTCAGGTCGCAATAGTGCGTCTTTTCAGCGATACAGGCTTCGACAAGCGGGGTTCCATAGCGGGCGTATGGCCCCACCACGCTACAGATCGCGCGGGTTTGCGCAGCCATGGCGCGCAGCGAATCCAGGTCTGCGCTGTCTGCCTGAATCACGGCGATATCCGGACGGCCAATATCGGCCAGAACCCGACGCGCTTTGTCCGGATTACGGGCGCCTACCGCCCAGCGGAGCGATTGCGGCTCGCCGTACTTTTCGGCGAGGTACTCGGCGCACAGGCGCCCGGTGAACCCTGTTACGCCCCAGAGGACGAGATCCCATTTTTTCATTCTATGTTCAACTTGCCGGCACGGCGGGTCTGTCTTACCCATGCGCCTTGTGAGTATATATCGTGGCAGTTTACGCCGGCCTCAGTACAACTTTCGCACCATTTTTCGGCCAGACGGCGCGCATTGTTGGCCCCTACGAC
>JBKBLI010000129.1:0-1124 GCA_046296435.1 Saprospiraceae bacterium | reverse complement strand
AATCGCCGGCCGCCGCTCCCCTAGGAGCAGACTGCTGCCGGACCTTCGTATTGCGGCCGCAAGTTGCGCGCGTGTTGCTTGGTTTTTCAAAAAAAACAAGCCCTGCGCGCCTCACAGTTCCAGCAGGAAGCCGATGGTGAAGTTGGCATCCCAATCGAACACAAATTGGCGGCATCCGGTGGCGTCGGCGATGGCGCGATAGATATTCAGTCCGGCCTCTTGTTTGGCGCCATCTGCTTTGTAGTCGGCGGGGGCTTTGAGTACAGTGTAGCGCTCCTTACCGTTGCGCGATTGGCGGGCGAGTTCGTAGGGTACGCCGCCGATGATGAAGCAAGTGCCGCGCAGTTGTACCGGTATTTGGGCGGCCTTGTTTTTTACTTCGTTATACACAGTTTCGGGCTTGAGGTTGTCTTGGAAGTACTTGGCGCCGGGCGCTTCTAAGGCGCCGTTGGGCAGCCACGAAATCTTAGTATTGCCCGATCCGATATCGACCACAAAGCCCTTAGACGCGAAGGCGGTCGGCAGTGCGGCCTTGAGCGCGAGGCGGGCCTCCTGAGCGGGGCTTACTTCATTGACGAAATAGCCCATGCGCTTGAGTTCGTTGGAGATTTTTTGAGTGATGGGCGCCTTTTTGGCTCCGGAGCTGATCACAAAGTGAATGTCGCGCGGGCTGACGCCGAAGGCGAGCATATCGGCGATATATCGCTTCAAGCCGCTTTTGATATCATCGTCGGTAGCTAATTTTTCATAAACCAGACTGGCGCCAAACTCGGCTTTCTCCAGTTTCCAGCGTTTTTGGGCGTCGATGCGCACGATAAAAGAATTGAATCCGGTAGCGCCCAGTTCGACTACGCCTTTCAGTTTGCCCCCTACAGGCTCGGGCGCCGCGTAGCTAAATGGCGCCGGCGTAAACGATCCGGAGTTTTTGCCCCAACTATATGTCTTGGTTTCGCCTTCTTTGGCCGCGGGCGCAGGCGCGGTGGGCGCGGCCGGCGCGGCCGGCGCGGCCGGCGTTGGGCTGCCCAATCCTAACTGCGGGAAAAAATGTCTGATGCCGAAAAAGATCGCGGCCAATATGGCCAGCGTGATCAGCAGGCGTGAGAAAGTGGTCAGTCGTGCCATGG
>JBKBLI010000128.1:0-1296 GCA_046296435.1 Saprospiraceae bacterium | reverse complement strand
AGGGCTGGCGCCGTTTGTGCGCGGTATCGCGTGCATTTTTTATCAATACCCTAACATCTTGCGCTAAAGTTGCGTTAAAAGGGGTGTGCAAACTTGCTGACCTGGCATAGGCGGCGTACTTTTGTCGAAAAAAAAGTGGCATGTTGAGAAATTGTTTTTGGATAGCGATTTCGGCGTTTTTGGGCGTGTCTTGTTCGCCGCGTCTGAGCGTGATGACGGATCGCCTGTATCGGGATCAGCGCTTTTCGGACAACGACCTGCGCAAGATACAGTTTTATCTTTCGGAAGACATCGTGCTGTACCGCGATGCGCTTGCGGAGAGCGAGGGCGAGATACGGGACGGCGAGATCCGTCTGCGTCGCAGCAGCAAGGCCGAGCGCATTGTGATCCGCAGCGGCACGCCCGGCGTTTTTTTGTTTCGCCCTAAGGACGACCACCTCGCTATCAGTTTTGAGGAAGGGGGCGATAAGAAGAATCCGCGTTTTTTGGTTTTTGGCCCCAACGCCAAGAATGGCGGACAATACATGTTGCTGGCCAAGAAGTGGGAGCGCTCGGGCGCCACGGTGACCTACGGCGGGCAGCAGTACTCGCTGTCGAGCCAGGTTGTGCCGCGCCTGATGGTGAGTTTGCGCCAAACCAACAAAAGCGCTATAAAGACGCGCACTGCGCGCGGCCGACGCATTTGATCGCTTTTGAACGCGCCATATTACACTTAGATCTCGACGCATTTTTTGTCGAGGCCGAACTGCTCGACAAGCATGAGTTGCGCGGGAGACCCGTCATTGTGGGCGGCGGCGAGCGGGGCGTAGTGGCTTCGTGCAGCTACGAGGCGCGGGCCAGGGGCGTGCGCTCGGCCATGCCGGTAGCGCGCGCGCTTCGGCTATGCCCGGAGGCGGTGGTCTTGCCGGGTACGCGCGGATTGTATGCGCGGCTTTCGCGACAAGTCACGGAGATCATCGCCGATAGCGTCCCGCTGTTTGAGAAGGCTTCTATCGATGAGTTTTATGCCGATCTGAGCGGTATGGAGCGGCATTTTGGCTGCTGGGCTGTGGCGCAGGCCCTGCGCCGCCGTATTCAGTCCGAGACCGGCTTGCCGATATCTATCTGCTTGGCGGCCAACAAGACCACCGCTAAGATTGGAGTGAGCGAGGCCAAGCCAAACGGCGAGTTGTGCGTCTATCCGGGCGAAGAAAAAGCCTTTTTGGCCCCGCTCCCGGTTTCCCGTATCCCCTCTGTGGGTGGCAAGACCGAACAGATACTGCTGCGCAGGGGCATTCGGACGATCGGCCAGTTGGC
>JBKBLI010000127.1:0-1319 GCA_046296435.1 Saprospiraceae bacterium | reverse complement strand
GCCTCGCCTTGCAATTCGCGCTGGATGCGCGCGCCTGTGACGCTCAACTGACGCCGAACCCATGCAGGCGGCGCCTGCGCCAGGTCCCACGCCGAGGTCATGCCCGCAGCGTTCAGGCGGCGCGCCAATCGCTCGCCTATGCCCCATATCTCGCCGACGGGCGCGCTCCTCAAAGCGCGCGCGATATCGTCGTGGGTTTCCAGAACACAGACGCCCGAATATTCAGGCTGCGTCTTGGCGATTCGATTGGCCAATTTGGCCAAAGTCTTGGTCGGTCCTATTCCCACCCCCGTCGGAATACCCACCTGGCGCAGCGTCTCTAAGCGCGTGCGAACGCCCCACTCTCGCCAGTCGTCGCAAGACATGCGGCTGAGGTCCAGGAAAGCCTCGTCGATTGAATAGACCTCGATGGCGGGCGCCTGCCGGCTGAGCGCCGACATCATGCGGCGCGACAGGTCGCCGTACAGCGTGTAGTTGGACGAAAAGACGGCTACGCGATAACGCCGAAACAAGCTCTCAAACTGATGCGCAGGCGCGCCCATAGGTATTCCAAGCGCCTTGGCCTCGGGCGAGCGGGCCACTATGCAGCCGTCGTTGTTCGACAAAACTACCACAGCGCGCCCCTCCAGCGCAGGATTGAACAGCCGCTCGCAACTCACATAAAAACAATTGCCGTCGATCAGCGCGTAACGGCTTTTCATGGTCTGAAAGATTTGTCGCGACGCACATTTTTGATCACATAAGTGACCACGCCCCATATCCGGAAATCGTCCTCTTCTCCAACGAAGATGGGCGCGTAGTCGTCGTTGGCTGGCAGCAGACGGCAGCCCTCTGCGTCCAAGCGAAACCTTTTGACGGTAAATTCGCCGTTCAGAAAAGCTACGACCACATCGTTGTCTCTGGCCGTAAGCGACCGGTCGATCACCAGCACGTCGTCGTTGCGTATGCCTGCATCTTCCATCGAGCGGCCTTTGACCCGCGCGTAAAACGTCGCGTCGGGATGCGGCGCCAACTCGCGGTTCAGATCGATCGCCATCGTCATGTGCTCCTCTGCCGGCGAAGGAAATCCTGCCGAAATACCCGCCTCCACAAACGGAAGCGTCAGCGCGCTATGCGCGTCGGCGCAATAAAAATCCAAGGCGGGCGTAACCCGCCAGAGAAACAGTTCGCTCATACAGTATGTTTTTCGACGGCAAAAGTAACACAAATTGTTTTTTATTTTTTAAAAAAATGGTTTTCTGTGGCTCTAAAGGCCGCTCGCGCCGCCAGAGGACTACGTCGAATATATGCCTTGCAAAACAGACCGGCCTTGACGGACT
>JBKBLI010000126.1:0-1631 GCA_046296435.1 Saprospiraceae bacterium | reverse complement strand
AGACTGAACACATACGCCGTATTGGCCCGGCTATGGCGGGGCTTTCGGCAACCGACGACTGGGTTGCTGCCGGCGCTTCTATTGTGGACAACGGTCGCAGCCGAAGGCTATACCGACGGGTTTGCTTACGTAGATACAATTGTTGTGAAAGGCAACAAAAGAACCAAAGCGGAAGCTATCGTGCGCGAATTGGAACTGGCCCCGGGCGACTCGCTGAAAATCGCCGATATCGAAAGCGTGCTGCACCGCAACAGCCTCAGGCTGATGAACCTGCGCCTCTTTGCGCGCGCCGAAATCCGGATTGCGCACTGGTATCAGGACAATTGTTTGGAGTTGGAGGTACAATTGGAAGAAACCTGGTATCTGTACCCCATCCCGGTATTTGAATTGGCCGACCGCAATTTCAACATTTGGTGGGATGAGTTCAACGCTTCGTTTAGTCGGGTCAATTATGGATTGGACGTGACGGACATGAATTTCAGCGGCAGGGGCGACCCGCTAAAGGTGACGGCGATTTTCGGCTATTCGAACCGCTTCGTCTTGTCGTATCGACAGCCGTTTTTGAATCGCAAAGGCACGCTGGGCCTGCAGACCTCCTTTAATTATACCCGTACCCACGAAACGCCCATTACCACTACCGGCAACCGGCTGCTCTTTTTCAACGACGTGGAGCGGTGGTCAATTCGCCGACTTCAGGCCGACGTGACGCTCGAATACCGCCCGCGCCTGCTCAATACGCACTTTTTCGGTCTTGCCTACCAAAATCTGCGCGTTTTGGATACGGTTGCGGCGGTCAACCCCGATTTTTTTCTGAATGGCGGTACGCGATTTCGGCTGGGCGCGCTGAATTATCGATTCGAGTATGACAATCGCGACGTGCGCCGGTATGCGCTCAGGGGAGCGTTTGTGAGGGCGGAGGCCCTGCTCATGGGTCTGCTGCCCGGCGATTCGTGGCGGGGGCTACGGCTGTCGGCGCATGGAGAGAAGTATCTGCCTTTCGGCGGGCGCTGGAGCGGCGCCATGGCGATGAGCGCCGGAGTTTCGATCCCGCGCAACAAACCGCCCTACCTGCTCAACAGCGCGCTGGGATACGGGCAGCAATTCGTGCGCGGGTATCAATACTATGTGGTTGACGGCCTTGATTTCGCCTTGGTCAAAACGCAGGTTCGCTACAAAATTCTGAAAACGGAGATCAACCTCGATCGTCTCTCGCCGATCAAAGCGTTTGGACGCATGCCCTTGCGCGTGTTCGCCGCGGCGCATCAGGACCTTGGAGCGACACACGATCCGCACTATCGCGTCGGCAATCCCTTGGCCAACCGGCTGCTCTGGGGTTGCGGCGTGGGACTGGACTTTGTGCTGTACTACGACATGTTGTTCCGCATCGAATACAGCCGCAACCACATGGGCGAGTACGGTTTCTTCATACAAGTTAGTACCGGTATTTGAGCGGGTAGAGGTATGCGCCGCCAAAGAGAGGCGGCGCGGAGGACGCCAGTCGCGCTCAAGGGATCCGATTCGGTGTGTTTGGGATTGGCGCAGCCGTATAGACGCTTTTTTTGAGAAAAAAAGGGCGATGGGAAGCGGCGAGGGCAATGCGGCGGCAGAGCGGGCGTCCGGCTAAAACCCAA
>JBKBLI010000125.1:0-1783 GCA_046296435.1 Saprospiraceae bacterium | reverse complement strand
TGGCACAAATATCGGCCAGCTACTACTGGGAACGCAAACAGAGCGTTTTTCGATTCTTTCCGTACGTCGGTTTTCACAAGAGCCATTCCTGCGACGATCTGGTCACCGATTCCGCCGCCGGTGGAACGGCCTTAGCCTGCGGCGCCAAAACGACCAACAGCGCCATCGGCGTTATCCCGCCAGACAACAAGCCGTGCCTCACCATACTGGAAGAATTGTCGCAGCGAGGCTACGCCACCGGTATGGTGACGACCTGTTCCGCCACGCACGCTACGCCCGCCACATTCATCGCGCACCGCGATTTGAGGGCCTTCACGGAGGAAATTGCAGAGGATTACCTCAACACGGCTTTCGATTGCTTCATTGGCGGCGGCTCGCATTACTTTGGCAAGAGAAGCGACGGCCGAAACCTCATCGAAATCCTCCGCCAACGCGGCTATGTTGTGCGCAACGGCACGAGTTTCAACCGCTTGCCGCTCGACGGATCGGCGCCTTTCGCGCTTTTTACGGCAGAGCGCGAACCGCCTACCCCGGCCAATGGACGCCACTTTCTGCCGCAGGCTGCCGCCGTAGCCTGCGAATACCTGAGCAAGCGAAGCGACAAAGGCTTTTTCCTGATGGTGGAGGGTAGTCAGATAGACTGGGCGGGCCATGCCAACGATGCCGCCTGGCTCCGCGACGAAATGCGCGATTTCGAGCGAACCATCCAGCGCGTGCTTCAGTTTGCATCCCAAAACGGCGAAACGCTCGTGTTGGTCACCGGCGACCACGAATGCGGCGGATTGGCGCTCCATGCGTCCAGCCGCAATATGCCGGAACTCGTTTTCTCACAAAAATTGCACACGGCGGCTCTGGTCCCTATACTGGCCTACGGCCCGGGCGCCGAGCATTTTGCCGGCCTGTATGACAATTCTGAGGTTTACTGGAAAATGCGGCGGGCCATCCTGAAAACGGATGTTTTTCGTCAGGATAAATAATTTGCGCTACGTTTGGAGCGTTAAAATAGCGCGAAGTCGCTTGCAACATTTATCTCTGTACGGCGCGCGCGTCGCGCCGTCACCTACGCCAATGGTCGGCGGTAAGCGCTTCGGATTTTCCAAATCGGGTTTTTGTGCCGGGTTTCGCCTGTCTTTCAGATGGCTTTGGATCAGAACCTGCAGCAGTTGAGCTGTCGCACAACGCGTCTTTTCTAATCGGGATCGCTGCAGTCGTTTTTCTCGAATATCAAATACGACCTTATGTTCAAATTTTTTGCCAGCCTCTTCAACCGCAAACCCAGGATTGATCCCAATGCTGAGACCTACACGGTGGTCAAAGGCGATACTTTATTTTCGATAAGCGGCGTTTTTGGCGTCACGGTCGAGCAAATCATGCGCCTCAACAACCTGCCGGACGCCCAAATTCAGCCCGGGCAAACGCTTCGCCTCAGGCAACCCGATCCGGCGTTCGCTCCTGTTGCGCACTCAGTCGGCGGCGCCCAGCCCTATCGGGTGGTTGCCGGCGATACGCTTTTTGGCATAGCCCGGCGCTTCAACACAACGGTTGACGAAATCCGGCGGCTGAATAATCTGCGCAGCGATGCGCTGAGTGTCGGGCAGACCCTCCTTGTGCCAGGAGCCCCCGCTTCCGCGCCTGCGCCCACGCCTGCGCCCACGCCTGCGCCTGCGCCCACGCCTGCGCCTATCGCATCGGCAGGTGTGCAGTCTTATCGGGTGGTTGCCGGCGATACGCTTTTTGGCATAGCCCGGCGCTTCAACACAACGGTTGACGAAATCCGGCGGCT
>JBKBLI010000124.1:0-1871 GCA_046296435.1 Saprospiraceae bacterium | reverse complement strand
GTCGTAGGCGGATTGCAGGGCTTTGGCCATGCCGACTATGCCATAAACATTTTCGGTGCCGCCGCGCATGTTGCGCTCTTGCGCGCCGCCGTCGATGTATGGGTTCAAACTGACGCCAGAACGGATATATATGAAGCCAACGCCTTTGGGGCCGTGGAACTTGTGCGCGGCGCCCGACAGGAAATGAACCGTAACGCTTTGCACGTTGATCGGATAATGGCCTACGGCTTGCACAGTGTCGCTGTGAAAATAGGCGCCGTACTGCGCGCACAGCGCCGCCACGCGCTCAAATGGCAAGAGGGTCCCGATCTCGTTGTTGGCGTACATGAGCGTGAGCAGCGTGGGCGGAGCTTCGGGCTGGCTCAGGAGGGCCTCCAACGCCTCCAGATTGATCCTGCCCGCCGCATCGACCGGCAGCAGCGCGACCGCTATGCCCTCCGCGCCCATGCGCTGCACGGCATGCAACACGCAGTGATGCTCCAAGGGACTGCTGATGATCCGCCTGACGCCCAAGTCGCGCACGGCGCATTTGATGGCCATATTGTTGCTTTCGGTGCCGCCGGAGGTGAAAAAGATTTCGCCGCTTCCAGCGCCTATACAGCGCGCCACAGTCTTGCGAGCCTCCTCTACGAGGGCGCGCATACGACGCCCTTCAGCGTGTATGCTTGAGGGATTGCCGTATTCCTCGCGCATGATCTGCGTCATCAGGTCAAGCACTTCGCCGGCAATCGGCGTAGTGGCTGCATTGTCGAGGTAAATTCTGCTCATTGAGTAGCGATAATAAGTAGTTGGCGCAGTTCGTACATGGACAAAAGAGCAAACACGCGGATTGAATACGCCGTCGCCCATCTGTCAAACGCAGGTAAAGATGCGCAGCCTTTGCCAAACGGCGATGAAAAAACGAAACACCATGCGAAAAACATCTCTGAAACCACCCAAGCCGTCGTCCCGCACACCCAACGCACGCGTATAGGGCGCTTTTTTAGCCCACGCATATTTGTGAGACGCGACTACTCGTCTTCGACCGGCGTTGGATTACTCTTCCACATCAAATAAGCCTTGAGGAAACCGTCGAGGTCGCCATCGAGCACGGCGTCGGGATTGTGCACCTTGTAACCGCTGCGCAGATCCTTGACCCAGCGGTCATCCAATACATAAGAGCGGATTTGGCTCCCCCATTCGATTTTGCTTTTGCCCGACTCAATTTTGTCTTTCTCCTCCTGGCGCTTGCGCAGTTCGATCTCATACAACCGGCTTCGCAGCATCTGCATGGCGCGGTCGCGGTTTTGGTGCTGGCTGCGGTCGGCCTGACACTCCACCACTACGCCGCTGGGCAGGTGCCGCAGACGCACGGCCGATTCGGTCCGGTTGACGTGCTGGCCGCCCGCTCCGGAGGCCCTGAACACATCCATCTCAATATCGGCGGGATTGATGTTGATCTCGATACTGTCGTCGTCCACCAAAGGATAGACGAATACCGATGAAAATGATGTCTGACGCTTACCTTGAGCATTGAAAGGGCTGATGCGCACCAGACGGTGTACGCCGTTTTCACCCTTGAGCCAACCGTAAGTATAATCGCCGATGATTTCTATACTGGCTGATTTGATTCCGGCCACCTCGCCCTCTTGCTCAAAAAGGGTATTCACTTTGTAACCGGACTTCTCTGCCCACATGCGATACATGCGCAACAACATGGAAGCCCAGTCGCAGGCTTCGGTGCCGCCTGCGCCGGCATTGATGGTGAGCACAGCCGGCATTTCGTCCTCTTTTTGGTTGAGGGTGCTGCGAAACTCGGCGTCGGCCAGTATGTCGGAGACTTTTCGATATTGTGCGTCCACCTCGGCTTCGGTGGACATACCCTCTTTTTG
>JBKBLI010000123.1:0-1921 GCA_046296435.1 Saprospiraceae bacterium | reverse complement strand
CGCCTGCGCTTCTCCGTGGTTGTTCAGGCGGCGTCAGGGCCATATACTCAGGACTTTCAAGCGCCGCAATTCCCGCCCTCAGGCTGGAATGTTGTCAACCCGGACGGCCTGATCACATGGGTGCGCAGCGCCAACATAACCGGTCCGGACGGCAATTCAACCCGGGCCATGTTCCTCGACTGCTTCAACTACAACGCCATCGGCGCCATCGACGAGGCATATGTTACCCCTATCGAACTCACAGAGCCCAATCCCGCATTGGTATTCGACCTCTCGCACGCGCGTTACGACAACAACTATACCGAATTGCTGCGCGTGGAAGTCCTGCCCAACTGCAACCTGAACGAAACGCCTACGGTGATCTGGGAAAAATCAGGCTCCGAACTTGCCACCGCACCCAACTCTACAGCCTCGTTTGCGCCCAGCAATGCCGCACACTGGCGAAAAGAAGTAGCCAATCTCGCCGCTTTTGCCGGCCAAAAAATCATCCTCCGCTTTGTGTCTGTCAACGGCTGGGGCAACAACATCTACATCGACAACATCGGTATCGTATCCATCAACCCCAACCCGCCCATAGCGCAGGTCAACGTGTCCAAAGACACCGCTTGCCGCATGGAGTATGTTTACTTCACCGCTACGCCCCAAGGCATCAACACCACCTATTCGTGGAACTTTGGCGCCCTTGCGCAGCCCGCCAACGCCACCGGCCCAGGCCCGCACGAAGTGCGCTACGTATCGGCCGGCCTTAAAAATGTGCGACTCATCGCTACAAACGAAAACGGCGCCGATACCACGTTCTACCCCATGACCATCCTCAACATGGCTTCAGCCAACTTTACATCGGAGATCGCAGGGCTGACAGCTACCTTTACCAACACCAGCAACAACGCCGTCACCTACCTCTGGGAGTTTGGCGACGGTCAAACAAGCACAGCGGTCAACCCCACGCACACCTACGCCATGCCGGGCGTTTACGACGTCAAACTCACGGCTACCAACCAGTGCGCCGTATCCGAACGGGTGAGCCAGGTCAGCGTCACAAGCGCGACGGGCCAGCCCGAAGCGCAACTCGTGGCGCAAATCTTGCCCAACCCCAATCAGGGCGCCTTCAGGGTCGCTTACACCCTGGATCGCAGCCGCGCCATTGAGTTGAGGCTCTTTAACGCCGAGGGCAGACTGATCGACCGCCGCAAGGGATCCGGCGAAACCGGCCTCCAATACGCCGACTACCAGCTCCAGATTCCTCCGGGCGTCTATCAGCTTCAACTCAGCGACGGCGACCAAATCTGGGCTACATTGAACGTAGTAATCCAATAAAAAACGCCGCTTGGCATGGCGGCGGCGAACGTCGGCAGGTATTCAAACCCCTCGCCGACGTTCGCCGTAATTGGAGATTCCCGACCCATACCCGCGCAACCGGCGCATTGCATTTGTTTGAAAAATAAGCGGACCAGGAAAGGCCATCATCGCCAAAACGCGCCCGCAACTTGCTTTTTTTTGAAAAAAGCGTCACGAAAGGGAGCGGAGCGCGCAATCCGCCTTAGCGCGCCCGCAACTTGTTTTTTTTTTGAAAAAAGCGAGACGATGGGGAGCGGGGCGCCAGCGGGTGGGCGGCGACGGGCCCTGAGCGCAGGCGCAAACATCCGTTTCGAGACCCGAAGCGTTTGGTCATGCCCCATGCGTCTGTTGTGCGAGAAAAATCCCGAGCGCTTTTTTGCGTTTTAGTCGAAAAAACGCATGCGCCAACGCGCAACACATACCGACCGACCCCGCTTCGGCTCCCTGATCCCGGAGTTCCCCCCTCGGCCTGCGCGATCAGGCGTCTGGCTGGCCTGCCTGCTGGCGCTTGTCCTGCTCGCGCCCCAATCTCCGCCCCCCGAGCCCCCGGGATATGCCGAAGATAGGCAGGCCGACCGACTCA
>JBKBLI010000122.1:0-2228 GCA_046296435.1 Saprospiraceae bacterium | reverse complement strand
CAATATATCAACCGTGAGGCTGTTCGTGTACTCTGGCCCCTGGATTTTAGGTCTGGTCAAATAGACGCCCCCAAAAAAAAATTGAAGTGCGGAGATACCTCATACGACCATTTGATTTTTTTCTTTCTGATAAACGACGCCACAATAGGATTTTAATCCGGAAGGGCCTATGACCTTTGTACTATTCTTTTTTTCCATAAAAAATTGCGATCCTGAAAAGGGGCATGTGAGCGGGATATAAGAGGGAAATGAACTAAGGCAAGGAGCGAATATGCTAAACAAATTTTCGCAAAAAAATAGACGCAAAATCCTGATGCATGAGAATATGGCGCCGACTGACGATCCGTCGGAAAACGCTCCTGGGAATCTAAAGCGCTGATCTGATTTAATCTCCGCGTTGTATTTTTGCGGCATGAAAAAGCAAGTACAACAACCCTCTTTTTACACCTTTTTTTTTCTTGCAGGATTTGTCCTCTGTGTGGCCGCCACACCTGCATCTGCGCAAGAATACAGGATCGAAAAACTAAGCGAAATCATCAACTCTCCTTTCGACGAAATTACGCCAATACCCAGCCGGGATGGGTCTATGCTATATTTCACCCGTGTAGGTCATCCGGATTTTTGCCGTACATTATTGATTGACAGCGTTGACGTATCTACCGAGGAGACGCCCGAACAATACCAACAAAGCCTGATTTGGGCGTACAGCCAGATAGCAGGTAGGCCGGTGCGCTTGCCGCAAAATTCGGCATTCAATCAAGATATATGGATAGCAAAGGGCGACACTGCGGCATTCTACGAAGTGATACATCCCGAATACCCGCTCAATAGCGCGCTGCCCAATAGCCTGGTTGCGCTTACGCCAGACCCTAATACATTTTACGTCATCAACCAATTCAAGCCTAACGGCGACATGAGCCGGGGTTTTTCGGAGATCAAACGTCTGCCGGACGGTTCGTGGAGCTTTCCGGAGCCAGTCGATATAGCCGATTACTATACCATCACATCTGATGTAAGCCTCACAATGAACTACGACGGCGACGTCCTTATTCTCTCTGCCGCCCGTCACGATTCGCGAGATATGGATCTTTACGTTTGTTTTCGCACCGGAGAGCGCTCCTGGAGCGCGCCGCAAAATCTAGGCAGCGATATCAATTCGGCGCGTCGCGAGACGGCGCCTTATCTCTCAGAGGATAATATTACGCTTTACTTTTCGTCGAACAGAGGGGAAAGCATGGGCGGCAACGACATTTTCGTGAGCAAACGTCTGGACGACTCATGGACGCGTTGGAGCGCGCCTGTACGCCTGCGCGCGCCGATCAATAGCGCTTCCGACGAGAGCCAACCGTACTTCAACATGAGCACAGGTCACCTGTATTTCATATCCAAACGCGACGGATCAAGCGATATTTTCAGAGTGCGGATCGCTCCGCCCCAACCTACCGAGATTGAGATCATTGGCCGAATACTCAACCGAAAAACAGGGAGATTGGTTTCAAACTCGACTTTGTACTACGAAACCAAGCGAGGAGGAATCAATGCCATCGCCGCTGAAAATGGCGCATTTAAGCTAAAAATTCCGAAGGGCGTACCTTTCAAATTCAGACCTGAAAAACCAGGCTACCTGGGCCAGGAAAACGAATTTGTATTGCGCAGGGACTATGTTTTTTTCAGAGAGCAGTACTTAGACTTCTACCTTGACCCAATAGAGCCGGGCATGAAAATAACGCTAAAGCCGATATTTTTCCAGCAATCCAAGGCGACGATCCTGAGCAAATCTGAGCCGGAATTAGAATACCTGTACAGACTGCTTTACAACGCGCCGGACATCCACATAAGCATTAATGGACATACCGACAATCGGGGCGATACCGAGTCTCTTATCGCCCTTTCCCGCGAACGAGCGGAAGCCGTCAAAGCTCATCTCGTCAGCAAAGGCATTGACCCGAATCGCATTATGACCGTAGGGCATGGCCCTAACTACCCGCTCAACGACAACAGCACAGAGTCCTTGTGCGCACAAAACCGCAGGGTGGAAATAGAAATTACCCAGACGGGCAAATAAAGACAAACACCTTGCCGTTCGATCGAATTACAAAAACGCTACTACCGAACGCCCCATCATTCCTGTCGGGTACAAAATCAAGCCGCCTGAACTTGTAAGATCCGCTCGCCCCTGCGCCGCCCTACCAATCCATACAAATGAATGCAAGGCGGCTTTTTCAAAA
>JBKBLI010000121.1:0-2362 GCA_046296435.1 Saprospiraceae bacterium | reverse complement strand
CGTCTGGTTCCCGTAGAGGAAGAAACCGAAGCGGTGCGCATCTACGGTTTTGTAGGCAAGCCGGACTATTACAAAAAGACGCGCGGCGAACAGTTCTTTTTTATCAACCGCCGCTTCATCAAAAACAATTACCTGCACCACGCCATACTCGGCGCTTACGAGGGGCTGTTGCCCGACGACGCGCATCCGCTGTATGTGCTGTTTATTGACATTGATCCGGCTCGCGTGGACGTCAATGTGCATCCAACCAAGCAGGAGATCAAATTCGACGACGACAAACTGGTCTATAACATCCTGAAAGTAGCCGTGCGCCACGCTTTGGGCCGCCACAACGTAACGCCCACGCTCGACTTCGATCAGGAACCGGCCTTCAATGCATCCCCGACTTCCGTGCCCCAGCCCCCGCCACCCGCTACGGTGGGCGCGCAGCGCCCGCCCGCCGACCGCCGCGACGCTGAGAATCTGCGCAACTGGCAGCGGGCCTACGAGGGTTTAGAAAGCGCAGTCTCCAAGCCGCGCGAGGAAAACCCCACACCCGGCGCCGACTTTATCCGAAGCGTATTCGCCGATATCCTGCTGCCCGATACCGAGCCTGAATCGGAGCCGCCCGCTCAGCGCTCCCACGCCGAAATCCCCTCCGACAATGCGCCTGATCTGGGATTAGAGCCGGTCAGACCCAAAGATCCCTTTCAGGCGCATGGCCTGTATCTGATCAGCCAGATCAAATCCGGCTTGATGATCATCGACCAGCAGGCGGCCAGCGAGCGCATCTTGTACGAACGCTACCTGAGTAGCCTTCGCAGCGCTCAGCATCCTTCTCAGAAGTTGCTTTTTCCGCGAACCATCAACCTGTCGCCTCGCGATGCGGACAGCCTGCGCGAGATCATCGACGAAATTCATGCCTTAGGATTTGAAGTGACTTCGCTCGGAGGATCTACTTTTGCCATACACGGGGCCCCCGCCGGTCTGGACGAGGGCCAAAACGAAGAGTTGATTTTACAGCGCCTCATCGCGCAGTATCAGGAGAACTTGGACCTCAGTTTGGATTTGCAGGATAATGTGGCTCGGGCGATGGCCCGCAGCGCAGCCCTGCGCAAAGGCCGCCCTCTGGATACGGAGGCCATGCACGAGTTGATCAATCAGTTGTTTGCTTGCGAGATGCCTTTCAAAAGTCCCTATGGCAAGCGTTGCTTCATTACGATTGAACTGGATGAACTCCTCAAGCGTTTTAACGAATAAATATCGCTCATGTTTCGAACGCGCCAGCCCACCATGGGTATCGTCCTGCACTTAATCATCATCAATGCGTTGATGTATGTCGGCTCATTTGCGGTATTGGGGCAGGAATTGTGGGATCCGCGCACCCGTGAGATGGTCGAGTTGGGGCGTTTGAAATTGGCCGCCTTCATGCCCGGCTCTCAGCATTTTGAACCTTATCAGATCCTGACGCACATGTTTATGCACGGCAATTTGATGCACTTGCTGTTCAACATGATGGCCCTGTTTTTCTTTGGCCCGGCGATCGAAATGGTCTGGGGATGGCGGCGTTTTATTTTCTATTATTTATTTTCCGGTTTAGGCGCTTACGCCATTCATCTGGGGGTGCAGTGGTGGGAGTTGAGCGCGGCGGGTATCAATCCCACAGATTGGAATGTGCCGATGCTGGGCGCTTCCGGCGCCGTATTTGGCGTTTTGGTCGCTTTTGCCTGGCTTTTTCCAAACCAGATCATCAGTTTGTTGTTTCCGCCTGTATCACTCAAGGCGAAATACTTCGTGCCGATCATCGCCGCCCTCGAACTCGTGTATGGCGTGAGCGGTTTTTCGTCGGGAATTGCGCATTTTGCGCACTTAGGCGGCGCGCTTTGCGGCTTTTTGTTGATCGCGATCTGGTATCGGCGCTCCCTGTTTGGCAAATACATAAATTGAATAACGCATGTCCCTTTTTGGCTCAATCTGGAACGACCTCAAATACTCTATGCGCACCGGTCATATGGTGACCAAATTGGTGGTAGCCAACTTTGCGATTTGGGTATTCTTCAAATTGATCTATTTGGCTTTGTGGCTGACCATTGGGTTCAGACAGGAGATGATGGGCCAGTGGTATAATACGATCCTGGAGTGGTTTTGCCTGCCGGCGAGTATCGTTACTCTGGCATGGCGTCCATGGTCTTTGCTCACCCATTTTTTTCTGCATGACTCCATTTGGCATCTGATACACAATATTTTCGGGCTGATGATCTTTGGCAGCGTCGTGGGCGATCTGATGGGCAATCGGCGCGTCCTGCCCATCTATTTGTTGGGCGGACTCGCAGGCGCCATAGTCTTTTTGGCGAGCGCTCAGTTCTTGCCTTTGGGCGGATAT
>JBKBLI010000120.1:0-2370 GCA_046296435.1 Saprospiraceae bacterium | reverse complement strand
TCGATCAGTATCCGAAAGATTTCGAACACCGTGCGGTAGTACTCGGTTTTACCTTGGTTGATCTTTAAAGCGCAATAATTCTGCGCTACCAGGTAACATTCCCGCAACTCGTCGGGCGCTATCTGTTCGGAGCCAGACGCCAACACATGCAACAGGCGCACGAAGCGCTCTTCCGCCTCTGGATGCCGCAAACAATGTGCGAACTCGAGGTAAATACCTACAAGAGGAAGGCTGCGCATTGGCTCGGTCTGCAACATATCCCACATGTAGGCCGGTAGTTCGTACTCAGACTCGGCGCTTCGAAACCCGCGAAAGGCAAGCACGCTGACATAAAACCGCAGTTTCTGGACTGCGTAGTGCGCGTCGAGCATGGCCTCTGCTGACTGCAACTTGACCAAATAGTCGGCGGTAGAGACCGTTCGCGAAGCTCGGTTGAACGTTTGGAGCCGATACACATAGGATTGCCAAAAATACTCAACCGACAGGCCTTTCGACTCGATAATGCGCTCTATTTTTCGCTCGAGCGACGCTTGGTTCTTTTGCCCCAGAACGGGCTGCAAAAGAAGCAAATCATCAATCTCCTGCCGACGCTCTATGGCCAAGAACTGAAGGCCTAAACGCAGCAAATCAGATAAGAGGCGCCGCAAAGCCGCCTCGTCCAAAGGCTTATCCGGATAGGCGCTGCGCCAAAGTTGGCGTTTGTCCGGCGGCGTTTCGGGCTCGCAGTTTCTCAGGTATTTCCATAGCCGGAGCGCGCGCTCGTTGTCGTTGTGAAAGGGCGACTCGAGAAATCGCCCAAATCTATTGCGTTCCTGCTTCGAAAAACGCTCGATGAGGCTAAAAAATTTGTCGCCCAGCATCTATTTTTTGCTTGAATTTGACATCACAATAACTTGTTTTTCAGCAATTTATTTCATTATTGCAATTTTTTTTTCATAGACAAATAGGCGATAATGTATTATATCCGTTGTTTTTCCAGCCGTACTTTTGTATTGTAAAAATCTACGCAACAAGCCCTGGTTGAAAATTGTTAATTGGTTTTACATCCTAACCAATAAAAAATATTATGAACCTGCCTTTACGAAAGCTTTTGTTGTTGTTCGGGTCTTTGGCGGTCGGAAGCGGCATTCTGCCGGCTCAATGTGATCGCCTTGGGTGGGTAGTTTCCAATAAGGTCGGTTGCGGGTTGAGCGCAATCGACTTGGTTAGCGGAGATAAAATGCTGATCGTCGCCGGAGGCGAATCGCTCTCGCCCGGGAATACATTTACGTTCAGCGCGGAACCGGCTCAGGCTTCTTTCGCTTGCGCTGATCCCGATTTTGCGACAGTATCGTTGACTTGTCTGAACGAGTCGCCTATACCTTGCAAAGCGCATTTCGAGACAAAAAGTAATAGCCTGAACCCGCTTACGCGCTTTTTTGAAGCAAAAATATTTGATCCTGCCTCGCAGACCTGCGTCTGGTCCTTTGGCGATGGCTCTGAACAAACGGGGCCTTTCGTCCAGCACACCTTTCCGCAAGAGGGGGCTTACGAGGTCTGTCTAAAAGTGAGCGCGCTTTCGGGGCATTGCACAGAGTATGTTTGTGAGACGGTCCTTATCACAGATCAGAATCCATCCTGGTGCGATTATGAACTGACGCTCGTCGAGAGCGGCGGTCAAATCTACGGCGCTTTGATCGGCGATCAGAACCTTTTGAAGAACGTAATCTGGAGCGAGGCCAAGTCGGGCGTCGCATTGTCAACCTCGCCTACGCTTCAATATACGCTTACGCACCCGGGCGACTATATCTTTTGTGTGTCATATCAGACAGCGTTCAACGACGCTATGCAACCTTGCGAGGCGACGCTATGCCGAATGGTCTCTTACAATCCGCCGCATTGTCACAACGAGAAGATTGCGCTGAACGAAGTCATTTGCCCCTCCGTATATGCGCCTGTTTGCGCCTGCGACGGTATCACCTATGCCAACGAATGCGAAGCGATGGCCGTAGGCGCGGTACAGTGGCGACCGGGCGTCTGTGGGAGCGTCACGGGTGTGTGCTTCGCTGATATGCATCATGAGGTCGTTCACGCCGATCTCGTTCAGGGAACTTATACTGTTCGATTTACCAATCTTTCCGTAGGCGGCGTATTCCGCTACTTGGATTTTGGAGATGGTTCGCCTATGTGGCAACCCTCGGCATTTGGGCAAACATACGAACACGTTTACCAGTCTGGCGGGATATACAAGGCAACGCTTACCGTATGGGCTAACAATGTTTGCGTGTCGTCGCTGGTTAGCTTGATCAGCACCGACAGCCAGAGTGAAAAGCCTACAAACGTACCCGTTGATACCGACTATGTGCTACCCGGCGACGCCAATGGCGACAA
>JBKBLI010000119.1:0-2422 GCA_046296435.1 Saprospiraceae bacterium | reverse complement strand
AACCCCTAACCACTAACCACTAACCACTAACCACTAATAACTAACCACTAACCACTAACCACTAACCACTATCAAGGGCTAACCAGGTTGAACGTAATTTGAAAATAGAGCGGGTTGCCGATCTGGTTGAGCATGGCGTAAGTTTGGTTGCCAAAAAAACCGCGGAAGAAATCCCTTCCGTTG
The DNA here is from genome assembly GCA_046296435.1 of Saprospiraceae bacterium. Lineage (GTDB taxonomy): Bacteria > Bacteroidota > Bacteroidia > Chitinophagales > Saprospiraceae > M3007. The sequence goes on along the minus strand of JBKBLI010000119.1, from coordinate 2,239 downwards.
TCGGCGGTATAATCGGCGTTGAACGACCAGTTGTAGCGGTAGCCCAACTGCGCCGCAATCCAGATGAAGCCTGCCAACTGGCGCTGGTACTCTATTCTGGCTCTGGCCTCTCCCCGCCGTATTTCGATTGTTCTCAATCCGTCGAAGTCGCCGGGCGTCTCGCGCAACAGGTAGCTTTGGCCTTCCAACTCATATCCGGCCAAGAGCAGGCTGCGCGGATTGAAGGTGCGGCGGTAGTGCGCCCGGGCGGGGAACAGGATTTCGGTACCCCATTTGCGGTTGAGCGAGGTATAGTTGAACAAAAAGACGGGTATGTAATTCATTTCGCCGACCCGATAGGTGCGCGCTATGCCTACGCCCCATTGCTTGCGGTCGTGGGGTCTGCGCCCCCAAACCAAGGCGCCCGAATAGCGCAGGAAGCGTAGGGGCTGAAATTCAAGTATGCCGTAGTCTCCGCTGAGGTCGGCTGCGCCCTGAAAGAGGATAAAGCTGGTTTCGTTGAGCGGTTTGAAGACGGTGGTGTTGAGGCCGGCGGTGCGCAGGCCGTTGCGCGACAGCAACTGTGCGACGTAGGAGTTTTCGGGGGTCTGGTCGTATTGGTACCGCGTATCCCACCAGTTGCCGCCGAGTTGCCAGAGGATGCTGTTGCGCGAGATGATGGGGATGTTGGCGCTGAGGCGCAGTCCGTGCGTGAGGCGCGCCCGGCGCGTTTCCTCGATGGGGGCGGGGTCGCCTTCGGCAAAGACGCTCACGGGCGAAAACTGCATATCGTAAGGCCCCTGAAAATCCCAGCCCACCGATATGAAGCGTTGGGGGCTAAGGCCCAGCACTTTGGGATTGCTGTAGCGCCTGGCCTTACTGTCGGCAAGGCTGAGATTTTCGTATTGGCTGTAGTCGTCCTCGTCGTCGGAGAAGGGGGTTGCCGTGGTATCGGTCTGGGCGCAGAGAGAGGCGGCGCTTGCAAGCAGGCAGAACAAGGGCCGGATCAGTCGTGGTAAGTTCATAGCGCGGTCGGGTTATTTGGCCAGGCGTTTCCAAACATCGGTGCGACCCAGCGCTTTGACGCCCACGAAGCCGCGTATATCGAGGGTGTTGTCGTCCTTCATTTTGATGACGCAACTGTAAGTGCTTCCGTTTTCGGGGTCGTATATCGTGCCTTCCGCCCATTCGCCGTTGCCTTTATAAACGAAGTCCTTGAGCAGGCGATAGCCTCTGAGCGGCACGCTGCGCATGGACTCGTCGGGGTTGTTTTTGTCTAACTTGGGTTGGTTGGTTTCAGGGTCGTTAGGCTCGCGTAGCCAGACGATTTTGCCGTAGTATTTGGCGCCGATTTTTTCGATTTTGACGCGCGCTTTGCCGTGACTGGGTTCCCAGACACCGATGAGCTTGTCGCCTGCTTCGGGTTGGGTGAGGGCCGTTTGGGCGCCAAAGCAGAGGAAGGCGCTCAGGATCCAGATAAGCGTTGATTGGTGCATGACGTTTAAGCGTATTTATGTGTGAATAAAAATGAGGCAAACCTTTGTCTTCCCAATAGCCGGTTCTTAGTTTTTGACCACGATTTCGAACTTGAAGTTGCCCCTTAGCGCAAGGTCGTTGTCGTGATCGGCATTGAGGTTGATATCGGCCACGAGGTACATGGCGCTTTGCTTAAAGAGGCGGTCCACGCCTTTTTGCGCTGCGGCTGCCTGTAGCGCAACGCTGCGCGCCCCTTTGGGCACGGGGTTAAGCACGGCCACTTTTTGCATGGGCGCGTTGTCGGCGGCCAACTGTAGGGTGATTTCGTTGGCGATATCGAAGTTCAGGGTGTCGGGCAGGCTGAGTTCGGCTGCAACCAGACGGACCGCGACAATCTGACCCGGGTAGGCGCCGAGGAGGTCTTTCAATTTGTCAGGATCGAAGCTATGGGTCGCCTGGGCGGTATTGGCGCCTTCAAAGAGCGGTCCTTCGGCTATGAGATCTACATCGGCGATCGTATATTCTACCGTGCGTTTGGAGGCGCAAGCGGCCAACCAGATTGACGCGGCCGCGAGGACAAGGAGGGTTGGCGTGAAAAGTTTTGTTTGTTTCATGTTTGTTAAGTGTTGCTATTTGGCGAGATAGTACAACAATAGTCCACATAAAACGCGCCAGTTTGTCAAATGTTTAGTTGTTAGTTGTTAGTTGTTAGTTGTTAGTTGTTAGTTGTTAGTTGTTAGTTGTTAGTTGTTAGTTGTTAGTTGTTAGTTGTTAGTTGTTAGTT
>JBKBLI010000118.1:0-2411 GCA_046296435.1 Saprospiraceae bacterium | reverse complement strand
GTCAACGGGCGATAACGCCCGCCGGACACCAGGGTCTCCTTGCCCTCTACTTTGAAGAAACCAAAAAAAGTGTCCTTACTGAAAATTCCGCCCAAGCCCTCTACCCCACGCGTGGTAAACATGTTGTCTGTGATGACAATCGCGTCGTCAAGCGCCCAACCGTGTCCGAGGGTGTTGACGTAGAGCAGAAAAGCCCATACCGATACCGCAATGCCGCCCCACATGGGATGAGTCAGACGGGAAGGCGGCAAATATCCGCCGCTCTCCGATAACGCAGGCGGCTTGAGGGGCTGAGCGGCAGGCTTGCGGGATGGGGTCGGTTTGTTTTTTGCCATGAATGCGATGGATTGTTTGGTTGCGTAAAAAAACGGCGCCAAAATAGGGACATTCCGCTATACCGGCGCATCCAATGCGCCTGACGCAAACGGACAAAGTACGCTTGCGACCCTCCAGGCGCGCCATCCGACCCTCCTGCGCGTGTTGCCGCAGTGCCCAATGCCTAACGGGCCTGCACAAAGCGGAAAGCGCGCACCCCGCCGGGCCAACTCAGACGAGCCATGTACGCGCCCGGGCGCAGGCGCTCCATACCCAGGCGATGGGATTCGGGTCGCGGGGGCAGGGTATGCAGGGCAAGAGAACGGCCCTGCAAGTCGAATATCTCCACCATACCAGCCGATGCGATACAGGGCGCCGTGATCCACAGCCCGCCATCCAGTCCGTAGCGCCACTCCGGCTGACAGGGATCTGAGGGGTTGCCGGTCGCCGTGCTACCCAGTATGATATCGCCGCAGGTCGCCCAGTCGCCGTGTACGATCCCGCCCAACTGAGCGGCGGCGACGACGGTGGCCTGAACAACGCGGCGCATAAACCCAAAGTCGATCGTATTGTCGATAAGGTCGCTGGGCGTATGGTAGTGCGGATTGCGGAAATTGGCCCCGTCGGTCAACATCAGGGCCTTGTATCCCGCATCCCAGAATGGGGCGTGATCGCTACGGCGCAAGTCGGGCGCGATGGCGCTGTTGCCCGGAGCCAACACGGTGATTACCTTTAGGTCGGGCACGTACTGCGCGGCAGAGGCGCTCAACAGATTGGCCAGCGACGTAGCGTTGACGTTGCCCACATTGGTCAGGAAATCGCCCCTGAACTGATTGGCGGCCACCTGATTGTAGGCGTCCGGAAAGAGCAGACTGAAGCCTCCGGGCAGACTCTGGCTGTTGGGCGCCTCCGAATAGTAGCCGATCATCTCGAAATTGAACACGCCCAGTATGCTCTCGCCGCTCTGTATGCCCCCCTGATTCACATAACGCGTGCTGCCAACCAGCCCGGACTCCTCAAAATCGAACCCGATGAAGCGCATGGTTTTTTGAAAAGGATAGCGGCTCAAAATCCGCGCCGCCTCCATCACTCCCGCTACGCCGCTGCCATTGTCGTCGGCCCCGGGGGAATTGTTGACCGTATCGTAATGCGCGTCGATGATCACAACCTGCTCGGCAGCGGCTACGCCCGGAAGGTCGCCGATGATGTTTTCGCCCACCGTGCCGGCAAAATTGAACGACTGGCTGTAACGGCGCAACCCCAGCCCATCAAACAGATTGCGCAAGGAGTCGCGCGCGTCGTTGAGTTGCTGCACGCTGGCGGCATAGTGCCGTATGCCTTCCAGAAACTCTAAATTGCCGCGCATGCGATTGCTGTCTGCCTCCGTCGCAAGCAACCCGAGGTCAAACGCTTTCTTGTCGTCAACGACCAACCTGAAACGAAGGGGCGGAGACAAACCCGGGGCAATATAGCTGCAAACGATTTGTTTGTCTTGACCCGAAAAGATCGGATAGCCAACGGCTCCGCTCACCACAAACTCCGGGCCGGGCGCTGCGTAGGTCTTTCCGCCGTCGGTCGAAATTTGCAATGTCACCTCAAGCGAGTCCCCCTCCGGATCGAAGACGCTATACGCCACAAACACGGTATTTTCGTTGGCGGTCAGCAAGCCGCAAAGCAAATCGTCAATCCGCGGCGGAACATTCTGGCCTGCGACCCGAAAAAAGAATAACAGACTGATGAACAACAGTGCGGGCCTCATAATTTAATTCTTGATTTTTGCGTAAAAATAGAAAATGCTGAAAATACTACACACGTTATTATGTAAAAAAGTACAAAATAGCATCTTTCACTTACATTTGTCGCCTGAAATGACGTAGCGCGCCTGACAAAGCGGCACGCCTCGCTCCATGTTGCTATTTTTTAAAAAAGAAAAAACAGACGCCGCCGAAAGCGATGAATCGCTGCTGGTCCGCTACCGCCAGACCGGGCAGTCGCGCTATCTGGGCGAATTGTTCTCGCGGTATGCAGCCATGATTTACGGCGTGTGTCTGGATCTCCTGGGAGACCCCAATGCCGCCGAAGATGCCGCTATGGCC
>JBKBLI010000117.1:0-2859 GCA_046296435.1 Saprospiraceae bacterium | reverse complement strand
CCTTCGGTCGTTACGAAACCGATTACTGGGCTTTGAGCATACGCCAGGGCGTAGAGTGGCTCGAGCGAGAGGGTATCCTGAGTCAGGATCGCCCCGAACCCGTAGTCATTGCGACCAACATGTTCTATCCCTTGCGCCGCCTCACCTACAAGTACGGCGACGATAAAGTGCAGATCAAATACCTGCGTTGGGAGCGCCGCTGCGACGATACCTGGGATTATGCGTTTTATACCAGCCGCTTTGTGAGCGGCGCTTCGCTCCAAAAAGACGCCTGGCCCCCCTCCAATACGGCGCATACGATCAGCGCCGACGGCGTACCGCTCTTGGCCATTCTGAAAAACGACGCCAACGACTGCGCCGAGGGCATGCAGGCGCTCAAAAACAACGATATCGAAACGGCTATAGCCGCCCTCCAACGCGAAACTGCCCGAAACTCCGACAACGAAGTGGCCTGGACAGGCCTCGCCACCGCCCTGCTCAACGCCCAGCGCCTCGACGAAATGAAGCAGGCCGCCGAGAAGGCGCTGTCCATTACGCCCGACGAAACGCAAGCCTCCAATCTGATCGGTATGTACTACATGTACCAAAACAGAAACGCCGAGGCAAAAGCGCATTTCGAAAAAAGCCTGCGCCAAGAACCCGCCAACGCCGGCGCTTGGTACTATCTGGCCGTGATCGCCTCCAACCAACGCGATTTTAGCGGCGCGCTCAACTGCCTGAATAAGGCCACCGAGGTCAACCCAAACTTCAGGATGGCCTACGAATTGGCGGCCAACATCTACGAACAGCAGGGCAACCCACAGCGCGCCGCGCAGATCCGCGCCGCCGTACAAAACATGCGCTGAGCTTTGGCGCTCGGGGCCATCGGCGCGCCTCGGCCCACTTTTCTTTTTTTTAAAAAGACCGCTTGTCCCCAAGCGTTGTCGGCATTATTATTTTTCTGTTAATTGCTTCAGATGCGGCGAAGAGATCTGTCGCCCAACCGTAACTTTGCTACTCAAATCATACTTTTTTATTGGAAATTCATGTTTGGCGACAGGCTCTGTGCGCTTGATATCATTTTGCTTCGTACAAAGTCTGAATTATTCGCCGCTTTGCAACACAAAAAATACAATACTATGAAAAATTTTTTCACGCTTGTCGTTTGCTTCATTGTCTCTGTGGGGGTGAGTTGGGGGCAAGTTACGGTGTATTCACAAGGTTCCGGGTTGTGGGACGCAACTGATTTATGGAACACTGAACGCGATGGCAGCGGGACGTATTACACGGAGCCCAATGCCGTTGATATCACTGCCGTCATTCAGAGCGGCCACACAATAACGCTGCCAATGTCGCCCGTGTACAAGGTTGATGACTTGATTGTAGAGTCTGGCGGCACAATCAGAGCAGGAGTAACTGGAAATCGCTTTTTGAGCGTTTTTGGCGACCAAGTCATCATTGATGGTACTGCAGGAGGCGCAGGCGATGGATTTTCCTTAAATATTGATGGACCCAGTTGTACGCTTAGCGGTAGCGGCACAATGCAACTCAGCCGGATAAAAAAGGATAATAGTACCATGTTGGGAAGTAGCGTTACCAATTTTACCATTTCGAACTGTACGCTGAATTTGTCCTGGATAGGTAGCGGAGCTATTTACAACAGTTCAGCGCCCGGTCCTTCCACGCCGCGGACATTCAATGTTACCCTTGAGAGCGGCGCTACGATGAATGTAGCCGGAGATATCTCAATCAATGGTCCAAATGGGAACAATTCTTTTGCCGATTTGGGGACTTATACGTTTAATGGCACGGCAAACGTAAATGGTAATCTCAGGGTTCGAACGAGGGCGAGCGCAGGGTACGATATTCAATATATTATCAATGGCACTTTCAATCTGGGCGGTGAAATCATTGGAAACGATGGAAATTCTGGCAGCGCTGTGGCCAACCTGACAATTAATAATGGCGGCGTATTGAAGGTGACCAAAACCGGAAATGTATTTACAAGTATCAGCTCCAGAGAAACATATACCTACAATCCCGGATCGACATTTGAATATGCTGCGATCAGCGCGCAGAACTTGAGAGGATTTGATAATTATCAAAATCTGACTACAAGCGGCGGCGGAGCCAAAACCTTGACAAGTGACGCCACAGTAAACCAAACGCTCAATCTGCTTTCAGGAAACATTGTGACAGAAACATATACCTTGACGCTGGCCTCTGGTGGGAATGTAACCAATGCCTCGACGGCATCTTACGTGCGAACAAATAGCTCTGGTGTGTTTAAAAGAACGATCAGCGCTTCAGGCGAATTATTCCCCATAGGAAACAGTTCGTACAATCCAGCTACGCTTGCCGGTGATGGCGAGTATTCCATGCGCGTATTGGATGCGGTATATCTCAATGGCTTGAGCGGCGGAACCACGACCAATCGCGTCGTGAACCGCACCTGGGATGTCACTTCCGACGCGCCCATATCGGGATCGCTTGATCTGACCGTCCAGTGGAATACGCCGCATGAAGTAGGTAGTTTTGACCGTACGAATTGTACTGTTTCTCATTATACGGGCGGACAGTGGGTCACTGGCGGCTTTGCCGCAGCATCCGGGGGTAATCCATGGACGCGCACCCGTACAGGCATCACGTCGCTCTCGCCTTTTGCCGTGGCAAGTCTCCTTAGCCCGCTACCCGTCGAACTCCTCTCTTTCAATGCCGAAAAGCGCGGCCAGACCGCAAGGCTCGAGTGGCGCACCGCCACGGAGAAAGACAACGACTATTTCGAGATTGAGCGCAGCGCCGGCGGGACTGCGTTTGCTTCCATCGGACGGGTGAAGGGCGCAGGCACGACGCAGATCCCGCAAGCCTACGCATTCGACG
>JBKBLI010000116.1:0-3087 GCA_046296435.1 Saprospiraceae bacterium | reverse complement strand
AAAGCCAAAATTTGCTTTTTTGAGCAGTTTTTGCCAAAAAAAGGAAGGTAAGCGTGTCGAAATCAAACAAATAAACTAAATTTGCCGTTTGAAATGCCCGCGCAACTTTTAACGCTAAAAATCGACGTTTAGTTTGGCGCGAACAGGCTTTATCGCCGTGTATTTTTGATTCGGCCAACGCCTTACTCGAAGCATGGATTTCTTGCCCGATCATCCTTTTTGGTTCTGGCTCGTCTGGGCCTTGTTTACCCTTGGCGGGCTGCTGGTGGGTTGGCTGCTTCGCGCCTCCATTCGCGAGCGCCGCATTGCTCAGGCGCTGGACCGGAGCGAGAAAGATCGCATGGCCGTCTCCCGTATGTATGCCGAGTTGCGCCGCAAAAACGAGGTGCGCGAAGCCGACTTGAAAAAGCTAAACCTCGAACTGCAGCAGGCCCGCGCCGAAATTGAGCGCTTGCAACGCAACTACAACCCGCGTTTGGCCCGCGACGGCGATATAGAGACCCTCATCCGCCAGGCGGAGAGCAAAGCGGCCTTGTATCAAAGCGCGGTTGCTTCACTTGAGCAACAAAACGACGCCCTCCAAGTGCGCAACCGGGAGTTGGAGCGCGAACTCCAGCGCATGCGCGAAGAAATGGACGTGTGGCAAATCCTTCACCGCGACTTCCTTTCGATGCAGCAGCGCTTCCGTCAGTTTGAAGCCAAATCCGCAGAGATCGAGGCGGAGCGCAATGCCCTCCGCCGTCAGGTGGCGCAACTCAACGAAGAGTTGAAGGCCGGCGAAATGCCCGAACGCGCCGAAGCCGAATATACCTGGGATCAATTGCAGACCATCAAGGGCATCACCCCGGAGATCGAAAAACAACTGATCGGAATGGGCATCTATTCCTACGCCCAAATCAGCCGCTGGGACGACGAAACCGTCATGGCCTTCGCAAGGGCCTTGGGTGTAAGCCCGGGGGTCATCTTCCGCGAGGACTGGCCCGGTCAGGCCCGGCGTTTGCTGATCCGAAGGGTGAGCTAAGGCCCGGAGTAAGGGATGGGGCGTCGGGCAGGAGCGGTAAATTTGCTGATTATTCCGACTCGGCCAGCAGCGCTTTTTTTATTCCTGAAAAAATAAGATAATAATCATCCTTCGCCAAACTGTAGTATGCGTTCCGGCCGTCGCGGCGTAGTTCAAGCACGTCTTTGTCCTTCAGAATACGCAGGTGATGCGAAGCCACCGCCTGGTCGATCTCCAGCGTTTCGTAGATCTCCTTGACTGTCAGGCTGCCCTTGGCGTACATCAGTTCAATCATCAGCAGACGGATGGGGTGAGCTACCGCACGCAGGGTCTCCGTAGCGTCTTCGAGAAACTTGATGCTATATTCTGTTTGCATTTTGCCGCACAAATTTCCGCAAACATACACATATTTAAATTGCTTAGACAAAAGAGGCGATTTTTTTGGGCTTTCTTCTCAAGAAAAAAGATTACCTTTGCAGGCATGATGACAAAAGATGAGGATACGAACGCGTCGGAAAGCAAGCCTATGACATACGTAGAATCTGATAACATCCCCGGCGACGCTCTTCTGCCCGATAGCGACGATAGCGAAAGCCAAACCGACGAAGAGTACTTCGAATCGCATATTATTGTAGCGGATCCAAAACAATCGCTGATTCGCTTAGATCGCTTTTTGATCGACCGCCTGAGCAATCGCTCCCGCAGTAAGGTACAATCGGCTATCAAAGCAGGCTCCGTATTGGTGGACGATAGGGAGGTAAAGCCCAACTACAAAGTCAAGCCCGGCAACAAAATCAAGATCATCCTGCCCAGACAACTCGATCAGATATACGAGATCATCCCTCAAAATATTCCGATCGATGTGGTATATGAAGACGATGACGTGATGGTGGTCAACAAACCCGCCCGGCTGGCCGTGCACCCGGGGGTGGGCATACCTAGCGGAACCTTAGTGAATGCCGTAGCGTGGCGCCTCAAAGAGCAGATGGAGCGCCTGCCCGATAGCGAAGATCAGTCTGAAACGCCTCGAGCAGGTATTGTGCATCGGATCGATAAAGATACCACCGGACTGATGGTGGTGGCCAAAAACGAAGTGGCCATGACCCACTTGGCCAAACAGTTTCACGATCACTCGATTGAGCGGCGATATCAGGCGCTGGTCTGGGGCGATCCGGAAAGCGATTCCGGTACAATTGTGGGCAATATCGCCCGCAATCCCAACGACCGCAAGCTGTTCATGGTTTTCCCGGAGGGCGAGGTAGGCAAGCATGCCGTTACGCACTGGCGCGTACTTGAGCGCTTTTATTACGTTACGCTGGTCGAATGCCGCTTGGAAACAGGCCGCACGCACCAAATTCGGGTACATATGAAATACAGCGGCCATACGCTGTTCGGCGATCCGCGTTACGGCGGCAATCAGATCCTCAAAGGCGCCATGCACTCCAAGTACCGGCAGTTTGTCGAAAACAACCTGGCCATGATCCCGCGACAGGCCCTGCACGCAAAAGTGCTGGGATTTGTGCATCCGCGCACCGGCGAGAAAATGCGCTTCGAGTCCGAACTGCCCAAAGACATGACCAGCGTCATCGAACGTTGGCGAACCTACGTGCAAGCCCGCAAAATGTAAAGCCATGCACGTTGAGGACTTTACGGCGCACTGTTGCGCAAAAGAGGAGGTAGAGACCGGCTTCCCCTTTGGCGAACAAACTCTGGTCTTCAAGTTCAGGGGTAAAATATTCGCGTTGCTCAGTCTGGACGAATACCCGCCGAGGGCCAATCTCAAATGCGATCCCGAACGCGCGCTTGCCTTGCGCGAGCAATACCCCGAAGACGTGTTGCCGGGCTACCACATGAACAAAAAACACTGGAACACCGTGATCATCGGCCAGGGCGCCCTTTCTGATGCGCTGATATGCGATTTGATCGACCACTCCTACGCATTGGTTTGCGCAAAAGCGCCCATCAAAAAGCCATAAGCGCCAAGCGCGCCCACCATAGCGTTAAGGCTGTTGAGGCGGCGTTTATGTCCAGATTTTACCATCTGACAAGCTTTGTTGCATGAATCCTTCATCTTGATGGGTTAGGTC
>JBKBLI010000115.1:866-3228 GCA_046296435.1 Saprospiraceae bacterium | reverse complement strand
CAACAAAGACGGCGTGAACGATCTGCTCAACGTCTTTGCCAAGCCCGGAATGGTCAAAAATATCCGATCCTTCCGCATTTACAACCGATGGGGAGAACAGGTGTATGAGCGTTTTAACTTCCAGCCCAACGATATCGCCATCGGGTGGGACGGACGCTTCAGGGGGCAGGAGCTCAACCCCGCCGTATTCGTGTGGACCATGGAGGTAGAATTCATCGACGACGTAGTAGAGCAGTACTCGGGCGACGTGACGCTCAGCAAGTAACCCCGAGAAAAGCGGCGGGCGCCGACCGGACCACGGTCCGGTGGGCGCCCGTAACGCATAGCAGCCGACTAATTATTCTTTACGCCTTATGGGCGCATACGTTCAATCATCTGATTCATGAAGTTTGCTTTTACCTATTTTGCTTTGAGCGCCATATTGCTTTTGTGGCATGCCAATGCCGCCTTTGGGCAATGTAACGGAGCGCCCTGCGCTACGCCTCAACCTGTCATGAATGCGCAAAACGCCTGCGTTTTGCCCAGTCCCTCGGCCTTGAATTGCTATGTTGGCGCCACAACGGCGGATCCGCCGGAGTCGTTTCCGCCTTCGTGGTGCAGCACGATCGAAAACAACCACTGGTTTGCATTCATTGCCGACGCGCCTACGGTCAATTTCACCTTTGAAGTGTTCAACTGCCAGGGCGCCAACTGCATTCAGGCGGCAGTGATGTCTTCTACCGATTGCATTAACTTTCAATTTGCAGGCCCCTGCGTGTCGGGTATGAGTCCTGGCGGACAGTATAATGTACCCGGCAACGGACTGATTCCCGGCGAAGTTTACTTCCTGACGATTGACGGTTGCGCAGGCGCGCTGTGCGACTATTCGATCAACGGATCCGGAGCCACCATCATCAACCCCGCGCCGCTGGTATGTATGCCAACCGGACCGCGGGTTTACACCGCGAATAATCCGGCCATATGGACGATCAATCCTCCCAATGCGGGTAATTTCATAGGCCCATCCACAGGCACGAGCGTCACTATTCAGTGGGTGCAACAAGGTACTGCGCAATTGTGCGTGCAAAGTCTGAGTTGTCCGGATGGTCAAAATTGTGTGGAAATCGTGGTGGGTCAACGTGAGACCACGCTCATTGAGGTGTTGCAGTGTCCCGGCGAGACGGTAGAGTGCTCGGGTAATACTTACAACTTGCCAGGCAATTACACCATCAATTACCAGACCTATCAGGGATGTGACAGCATCGTAACCTGTCGGATCAAGCCAGTGCAGATATACAATTCCCCCCTTTTTCAAATCAACAAATGCGGGCCCGGAGCTTCGCACGAGGTATGCGGCACGGTCTATGATATTTCCGGGGGATATCAACATACCTGCACTGGATGGCAGGGATGCGACAGTATCATCAATTTTTTGCTCGCGATAATGGAGCCTCAGGCAATTATTCTGTCACCCGCTCAGTTGGATTGCGAAAACAACCAAACCATCACCCTGTTTGGCAACCAGTCGCCTATCAATCCGGCACAACAAGCCGGCATTGGCGGAAATACTTTTTACTTTTGGTCGGGGCCGGGTATAGTCGGCTTCAACAATACTCCTAACATTCAGGTCAATCAGCCCGGAGAGTACTGCCTCGTCGTCACGCATTCGCGGATGGGCGTTTTCTGCAGGGACACAACTTGCGTAACCGTTACGGAGAACAAACCCTTGCCGCCGCCGCCTACCATCAGCGGCAACCTGAGTCCTTGCGGCGCCGCAGCCATTACCTACGCCGCCTCGGCGCCGGTCAACCCGGCAGCAACTTTTACGTGGACTGTATCGGGTGGCATCCCCTTCAATCAAATATCGCCGGATAGCATCCTGGTGACCTGGCCAAACAACTTTGCCGGTCAAATCTGCGTCACGGCAACCAACGCCTGCGGCTCTTCGCCTCAGGTGTGCAGACCTGTCAATGTGCTTGAAGGCGTGCTTCCGCCAGACTTCGACGGGCCGGCTTCGGTATGCGCCGCAGGCGGAACATACGCCTACGTGCTGGACAGCCTCCAACCCGGCGCGACCTACTCCTGGACGGCGCCCAACGGCGCGACGCTGGATGTATCGGCCGATACGGCTTTGGTCAACTTCATCAATGCTCAATCCGGGCAGATCTGCGTCACCGCCCAAAACTCCTGCGGAACCTCGCCCCCAGCTTGTCAGGCGGTGCAGGTATCGCCCCCTGCCTCCGTCGCCCTCAGCGGCGGCGGGCAGATCTGCGACGGGCAAAGCGTCACCCTGACCTTTACTGCCGCCGGCAACGGCCCCTTCGACGTGGTCTGGACAGACGGCGCCCAGAACAATACCCTCACCGATATCAACAACGGACAC
>JBKBLI010000115.1:0-838 GCA_046296435.1 Saprospiraceae bacterium | reverse complement strand
CAACCTACACGCTCGTCTCGGCCAACGACGGCAGCAACCCCTCCTGCCCCGCTACGCTCGCCGGAAGCGCATCGGTTAGCGTGCAGCCTAACTACCTCGTCAACCGGCAGGCCGAGATCTGCCAGGGCGACTCGCTCTTGCTCGGCGGACTTTTCAGAAAAATCTCCGGCGTTTACACGGACAGCCTCAACAGCGCATTCGGTTGCGATAGCGTGATTGTCACCGCCCTGACGGTCTATGCCATCGATACCGTTCTGCTCGCCGCGGGTTCGTGCGACCCGGCAGCCGTCGGCGTATTCACCCAAACGCTCAGCCAGACCAACGGCTGCGACAGCGTCGTCATCACAACGGTCAGCCTCCTGCCCAGCAACGTAACTAACCTCTCCGGAACCAGTTGCGACCCTAACCTCACCGGCGTCTTTGTGCAAAACCTGAGCAACCAATTCGGGTGCGACAGCACGGTCATCCTGACCGTGACCTTCTCGCAGTCGGATACAGTGCTGCTTTTCGGAACTTCCTGTAATCCGGCCGAGGTGGGCGTGTTTACGGAAAGTTACGTCTCCTCGCTCGGATGCGACAGCGTGATCATTACGGCCATTACCTTTGCGGGCCTGCCCGTCACCCAACTCACGGCCGCCACCTGCGACCCGGCAGCCGTCGGCGTCTTCAGCCAGACCCTCACGACCGCCGCAGGGTGCGACAGCACCATCGTCACCACCGTCACCCTGCTGCCATCCAGCGAAACCCAACTCGCCGGAGTCACCTGCAACCCGGCGCAGGCGGGCGTCTTCACCCAGGTGCTCAGCAACCAGTTCGGATGCGACAGCACCGTCGTCAC
>JBKBLI010000114.1:0-3715 GCA_046296435.1 Saprospiraceae bacterium | reverse complement strand
ATCTCCGGGTCGCAGACCTGATCTAATGCAGTTTTTGCCCGCTGCAAAATTGGACATTCCTCAATGTGTTGCATGTTTCGGCGCGCTAATTACAAAAACGCAATTCTCATTCGAAACAATCGTATCTTTGCATTGTTTTTAAGGGCCAAAAAAAGCGCCCGACGCTCATCACCACTACACAACATGAACTTGTACGATCACTCGGATCACTTTGTCCGCCGCCACATTGGTCCCTCTGAGACCGAGGCCCGCCAAATGCTCAATGCCATCAAATCCAAAGACCTCGACGAACTGATTTATCAGACCATCCCGGACGCCATTCGACTCAAAGAAGATCTGAAACTTCCCGAGGCGCTCAGCGAATTTGCTTACGTCGAAGAACTCAAGACGATCGCCAGAAAAAACAAAATCGCGCACAATCACATCGGCCTGGGATACTACGGAACCATCACGCCCCCGGTCATCGCGCGCAACGTATTCCAAAACCCCGGCTGGTACACCCAGTACACGCCCTATCAGGCGGAGATCGCCCAGGGCCGACTCGAGGGCTTGCTCAATTATCAGACCATGGTGAGCGACCTGACCGGTTTGCCGATTGCCAACGCCAGCCTGTTGGACGAAGGCACCGCAGCGGCAGAGGCCATGCTGATGTTTTTTTATGAAAAAAACAAACGCGCGCGCAACGGCGCAGAATCCGCCGTATTCGTGGTAGATCGCCGCGTCTATCCGCAGACGCTCGACGTGCTGCGCACCCGGGCTTTGCCGGTCGGCATCCAGATCGAAGTAACTGACGTGTTCAACGCCGATTTTACAGCTCAGGTGTTCGGCGTACTCGTGCAGTATCCCGACGCGCAGGGCGAAGTGCGCAATTACGCCGACGTGATCGCACGCGCCAAAGCGCAAGGCGCCTACGTCTGCGCGGCGACCGATCTTCTGGCCCTCACCCTGCTCTCGCCGCCCGGCGAGTGGGGCGCCGATTGCGCTGTGGGCAATTCACAGCGCTTTGGCGTGCCTATGGGATACGGCGGCCCACATGCCGCTTTTTTTGCCACAACCGAACAGTTCAAAAGACAAATTCCGGGCCGCATCATCGGCGTATCGGTGGACACGCGCGGCCGCCGCGCCCTGCGCATGGCCCTGCAAACGCGCGAACAGCACATCCGCCGCGAAAAAGCTACGTCCAATATTTGCACGGCGCAAGCCTTGCTGGCCAATATGGCCGCGCTGTATGCCGTGTATCACGGCCCCCGCGGGCTAAAGGCCATCGCCCAACGCATCCACGCCGTCTGCGCCGCAGCAGCCGACGCCCTATCCAGCGGCGGTTTTGCGCCCGAACATGGCGCTTATTTCGATACCTTGCGCATCCGCCTCGCGCCCGAGCAATTGACGGCCATCCGCGCCAAAGCAGCCGAGCGAAATCTCAATTTTTACTTCGAAGCAGACGCCGTGCAGATCAGTTTCGACGAAATGCACGGCTGGAACGCCGTCGAACGCGTCGCAGAAGTATTCGAGGTGAAAGCCACGCCGGCAAGCGCCATGCCCAGCCGATTGCCCGCCGAGTTGATCCGCACCTCGTCCTATCTGACCCACCCGGTATTCAATGCCTACCATACCGAGACGGACATGATGCGCTACATCAAGCGTCTGGAGAACAAAGACCTTTCGCTCACCCACTCCATGATCTCCCTCGGCTCCTGCACCATGAAGCTCAATGCCGCATCGGAAATGATACCGGTCAGTTGGGAGCTATGGGCCAACATCCATCCGTTTGCGCCGATTGAACAAACTCAAGGCTACCGGCAAATCCTCGAAGAATTATCGCGCTATCTGTGTGAAATAACCGGATTCAGCGCCTGCTCGCTGCAGCCCAACTCCGGCGCGCAAGGAGAGTATGCCGGACTGATGATCATCCGCGCTTACCACCACGCGCGCGGCGAAAGCCACCGCAATGTCGCGCTGATACCCTCGTCGGCCCATGGCACCAATCCGGCAAGCGCCGTCATGGCCGGTATGGAAGTCGTCGTTACAGCCTGCGACGAACGCGGCAACATCGACCTGGGCGACCTGCGCGAAAAAGCCGACAAATACGCCGATCGCCTGGCCTGCCTCATGGTCACTTACCCCAGCACGCACGGCGTGTTTGAAACGCACATCCGCGAAATCTGCCAAATCATTCACGAGCGCGGCGGCAAGGTATATATGGACGGCGCCAACATGAACGCACAGGTTGGACTCACCAGTCCCGCCGCCATTGGCGCCGACGTGTGTCACCTCAACCTGCACAAGACTTTCGCCATACCGCACGGGGGCGGAGGGCCGGGCATGGGGCCTATCTGTTGCAACGATAGCCTTGCGCCTTTCCTTCCCGGGCACGTATTGATACCGACGGGCGGGTCTGCCCCCGTCAGCGCGGTCAGCGCCGCCCCTTGGGGAAGCGCCAGCATCCTGCTCATATCTTACGCTTATATCCGTATGCTGGGCGGGCGGGGCGTTACCGATGCTACCAAATACGCCATCCTGAACGCCAACTACATGAAATCGCGCCTCGAAGGCGCCTATTCGATTCTCTATACAGGCGAAATGGGCCGCTGCGCACACGAATTCATCCTTGATCTGAGGCCCTTCAAATCGCTCGTCAGCGCCGAAGATGTCGCCAAGCGTCTGATCGATTACGGATTCCACGCGCCTACGCTCTCCTTCCCCGTGGCGGGTACCATCATGATCGAACCGACAGAAAGCGAAAGTAAGGCAGAATTAGATCGCTTTTGCGACGCCATGCTGGCCATTCGGGAAGAGATAGACGATATCGCCCGCGGCCGCTATCCGGAGGACAACAATCCCTTGCGCAATGCCCCGCACACGCTCGACGACATCTGCGACGACGCATGGGATCGCCCCTACACCCGCGAAAAAGCAGTCTATCCGCTTCCTTATTTGCGCGAAGGCTTCAAGTTCTGGCCTACGGTCAATCGCATCGATCAGGCCTACGGCGATCGCAATCTGGTGTGCGTTTGTCCGCCGATTGAGGCTTACGCCGAGCAATAAGGGCGGAGCGCTCCCGCGATTGGCGCATATTCTGAAAAAAAAAGATAGGGGGAAGCGGCTACATGCCAGACTTCCCCCTATCTATATACCGTATCAAAAGCCATTTTTGTTCAGTCCGGCGATGGACAATGGGTTCTGATATGCCCGCGCCCGCTGCAATCGCTCGCCCGATCGCGCCCGCCTCGCCACGTGCGTCTAACAACTAACAACTCAATTTTCTTGCGAAAACGCTTCCCAAGTCGTCCGTGTGTAATGCTCTCCCGCGATGAACTTTAACTCCTTGAGCATGGTAGCCGCATCTTTGTAGCCGGGCGAAATGGAGATCCGCTCCATTTTTTCGTTCAGATATACAAAACTCGGATAGCCCATGCGCCCGTCGAGCAGCGAGTAAGCAAGCTGGTGATAGCCCCTGCGACCATTCTCCACAAATTCAAACGTGTGACCGGCGTAAACGATCGTTTCACGTTGCTCAGCGTTGAGTTTTACGGGATAAAAATGCTTGTCAACAAAAGCCGCCACCTGTTCGTCCTGAAAAGTTGAGGCATCCATTTTTTTGCACCAGCCGCACCAGTCGGTGTAGAGGTCAATCAGTATCTTTTTGGGCGCTTTTTGCTGTAAAGCCACGGCTTCATCCCAGGCAAGCCATTTTGGGCGAGCGACAGCAGACGCG
>JBKBLI010000113.1:0-3794 GCA_046296435.1 Saprospiraceae bacterium | reverse complement strand
GGTCGTGTTGATATGCGCTTAGCGGACTATTTGTAGCGCAAATGCTTGATTAACCTTTTGCTTCGACCGGTCCTGCACTGTCGTATGGATATAAACCGCGTCGGCGCCCACTACACACTCCCACACCCTGCTCCTTTTTTTATTTCGACCATTTTTTATGCTCACGGCTGACTACATCGCGCGCGAAGACCTTTACAACGCGCACAACTACCACCCGCTGCCCGTCGTCTTGGAGCGTGGGAGCGGCACACGCGTCTGGGACGTGAATGGTAAGTCGTATTTCGATTTTTTATCGGCTTATAGCGCAGTTAATCAGGGACACTGCCACCCGCGCATCATTGACGCCCTGATCGCTCAGGCCCAAAAACTGACGCTCACCTCGCGCGCCTTTTACAACAATCTGCTTGGCGAGTATGCCGAGTACATTACGCATTACTTTGGCTACGATCGCGTCCTGCCCATGAACACCGGCGTGGAAGGCGGCGAAACCGCCGTCAAACTCGCCCGACACTGGGGCTACCGCGTCAAGGGGATACCCGAAAATCAAGCCAAGATAGTGTTCGTCACCGGCAATTTCTGGGGGCGCACCTTGGCAGCCATCTCTTCCTCTACCGATCCAAGCTCGTATCGCGATTTCGGGCCTTTCATGCCGGGCTACGTCATTGTGCCCTACAACGACCTCGACGCTCTGGAGCAGGCTTTCCAGGATCCCCACGTGGCGGGGTTCATGTTTGAGCCGATACAAGGCGAGGCCGGGGTCGTCGTGCCCGACGATAACTATATACCCGGCATCCGCGCGCTTTGCGATCGGTACCGCGTTCTGATGATTGCCGACGAGGTGCAAACCGGCATCGCCCGCACTGGACGGCGTATCTGCTGCGACCACTTCGAGGTTAAGCCCGACATTCTGGTGCTTGGTAAGGCCCTTTCGGGAGGGGTGCTTCCGGTCAGCGCGGCCCTTAGCAGCCACGAGGTCATGCTCACCATCAAACCCGGCGAACACGGCTCTACCTTTGGCGGTAACCCCTTGGCTTGCGCCGTGGCCATGGCCGCCCTGCAAGTCGTACAAGACGAACGCCTCGCCGACAATGCCGAACGCATGGGCCGCATGTTCCGCGAGCGCATGCTGGGCCTGCGGTCTGCCAGACCCGATCTGATCGCCGCCGTCCGCGGCAAGGGGCTGCTCAACGCCGTTGAGATCCATGACTCGGAGCACAGCGACAAAGCATGGAATATTTGCCTCGCCTTGGCCGACCGCGGACTCCTGGCCAAACCCACTCACGGCAATATCATCCGCTTCGCGCCGCCTTTGGTGATCGACGAAGGCCAGATGGACGAAGCCTGCGCCATCATCGAAACGGTGATCTCCCATTGGAAATAAATTTTTTTTTCAAATGGCTAAAGCGCTCCCCCGCGTATACCTGCGCTTACAATTGGGCATACGCCGCACTGCGCCGGGCCAATAAACACACTACGCCAACACTTATGCAGTATTTGTTCTTGCTGTTGTCGCTTCTGCCGCTGACCGCCAACGCTCCCCTCTCCGGCGGCCCGTCCGCCAGCGCGCCGGATACCGCCGGCAAACCTTTTGTTTTTACCGACGCCAACTACGCCAAGACGGTCGGCGAGCACAAGGGCCTGGTTGTGATCGACTTTTGGGCAATCTGGTGCGGTCCTTGCCGCGCCATAGCGCCAATCATCGAAGAATTGGCCGGAACTTATCCCGCTAATAAGGTTTTGATCGGCAAATTGGACGTGGACAAAAATCCCAATACAGCCGCCATGCATGGTATCCGCGCCATACCTACCATCATCCTGATCAAAAAGGGCCAAGTCGTGGATAGAATCGTGGGACTCAATTCTAAAGAAGAAATCAAGCGCCGCATCGAGGCACACAAATGACCTCAGTCCGAGCGATATCATTTCGGCCCTTTTAGCCTGGGCAATTGGCCCGAAGCCCGGCGTCCTACCTCGGCCCGCTACGTTTTTTTTACGAAAAAAAAAGGTGCGACGCGGGCGCGGGCGGCGTAAAGTCTCGTCAAACGCAAATCGCCTGCAATGTCTCGCAACCGGACATTGCAGGCGATTGTACTAAAGCGGAGGCAGCCTTCTGCTTGGGTGCATCGCATGCCCCGGACGCTCAGGATGGCACGCACTTTTTGGGGGGCGGATTTATAGTTTTTTCTCAACGGCCAAATAGTCGGCACGGGGTTTCCACAACGCATTGTTGTTGTAGAATTGTTGCCGCAGCACTTCGTCATAGCCGTTGAGGCCGGCGTAGTTTTCGGCGCGGGCCCACACTCCTGGCGCAAAGGCATATTGCCGCAGGCGCGGCGCCCGATCGGCCACCAGCGCAGGTACGTCGGGTAGGCGATAGGTGACCACCGCGCCCACGGCGGCCGCATGCCAGGTGCGCCACTCGATCTGAAGATTCTCGCGGGAGAAGCGGCGCGAGAAGATCAGGTTGTCAAACTCGCCGATGCAGCGTGCGGCGGCAAGCCTTTGATCGGCCAGATTGGAGGAGCTCACGTCGAACAAGGGCTGCGGCAGCGAGGTTGGCAGTTCGTTGTAGAAGCGGTCGATGTAATAGTTGAATGCAGGCCCTTGTCCTTCGGCCTTCACGCGAAATCCATTGTAAATTTTGGGCGCGGGGTCGAATTCGTCGTTGGCGATCGGCTCGAATACCCGAAGGGCAGTGAGTATGGGCACGGCGTTGCCCGGTACTGGCTGCATGGGGCCAAAGGCGAGAAACTCAAGTTTGGCGGTGTCCACCATTCCGTCCACGCGCCAGTTCCACCCCGCCGGGAAGGGCGTCTGGATATCTTTGGGTTTGGCAAAAATGAAGGGCAGTACGGTAGGCGGGAACGCCGGCACGTTCATTGCTATGTCGTTGACGTTTTGGAACACGAGAAAGCGCCAGTCTTTTTCGCCGTTGATCTTCATGCGAAACCACAAGCGGCCCGTGTGCTGGATCTGATACTGTCCGTAAAAGTTGTTGGAAGATTGCGGGTAGAAAAAGGTCAGCCCGTCGGGCGTGATAAAGGAATCTACGCTGCTAACTCCGCTGAATTGGATCTGAAGGGTAGTAGATTTTTCATAAAATAAACTGCGCAACTGGATGCGGCTGCCTGAGGGCGTTTGGGTATAGGTGTCCACTTGTATGCTCGTATCGCGTACGCCCGAACCGGGGGCCTGCACCACTTGCATGCGCACGACGGTGCAATCCAGTTTTTTGTCGCGCGAGATGGCTGGGACGTCGATTTCTGTCGTCTTAGAACCCGGAAGCCACTGTGCGGCCAGAGTTTTGCCATCCTCGTCGCTCAGAAAGACGGCGATGTAGGCCTGCAGTTCGTTATAGTCGTTTTGAAAGGCGATTTGGTAGGCTTCCTCAGGCGGAAATACGCCGCCGTTTTCTTTGTTGCAGGAAAAAAAAGAGAGCGTTAATGCTAGCGCGAAGAACGAAATTGAATGACGCATAATTGGGAAAAAATCAGGTGATTAAAGTGATCAAAAGTCTGAAACACGCGTGTCTGCGACCGCAAAGCAAACTTGCGCGCACGCGATTGCTCAAAGATGCGCAAAGATAAAGTTGTAACGCAAATTTAATGCCATAAGTGCGCAATTGGCCCGAACTTCGCGTCGTAAACTCAATTTATTGTCATGCAGACTATAGCCGTATTTTGTGGATCTAAAAAGGGCTTGCATGCCCATTATGCCGAGCATGCCGCGCAAATGGGCCGCCTGTTGGCCCAGCGCGGTATTCGAACGCTTTTTGGCGGCGGAAGCGTCGGGTT
>JBKBLI010000112.1:0-4048 GCA_046296435.1 Saprospiraceae bacterium | reverse complement strand
TTGGCGCTATTTTTGTTGTTCCGGCGCGTGGGTTGCAGGCGTTCTACGCGGCAAAATTTTACTTTCGGGGGGCTAAAACTTGCGCAAATTTAGGGCGCAATTTTAAGAGCGACTCATAAAGTTTTGTACAGCCATTTTTTTATTTTAGCAACGTTAGCTTTTGCCTGTCCGGGGCCTGTCGATTGACGTTTTGGCGCGTCTTGCGATTATGGCTTCGATACGAATTCAAGCCATTTTAAAACAACATTAACCAATCACAAAATCATGAAACAACGCTTTTCTTTTCTCACAGCGATTGCTGTGCTATTTTCCCTCAACTTTCTGAATGCCCAAGGTGAAATTCTTCCCAAAAGTTTCGATTTTTGTCAGGACGATTGCCCCTGCAACGGCGCTTTTACCCAAATCCAACTGTATTACTTCGGCGACGATAATGTCAAGGTAGAGGCTTTTGCCAACGGCGATCTGAGCGGCTTGGTGGGCGTTTTCAATGGCGTGGCCAGCGGACAACTGCTGACGGTCAGCGCCTCGGGGCTTCCGGGCGGCGCATTTACGCAGTATGTTTATCTGCGCGTGACCAAGCCGGACGGTTCCTCCTGCGTGACCCGCATTTACGCCCGCTGTCCGACCAACGCATGGCCCGGCGCGCTGGACGATCTGCGCATCCTGGGCAAGACTTATGGCAGCTTTACGGTATTTTCGCACACCGATCAAAGCAGCGCTGTGATGTGCGATCTGAGCAGCGTGGAGCAGGACTGGCATGTGGGCGGCAACGTGATCTCGAGCGGAGCGAATACGCTCGGTACCAAAAATAACGAGAGCATGGTGATCATCACCAACAACACGCCGCGCGGGGTGGTGACCCATGGCGGCAATTTCGGCATCGGCACCACGTCGCCCGCTTCGCGTCTGGATGTGAGCGGCAATGCCCGCATCAGCGAAGAGCTTCGGGTGGCGGGGCAAATCTATGCCCAAAACAATACCGAGTCGCTCAGCCCGACATCGGGCGCGGTGATCGTAGCCGGCGGTCTCGGCGTCGGTCGCCAACTGAACGTAGGCGCCAACCTCAGCGTGAGCGGTACAGGTCACATAGGCAGCAACCTCAGCGTGGGCGCCAACCTCGACGTGGACGGCATGGCCGCTATTGGCTCGGATCTGATCGTAGAGCCGGCAGGCTTTGTGATGGTTCAGAACAATGCCGACGCCTCTTCGCCCAATAGCGGCGCCTTGATGGTGGCCGGTGGCGCGGGTATCGGTCAGACCTTGTACGTGGGCGCCGACATCCGGGGCGGCAACGACGGCAGCGTAGCCCGGGACTTCAATGTGGGCCGCGATCTGCGCGTCGAGCATGACGCCTACGCCGTGGGCAACCTCGCCGCAGGCCAGCAGCTAACCGTAGGACAAGATGCGACGATCGTCCGCAGCGCGAGTGTCGGCGACGACCTGAGCGTCGGTCGCGATGTGTTTGCGGCGCGCAACGCTAATGTGGGCCTTGATTTGTACGTAGTACGCGACGGATCGATAAACCGCAATCTTTCTGTCGCCCAAAATGCCCGCGTGATGGGCCGTATGCAGGTCGGCGGAAGCGCCACGCCTACGGGCTACATCGCTTCGTTCGACGGGCGCGTGATCTGCGAGGAGTTGCGCGTGCGCAATTCGACCAATTGGCCGGACTACGTATTTGCTGACGCCTACCCCTTACTCTCGCTCGAGGCGCTCGAAACCTACATCGCCACGCACAAACACCTGCCGGGCATCCCGTCGGCGGCAACGATCGAGTCGGAAGCGGGTTTTGATCTGGGCGAGATCCAGCGCTTGCAGATGGAGAAAATTGAAGAGCTAACGCTCTACGCCATTGCCTTGGATAAAGAGAATGCGCAAATCAAGCGCCAAATGGCCGAAATGAACGACCTGCTGCATCAAGCGCTCGAACAATTGTCCGCCCTGCAACAGAAGTAATCCGATCTTTTCACGAAAAAAACAAACAACGATGAAAAGATTGGTCATCTTGGCCCTTGCGTTGGCGCTTGGCGCTTCGCTTGCGGCGCAAATCAGCATCCGGGAAATCAAACCGGTCAGTTTCAGCGAACGCCTCGCCAAGGCCGACGTTCCGGTAATCGCTACGCCTTCGATCGATCTCGACGCCTTGAAGGCCGAGGATCTCGAAGACGAGGAATGGGGAAGGCCCCCGCGCTTTGGATACCCCCATCAAGCCGGGTGGACGCTCGAAAATTCGGGCGTATGGACGGTGCTCAAAGACGGACGTCGGGTATGGCGACTCACCATCGCCTGCCCGGCTGCCAAGTCCATCAACCTCTTGTACGACGCTTTTTGGCTGGCCCCCGGCGCTACTTTACACATCTACAATGAGCAAGGCACACAGGTGCTGGGCGCCTTCACGGAGCGCAACAACAACTCGCCCCGGGGGCAAAGCCCGGGTTATGCCACGGGATTGGTGTATGGCGATAAAATTACCTTAGAGTTGTGCGAGCCGGCCGACGTAGCGCAGCCCTCCGAACTTTCAATCGCTCAGGTCGTGCACGGCTATCGCTATATCCGCGCGTTCAACGATTCGGGCAATTGCCAGGTGAACGTGAATTGCGCCGACGGCTCCAGTTGGCAACTCGAGAAAACCAGCGTGGCGATGATCATTGTCGGCGGCTTTCGCTGGTGTACCGGCTCGCTGATGAACAACACGGTAGTGGACTTCACGCCTTATTTCCTTACGGCAAACCACTGCTTGGACGGCGTCTTAGGTACATGGGATGCTGTGGGCAATCCCAACGCAGCCAACTGGTCGTTTATGTGGAACTACGAAAGCCCGGATTGCGTCAATCCGGCAAGCGATCCGGTTTCGACGACTACGACGGGCGCCATAGTGGTAGCCAATCGTGTCAATTCGGATTTTGCCTTGCTCAGGCTGACCGAAGACCCCTGGCTGGATGCGGGTTTGTCGCTTCTATACAACGGTTGGTCCACCGACACTCCGGGCGCGGGAGGCGCAGGCATACACCATCCCAGCGGCGACGTGAAAAAGATCTCCCTATACCAACAGACGCCATGGGATGGCTCGACGCAGTCCTGTCTGAACGCCAATCGCTGGGGCGTCGTCTTTCAGCATCCGGACGGCACGTTTACGACTACCGAAGGCGGTTCGTCCGGCTCGCCCCTGTACGACAACAACCACCGCGTCATCGGTCAGTTGTGGGGCGGTTTTCACTTAGACGATTGCTCCGACGGCCCTACTTGCTCCAACCCTGCCAAAGACTTGAGTTTTTACGGCAAATTCTCCGTCTCGTGGGACGGCGCCGAGCCTCGCCGCCGCCTGCGCGACTGGTTGGCGCCCGAATGCCATACGGATCTGACGATCAATACCGATATTGCCATCGGGGCGCCCACTTTTCACGCCTCCAACGCCATCGCGGCGGATAACGAGATCAGCGGAGCGGTGACGTATGTAGTGTATAACGGCGGCTTTGAGGTTGCGCTACTCAACGGTTTTGAAGTGCGCGACGGCGCCAACTTCATCGCGCGCAACTTCAACTGCGCCACCGGCTCGTTCAGCGCCATGGATGGGCAAATAGCCGATCTGACCCTGATGAATGATTTGAGCCTGACCGAACTGCGCGACCGCCCGCAGCCCGAAAGCGAGCGCCCGAGCGAAGGAGTAGGGGAGCAGGGGCTGAGCGTCTTCCCGAATCCTGCCGGCGAGTGGGTGTCGATCCAGTTCGAAATGCCCTCAGAGGGCGCGGCTACCGTGCAGGTGTTCAATGCGCAGGGCCAACTCATGCGCGTATTGGAATCCGGTTCGGTCTTGCCTGCGGGGTTGTATAGCCAGCGGATCTCGGTCGGCGACTGGCCCAGCGGGATGTACTATGTTGCCGTAAGGGCCAATGGCCGCCACGCGGGTAAAGCCTTTGTAGTCTCCAGATAGCAGGTCATTTTAATTTATTGGATAAGCATATGCGCAGAGCGTCAGGTCGTATTAGACCTGGCGCTCTTTTGTTTTTGCTTTGGCGAGCGCGACGCTCCCCGACGGTTTGCGCGCGGC
>JBKBLI010000111.1:0-4305 GCA_046296435.1 Saprospiraceae bacterium | reverse complement strand
TAACGCAACTTTAGCGCAAGATGTTAGGGTATTGATAAAAAATGCACGCGATACCGCGCACAAACGGCGCCAGCCCTGACGGGCTTCTATATGTTTTTTAGGCGCCTTTTCTACAAACGGCGCCAGCCCTATCGGGCTTCTTTTCGTTTTTTTGGGCGCCTTTTCTAACAACTAACAACTAACAACTAACAACTAAAAAGCCACACAGGTCCGTAGGACCGACACCGTTTGTAGTTCCCAAACCACCACCACCACACAAAAAGCCCGTAGGGCTGGCGCCGTTATTTTGCTACAAACAGGGTCAGCCCTATCGGGCTTCTTTTCGTTTTTTTGGGCGCCTTTTCTACAAACGGCGCCAGCCCTAACGGGCTTGACTGTTGCTGGGATAATATTTTCCAACCACCCTAATACCGCTCGCCGGAAGGCGGAAAAGCCCGCTCGCCTCCGGCTACGCTTGGCTTTCCCGCCTTCCGGCTCGCTTCCCATGCCTGATTCCCTTAGCTCCAGGGCAAGGCAAGATGAGCAAGCCTCCAAACTAAGGGACGAAAACCACGCGGAAGCCGAAGGTGCTGTGGCTGTTGTCCGGGTAGTAGTTGTGCCGGTGCGACACGCGACAGTTCACGGCGCCGTTGCTCCACGAGCCGCCGCGCAGCACGCGGCGCGAGCCCCCCTCCGGTCCCCGCGGATTCGTCTTCGCATCCGAACTGTATGCACCTTTCCAATCCCAACACCACTCCCACACATTCCCCGACATATCGTACAAACCCAACTCGTTCGGCTTCTTCTCTCCCACAGGATGCATACGACAGTTGTTTGCTATCATTTTATTGAAATCCCACTCACCGGAAAGCCGCTTATCTCCCGAATTTTCCCAATACCAAGCCACCTCGTCCAAATTATTGCTGCCCGCATATTTGTACCCTTTGGATTGCGACCCACCCCGTGCCGCATACTCCCACTCCGCATCCGTCGGCAAACGATAGCCATTCGCATTCCAATCCGCCACCACTTTACCCCCGCTTATCGTATAAACCTTCCGCAAACCCGCTCGCTCGCTTAGCCAGTTGCAGTATTCCACCGCATCATACCAACTCACATGCAATACCGGATGATTCATCTCCGAAGCAGGGCGAATGTTACCTTTCGCATCGCACTTCCAATTTACGCCCGCTTTTTTCTCCCATGAATCTGTACAAACATAACTCCAACCCTTCTTCTCGGCATCAGTCTGGTAACCCGTTGCATCTACAAACGCTTTAAATTCCCTCACCGTCACCTCGTACCGACCCAAATAAAAATCCGACACCGTCGCCTCAAACGTCGGCGAATCATCACCATCACAATCCCGCTGCTCCGACGTGCAGCCCATCCTAAACGTGCCGCCGCGGATGAAGACCATGTTGCCCGGGTGGCAGAGCTTCTTCTGTCCTTCCTCTGCCAGAGGGCGATAGATGCTTTGGGGGTAGTCACGCATGAAATTCTTGTACGCATCGCAGGTGTTGACAGCCTTGGCGCTCACCCAGGCGGCAATCTCGCGCGCTTCGGTTTCCAGCGCTTGCGCGCGCTGCTCGGCTATGACCCGAAACTCGCCTCCGGGCTGCTTGCGCAGGTATTCGCGGTAGGCTGCCGCCGTGTTCTGCTGCTCAGCCTGCCGCCAATCGGCGCGGTCCTGGAAGGCATCAGGGGCCGGAACAGCGCTTTTTCGGATGAACAGGAAATTGCTCTCGTCCTGATGGTCGCCAAACGCGTTGATGTGTGGTCGCGGATTGGCTTTGATAAGTTCAGCGTGCAACTCCTGGATTGTCACAATCTCATCGTCGCCCCCGCCGCTGCGGAGCGATCTGAGGAAATACGCCGCAAAATTCGAAGCGTCGGGCGTCTGCTCTCTCTTGCCCGAGGCAACGAAGTAGCGGCTGCGCAGCGTCAGTTCACGCTGGATAAATGCCTCGCGCGTATCCGTCGGAGCGTTCGGACGACCAAAGATAATGTCGCCGCGCATGGCCACCAACTTATCGAATGTGCCCGAGTAGCAGGCGTCAATTGCCAGCAGGATGTGCTTGCAGGGGTTGTTCTCCACAATTTGTCGCAAGCGGCTGAACGACAGATAGGACGTCTGCACTGGATCAGGGAGCCGACCTTCGCGCGGAATGAAAAAACCATCCCTGGTCAAGTCGTCGAAAAAGCCGTGACCCGAAAAGTAAATCAGCAACTGCCCGTCGTCGGGGTATTCTTTGCTGTTGTAATCGCGCAAAGCAGTCAAAATCTCTTCCTGGGTGGGATTGCGCAGAATCCGGGTCTCAAAATCGTACTGACCCGACAACTCCGCCGCTATCTGCTCCACCTCCCTGATCGGATTTTTCAACTTAGGCCAATACTTGTAGTCGTCCACCGCAATGAACAGGGCGTAGTCCTTGCCCTGGCGCGCCGGCTCGCGACCTGCAAAAGCGCCCAAAGCCAACAGACAAATGACCGCCAAGAGCGAAAACATCGCCGCAAAGCGCACGCATAACAAGGGAAAACTCGCGCCAGACTGGCGCAGGCATCGCAACGTATTCATGTCAATTTAGATTTTTGCTCGGGGAAAAAAACGCGCACGATGCGACCCACATAGATGCCGATGGCGCTCTCAATGAAGGCCAGCGCGCCGGACAACTGCGCGTAACTGATCACGCCGCGCGCCTTGGCGCCAATCGCCAGTGTCAGCAGCAATCCGTAGCCGGCGATCACCGCGTACACCGTCCACTGTACACTGCGCCGAACGCGCGGCTCCGCAACCCCAACTCCGACCGATACATAACGGTGATCCAAAAAATCCTGAAACATCAGACCCCCGTACGCTGCCAGCACCGGAATGAGCAGCGCCAGAGCGCCCGTAAATTGGTCGGTGCTGTACCCGCCCGACTCCCAGTGGGTGTACAGACACCCGAATATCCAGATTTTTACGCCCAGCGTCAGCCACAGGATATGCTGTTTGAGGGTGCGCTCGCCGATGCCGCGCTCCGGCAGCCGATCCAACAGTTTGAGCGCATCTTCCGATATGATTGCGCGCGTCGCAGCGTCGGAGGCAGACTCGCCAATCTCCTCCCAGCGCCCCGCCAGCGCTGCCACATCTTTTTCTACATCGGCTGCCGATGCCGCACGAGCCGCCGACCGCAAGGCAGACAACGCTGCCGATAGCTCTCCCTCGGCTATTAGTTGCCGAATTTCCTCTTTCATAATCAATTACATGTTATTTTTAGACTGAACTAATGCGCAACGCGCCCTGCTCCGCCGCTCCAAAATCAGCCTGAAAACAGCGCTACCGTCTCAGGTATTGCTTGATCTCTTGCACAATCGCGTCGGCGTATTCCTCCAACTCGCGCTTGAAGTCGAATTCCATATCCATGTAACCGTTGCGTTTCACCTCGCTGTAAAATCCGCTGCCCACGCTCCCCTCCAACGTGAGGTGCAAGGTGAAGCCGCCCGTCGTCTCCGAGTAAACAAACGTAAAGACGAGTTTTTCGCGCGTCGTCCAGTTGCAGGAATAACCTATGGCGCGCAGCCAGCGGCACACCGTCGGGTTCTCGGCTTCTTTGATCACCTCGCGGCACAAGTCCGTCACCTCAAAGCGCAGGTACTCATCGTGCGGAATGTGGCGCACCGCCGGATACCTCAATTCGCATGGCGAGCGGGCGTATTTCTCTCGGGCAAATTTCAGAATCTTGTCGTACACATAGTCCCGCGTATATTGCTTCGAAAAATCGGTCTTCGCATCCCGTCGAACTTTGATGTCGGATGCCTTGATCTCAAAAAGGCGAACCTGAGCGCCCCGAGGATTGTTCTCCTTGACTTGAACGCGACCTTCGTCGAAGTATATCCCCCTGAAAAACAGCGGTTCAAGACTCAAATCATAAGTGTCGTACACCTCGATCACGGCAGCCTGCTGGCGAAGCCCCATCAGGTGGCACATCCTGAACAAAAGGCTCTCCTCCAGTTTGAGACCCCCTGCGACATCGTGCGCCGCCTTCAATCCCGACCAAATACTCAAAATGGTATCGGCGCTGGATGCATAAAAACCCAAATACAACCGCACGCGTTCCGGTTCTACGCGCAGGTCTTCCACGCGCAAGTACCGACCCAGCCCGGTCTCATCCATCCAGCGTTGGTAATCGTCTTTTTTTTGCAGAAAAAAAACTTCGTCGTCTTGAAGATTTTCCACTTGTGCCATCAAGGGCGCAAACCCAAAGCACACAATAAGGCTCAGCAAAAGGGCTTTAACTTTCATCCGTGTCAAATTTTTTGTGGATTTAGTCCCCGCTCGATGCG
>JBKBLI010000110.1:0-4856 GCA_046296435.1 Saprospiraceae bacterium | reverse complement strand
TTTCAGCATGCCAGATATAGACTGAGGGTTCGGCGGGGCGTCCCCTCAGGTTGCCGTCCCAACCTTCAGACCAGTCGTTGGGCGCGAAGTTTCGGTTTTCAAACACGAGCGTGCCCCATCGGTTGAAGACGCGCAGCAAAGCGATTTCGGCTACGTCCGGACCGCCGAAGAGCGCAAAACGCTCATTGCCGTCACGACTTTGCGGGGCGAAGATATTGGGCGCGAATACGCGACGCCCGCGGGTCACGGTCACCAGACGATCATCGGAAGCCCAGCAGCCGTTGGAGTCCAGTACCGTCAGGGAATAGCGAAACGACCAATCGGGCAGGTACAAGCAGCCTTCGCATATCCACTCGTCCAGACTGGAGTCGGAGGCGACCACGCGCTCGATTCGCTCTGGGTAGTTGGTCATGTTGGGCGACCAAAGGGGCAGGCTTTCGCCGAGATGTATCGTGAGGTCCGGACCAAGGTACAGCAGCAATTCATCGGGTTCGTCGATCGATACGATCGTATCGTAACGGCACGCATCGGCAGCCATAATGCTGACGAGGTGAGGTCCGGGGGGTAAGTAACGGAACTCGGTTGAGGCGCCCCACTCTCCGCCGTCAAGGGCGAAGCGGAACGGCTCTTTGCCCTTGTGTATTTGTTCAATTCGGATATACCCGTTGTCGTAGCCGTAACAGGCTACATGTTGAAGTTTGAGCGTCAGTGAGTCCGGCAGGAGAGGGAGGCTTACGCGCACCGTATCCGTATTGGAGCAGCCGTTGGTCGGATTGCTAACAGTAAGCGCATAGGCGGCTGCGGCGGTCACTTTGAGGCGCGCCTGATCCATAGGGCCGACCACTTTGCCTGTGCTGTCGCTCGTCCACGCATACGTGTAAGCGCCGGGCGGCATGATTTGGGGCTTCAACTCCAGCGGCTCGCCCGAACAGGTGAGCGACTCCGATAGTCCGCCGGCGAATTGCGGACGGTAGCTATCGTCAAGCGCCGTGACGAACAATTGCGAAGGGCACCCTGGGTTGGCGCTGCAGGCGTTGGCGGCGCGCACGCAGATGGCGCCGCCAACGTCGCCCAGTGTGAACTGCACGCTGAGTCCCTGCGGGGCGGGCACGGTGACCGGAACCGGTTCTCCATTGACCAGCGACCCCGGCGGTCCGTCCCAGATATAGCCGCCGGCGCCGGCAGCCGGCTGCACGGTGTAGTTGAAGGTGGCTCCCGGACACATCTCAGTGGGGCCGTTGATCTGACCCGGAAGTCCTAATTGAGGCTCATAGACGGCATTGGGCGGGCTGATGGTTACGTCAAACTCGCACAAGTCGCCGGCATAGCCGTCCACGAGCAAGAAGTAGGTCGAGCCGGGTACCAGCGCAACGTTGACCGTGACCGTCTGGCCCGCCCCATTGGGTTTGCCGGGGTCGCAGGCGATGGGCGCTTCGTCGCACTGTTGGTACAGGGCAATTTGCAGGCCGTTTCCGAAAAGGCAGTTTTTGGGCGTGACGCTGAAACTCGCAGCGTTTTCGCCGGCGATGAAGCCCAGCCATTGCTGGTTCTCTATAGTGCCGCAAAAGCCGGGAGCCGTTCCTGAGGGGAATCCGAACGACGAGCCGACGAACCCATTAAAATTGCAGGATATGCAGGCCAGATCGCAGCCCACAGCCGATGCGGCGCCGCCGCCGCAGGCAACAGGTAGTTGGGCGCACAGGGCTGCGCTCCACAAAAAAGGCAATAAAGCGATTATTTTTTTCATGGCAAAAAGAAGCGCATGGGGCGCCAAACGAAACCGGATGTTGCAAAAAAATGGATTTTGAGGGTGCTGGGCATGGGCAGCAGGCGTCGTCCCGCAACTTCGATTTGCAAAAGACTGCGCATGCGTTTGTCTGTAGCGCAGGTACAGCATGTGGGAAACTCGCGCGGACCGCGCACCGCTTCCCTGTATCATACCCGCGCCCGTTTTTTCCCGAAAAAAACAAACAAGACCAACGTTCAAGGATTGACGACCTGAAGTTTTGCCACTTCGCCCCGGCCATTGAGGGCGCTTTCGATCCGTACGAAATAGGGGCCGCTGTGCAGCGTTGACACGTCGAGCCAAAACAGATTCAACCCGGGGTTGATCTGCGCGTTTTTGAGCGATACCAACGCTCCGCCCAGGCTGTGGAGCGACAAGCGCGCCGGAAAGGCGTTGTCGCTGTAGAAGGATACCTCTACGCGCGTGACCGCCGGATTAGGAAACACCTGAAGCGCCCGGCGCTTGACGCCTACTTCGCTCCACGATACCGTATCGCCTACATAGCAGTCCGGCTCGACCACGGCTTGCGGCGCAAGCAGGGGCAGCTTGTTGAATCCCTCGAACAGGGCCGTTTGCATCACTGCGACGCCGCCGCCCAGCCAATCCTGCAAGAGGGTGGCAAACACCTGCCGGTAATCGTATTGCATGCCTTGCAACTGATCGCCGCCGGCCAGATTACTGAGGTTGACATTGGTCCCCTCGATGCCGGGCGCGACATTTTTTCCGAAAACAAACATGGGGGCCAGCGTGCCGTGGTCGGTGCCGCCGGCGCCGTTTTCGCGCGCCGTACGGCCAAATTCGCTGAACGTGCAGGCCAGCACCCGATCGGCTAGGCCCAGGCCCTGCAGGTCGTCGAAGAAGAATTTGACGGCTTCGCTGAGCAGTCCGAGCAGACGGCCGTGCCCGCCCGAACTCAGATCGCCCTCCGGCTCCAATTGGTTGCCGTGGGTGTCGAATCCGCCGAGGTTGCAGAGGTAGATCCGGGTTTTACATCCGCCCTTGATCAGACGGGCTACCGTCTTGAGCTGGTTGGCCAGGTCGTTGTGATTGGGGTATCCGCTCAGGTGGTTTGATCCTGCCTTGAAGGCCTCGCTGATCTTTTCGGAATAGGTATCCACCGACTTCTCGACGCCGAGAATGTAGCGTATTTCGTCGCCGTAATCCGAGTCTGGGATATTGGGCAGGGGCGCGCCGCCGATGGTCTGCACCAGCGAGTAAAAACCGTCGGGGTCTTGACCGTAGAGGTTGATGCTGTTCTGGTGTTCCGTCTCCGAGTGGAAGCCCAGCGAGGGATAGGGGTCGCCGATCTGGATGCCCAGCGGATATTCCATATCGGGGTGAGGCTCGCCCTTTACGTAAGGGTACATGGCCTGGAGGGCGCGTCCGAACCAACCGGAGTACAGGTTGTGCTTTTCGGGGGTGCTGTCGCCGCCGCTGAGCCAGAGGTCCGTGCCCTTGAAGTGCGATTGGTTGATGTTTTCGTATCCCACGCCCTGCACGATGCGCACCCAACCTTTGTCATACAGGGCTTTGATGCCGGTCATGGCGGGATGCAGCCCCACGCGGTTGGGCAGCGAGAGGGTGTTGTCTAAGGGGATCATTTGTCCCGGGCCGTTGATGGGCACCTTGATCACTGGGCGCAGGTTGGCATAGGCGTCGTACTGCGCGATGGGGATGATGGTGTTCAGGCCGTCGTTGCCGCCCTTGAGTTGGATGAGCACCAGCGCGCGGTCGTTCACCCCGTCGCAGGAGGAGAGCATGCGCGCGATACGGGAGTTGGCAAAAGGGCGCAGCGCGTGTCCGTTGACCACAAAGGGGGCCGCGCCGCCCGCGCCGAATATTTTGAGAAAATCTCTTCTTTTCATGTTGCAGAAAAAAGTTTGTGCCTTGCGGCGACCAGAAAAAACCGCAAAAACAATCGCGGCCATTTCGCATACCTCGGCGAGGCGCCTAACCCCGCTGTTGTCTTTTGTCTAAAAAAAGAAAGCGCCGTGCGACCATGCCCCTGCGTGGCGGGGATAGGCCGATGTTCGCTCAGGCCAATTGATATTCGGGCGCATACATCACGGCATTGAGCAGGCGGCCCAGCGGAATGCGCACCTCCGTATCGTCGCCCGTAGCGAGGTAGTTGACCCATTCGTAACTCCAGTCTGCGGGCGGCAGCCCATCGAGAAAAATCTGCACCAGAAAGTAGTTGAAGCGATCGCCGTCGGGATGCTCCGGAAACGCGTAGTCCAGCAACTCCTGTACAAGCACGTAGCCGTCCTCCGGGTCGCTGAAGATACCGCTGTCTCGCACCCAGGCGGCCATGTCAAACTTCGTCCCGATGCTCGCATCTGAGTTAGGCCCCCAGGCAAGCGTGCCGGTCAGCAACATCTGCGGCAGCTTGTAGCGCGCTACAATGGTCGCTGAATTGAAAAACTGGCGCTGAAAACCCGGCTGTTGGAAGTACCCCGGATAGCCCGCCACATCGGGCGGATAGAACAAATCCATCCCGCCAAAACCCAACACGCGGCCGAACAAGCCGTGCTGGTAGAAGCGCAGGTAGTCGGCGTGCTGCGTAAGGGGGTCGGGGATCGGGATCTGGAAAAAGGCATAGGCTTGCAGAGCCAGTTCGAGGGGCGACTTGATGATGCCGCCGACGATCTCGTCGGCGTTGTCCGAGTCGTCCTCGTCGAAGAAATGTTGGCTCCCGAACAATTGCCGGAATACGGGCATCATCTCGAAGTCGTTGTCCCTGAAGGTCTGCGCCAGGGGCGCAATCACCTCGTTTTCGATCTCGTCTGTGATATTGCGGTGCACGAACATGCGGTAAAGGCGCCTGCAGAAGTGACGTGCCGTTTCTTCTTGCGCAAAGATCATGTCCGTCAGGGCATTCAACTCAGCCAGCATACCCGCTTCATCTTGCGAGGGCGGACTGATAGCGGCGTTGTTGAAGCGCACGCTGAACTGCTTTGTTCCGAAGTCGTGCGACTGTGGGTAGCCCTTACCTGACGGAATGGCGGTTTCAGGGTCGATGTTCAGATGCCGGAATGCGAGGTTGAATCCCGTGAAGACGCGGGCCGCCTCG
>JBKBLI010000109.1:0-4985 GCA_046296435.1 Saprospiraceae bacterium | reverse complement strand
CTGTACCGCTGGGTGGGCTTACCGTTGCTGCATTATTTTCGATTGGGCAAAATCATCAGCCACGAGCAGGCCGCCATCATCATCGGCAATCATTTTTCGGACGTCAAAGACAAACTGCTCAACATCCTGCAGTTGCGGCAACAATCGCACAACGCCATCTATGCCGAGTTGATCAACGCATCGATCAACCAAAAGTCAAACGAAATCCGCCTGACGCCGTTTACGGCGGCTATAGACCTGCGCCGCAACCGCAAGTATCTACGCTATGCCCTGCCCCCTGTGCTCTTGCTCCTTTTCCTGCTTCTCGGCGCGCCCAACATCATTCGCGAAGGCGCCATGCGCCTGTGGAACAGCGGCACTTATTTCGAAAAACCAGCCCCCTTTCGCTACCTGCTCGATGAAGACGACCTCCTCGTCGTGCAATTCAGCGATTACGAACTCAAAGTAGCTGTGGACGGCGACGCCCTACCCAACGACGTATTCGTCAACATGGGCGAGGTGCAGTACCGGATGAACAAGATCACCGCCGATACTTTTGCCTACAAATTCGTCAATATCCAGCGCGATGTGCGCTTTTCGCTCAGCGCCGCCGGAGTCAATAGCCGCGAATACACCCTCAAAGTGATCCGCAAGCCCGGAATCGTCAATTTCGACGCCCGCATCGAATACCCGGCCTACACCGGCCGCGCATCGGAAGTCCTGAACAATGTCGGCGACCTGATCGTCCCTCAAGGCTCGGTCGTCAAATGGACTTTTCAGGCCCAGAACACCGGCAGCCTATCCCTCCAGTTTGGCGCCGACGCACTGGTCGAGGCCAGCCGCAGCGGCAAAGAAACTTACTCCTACACGCGACGGATAATGCGCGACGGACTGTACAAAATTTTTCTGCAAAACCCCATGCTGCCCAAGCCCGACTCCGTGGCTTACGTGCTGAGCGTGATCCCGGATCTGCACCCGCAGATCAGCGTAGAAGAGTTCAAAGACACCGCCAACCTCCGACTGCTGTACTTCACCGGCGAAGCCTCCGACGACTACGGACTGGGCGGCCTGAGTTTCAACTACCAGATCAAAAAAGCCAAAGCCGGGCAAGGAGCCACGCAAAGCGTCAAAATCGAAAAGCCCGCCGGCAAACAAATACGCTACACATACGTGTGGGACCTGCGCAACCTCGACCTCCAGCCCGGCGACGAGGTCAATTACTACTTCGAAATCTACGACAACGACGGCGTCAACGGCGCCAAAAGCAGCCGCACGCAGACCCTCAACTGGCGCATGCCCTCGCTCGAAGAAGTGCGCAAACAACAAAACGACAACTCCGACGAAATCCGAAAGGACCTCGAGAAAGCGCTCAAAGAAAGCTCCAAAATCCAGGAAGAACTCAAAAAACTGCGCAACAAAGTCATCCAGCAAAAAGAACTCGACTGGCAGACCCGCAAAGATATGGAACGCCTGCTCCAGCGCCAAAAACAACTCCAACAGCAACTCCAGCAGGCGCAGCAAAATCTCGAGCAGAACATGAAGCTCCAAAAGGAGTTCGACCAACAAAGCGATGAGATCCTCCAAAAACAAGAACAACTCCAAAAACTCATGGAGGACGTCCTGTCCGAGGATATGAAAAAACTCATGGAGGATATCGAAAAACTCCTCCAGGAAATGAACCGCGACGAAATGCTCGATAAAGCCAAAGAAATGGAAATGAGCAACGAAGACGTCAACAAAGAACTGGACCGCCTGCTTGAGTTGTACAAACGCATGGAAGTCGATCAACTGCTCGAACAGCAGATCGAACAACTCAACGAACTGGCCAAAGAGCAAGACGAACTCGCCCGCGAGTCCGAAAAAGGCGAAAAATCGGCCGAAGAATTGGCCAAAGAGCAGGAAAAACTCAACCAGAAAATGGAAGACCTGCGCAAGCAACACGAGGAAATGCTCCAGAAAAATGCCGAACTCAAAAAACCCAAAAATATCGACGACCAAAAAGACGGCATGAAGGATGCAGAAAAAGACATGAAGGACTCCAAAAAAGACCTCGACGGCAACCAGAAGAACGGCGCATCCAAAAAGCAGAAAAAAGCCGCTCAAAAAATGCGCGAAATGGCCAACAAAATGCAGCAGGACAAAGAACAGGGCGAAATGGATCAGATGGAAGAGGATATCGCCATGTTGCGCCAGTTGCTCGAAAACCTGGTCAGCCTGTCTTTCAATCAGGAAAACACCCTCAACGCCACACAGCGCAACAACGCCAATACGCCCCGTTTCGTGGAGTTGACCCAACAACAATTCCGCATCAAAGAAGACTTCCGCATCGTAGAGGATAGCCTGCGCGCGCTGGCCAGCCGCAACTCAAAGATCGAAGGCCTGATCACGGACAAAATCACCGAAATCAAAACCTCCATGCGCAAAAGCCAGGAAGAAATGGAAGAGCGCCGCGTCAATACCGCCAACGAACACCAACAGCGCAGCATGAAAAGCCTCAACGACCTCGCCCTCCTGCTCTCCGACGCCCTCCAACAAATGCAAATGGACATGGACGCCGGAGGCGACGGCAGTTGCTCCAAACCCGGAGGCAAAGGCAAGGGCAAAGGCAAAAAGAGCGGCGACAACGCCGGCAACTCCCCATCCGACAAGATCAGCAAAGGCCAGGAAGACCTCAACAAAATCATGAAAGAACTCAAAGAGCGCTTGGAAAAAGGCAACAGCGGCGGTATGGGCGGCCAACCCGGAACAAGCCAGGAGTTCGCCAAAATGGCCCGCCAACAAGCCGAATTGCGCAATGCCCTGCGCGAACTCCAAAAACAAAAACAGGAGCAAGGCAAAGGCAGCAAAGCCCTCGACGAAATCATGAAAGAAATGGACAAAGTCGAAACAGACCTCGTCAACAAGCGGCTCACCAACGAGACCCTCAAGCGCCAACAGGAAATCCTCACCCGCCTGCTCGAAGAAGAGCGCGCCGAACGCGAGCGCGAGCAAGATGAAAAACGCCAGGCCGAAGCGGCGCGTCAACAAACGCCCAAAATGCCGCCTTCGCTGGAAGAATACATCCGCCGACGCCAGGCCGAGGTCGAGCAGTTCCGCACCGTATCGCCCGCCCTCAAACCCTTCTACAAGCAACTGGTGGAAGAGTACGTCAAAGGCGAACGCTGATAAGCGCCTCCGCAAGTCGATACCTTTCGGTTCTGCCCCCCACGCGTCGCGCCGGAATCTGTAATAAGGTTTCGGCGCGACGCATTTTGAGAGGCGGGCGCAAGCCAGAGCAGTCCAATTCGACGGCCCGCAGCGCCTGCAAATCGTCGGCAACCCGCCGCCGTAAAGACAGCTTTTTTTGGACACAAGCAGCCAAAACGCAGGTTTGATCATCACAACTCCGCGCTTTTGTCTTATTTTTGCCATTAAAGCCTGCGCGTCTGACATCCCCGACGTATGTATGCATGCCGCAGTCTCCCGTTTTTCGCAATATTCTAACAGCTTGAACCTTTGCACTCATGACACAAAGAAGTTTACTCAGTTTGGCCGCCGTATGGCTCTTTTGCTTCGCATCGCATGCGCAACAGCGCGCATTCAGCCCGCCCCCCGCTCCGATGCTCGGCCCCGCCCCATATCAGCGGGTCGCAATGCTTCCGGAGGTTTTCACACCCGAAGCCCAACACCCCTTGCCCGCGCAACCCCTTCATGGCAGATCCGCCAACTACGAAGAACTCGTCGGACTGACCCGCTGGGACGCCCAATCCTACGGCTGCATGCCGTCGCGGCTGTACGCCAACAGCGCCGGAGCGCCCACAGCCATCTGGGCTTTTGCCAACGACCCCTTCGGATCTTATCCTGAGCGCGGCACAGGCTACAACGTGCGCGGCGCCACAGAATGGCCGGCGGTCAACAGCCGCATCGAAACCGTGCGCACCGGGTTCCCGGCCGCGGCGCGCCTGGCCGACGGCACAGAAATTGTCGTGGCCCACGCCACCGGATTCTCCCCCTTCAGAATATATGTGGGCCGTAAAGCGCCGGGATCCAACGAATGGACGGAAAGCTATCTCGAGAATCCGCCCGGCGCAGGATGCCTCTGGCCCCGCATCGCTACCGGCGGCCCCGACGGCAACACGGTGCACGTGATTGCCATCACGACCCCCACCGCCAATGGCGGCACAATCTATCAGGGCATAGATGCCCACATACTCTACTGGCGCTCGCTCGACGGCGGCCTGACCTGGGACAAAAAAGCTCAGATCATACCCGGCCTGGACAATAGCAAGTACGCGTCCTTCTCGGCCGAATCTTACATCGTCGAAGCCCTGGACGAAGTGGTAGCCGTGGCGGCGCTGGCCGATTGGAACGACACCAAGATCTTTAAGTCCACCGACAACGGCGAGACCTGGAGCAACTTCACGGTCATAGACTTTCCGGATGCGATAGAGAATTATGCCGGCGCCATGGGCGATTCCTACACCTTCGAAGACATCGGATTCTTCGATCCCGATGCCCCCGACTCGCTGGCCGTATTCACCAACGACGGCTTCGGCGCCATGCTTATTGATCCGGCCCTGCAAATCCACTTTTGGTTCGGTCGTATGTATGTGATCGACAACAACCCGGACGCAGGCACTTTTTACTATCCCGGTACCAACGGCCTCAATTATTGGAGGGAAGACTTTGGCGACAACACATACGCCACCATCACCGGCGCCCTGGATATCAACGGCGACGGCGTGCTCAACGTCGTCGGCGGAATCAATGGCATAGGTCGCTACTTCAACAGCCTATCCAGTTTCCCCACAGCAGGATTCGACGCCAACGGAGCGATTTATCTGGCTTACTCGGCGCTACACGAGCTTTACACCTCCGGCCAAACGCCGGATCAACACTACCGCCACGTGTATATCATGCGCTCGACCGACGGCGGCGAGACCTGGTCGGAGC
This sequence comes from Saprospiraceae bacterium, assembly GCA_046296435.1. Lineage (GTDB taxonomy): Bacteria > Bacteroidota > Bacteroidia > Chitinophagales > Saprospiraceae > M3007. The sequence continues at coordinate 74 of JBKBLI010000109.1, read as the reverse complement.
CTTTCGACCTGATCAACGAACCCTTCGTAGAAGAAACCCTCGTGCCCTTCCTTGAGTGCGTATGGCCAGCCCTG
>JBKBLI010000108.1:0-5080 GCA_046296435.1 Saprospiraceae bacterium | reverse complement strand
TTCGAACAGATTACGTCCAAATAGGCGATCCCGCCGCCAATATTTCGGGTGGTCAGGAAATGCGCCAACTGCCCCGGAAAATTGACGCCCTTGTTGGTTCTGAAAGCGTTGAGCACTGCAGCCGTCGAGCCCATGCCGACATAAGGATCTGGGGTCGTCCAAACCTGTATCTGAGCGATACTGACGCTGATCTGGTCGTTGGCAAACAGCGCGGCGACCTGATTGAACAATCCGCTGACATAATTGACCGCAGCCGAGGCGTTGCCGCCTCTGTCCTGATACAGCTTGTAATCGCATTCGAGATACACGGCCACTGTCTTGCACGAGCTGTTGCGTTGGGAAGCCTCCGGTTCGCTGATATGCCCGGCGTCTGACGCTTCGCCCGTATCTGCATCGCATACAAATGGGTGTGGGCGCGGCAAACCTTCGCTCCGGTACAGGATCAGCCGTTGGTCTGGATCCTGCTCCACGGGGCCAAGTACCCACACGCCTTCGGCGCCTGAGATCAGGCCCATGACCGTACCGTCGGCAAACACGCTGAAGGCTACGGCGGAGCCGTCCTCGCCTGACAAAGCCCCCCGGTAATGTATCCCGGCGGTGTAGGGCAAGCGTTCGCGGGCCGCTCCCGCTTCCCTGACCTCGAATCCCTCGCCCTCCAGTTCAACGCGAACCAAGTCAAGCCGCAGGGGGCCGATCTCGGAGCTTTCGAGTTGGAGACTAAAGGTATTGGGTGTTTTTTCGAAAAAATCATAAAAAACCGCCCGCTCTAATACAAAACAACGCGCTCCCGCCGGAAGGGCTTCGGGCAGCGGTATTGAGCGCGGGTCCAGAGGCGCGAGCAAGGGCAAGGGTTCGAACGAAGCGGTTCGTCGCAGTTCCTCGATCTGGCGATGCAGGTTTTGGGATTGAGCGGCGTTCAGGAATGCCATGCAGACGATGGCAGCCGTGAGGCGGATGAGGATTAAAATGGAAAGACGCATGTGATTAAAAAATGTTGAAAGTTTATGGAATGAAAGAAACGGATTACAAGAGCGCAAAAAAAAACATAGCTTTGCAGCATGAGCGTAAATTACAATGGTCGCCTGACCGAGGCGCTTCCGGCTGAGTTGGCAGACCTTCAGCGGGCTTGGTCTTACGGCGATTTTTTGTTCGAATCCATTCGGGTATTTGACGGGCGCATCCCTCTGATGAATCGGCATTGGGATCGATTAAATATCGGTCTGAAGGCCTTAGGTTACCATATTCCCGGGCATTGGAGCGACATTTTCTTTGCCGGCGAAATCGCCCGCGTCGCGCCTCCCAACGCGCGGGTCCGGCTGACTGTGTGGCGCAGTCCCGGCGGCTTGTACCGGCCGACGGATCACGCGCCTTGTTTTCTGATACAAGCGACGCCCCTGTCCTCCGACCGATACGAATGGCCGGAAGAAGGCTTGCGTGTCGGCGTCTGCACAAACCTGCGCATAGCGGCCGACGCATATTCAGGCTTTAAGGCGTTGAATGCCCCGCGGTACGTCGCAGCCGCCGTCGAAGCCGCCCGCAAGGGCTGGGACGAGGCGCTGCTGCTCAATACAGAGGGGCGCATAGCAGAGTCCGAGCGCGGCAACCTGTTCTGGGTCGAGCGGGGGCGGGCATTCACCCCTCCGCTTTCGGATGGCTGTGTAACGGGGGTTATGAGAAATTTATTATTGACGTTAATTCCTGATATACAGGAGCGTTCGCTGACCCCTACGGCGCTTGCCTGCGCCGACGAGGTCTTTCTGAGCAATGCCGTGCAAGGTTTGCGCCCGGTTCGCTATTTTGAGGAAAAGGAGTATGGGCACGTGGTTACGCGCAGCCTATTTGAGCGAGTGGCGGCGCACTTAGACGACGTTTGAGCGCTTTTTACCCTAAAACAGGGGCCTTTTTTCTTGAAAAAACGTTTCTTTGCGCCGATAATTTTTTTTCGAAAAAATCGCAATTTTAACATTTACCGGCATGAAAAAAATCCTCGTAGCTAACCGCGGCGAGATCGCCATGCGCGTCATGCGCACTGCCAAGCGCATGGGCATCCGCACGGTGGCGGTGTACTCGGAAGCCGATCGCAACGCGCCGCATACCCGCTTTGCCGATGAGGCCTACTGTATTGGCCCGGCGCCCTCGGCCCAAAGCTACCTTCGCGGCGAGGCCATTGTAGAACTGGCCCGCAAGATCGGAGCCGACGCCATACACCCCGGCTACGGATTTTTGAGTGAAAATGCCGCTTTTGCCCGCATGGTACAGGAAGCCGGTATCGTATTTGTAGGCCCCGATCCCCACAGTATCGAGACCATGGGCAGCAAGTTGGCCGCCAAGGAAGCCGTAAAAAAATACGGCGTGCCCATGGTGCCGGGTGTTGAAGAAGCTGTAAGCGATCTGGCTGTCGCACAGGAGATTGGCCGCCGCGTCGGATATCCCATCCTCATCAAGGCCAGCGCGGGGGGCGGGGGCAAAGGCATGCGGATCGTCGAACGGGAGGAAGATCTGGCCGAGCAGATGGAGCGCGCCGTCAGCGAAGCCGTTTCCGCCTTTGGCGACGGCGCCGTCTTTATCGAAAAATACGTCTCCTCGCCGCGCCACATCGAAGTCCAGATCCTCGGCGATAAGCACGGCAACATCCTCTGGCTTTTTGAGCGCGAATGCTCTATTCAGCGCCGTCACCAGAAAGTCGTGGAGGAGGCTCCGAGCGCCATACTCACGCCCGATATTCGCCGCGCCATGGGCGAGGCGGCGGTAGCGGCAGCCCGCGCTTGCAATTATCACGGGGCCGGCACGGTAGAGTTCCTGGTTGACGACCAACTGAATTTCTACTTCCTGGAGATGAACACCCGCCTGCAAGTGGAGCATCCGGTCACAGAACTGGTCGCCGGGCTGGATCTGGTCGAGCAGCAGATTCGGATTGCCCGGGGAGAGGCGCTGACATTCAGGCAGGAAGACCTGCGCATACAGGGACATGCCGTCGAATTGCGCGTCTATGCCGAAGACCCCCTCAACAACTTCCTGCCCTCCATTGGCAGGCTTGAGCGGTATCGGCGCCCACAGGGCGAGCACATTCGCGTGGACGACGGCTACGAAGAGGGCATGGACATCCCGATCTACTACGATCCGCTCATCGCCAAACTGATCACTTGGGGCGCCAACCGCGACGAAGCCATACAACGCATGCGCGAAGCCATCGCCGCCTACGAAATCTCCGGACCGGCCACCACGCTGCCCTTCGGCGCTTTTGTGATGGATCACCCGGCCTTCCTCAGCGGACGCTTCGATACCCATTTCGTCAAGCAACATTATTCGCCTGAGCTTTTGCTCGATAGCCGCAAAAAAGAGGCCGAGATCGCCGCCAAACTGGCCCTCAAGCTACACCTCGCGTACAAACGCAAACTCAAAGTCTGAATATGCCGCCTCCGGCGCCTAATCTGGATCACCCTTCCAGGGCTTGCGCCAAATCCGCGATCAAATCGTCGGGGTGCTCGATACCCACAGATATGCGGACAAGCCCGTCCGTAATTCCGTATGCGGCGCGCTGCTCTGGCGGCACGCGCAGGTGCGACGAAGTGGCCGGATGCAACACCAGCGTATCCACATCGCCCAAGGTGGGCGCAATGACGCACAAGCGAAGGCCGTTCATCAGGCGTATGCCTGCTTCCAGACCGCCCTTCAGTTCAAAACTCAGCATAGCTCCGAACCCGCCCCGCATCTGTCGGGCGGCTAAGGCATGATCCGGATGCGCGGCCAAACCCGGGTAGTTGACGCGCGACACAGCCGGATGCGCTTCCAGAAAACGGGCCAGCAACTGAGCGTTGGCGCATTGGCGTTGCATGCGCAAAGACAGCGTCTTGATGCCGTTGTGCGTCAGCCAGGCCTCGAATGGCGAGCAATTGGCGCCCGTCAGTTTGACAGTAGGCCAGATGCGTCCGCGCATCAGTTCGATATCGGTCCCTGCCACAAAACCGGCAATGCTATTGCCGTGACCATTGAGGTACTTTGTAGTCGAGTGAATCACAAAGTCTATACCGAGCGCGAACGGTTGCTGGAGCATGGGCGTAGCAAAGGTATTGTCGGCCGCGCTTTTCGCCCCGTACTTGCGGGCCAATGCCGCCAGACTGCCCAAATCGTAGCAGGCCAAAGTGGGATTGGCGGGCGTTTCGCAGTAGAGCAGCCGGATAGCAGGATCCGATCTGAATGCATCCTCCACCACCTCCAAATCCGCCAGATCTACATAACGCGTGCGGATACCCATAGGCGCCAATACCGAATTGAACAGCTCCGTCGTGCCGCCATACAGGTTACCCTGCGTCAGAATGGCGTCGCCCTGGCGCAGCAGGCCCGCCGTCAGGACGTGTATGGCCGCCATGCCGCTTGAAGTCATCAGCCCCAGCGCCTCAATACCCGTATTCCAGGTTTCTAACTCCGTAATCTTAGCGGCAACGGCATCCGTGGTCGGATTCCCGTAGCGGCTATAAACGTGGCGCCGATCCGTCTGCTCGAAAGCAGCGATGCTGTCTTCGGCCGATTCGAATACAAAAGATGAGCTGGCGTATATGGGGAGGATATGCGGCGGGGTGCTGCGCTTTTCAGACGGCGCTTTGACGGCCGCGGTATCTTGCTGCATGTATAGCGTGAATTAGTAAGCCAAAAAAAAGTACTCAGCCGCCTTGCGCAGGTATTCGCCTTTGCGGGCAAGCGAAGAGAGGAAGAGAGAAGCCCTGCAATTGGATTCGCCCGGACAATCGTGGATCAACAGGTCAGGGCTGTCGTCGCCGTCGAGGTCGCCGTGCCAAACGACGGATACAATGGGATAGAAATCGCTCTGGTCTGCCGGAATAAGCCAGCCGCTGAGATCCTGTATCCGGGGTTTGTCAGGGGTATAATCCACCAGTTGGATGCGGAAGTCCCGAAACCTCAGATTCCCTTCGCCGTCCAGATCAGCGCATCCGCTGCCGATGAGGTTGTAAGACGGCTTGATCCGCATATCGCCCATATCATTACCGGCGTAGAGGTTGACAATGGCGCCAGGCTGCAACTCGCTGCCGGACATCATATCGCCGATTGCGTAAAAACCCAG
>JBKBLI010000107.1:0-5280 GCA_046296435.1 Saprospiraceae bacterium | reverse complement strand
TTTTTGCCTGTCGCTCATGGCGTCTTCGATGTTTTGCAGGTGAGCGTAGAGGGCGCCGAGGTCCATCTCTGCCATTTCGGCGATGTTCTTATCGCCGATTTTGAACCACCGGCTTTCTTTTTTCAGCCGCGTGCCGTCGCATTCGGGGCAGGGGTTGACGCGCAGGAAGTTTTCGGCCCATTTGCGCATGCGTTCGCTGCCGGTATCGGCATACCAGCGTTTGAGCATGTTGACCAGGCCCTCTTGGGCGACGCTGTAGCTCCATTCGTCGCCGGTAAACGGGCTGGCTACGACCGTCTCCGTTGTGCCGCCGTAGAGGATGATATGGAGCGCTTTTTCGGGCATGTCGCGGATGGGCGTGCTGAAGGAGAATTTGTACTTTTTGCTCAGGGCGCGCAATTCGCGGAACAGGTTGTTGTCGCGCACCTCGCCCAACGGCACGATTCCCACCTCGTTGATGCTTTTGGAGTAGTCGGGGATCACGGCGTTCATGTCCACTTCTTGTACTTCGCCCAGGCCCTTGCAATGGGGGCACATGCCGTAGGGCGAATTGAAGGAAAAGGTATTCGGCGACGGCTCGTCGTAGCTGATACCGCTTTCGGGGCACATCAGATTGCGCGAGTAAGGATAAGCGGCCTGCGTATCGAGGTCGAGCACAGCCATCAGGCCCGCCGATTGGCGCATGGCCGTGCGGATATCTTCGGACAGCCGCGCCGCTTTGTCGGGCGCAATTGTGAGGCGGTCGATCACCACTTCGACGTCGTGCACTTTGTACCGGTCGGTTTGCATGCCCGCCCGGAGGTCTTGCATCTGGCCGTCGATACGCACTTTGGTATATCCCTGCTTGCGGAGTTGTTCGAAGAGTTCGCGGTAGTGTCCCTTTCGCGAGCGCACCACCGGCGCCAGGATCGCTACGGATTGCTGCGCAAAGCGCTTGAGCACGTTTTCCAGAATTTGCTCTTCGGTGTATTTTACCATCTTCAGGCCCGTGACGTGCGAGTAGGCTTCGCCGGCGCGGGCAAAGAGCAGGCGCAAAAAATCATATACCTCGGTCACGGTGCCCACCGTCGATCGGGGGTTGCGCCCCGTCGTTTTCTGTTCGATGCTGATGACGGGGCTGAGGCCGTTGATCTGCTCTACATCGGGGCGCTCCATATTGCCCACAAATTGACGGGCATAGCTGCTCAGCGTTTCCATGAATCGGCGCTGTCCCTCAGCGTAAATAGTATCAAAAGCAAGCGAGCTCTTGCCCGATCCGCTCACTCCTGTAATGACGGTCAGTTTGTTGCGCGGAATGCGCACATCGATGTTGCGTAGGTTGTGTACGCGGGCGCCAATCACCTCGATGCAATCGGCGTCTGCTGCGCCGGCCGCGACCTCAGGCGCTGATATCTGGGCTTCTGAATGCAGATCTGACATGACCGGATGTAACGTTTTCGACATCGTTTGGTTCAAAATGCGCGCATGCTTGCCGCCGCCGCTTCGCCTTCAAAATCTGCCCTCCAAAAAAGCCTCGACGTCGCGGGCGGTCTCCTCAGGAGACTCCTCCTGCGGCCAGCGGCCCGTGTTCTGATAGATGCGCAGGAGGCTGCCCCGGATGCGCCGGTGGAATTCGTAAGCGTGCTCCGGCGAATAGCGCGTATCCTCAGCGCCCCAAAGGATAAGCGTAGGGACGGCGATGTCGTCGATCAGATCTACAGGCGGGTGGTTGTCGCTCACCTGCGCCCGATCGGTGAAGGCTTTGCGGTTGCCCGGGTGCAAGAACAGTTCGTGGCTTCGCGCAATGCGTTGGGGCGTAATCAGGCTATCGTCGGCAAAGGCATCCTCCAGCGCGAGGCGCACGAAATAGCGGGGCGTTATTTTCAGAAAAATGCGGTTGATCACCGGCGTGCGCGCCAGCCAATCAATGGGGTTGTTGCGGCGCTTTTCGAAGCCCGGCGAGTCGATCAGAATCAATTTGGAAAGGTTTTGCGGGTTTTCGCGCGCATAAAACCACGCTATGCGCGCGCCCATGCCGTTGCCCGCTATCGCAAAACGCGGCAGGGCTAACTCCCGGGCCAACTCGTCGATGAATCCGGCATACATGAAGTCGCTGTAACTTCCCCTCGGGTGGGGGCCGGTCAGCCCATAACCCGGCAGATCCAAACTGATCACGCGGTACGAATCAGACATCGCCCGCGTCCAGCTATCCCAGGTGTGCAGCGCCGAGCCGGCGTCGTGAATCAGCAGGATCGGCTCGCCTGCTCCCAACTCCCGCACATGCGTCTCAATACCGCCGACGTTGATAAACCTGGAGCCTTCCAGGGCGTAGCGCCGGCGCAGCGTCTCCTTGTCGATATCACTATACCAGTTTTGTGAGATCCACCCAATCAGCGCCAACAACAGCGCCGAGCGGATCAGGCCAAACAAACTGAACTGCCTTAATTTGCGCCGAAACCGGAGGAGTCGCCGCTGCGAGACCTTGTTGCTTTCAGTGTCCGTAAACATCTTTTCTTCAGCGCGATTTCATCCGAAAATAGGCGGCGATCAGAGCCGAGAGCATGAATCCGCCGATGGCGCCATACGCCATGCGCAGGAATACATGGCCCAACGGAAGACTCATGCCTTCCTGACGCAGGAAACGGATTTGTTCGCGCAACTTATTGGCCTCCTGCGGGTCCAGGCCCTCTCTGAGCTTGGCCTCGTAGTGCGCAATTTGCACATCCGTTTCCATGCGCAACAGATCCGGATCGGCCAGATGCAGGCTGTAGCTCAACAACCAAAAAGCCAGATTGATCAGGATAAATACCACAAACGGCGGCCGCGTCAGCTCCCGAAAATCGCGGGAAACGCCGCGCTGCAACACGTCGGCCCGCGCTGCGCCATACATAAATGCCATGTAAATGACCATGCCGCCCCATTGCACGGCGGGATGAATGAACAACGGCTTGTCAATCGCATATGCAGCGCCGTAAAAAGCGGCGACCGCTATGCCGCCAATTAAACCATATCGAAGTGATGCGCTCAATGCAAAATTATTAGCGTTGAGAAAAAAATGCGACTCAGGGGCGCGGGCGAGACCGCGCAACTTGCGTGTGAAAAAAATGCGGCTCAAGGGCGCGGGCGACGCGGCGCAGGCGCTCTAATTCATTTCAGACCTTGGGGCGCTCTTTTTGCACAAAAAGCCCTGCGATCAAACCCCAGAACAAGCCGCTAATGCCTTTCGAGATCATAGCAAGCACGGCCAACGCCAGGGGACTTGTAAACAGACCGACAATGACGCGGGCTATCCCGGCGCGTTCGTCATCAACATCCTGCTGCTCGAAAGATTGCTCCATGGTCGCCTTTATGATTTCCAGTTGTCCCGGATTGATTACGTACATGTCGATCAGGCTGTACAAGCCCTGAATAGCGCCTGCCACAAGCCCTGCGACTAAGCCGATCATGACGACGGTACCGAGGCTGACGTAGCCTCCCGATTCTACATCGCGGTAGTGTTTCGCGGCCAATGCGATCATGACAACAGTAACAGCCGCCCCAAGCACCCAAAAAAGAAGTGCTGCAACTGTTGCCGCGACCGACCCGCCCATATTTGTCGGGTCTAAAATCAACTGGCTAACCAGCGCAAGGATAATACCGGCCAGGCCTATATAAATGCCATATCGCACCGCGATAGGGGTGTAGGGCTTTTTTACGGGGTTGGGCGTCGAAATTTTATCTAAGGTCTCCATGACGTTTGTTGTGTTTTGATGTGAAAACCAATACAAATGTAGCGCCTTTCGGATATTCGGGTCGGTTTATTGGACAAAGTATGTCACAGACACGATATGTGACGGCATTTCAGATGCAAGCGCAATGCCGCCCTATCCCGCCAGAACTATCCCCGTACGCTTTACCCGCTCCTTTTTGCCGAGCAACAGGGCCCCCGGCGCGTCTTCAAGCCACCCGTTTAGGAGCATGCTTCGCTTTTTTAAAAAAAAGAAAAACGCCGATCACTCCACAATGACGCCGCCTTTCATGCGGAAGGCAATGTCGCGAATCTTGAGCAAATTGCTCATCGGGTCGCCGCGCACAAAGAGCAGATTGGCTTCGTATCCCTGCTCGATTTTGCCGATCTTCCGCTTAGGATAGATTGCCTGAGGCGTTGTTTCGCACAAGATGCGGAGTATCTGTTCGGGAGGCGCTATGCCGTTCTGGTACCAGTAGTTGATTTCGCGTCGCGTAGTGCGTTGGATGTCGTTTGATCCGATGGTCACGCGCACGCCGGCGTTGAGCATCCGTTTGAGTTGTTCGCGGTTGAATTTAGTGGCGGCTTCGTTCTGCACGCCGTTAGAGAGTTGCGCGGCGATCCAGATTTTGCTTTTGGCCAGTTTTTTGATATCGGCGTCGCTGAGCGCATAATCGGCCGACGAGCCTTGGCCGTCCCAGTCAAATCCGGGAATATTGGCGAATCCGCTGACCCCTATTTTGAGGCCAAAGCTCAGGTCTGCCGCCGTTTCGATGCGGGCGACCACGGGTATTCCTGCTTTTTTGGCGCGTTTTACGACATCTTTGGCCGCCTCGGCGCTCAGCCCACGGCCTTCCTTGCCGCCCTCTTTTTCGACCCGAAGGAGATAGACCAGCAGCGCTTCCGGTTTTTGCTCCAGCAGTTTTTCCCAGTTGTTTTTGATTTCGTCTTTTGGGCCCATGAACCAATACGCATCGCCGTGGAGGCTGCGCTCCATGCGTATTTTTTCGTACTTCTCAGTTTGTTGCTGGGTCGTTCGGGCGCCTTGCGCGGGACCCTCGTACTGCACAAAGGGATAGCCCAGCACTCCGGTCACGGCCCCCGACCCTAAACGCACGTCGAGGCCCTTGCGTGGGATTTGCGCTAATTTCTGGCGCTGCGTGGCGGGCGCTTCAGGCGCCAAAACAAACTGAACGCCGTCGTCGTAATACATTTTGATCGAGTTTTCGGCGATGGCGGCGTTGCTTAGCGCAAACGACAGGGCGTCTCCCATCCCCGGAATGACCCAATGAGCGCCGCCGAGGTCGATCACGGTGTCTATTTTGGCCGGCGCTTTGCGGGTCAGGCGTCCCTCGACCACGTACCATACGCCGGGCGAGAATCCGGCGCCGTTGAAAAAGTTTCCATTCTTCAACGCTATGGTCCCGGATTGTGCGAAGAGTTGCGCCAGCGAACAGATCAGCAGCGACGCAAAGATTATTTTTTTCATCAAAGGATACAGTTATGGCAAAAACGGCGCAAATATAAGTTTCCCGCACAAAACCGGACTTTCAAATCGGCGATGAGGTATTCCG
>JBKBLI010000106.1:0-5413 GCA_046296435.1 Saprospiraceae bacterium | reverse complement strand
TAGATTTTGATGGGCATCTTGGCGATGGTACGATGAGTATTTTTTACGACAGCGATCAGGTATTCTATTGGTCGCTGCATCAGTATCCGGCCTATCCGGGACACGGCGCCGCCAACGAGACAGGCGTGGGGAAGGGCAAGGGTTACACCCTCAACGTGCCTTTGCCGCCCGGAGCAGCCGACGACATCATGCTTCATGCCATAGATTATTTGTGGGGTATTGCCGAGCGGTTCAGGCCTGATGTGGTGGCCGTATCGGCGGGTTTTGACGCCCATTATGCCGATCCCTTGCTTCAGCTCAATGCCAGCGACGCTTTCTACTATAAAACGGGGCTTCGTCTGCGCGAGACCTTCAGCGGCAAAGTCTTTGCCGTGCTCGAAGGCGGGTACAACACGGAGCAACTGCCCCGCAGCGTGCACAATTTTATTGCCGGGATCAATGGGGAGAAAATGGCTTTCCCGGAGACAGGGATGAGTTCTGGGCTTAGGGTGTGGGAAACGTACGAAATGAACCTGCATTACGCTGTAAGCCTCATGGCCGCTCACTGGAAATTATAGGCATGAAGAATATTCTCGACAAATTCTTCTTTCCCGCCTCTGTAGCCGTTTTTGGCGCCACCGAGAAGGAAGGGAAGGTGGGCTGGGCGCTGATGCGCAACTTATCGGGGTTTGGCGGCCAGGTTTATCCCGTCAACCCCAAATACGGCGCCGTCATGGGCCTGAAGTGTTATCCCTCAGCCCGCGCCCTGCCCTTGGCGCCCGATCTGGCGCTCATCGCCACGCCTGCTTCGGGCGTCCCCGATCTTGTGGCCGAGTGCGGTCGGGCAGGTCTGAAGCAGGCCGTTGTCCTGTCGGCGGGTTTCAACGAACAAGGCCCGGCTGGCGCGCGCCTCCAGCAACAGCTCATCGCTTCCGCCAAGCGGGCCAAAGTCCGTTTGATCGGCCCCAATTGTCTCGGACTGGCTACTCCCTCGCACGGCCTGAATGCCACCTTTGCGCCCACCATGCCCGAAGCCGGCAGAGTGGCCTTTATTACGCAAAGCGGCGCGCTGGGCGCAGCCGTGATGGACTGGGCGTCTGACAAGAAGGTCGGATTCAGCCATTTTGTATCTCTTGGAGGGATGGCCGATCTGCGCTTTGACCAGATGATCGACTATTTTGGCGCCGATAGCCGCACGGCCTGCATTCTGATCTACATGGAGAGTCTCGACCATGCGCGCCAATTCATGAGCGCCGCCCGCGCCTTTGCGCGCTCTAAACCTATTGTTCTGCTCAAGGCGGGCGTGAGCGCTGAAGGCGCAAGGGCCGTATTGACCCACACCGGACGCCTGGCGGGCAGCGATACAGTGTTCGACGCTGCCATGCGCAGGGCCGGCGTTATTCGGGTGCACACCATTCAGGAATTGTTTGACTGCGCGCAGGCGCTGGCTATGCAGCCGCTTCCGCCCGGGCGCCGTCTGGCTATTGTATCCAATGCCGGAGGGCCGGCTATACTGGCCGCCGATGCTTTGTCGCGACAAAAAGGCGAGTTGGCCCAATTGGATCCGGAGGGAATGAACCAAATAGCGCCGCTGCTGCATCCCGCCGGCTCGCGCAAAAATCCGATCGATTTGCTCGGCGATGCCGACGAGTCGCGTTACCGCGCGGCCGTCAGAGCCTGCTTGTACGACAAAAACGTCGATGCGCTTTTGGTTATCATGGCCGCCCAGCGCGTCACAGATCCGGCGGCAGTAGCGCAGGCGATTGCCGCCGAAACGCCCCGAGGATTTCCCAAGCCGGTATATGCTTCTTGGATGGGCGCAGAGAGTGTGCGCAAGGGGCGCGAGGCCTTGGAAATGTCGCGCATTCCGTGGTATCCGTTTCCGGAAAGGGCCGTCAATGTGTTTATGCACGCCGTGCGATACCGCATCAATTTAGAACTGCTATACGAAACGCCGCCGGATCTGCCCATCGAATTCGCCGATATCCGCTGCGAACAAGCAGAGGCGCTTCTCAGGCGTGTGCGCGCTGAAGGTCGCTTGGTACTGCGTATAGACGAAGGTAAGGAACTGCTGGGCTACTATGGCATCGCTTCTAATCCGGCAGTCTTGTGCGCCGATGTCGAAAGCGCCATAGAAGCCGCCAATCGTGTAGGCTACCCGATCGCCCTGAAAATTGACTCGTCCGACATTCCGCACAAATCCGACGTCTATGGCGTGCGCCTGGGCGTCAACTCGGATGAGGCGCTGCGCAATACGTTTGCGCTGCTTCTCGATACGGTGCGACAACGCCGCCCGGATGCGCGCATCCGTGGGCTGAGTGTCGAGCCTATGTTGGAGCACCGCCACGAGCTCATCCTCGGCGCTTGCAAAGACGCGGTATTTGGGCCGGCCATCATGTTTGGGCAGGGAGGGGGCGCCGCCGAAATCTGGCAGGATTATATCATCGGCCTGCCGCCTCTCAACCTCGCTCTGGCCCGCCGCCTGGTAGAAAGAGCGCGGATCTCGCGCCTTTTAGAAGGATACCGCGATCTGCCGCCCGTGGCGTTGGACAAGCTCTATACCCTACTGGTGCGTTTTTCTTATTTGTTGATGGACCATCCGGGTATATCCGAGATCGAGATCAATCCTCTGGCAGTGACAGATCGCGAGTTTGTCGCCTTGGATATCCGGGTACGTTTGGAGGCCGAAGAGCCGGCTGCTGAGCGACCCTATGCGCATTTGTGTATTCAGCCTTATCCCTTACAGTGGATCAAATCGGCCGTTCTGAGAGATGGCGTCGAAGTGTTGCTTCGCCCCATAAGGCCGGAGGATACGCCGCTTGAGGCGCGGTTGGTCAAGCGCGCTTCGCGGGAGAGTCTGTATTTTCGCTTTTTCGGCTATATATCGGGGATGGACGAAAAGTTCTTGTCGCGATTTACGCACATCGATTACGACCGCGAAATGGCCATCGTGGCCATCGTCGAAATCCAGGGCGAACCGCAGATCATTGGCGTCGTGCGCGTAGTGGGCGACGGCTGGCGCGAGTCTTGCGAATATGCCATCTTAGTGGACGACGCCTGGCATGGCAAAGGCTTGGGAGGACTGTTAACCGAATACATCATTGAGATTGCGCGCGCCCAGGGTTACAAGCGCGTGACCGCCACGTTCCTTAAAGCCAACAGCGCCATGCGCAGGCTATTTCAGCGCAAGGGTTTCAAGATCAAATTTGGCAAAGAAGAAGCCGATTATGCAGAACTAAAACTTTAGCGCGATCTGCCTGAAGCCCGATATACAAGAGTCGGGCGGCGCGGAGAGGGGTATGGAATGTGGACATGCCGATAATTCCGCGTATTTTTGCCCCGTGAAAAAGGTGTCGTATTATATCTTGCGTGCAGTTGTCGAGTTGTTTCGCTATGTGCCCTTTGGCGCGCTTTACATCCTGTCCGACGGCTTGGCGTGGATTTTGCGCAACCTGATCGGCTATCGGCGCAGTGTCATTGAGCGCAACCTGCGGGCCGCCTTCCCCGATCGCTCAGATGCCGATATTGCACAGATCGTCCGTGATACCTATCGCAATCTGACCGATATTACGCTGGAGACCATCAAAGGCTTCACCGCTCCCCTGTCCGAGCTTAACCGACGTTGCGTAACCCACAATGTCGAGTTGGCCAATCGGTATTTGCGCCAAGGCCGCACGGTGCTCATGAGCGGCAGCCACTACTGTTCGTGGGAGTGGCCTTGCCTCACTTTTCCGCATCAATTGGCCGGATTGGGGATCACCGTATATAAGCCTTTGAGCAATCCTTACGTCAACGCCTTTTACAACCAAAAGCGCGCCCGCGACGGTATGATCATGGTCAATATGGAGGAAACCTACGGCGCTATGCGGCGTTATCAGGAGCAGGGGACTGCTTGGTTCATGTTGAGCGATCAGTCGCCCGCCAATTACCGCAATGCCCATTGGCTGCCTTTTCTAAATCAGGAAACCGCTTTTCTGCCCGGTCTCGACTTGTTGTCGCGCAAGTTCAATGCGCCCGTTTTGTATTTCAGCGTCCGAAGGGTGAAGCGAGGGTACTACGAAGTGCTATTTGAGGAGATCTGCACATCGCCCGACAAAAGCCCGCCCGGCGAGATCACGCGCCGCTATGCAGAACACGTAGAGCGCATCATTCGCGAGCGCCCCGCCGACTGGTTGTGGAGCCACAAGCGTTGGAAGCGCAGCAGGGCGGAGGTTCAGGCTTTGAATCCTAGCAAGAATGCCTGAATCTCACGCTTGAAAGCGGCCTCGTCGTCGTCCAGGAATCGCACCGCTATAGGCAATACCCAGATTTCAAGTCCGTGCAACGCAATTAGTTCCTGATGGAGTTCGAGTCGCGTGGCATCCTTTTCGGTGGTGACGATCATTTTCGAAGGGCCTGTTAGAAAAGAAAATCGCCGCTTTAGCTCCAGAATATCTTCGGCGGCGTAGTAGTGGTGGTCCTCAAATTCGAGGGTTTGCACCGCTTTAAATTCGTTTGCAAGATGCCGGAGCAGAAAATCCGTGTTGGCAATGGCGCTGATCAACAAGGCTTCGGTATCGATATAATCGCGCTCTGGCGCCAGTTGGTCCGGATGCCCCAGACGATACATCCGCCCGTAGTCGTAGGTCGAGAAAAAAATCTTTTGTTTGGGATAGGGGTCTATTTCTCGCGTCATTGCTACGCGTTGGCTTTGAGAAAGATCGCCCGGACATTTGGTGACGATAATCAGGTCGGCGCGGCGATAGGCGTTGCGCCACTCGCGCAGACGTCCGGCAGGCAGCAGCCAATCCCGGGTAAAGGGGCGGCTGTATTCGGTGAGCAGGATGTTAAGACCCGGCTTGACGGCTAAGTGTTGAAACGCATCGTCGAGCAATACGCATTGGGTGTCTGGGTAGTTGCGCAGCAGTTCAGGTATCCCAAGGGCGCGGCTTTCGCTTACGCAAGTCGGAATGGCCGGGAACCGGCGCTTAAACTGTATGGGTTCGTCGCCTGCCTCGCGCGCTGTGTCGGCCAGGCTTACGTTGCGATACCCAAATGTGTCGCGCCCATATCCCCGACTCAGCACCGCCGGATTGATGTACTCATGAAGCCAGGCGGCCAACCAGGCGATGTGTGGCGATTTGCCGGCGCCTCCCACGCTCAGATTGCCCACCGAGATGACCGGCAGGTCAAAACTGACGCTGCGCAGCACGCCGCTGCGGTACAAGGCATTTCGAACCGTGACCGCCAGCCCATAAAGCAGGGCGATGGGCAGCAACAACACCCGGATAACAATATCTTGCGCCATAAACAAAAAAACCGGAGCGTTTCGGCTCCGGTTTTGTAAGTGGTACCTCCCAGAATCGAACTGGGGACACACGGATTTTCAGTCCGTTGCTCTACCATCTGAGCTAAGGTACCAATGGTGGTTTTCTTAGCGGCTGCAAAGGTACGG
>JBKBLI010000105.1:0-5599 GCA_046296435.1 Saprospiraceae bacterium | reverse complement strand
CTCAAATGTCGGAAAGATTGCATCACTTCCAACATTTGAGGCTGGCAACTAAGCGAGATGGATACAAAAAATTTGTAGCGACTACGCCGTTCATACTCCGGCAGTCCACGCTCAAACCGCAAAGCTCTCGCCGCAACTACAGGTGCGCGAGGCGTTGGGGTTATTGAAGTGAAAGCCCTTGCCGTCCAGACCGCCGGAAAATTCAAGTTCGGTGTCAAAAAGATAGAGCAGACTCTTCAAATCGGTGACAACCTTCACGCCATTGTGCTCAAATACCTGATCGTTCGGGCGATTTTCGTTATCAAAGTCGAGTTTGTAGGAGAGCCCCGAGCAACCTCCTGACACGACGCTAACCCGAAGGAAATAATCATCGGAGATTCCCTTCGAAGCGCGTATGGCGGCAATTTTATTTTTTGCGCTTTCAGCTACGGTTATCATGCGCTCAGGCTAAGGTTTCCGCTTTGGCGCCCTGCTCCGCTTCTATGCCGTTTTTTTGTTTAAAGTCGGCGATAGCCGCTTTGATCGCATCTTCGGCCAGCACCGAACAGTGAATTTTGACAGGCGGGAGCGCCAACTCTTCGACAATATCCATGTTATCAATTTTCGCCGCTTCGTCCAGCGATTTACCTTTGAGCCACTCGGTAGCCAGCGATGACGATGCTATGGCCGACCCGCAACCAAAGGTTTTGAACTTGGCGTCGCGAATAATGCCGGTGGATTCGTCCACTTCGATCTGCAAGCGCATCACGTCGCCGCATTCGGGCGCGCCGACAAGACCCGTGCCTACGTTTTTGGCGTCTTTGTTGAGCGAACCCACGTTGCGCGGATTTTTGAAATGGTCGAGAACTTTATTGCTGTATGCCATGACAGAATTTTTTTTAAACGCGCCGTTCAAGCGCGGGGCTTGAATAGGGAATACAACAAACCCCGAACAAAATAAAACGCCCTTAGCAAGAGCTTTTCAATGCCGTATGGTTCGTGTTGGATACCCATAATTTTTTTTGAAAAAGGGGCCGGAGCGAGGGGAGTGGGCGGGCAAGGGCAAAGGGAGTGTGTGTGCGGAAACTCGGGGCCGGATCAGTGTGCCGACCATTCGATCTTGCTCAGATCCACGCCGTCTTTGTACATTTCCCAGATTGGGCTGAGTTCGCGCATGTGGTTGACGCCTTTGGTTACGGCTTCGATAGCAAAATCCACATCTTCCTCCGTTGTGAAACGCCCGAGTGAGAAGCGGATAGAAGAGTGGGCCAGATCGTCGCCAAGGCCCATGGCTACCAGAACATACGAAGGTTCTAAAGAGGCCGATGTGCAGGCTGAACCTGACGATACGGCAATGTGTTGGTTGAAGGTCATCATCAAGCCTTCGCCTTCCACATGCTTGAAGGAGATGTTCGTGACGTGAGGCATGCGGCTATTCACGTTGCCGTTGACCTTAGTTTCTTCCAATTGCGTCAGCGCACGCTCCAACTTGTCGCGCAGTTTACTCAGGCGTTCTGCATCTTGCGCCATTTCGTTCATGGCGATTTCAGCGGCTTTACCAAAACCTACGATACCCGGCACATTGAGCGTACCCGAACGCATTCCGCGCTCATGCCCGCCCCCGTCCATTTGGGCCGTGACCTTCACACGCGGGTTCTTACGGCTTACGTACAGCGCGCCGATGCCTTTGGGGCCGTACATTTTGTGCCCCGTAAACGACATGAGGTGCACCCCGTTTTCGCGCGGGATAGTCGGAATTTTTCCTACTGCCTGCGTTGCGTCGCTGTGAAAGAGCACGCCATGTTTTTCGCAAATTCGGCCGATTTCGCGCATGGGCTGTATGACGCCGGTTTCGTTGTTGGCCCACATGATGGATACCAAAATGGTCGTTGGTTTGATGGCTGCTTCGAGTTCTTGCAGGTCGATCAAGCCATCTTCGCCTACCTTGAGCCAGGTCACTTCAGCGCCCTCTTTTTCGAGGTGCTTGCAGGTATCGATCACAGCCTTGTGTTCGGTCTCGGCGGTGATGATGTGGTTGCCTTTTCGGGCGTACATCTCAAATACGCCTTTGATCGCAAGGTTGTTGCTCTCGGTAGCGCCCGAGGTAAAGATGATCTCTTTGTCCTCGGCTCCGATCAGTTTCGCGATTTGCTCGCGAGCGTAATCAACTGCGTCTTCTGCTTCCCAACCAAATTGGTGGCTGCGGCTAGCTGCGTTGCCATGTTTTTCAAAAAAATAAGGCAACATAGCGTCCACCACGCGCGGATCGCAGGGCGTGGTGGAATTGTTGTCCAGGTATATGAGTCTGTTGGATTGCATACCAGGTATTTTTGCGCGTATTTAGATTTAATCCAATCGCAAATTGCGACTGCAAAGGTAACGTCGTTCACTGAAAAAAGTTCGCATTTTTTTTAAAAAAAAATTTCATCAAAACGGAAGGTAATCGACAGTTTTGAAAGTCTGCGTTCCTCGCAGCAGGTCGCGGCCTTTACATTCTGAATTCCCCGCGACTATTCAAACGCATCCTTGGCCGGTTTGGCCGGGGTACGAAACCGGTATCCGCGGCGCAGTCCCTCTTTTAAAACCCGCGTCGAACAATTCTTTTTTCATCCTAAAATCAAACACATTCACATGAAACGAAATGTATTGATCCTCACAGGGGCCATCGCGATAGCGCTTGTCGTTTTGTCGCAATGCCAAAAACCGCAAAAACCCCTTTTTTTCAATGAAAACGGCAATTATGTCGTGGACAACAATTTCATCATCAAAGAAGCAAAAGCCATGTCGGCAGCCGACGTGCAGGCGCTCATCGAACTTGATGCCGAATACGCCAAACTGACCGACGGTACGCGCTTTATTTGTTACGTGATCAACCGCAACCAGATTCAACGCATCCAAAAGTTTCAAACGGCTCAGACCTTCGATCGCCTGACGCGCTTTGATAAGATTCAAAAAATCCTCGATATCCACAAGGGTTGTTTTGAAGTGCAGCATATAGACTGGGCCGTAGCTCCCGATATTAAAGCGCGTTTTGAGAGCATTGTCAGCAAATACAGCCCTGCTATGCTCGAAGGCGGCGATATTTCGATCCAGAACAACAACATCGCCACCTCAGTGGCGCAGTTGCAGGCTCAAGATATGCAGAATTTGCTATCGCGCACAGTCATAGGCGCCAATTACGTGGATATCTGCGGCGACTACATGGGCGTAAGGGCTTTTACGCGCTGGCTGACGCGTCTCAACAATTCGCGCTTTGACTCAAAGTTGAACAAGGAGTTGGTTCTTACCCTGCAAAAGTACAAGTAACCATATAATAAGACTTCGGGCGCTCCGGCTTTGCTGAGGCGTTTGGCGAATACCGGTTTCCTGCCTGGCGGGGTCTGGGCGCCCGATCGTTCTCTTTTCTGGATTTTTTAGCAAAAAAAAAGCGGTTCCGATGAAAAAATCAATACAACTGGCCGGCGTATTTGCCCTGCTTTTGACGGTATTTGCCGTTGGACTTAAGGGTACCTTCGACGGCTACTACGGGTTTTACTACGAGAATGGCGCGTACCGTAAGCCATGGATCTACGAAGCGGTCGAAGGGCTGGTGTACGCCCCTCCTGTCAATGCATTTATCGCCTACACCGGATTCGATACCGGATACGGGTTCTTTGCGCCTAACGTGGCCAGCGATTTCGTGCTCACCTTCGAAATCAGGGACAGTTCCGGCGCCATCATGGCGCAGCAGGCCATGCCCCGATTCCGCCAGAAAGAAAGCGTGGTGCGTTTCACCTCGGTGTTCAATATGTTTTTGGACAAAATCAGCAAGGCAGAGTCCGACACCGGCGATCAATATCTGCAATATCTGGACGTGGTGATCCGACAGATCGCTCTGTCCGTCAAGAAGGATTATCCCGGCGCGGCTACCGTCGCCGCCCGCCTTTATTTGTATGATTTTCCCACTATCGCTCAGTACCGCGCTGGCGACCGCGCTGAAAAAGCGATCCTCATTAGCGAATACGAAATATGAAACGACTCATCTCTAATATGTCCCGCGCTGTTGAGCGCTTTTTCTTTCGGGAAGATGACAGAGGAGATTTCTTGGTCTTCTTCCGCGCGGCCGTCGGCCTCGTTCTGCTGCTGCATTTTCTTTCGGTCGTCCGCGATTTCGAACGCTTGTTTGGCGCCGACTGCATCGTGCCGCAAGACATCATCACGGTATTCCACCCTGATTGGCTGCTTACCTACCCCAAATTGGTCGCCTGGCTTGCGGCCATGGGCGCGAGCGAAGAGAGCGTTGCGCTGTGTATCAAAATACTGTTCCCCATCCTTTGCCTGATGTTGATTGGGGGCTTCTTTTCTCGATGGGCGGCGCTTCTGCTCTTGCCTTTACACATTGCGCTGATCAAAGGAGCCTCGTTTTTTATCTATGGCGTGGACTTTTTCCTCGCTATGTCCTTGTTCTACCTGATTCTGCTGCCTGCGGATCGCTACGGATCGCTGCGTAACGCCCTCTGGGGGAAGCCAAACAATCCGCCGGCTTACATGCCTTTGAAACGCGCCTTCCAGTTGCACATTTCTATTGCATACTTCTTTTCGGGCTTCGATAAGTTACTGGGGTTCAACTGGCACAACGGGGAGTCCATCTGGAAAGCCATCAACCTGCCTTACGCCAACCGCGATTTCTTTTTTAACTTCAGTTGGTTGGCCGATCATCCGTGGATTCTGATATCCGCAGGCTGGGCGACTATACTGATTGAGATGCTGTACCCCATTTTTATTTGGATACCGGCCACCCGAAGACTTTGGCTTGCGCTAACCATTGGCCTGCACCTTGGCATTGCCCTGATTCTCAACCTGTATTTCTTCTCGGCGATCATGATCGTGTGGAACCTGAGCAATTTTTATTTTGAGACGCGCCGGACAGGCGAAGTGCCCAGGGAGCGACTCTCTACAACTGTGAGCCAAGTAAGCCTCACATAAGCTCCTGCGTATTTGGAAAACGCCCAATGGTTTTTTCATGCAAAGGGCGCAAAGGGGTTTTCACGCAAAGGGCGCAAAGACTACACCACTTTTGCGTGCTTTGCGTAAACCCTTTTCCCTCGCAAAGGGCGTAATGAAATTTTACGCAAAGATGATCCCGCGCCCTGCTTCTGCTCGTCATTTGAAGTCGGCCATTGAAAAATTGGACGCTAACTAAAAAAGCCCCCCTCCAACTTCTGGAGAGAGGCCATCCCAAAAACCGATTTTAAAGTATGAAATTAAAATCGATTTTTGGTTCGCTCTGCGCACACAGGCTCCGGCGCAAAGCTATCTTCAATCTGTCACGTCTTTCTCATGCAAGCCAACCGAAAAATCGGCGGGCGACTTCCTGACTTTTCAGCGCGTCGCCCGCCTATTCTCTTCGGTTAACTTATTTCGTCTGGATCATCTTCTTCGTCGCTGCGTCCGTCGAAGTCTCCAGTTTGTAGTACATCAAGCCCGTAGCGTTCACTGCGTTGCGATCCAGCGTCACGGCGTTGTAGCCTTTGCCGAAGTCGCCGCGCGTCTGATACAGCAGGCGGCCGGCCTCGTCGAACACGCTCAGCGTCGCTTCCGTCGCCTCAGGCAGGTGGAAGCCGATCACCGTGCGGTTCAC
>JBKBLI010000104.1:0-5818 GCA_046296435.1 Saprospiraceae bacterium | reverse complement strand
GAAGCACCCATCGGTGAATACGGCGATTTTTTGACGTAAAAAAACAAAATCAGGTTTGCCAACCGCTGGATAATTCCGCCGCCAGCCTTTGATGCCGCGCGCCTTGAACAACGCGATTAGGCGTAGTTCGGTACTGCTATTGCGCGCCGCTTTGACGCCGCGCATAATGCTGCTCCGTTTCTCTGGCGAAAAAACATCCATATCCGTTCGGCAAAAGTAAAGCAAAATCGCATCACGTAGTAAAAGAAGCGCTGAAGCGCCTCTAGACCCCATATTCAAGCCGCTCCGCCTTAACCCTCCCAACGCAGTATTTGAGCAATAAGCCTAACCACTAACCACTAACCACTAACCACTAACCACTAACCACTAACCACTAACCACTAAAAATCTCGTTCAACATAATGCTTCAGCAGGGGGTGCCCGAATACCGCCGCGATGATTACCCCCACGCCGATATAGAAATGGGCATTCATCTCCCGGTGTTCGCCAAAGATCAGGGCCGCGAGTACCACGCCGTACACCGGTTCCAGATTGACGCTCAGGTTAGTGGCAAACGCGCTGATGTGGCGCATGGCCAGCAGCGTCAAGTAGTACGGCGCTAAGGTGCACACGAAAGCCAGCACCGGAATCCACATCCAGTCGGCGCCTTGTATAGCCATGGGCGTTTCGGGATACCGCAGCAAATATATCGGTAAAATCAACGAGCACAAGATCAGGCCGCCGCCCAACTCGGCCAGCGTCATGGCAAACGGCGGCGGCGGATGGGGGCTATCCAGCACTTGCTTGTTGAGCGCGGTAAACAAAGCGGCCAGAAAAGCGGCCGCAATCCCGACGGCAAAGCCCCAGCGCATTTCCCAGTCGATAGCGCCCACGATGAGCGCAATGCCAGGAATCACCAAAAGGCCCAAGCTCAATTCGTGCCACTTGAGCGGGCGGCGAAACAAAACCGGTTCCAAGAGAGCTGCAAAAAACGAAGCCGTCGCCATGCTGACTACGCCTACCGACGCATTAGATAGTTTGATGGCCCCATAAAAACACAGCCAGTGCAGACCCACCAATGCGCCGATCCCGAACAAGCGCAGGATCATGGCCCGATCCATGCTTCGGAGTTGGGCGCGGGGGATGAGCATCCATAGCGCCGCACAGCACAAGGCGACGCGCCACCAAACTAAGGGGAGCGCCTTGAGGCTGATCAGTTTGCCTAAAATCGCCGTGAAGCCCCAGATAAATACACAGAGGTGCAGGTACAGGTAAGCCCTCAATTTTTCGCTCATAGGGCCGCAAAGGTAAGCGGGTTTTGAATAGCTGTGTCAAACGAAGTAAGCTGACGGGTCGGCGCCAGCTCTGGCGATGTTTTTTGGGGGTAAAAATCGGCGCGCCTTACCCCGCACCCTTATCCCACTCCTTTTTTCCAAAAAAAGTAAGGGCGCAGAAGCGGGCGGGTGCAGGGTATAAGGACGGGTAGAAGCCGGTCAGGCGCTGTCTCTATTTGATGATGACCAGTTTTTCGAATCCGCTTTCGGCTTGCGCCGTATTTCCGTTAAAATCTGTGCCGCGCACTTTGATCTTGTAGATATATACCCCCCGGGCCAATTGGTCGCCGTACTCGTCGCGTCCGTCCCAGTTGATGTCGTTGACCCGGAAGCCGTCGGCCGTCGCGCTATGGAAGATGCTTTTGACCAAGCGTCCTGACACTGTGTAGATGCCGATATGCACGTCGAGGAGACTGCCCGCGAGGTTGTGCTCAAACTGAAAGTAGGTATTAGTGGTAAACGGATTGGGGTAGTTCAACACCTGAGCCAGCGCAGCTTTGCCGCTCTCGGCGACCACAAACTCGGTGTAGCCCTCGCCCGGATTATTGGCCACATCAAAAGCCCTGACCTGCACGGTGTGGCGACCGACCGATAATCCGGAGAGCGGATAGAGCGCCTTGCCGCGTCGGAAGTCGTCGGTTTCGCTTTCGTAAAAATCGTTGAGGGTGATGGCCTGCAACGCGTTGCCGTCGAGGACGGCCGTGATGTCGTGTCCCAGACCGGCCGTACTGACATTGATGCCGTGATCATCCTCGAATTTGACGAAGAGCTTGGGATTGGCGTTGGTAATGCCTCCGAAAGCGAAAGCATCGTTGTTCATGAACACCTGCACGATGGGCGGCTGATCGTCGTTGATCAGGTCAGAGTTGCCGCCGATCACAATATTTTCGTCGGCGCCTGCCGCGTCGAGGGGCGTGCCATTTTCGGCATAATAGCTGATCTTGCCTTTTCCGAAGGTAAAATCGATGTTTTTAGGCATCACAAACCGGATTTTGAAGCGGCCGTTGTTCACGGTGGCGCTACCTCTGAACAGAATGTTGCGCTGTACCGTAAAGTTGATTGGAAAGCTGCCGCTGTCGGCGCCGAGGGTGCGGAGCGTCAGCGGCTTGTCTAAAATGGTGACAAAGACGCGGCCGTTGAACGCAGTGAGGATTTGACCATCGCCGTTGGTCACTTCGCCTTCGATCTCTACAGGGGCCAGTGCGCGCAGGGTGTCGGTCTGGCCGGCTTGCACAGCCTTGCCGTTGATGTGCGTCGTGGCGACCTGCATAGGCGGAATGGCCAGACGCATGGCCGGATCACCGAGCAGGGCGAAGCGACGGGAGTTGTCGGCATCGCCCACCACATTTTTGCCCCGGCGCAGGATGTCGCCTATGGGCAGATATTGTCCGTTTTCTTTTTTGAAAAGAAATTGTTGCACCGCGCTGGTCAGTTGATTGTTGGCGCTGATAAATACCGCACGCACGGTAGTAAATAGCCCCATAGCGCCCGATTGGGGCTTGAGTAGGGCCTGCTCGCCGCCGGTCAGCGTCTTGAAGTCGTCAAATCCGCCAAACGAGCAAGTGGCGGTGATGATCAGCGGATAGCGGTGGGTATTGGCCCAGTTGGCGATGTCGTTGTTGTCGAGTACGCGCTCTTGCATCCAGCCGCGTGGGCCGCCGTGTCCGATGTAGTTGAGGGTCAGGCCGCTGCGGAATACGTTGGCATTAAGCGCGGCTTTCATATCGGGGCTGCGCTGTCCGGCCGAAGTGGCAATCTGCTGGAAAGCGTCGAGATAGAGTTTCTCGACATTGAATCGGCGATCGGCATCCAGGGTTTCTTTGGATAATTTTTCGGCCTGATTGATGTGGGCGTTGCTGTCTTCATCGTCGGCCACATAGATCTGACGCAGCCGCCAATCGCCGAGGGTCTGCGGGCTCGTCTCGTAGTCTATGATTTTGTCGATCACCTGCTGCGCCTCTGTAGGCGTATTGACGGGGATACGGCCTACGTTGATATCGAGCGAGCCGGCCAGATTGCCGCCTTCGTTCGGGTCGAGCAAGGCCATGAAGTCGTCGGTCGGAAAAGCGGTGATGGGATTGAGCGACTGCTCGGTCTCGAAAACGGGTACAAAATCTAGATTGTTTACTGAGTTGCTGTTGTTCTTGGGGTCAAAACTGCCATCGCCCAGCAGCAGCATAAAACGGAACTTTTCCGGCCTGCGTTCGTACAGCATACGCGCCATATCCCGGATGGCAACGGGGTCCTTTTTGCCGGAGGAAAACTCATTGAAGACCTGCGCGACGTCAACCGTAGCCACATCCAAGCCCGAATAATTGCGCCGATGCTGGGCCAATTGCTCGGCTTGGGTCTTGAAATCGCGATGATACACGATCAACATGTGCACGTTGTCAGTGGCGTGCACGTTCTGATTGGGTATCCGACCCACCTTAGCTTCCGGCTTGGGCAGCGTCGGCGCATCGTAAAACGCGTAAAATTGCTTTAACACGCCTTGTGTCGCCGCTCCAAATTCGCGCTGGTCGCCTCCGCCGCTCAACTGACGCCGCCGAGGGCGCTGCATGTCCGTCACGTCCCAAACCTGCAAGGCGCCGCTGACGCCGCCAATTCGGAAAATGGCCGCCGGCTGATTGAGCGTCTGCAGATCCCGGAACAAAAGACCCGATCCGCTCATCAGAAGGCGGCGGCGGGCATTGATTTCGATATAGTCCAGCCACCCCTCGCTGGCTGCAGACACGTTGGGATAACTGATCGTCACCGCTATATTGTCGCCCGGCACGGGGATCTCGCCCGACATGACGCCGACATGGGCAAAAACGGCCTCTACGTTGGATGTGTTGGTCGCTGAAACAGGCGCCGAATGCGTTGCGCCGCCTGATAGCATTCTGACGGTGGTCATTGCGCTGCTGCGCCCCGCAAATTCCGCCCGCGCCCGGGCCGGTAAGCCGGTCACGGCATTGGGAAAATTGAAGTTGTATGTCCGTTCGCGCTGTTGGAAAAAATAATCGCCAAACCAGCGTTTGCCCGATCCCTGCGCCGAGACAAACTCATCCAGCAGGTTGACCCGCTCGTCTTCTAAACGGATCACGTCGTCAAAAGTGTCGCTCACATAGCTCGCCGGCTCGCTCGGCGCCTCGGTTATCCGCTCCCCAAAACCCGGTCCGATCTTGATAAAATACCACGAATGCCGATCGTAAAGGTTGATCCGCATGTTTAACGGCGGATTGGCGCCCGAAGCGGGAGCATAGCGCATGACCGTCGGCCCCTCGGCAAAAAACAGAATGTAATCTGCCGGATCAAACTTACCATCTGTCTCGCCTGATACAAAGATGGCATTTTCGATCAGGTCGTCGGGCCGGGCATCTGTGTTGCGCTCCGGCGTCATCGCCCCGCCGTTGCCATATATGCGGATCGTTCGGGGATCGATGTTGTCGAGATTGGCGATGCCCAGTTCGTTTTTCAGGTAGGCGTAATCCAAGCGGTAAACGCCCGTATTGGACACCCCAAACTTGTATATATCGCCGTCGTTCAACACGGAGTTGTAGGCGAAATCTCCGCCGCCGCGCGACTTGACCTCCTCGGCAGAGAGGGCGCGTGGCGTGAGCGCGAGCGCGAGCGAAAAGCTCCTCAGCCGCTCTATCTGGCCGCCCTGACGCCGGAGCGGCAGCACGCTGATGCGCGCATAATAGCGCTGCCGCTCTTTTTCTAAAACCGCAAAAACCATAGCTTCCTCCTTCAGCAGCACATCGTCGGCGTAGGCCGGTCGGTCGAAACGCTCGTACTGCGCGCCGCTTAGGGTTGCCGCGACGTCGGCCGGCCCGTCCAGAGGCACGCGGGTCGTCCAAAAGGGAAGCGCGCCGTACTCATCGCGATAAACGCACCCCTCGAATCCCCAGAAATACAGCGACTCGCCCCCAGACAGCGGATGCGCGACAGGTTGATCCAACCAGATCAAACTAACCGATAGATCTTGCATAGTCTGCGCGCCTGGACTTGTGGCCCAAGCCATGATGCAAACAAAAGCGAAGAGGCTGCGAATTTTCATATACTACTCGATGTTGTAGAAGATTTACAGTCATAAGACGCGCAGGCGTTCAGCGCGGTTGTCTATTTTTTTCAAAAAAAACGAAAATGTCGCACATTGTCGTTTCTGCACGGCGTTTATCTGCAAGGCGGCGTACTTTAGCGGCTAAAATCAGCAAATTGCCGTCACGCACACAATACGAGACCAACCCGAACATGCAGAAAGATCGCATACTCGTCATCGGAGCAGGAGGTCAGATCGGCTCTGTACTCACGAAGGCACTGCGCGCACATTATGGCGCCGACCAGATCATCGCAACCGATATTCGCCCGTTGCAAGACCCCAGCGGCCCCTCTGAAGCGCTCGATGCGCTTGACCTCGCCGCCTTGGACGATCTCTGCGCCCGCCGCCGCATCACACAGATCTACCACCTCGCCGCCATCCTGAGCGCCACCGGCGAAAAAGACCCTATGCGGGCCTGGAA
>JBKBLI010000103.1:2993-5892 GCA_046296435.1 Saprospiraceae bacterium | reverse complement strand
GACTCAAAGCCCAGACTTACGACACATACGGCGTATCGCCGGACAGCCTCAATCAGGAACAAGCGGCATTGACCGCCGTATTTCAGTACATGATCGGCAATACGGATTGGGACATTGCGATGTTGCGCAACGTGCGGCTGCTGAGACACTTCGAGGGCGGGCCGATCAGCGTGATCCCCTACGACTTCGACTTTGCAGGGGCCGTCGGGGCTCCTTACGCCACACCTACGCTCGAAAGCGGTCTGTCCAGCACGCGCGACCGCTTTCTGATGGCTAACGGTATCCAGCAAGAGGCCATCCAAAACGCCGTGAAGTTGATCAGAGAGCGCAAAAAAGAACTTTATGCCGCTGTTCGCAGCAAATACATGTCGCGCAGCGCCGCCCAGGAAATGATCAACTATCTGGATGAATTTTTCAATGTGGCTGAGACGCGTAGAGATCTTCCGGTGGTGCACCGCAGCCAGCGCTCAAGATAAGCGCGCGGCCCCGGATTGCAGGCTTTCGGGAACTCAAAGCGATGCATCGGGCCAAACTGCCGCGAACCCGCCCTCGGCTACAAGGGCGGGCAAGGCCTCGCTAAGTCGCCCGAGCGAAACTGCCCCGACCCATTGGCGCCCGGCAGATGAGATGCGCTCCTCCTGCGGCGGATCCGCAAAAAAGTCTTCCCGCACGGATTGCCTAGCGCGCACGTAAACGTTCAGGACTCGCCCGTAATCCAATACCGCCGCCTGTAAGACGGGATGCATGCCGGCGGGCGTATCGTCGGACACGTCGCTGAGAACGGCATAGCCGGTCGGAGCGCCGCCCGCGCCCTTGCCGCTGAAAGTCATCTCGCCCAAATGGCGGCTGCTCACCCTCACAATATTATAGGCGTCGGGAAGCTCATAATAAGGGCTGCTCGGCCCTATCATGGCAGGCAGCGTCCATGCGCAAATCGCCCTACCCTCGCCTACGCGCTCTGCCCGGTTGAGCAGCCGCACGCGGCGGCCGCGAGTGGCGGCAAAAGCAATATCCTCCGGAAGTATCTGGCTGATGCCCAAACGCAAAATCATATCGGGCGGCAAGAGAAGGCCAAAAGCGCGCGCTGTTAGCAAAGAAAGTTTGGCGGCTGGATCGGCGCCTTGCAGATCGGAAGAGGGATCGCTCTCGGCATACCCTGCCGCCTGCGCCCGGGCAAGCGCATCCTCAAGCGGACTGGCATTGTCGGACATCTGATTCAGAATGTAATTGGTTGTGCCGTTGAATACACCTTCCAAACAGCACACCTCGTCGTGGCGGTAAAATTGTCGCAGTTGTCTAAAGATTGGGATCGAACCGCAGGCCGCCGCCTCGTGCAAGAGTCGTCCGCCGCCCTCACGCTCTGCTTGCAACAACGCAGGTAAAAAACGCGACAACATGGCCTTATTGGCCGATACAACCGTCTTGCCTGCCAACAGCGCGCGCCGCGTCCAATCGTACGCTTCGCTCAAGCTGTCGGTGGCCTCTACAATATAGCGAATCTGTGGATCCGCTAATATGTCATTGGGGTTGGTCGTAAAAAACTCCGGGGCGATACTCCGGGGCTTAGCTGGATTGCGGATGCAGATCTTCACTACCCGCCCGGGCGCCGCACCGTTCTGCGCAGATAAGATCTGATAAAATCCCTGACCAACTGTGCCAAACCCAAATAATCCGATTTGCATAGTTGTTAGTTGTTAGTTGTTAGTTGTTAGTTGTTAGGGGTTAGTTTGTTTTTAAATTAAGTGTAGGGGTGTCTGCTTTGATGCGATCTGACGGTCTGGTTTGTATGCTTCTTAATCGAGCGGTCGGCAGGCCGCGCCGACTTCCTGATCCCACACCCCTATCCCGTACTCCTCGCGGATGACGGCGCTGAGGGCTTGGGTCTCTACCAGAAAACCATCATGGCCGAAATCGGACTCGATGGCGGCATAGCGCGCGCCGGGGATATGACGCGCCAGCAAGCGCTGCTCCTCCGGCGGGAACAAGAGATCGCTGCTGATGGAGACGACGAGCGTATCCGCCCTGATCTGCGCAAGGGCCGCCGCGACCCCCCGGCGGCCGCGCCCCACATTGTGGGTATCCATGGCCTGCGAAAGCGTCCAATAGGAGAAGGCGTTGAAGCGCCGGGCCAGCTTTTCGCCTTGATAGCGCTGATAGGAGGCAGCCGGGAATACTTCGGGAAGCCCGTCGTCCGGCGATTGCTGGGTGGACGAATAGGCCTGATAGTGGCGATAACTCAACAGGGCTATGCTGCGAGCGGTTTTCATGCCCTCCAATCCGGCGTCCTGATGCCTGAGGCGCCAGGTTGGGTCGCAAGCGATGGCCATGCGCTGGCTTTCATTGAAGGCGATGCCCCAGGGAGAATGGACTGCATTGGTGGCGATGAGCACGAGCCGCTCGAACAAATCCGGACGCATGATGGCCCACTCCATGGCTTGCTGGCCGCCCTGCGAGCCGCCGATCAGGCAGTGAACGCGCCTGATGCCCAGATGCGCGCACAAGCGATCGTGGATGGCCGTCATGTCGCGGATGGTGATCCGGGGGAAATCGTGGAACCAGGGTTCGCCGGTCTTGGGATTGGGGCTAAGCGGGCCGGCGGTCCCGTAACAAGAGCCCAAATTGTTGGCGCACACGATAAAGTAGCGCTCCGGATCGAACAGGGCGCCCGGCCCCAGCAGGCCGCTCCACCAATCGCACGCGTCGCTGTTGGCGGTCAGGGCGTGACAGACCCACACTACGGGCGCCCCAGGGCGCCCGTAGGTGTGATAAGCGATCTGCAAGCCGTCTAAGTGTCCGCCGAGTTCGAGCGGCAGGCGCTCCCGGCTATGGAAATACTGTAGCATGAAGCGTGTTTTAACGTAGATTTCCGACAGCGGCAGCGCGCACTTTGTCAAAAGCC
>JBKBLI010000103.1:1721-2894 GCA_046296435.1 Saprospiraceae bacterium | reverse complement strand
GGCTATGGAAATACTGTAGCATGAAGCGTGTTTTAACGTAGATTTCCGACAGCGGCAGCGCGCACTTTGTCAAAAGCCTGCTCAAAGTCCGCTTTGATGTCGTCGAGGTGTTCGATACCTACCGATACGCGTAGCACGCCGGGCACGACGCCCGCCGCGCGCTGCTCATCAGGACTTAGCTGCTCGTGCGTGGTGCTGGCCGGATGGATGATCAGGGTCTTGGCATCGCCAACATTGGCCAGGTGACTAACTAAGCGGAGGGCGTTGATCACGGTATCGGCTTCGCCGCTGCCGCCCTTAACTTTGAATGACAGTACGCCGCCAAAGCCGTTGCGTAGGTACTTTTTGGCCAAATCGTGGTATGGCGACGATGGGAGACCGGGGTAATTGACAAATTCGACGACAGGATGGCTTTCGAGCCAATGGGCGAGAGCCAACGCGTTGTCCACATGGCGCTGGACGCGCAGGGAGAGGGTCTCAAGGCCCTGAAGCAACAAAAATGCATTGAACGGACTGAGGGCAGAGCCGTAATCGCGCAGGCCCTCTACCCTGGCCCTGATGATGAAGGCAATGTTGCCAAACGGCCCTTTGTCGCCAAATACTTCCCAAAAACGCAATCCGTGATACCCTTCGCTGGGTTCGGTGAATTGAGGAAACTTGCCGTTGCCCCAGTTGAAGTTGCCGCCATCGACAATCACGCCGCCAATCGAGGTGCCATGACCGCCGATCCACTTGGTGGCGCTGGCTACCACAATGTGGGCGCCGTGCTCTAAAGGCCGGAACAAATAACCGCCGGCGCCGAAGGTGTTGTCCACTACGAGGGGAATCCCATGGCGCTCGGCAATCCGCGCGATCCGCTCGAAATCGGGGATGTTGAATCCTGGATTGCCAATGGTCTCAAGATAGATGGCTTTGGTACGCTCGTCGATGAGCGCCTCGAAGGCGTCGGGATTGTCGCCATCTGCAAAGCGGGCTTCAATACCGAGGCGCTTGAACTGTACTTTGAACTGATTGTAGGTGCCGCCATACAAGAAAGAGGTGCTGACAAAATTGTCGCCGGCTTGCAGGATATTGGTCAGCGCTATAAACTGGGCCGCTTGTCCGCTAGATACAGCCAACGCGGCAACTCCGCCCTCGAGCGCGGCAATCCGCTTTTCGAAGACGTCGGTGGTT
>JBKBLI010000103.1:0-1622 GCA_046296435.1 Saprospiraceae bacterium | reverse complement strand
GCTTGTCCGCTAGATACAGCCAACGCGGCAACTCCGCCCTCGAGCGCGGCAATCCGCTTTTCGAAGACGTCGGTGGTGGGATTCATGATACGGGTGTAGATATTGCCAAATTCCCGCAACCCGAACAGATTGGCCGCATGCTCCGAACTGTCGAATACGTAGCTGGTGGTCTGATAAATGGGCGTTGCGCGGCTTTTGGTGACTGGGTCTGCCTCTTGTCCGGCGTGGAGTTGAAGCGTGTCGAAGTGGAATGCTTGTTGTGCCATTTTTGAATCTGTGCGTTTTGAAAAAAATGTTGAAAAAGAAAAAGGCCTTTCCACACCGCGGGTGTGAAAAGGCCTTGTATCAAATGTGTGAGATAACTTACGCTATGTCATGCACGGTTCTGATATGCCTTGCACACGCCGCTTAGATGCCTGATACATCCAACAGCACATACAACAACAACGACACATCATTTGATGAACCATACTCGTCTATAAGACCGCTTTCTACTTGCAGCCGCTACAAAAGTGGGTACATTGCTTTGATATGACCAAACCGGAGGCAATATTTTAATAAAAATTTAACATTTGATTTTCCCCAAAATCTGCCCCTGAGCTTTCAAGATACTGAAAATCAGCATGTTGACAAATGTAGTATCCGACTGTATTTCCTACGCCTCAGGCTTGCGCGATCGCGGGCTTTCGGAGAAGTGCGCATGGCAAGGGCTGTGGAGGGCGAAGTATGAGCACCCGCCGCCTTACCCACGGCAGTCAGCTTAATCCAATTTTTGCGAGGGGACGCGGGACTGGGGCCTGCAAGGCAACTTTCAGATCCGCTTCTCATAACTACCTTCGCCGACGCAGACCCAACCCCGTGACTCGTAAATCCGGATGGCCGATTTGTTGTCCGGTCGCACGCTCAGGTACATCCGCCGCATACCGTAATCTTCTGTAGCGCGCCGCTCAAACTCGTCCAAAAAAGCAGTTCCGATACCGGATCGCCGATGTGCCGGGTGCACGCCAAGCACGACAAAGCCTGCTCCCGGCTCCCGCTTCCCTTGCTCCGTTCTGACGGACTTACGGCGGGGTCTCAGCCTGAGGAGGTGGGCTAAGTTTGTGAATATGAGCGGATATTTAGCCCGCAATTCCGGATGAAAAATCACCCACGGCCTTTGCAAAAGCGCAAAAATGGCGGCCCCCATGCTGTGTCTCAGCATGCCGCTGGACGACCCGGTAGACAGGACGCCGTCGGCTATGATACCGGCGCCGTAAGCAGCGCACATGCCCTCTTTTTCAAGAAAAAACAAAAATGTCTTGTCCGTACTGAGATACCAGGACAACATGCGCGCCACATAGCGTTTGCCCATGGCCGTCGAAAGCGAATCGGGAAATGCAGCGCAATGGCAGGCGGCGATAGCAGGCAGGTCTGAGGCCTGAGCAGTCTTGATCATGGTTTCGGCGTCTGCTTTTTTTCGGAAAACGTAAAATAAGTCTTGTTGTTATTTTGGAGGATCGCGTATTGAAAAATTGACGCCGCCTGCGTTTTGGCGCAGGCCCGATATACTTGACGCCTTGTTGCGCGCATAACGGTTGGATAGCCGCCCTGCCGTCCGTATAGGCAGCGGGGATGGCTATCCT
>JBKBLI010000102.1:3935-5945 GCA_046296435.1 Saprospiraceae bacterium | reverse complement strand
TGTATCGCCAACTCGCGGGTGGGCGTCAATATCAAAGCGCGTATTTTGCGGGGTTTCGCCGGTCGCTCGTGGAGCAGTTGGAGTATGGGAATGGCAAAAGCTGCGGTCTTACCGGTGCCGGTTTGGGCGCAACCCAGCAGGTCGCGTCCTGACAGCAGATGTGGTATGGCTTGCGCCTGAATGGGTGTTGGGGTGGTATAGCCTGTTTCATTCAGCGCTTGGAGAATGGGGGCTATGAGGTTCAATTGTTGAAAAGTCATAAGAATGGCCTTGCGGCCCAAAAAAAGAGGAGCGCTGTGGTCTCCTTCAAAAGATGAAAAAAAGAGCGGTGTGTGTGATGGGTGTGGGTTTGAGCTCGGGCAATCGGGCGTGGGTGGGCGCGAGGGGTTGCGCTCATTCGCCTTGGCGGCTGGCATAGGGGGTGCGCGCGATGATAGAGCGTCCGAGCGTCAACTCGTCGGCATATTCCAAATCGCCTCCGAATGCTACGCCCCGCGCAATGGCGCTGATGCGCACAGGCAGGTGCGCTACTTGCCGCGCAATGTAGTAAGCGGTTGTTTCGCCTTCGATGGTTGGACTGATGGCCATGATGATCTCTTGTACGTCGCCTGCGCGAGCCGCCAAAGTATCGATATTGAGATCGGCCGGGGTAACGCCGTCGATGGGCGATATCAGCCCGCCCAATACGTGGTATAGACCCTTATACTGCCCGGTGTCTTCGATGGCCATGAGCGCCCGCACATTTTCGACCACGCAGATCAGGCTTTTGTCGCGCAGCGGCGAACTGCATATTTCGCAGCGCGCATGATCGGAATAATTGTGACATAAATCGCATTCGCGTATTTCCTCGCGCATGCGCAGCACGGCCTCGGCAAACTGTGCGGTATAGGCTTTGTCTTGTCGAAGCAAATGCAGGGTCAACCTAAAGGCTGTTTTTCGCCCAATTCCCGGCAGGGAGGCAAAGGCTTCGACTGTTCTTTCGATAAGTTTGGACGAAAAGTTCATCTGTTGTGCCCCGTCTTAAAGACGCGTCTTTACCTCGTTGATGGTGTAAGCCTCAATGACGTCGCCGACTTTTATATCATTGAAGTTTTTGATGGTCAGACCGCACTCCATATTGGTTTTGACCTCCTTAGCGTCCTCCTTGAAGCGTTTGAGCGAGGCCAATTCGGCATGCTGACCGGGATTGGTCGGATAGATGACGATACCGTCGCGGATGACGCGTACGTAATGGTTTCGGTTGACCTTTCCGTCTTGCACATAGCACCCGGCGACTGTGCCAATCTTGGATATCTTGTACACCTCGCGCACTTCGATCTGGCCTTGGATTTCCTCTTCTTTGGTTGGCTCCAACATGCCTTCCATAGCGGCCTTGATCTCTTCGATGGCTTCGTAGATGATGGAGTAGAGCTTAATTTCGACGCCTTCTTTTTCGGCCAATTTGCGGGCGGTGAGCGAGGGTCGCACCTGGAAGCCAATGATGATGGCGTCTGAGGCGGAGGCGAGCATTACGTCGGAGTCCACGATTTGGCCTACAGCTTTGTGGATTACGTTAACCTGAATTTTGTCCATTGACAGTTTGATCAACGAGTCGCTGAGGGCTTCGATAGAGCCATCCACATCGCCTTTGACGATGAGGTTGAGTTCCTTGAAGTTGCCAAGCGCCAGGCGGCGTCCGATTTCGTCCAGGCTGATGCGCTTGGAGGCTCTGGTGGCTTGCTCGCGGTTAATTTGAGCGCGCTTGGAGGCAATCTCTTTGGCCTCTGATTCGCTTTTGGCCACTTTGATTTTTTCGCCCGCCTGAGGCGCGCCGCTTAAGCCAAGAACCAGTACGGGGGTAGCCGGGCCGGCTTCTTTGATCTTTTTACCCCGTTCGTTGAACATCGCCTTGACCTTGCCAGAGAACTCGCCGGCTATGATGGGGTCGCCATTGTGTAGGGCGCCGTTTTCGATCAGGACTTTTGTGACGTAGCCGCGTCCTTTGTCCAGGGAGGCCTCGAGCACGGTACC
>JBKBLI010000102.1:0-3835 GCA_046296435.1 Saprospiraceae bacterium | reverse complement strand
GAAGCGCGTCGGTTGGGATTCGCTTTCAAGTCGAGCAATTCGGCCTCTAAGAGGACTTTCTCAAGGAGCTTATCTACGTTTAGGCCGGTTTTGGCGGAGATGTCCTGGCTTTGGTACTTGCCGCCCCATTCCTCGACCATGAAGTTCATCTGCGCCAGTTCGGACTTAATTCGCTCAGGATCTGCTCCGTTTTTGTCAATCTTGTTGATGGCAAACACGATGGGCACATTGGCTGCCTGCGCGTGGCTGATGGCTTCTCGGGTTTGGGGCATGATGTTGTCGTCTGCTGCGATGACAATAACGGCCACGTCGGTCACTTTGGCGCCCCTTGCACGCATGGCGGTGAAGGCTTCGTGACCGGGGGTGTCCAGGAAGGTAATCTTGCGGTTGTTTTCGAGTACGACTTCGTAGGCGCCGATGTGCTGGGTGATGCCGCCGGCTTCGCCGCCGGCCACGTTGGCGCTTCTGATGTAGTCAAGTAGCGAGGTTTTACCGTGGTCTACGTGACCCATTACGGTGACGATGGGTTGCCGGGGTCTGAGGTCGGCGGGGTCGTCTTGCTCTTCTTCGACTTCGATTTGTTCTTCAGCGCTGACAAATTCGATTTCGTAACCAAATTCGCTGGCCACCACTTCAATAATCTCGGCATCGATACGCTGGTTGATGCCTACGATAATTCCGAGGCTCATACAGACTTTGATGACATCGGCCGGCTTGACATTGAGCAATGCCGCCAGATCGGATACCGAAACGAATTCGGAGACCTGAATTTTGCCGCTGCTTGCATTGCGTTCGGCAATTTCGGCTTTTTCGCGCATGGTTTCGCGCTTCTCGCGACGGACCTTCTGGCGCTTGCGATCGGCGCCGGCGCCCATGCGGGCCATGGTTTGCCGTATTTGATCTTCTACCTGTTTTTGGCTTACTACGGGTGCTTCGTCGGTGCGCGGCCGGCCTGCTCCGCCGCGATTTTGGGCGCTGCTGAGCGATGATTTGATAGAGGCTTCTGTAACGGGCTGAGCTACTTTCTTGCGTTTGCGCTTGCGTTTTGCATCGTCGCTTGCGCCCGACGCGCTGACGCCGCTACCGCTGGCGGGATGCGTTGGCTGAGACGGGCCGCGCTCGCCGCCTTGCCTACGGTCGCCTGGTTTGGCGCCTCTGGCGTTGGATTTGCCGGCGTCGGGTTTATTTTTCTTATCCTGATCCAGATCTACCTTGCCGAGGATTTTCAGACCGCGCAATTGCGGCGTATCGGCGCGGAAATGGTCTAACTCCGGATTTTTGGGATCCGCAGTTAATTCAGGGGCTTGGGTTGGAACCGGCTCGGGGGGAGCGACCGGCGTCTGTTTTATCTCTGCCCGGTTTGAATCGGGTTTGCGCTTGTCGCGTTGTTCGTTTTTCTCGACGACTTTTTCACCCGAATTGTTTTCCTTTTGTTTTTGCTTGGCTTTTTCAGTTTTCTTTGGATCGGCCTTGTCCAGATCTATTTTTCCTAAAATCTTAAGTCCCGGTAAGACGCCTGCCTTATCTTGAGCGGGGGCGGGTTTTTCTTCTGCCGGCTGGGGGGCCTCCGTTTCTGATGGCTTTTTTTCAGGCAACTCGGCCGCCGAGGTGGTCGGCGGGGTTTGCACAGGCTCCAATGTTGGAACTATCGGCGTCGGCTCGCTGACGGGTGGCAGGGTTGCGGGAGTCGGCGGGGGCGGCGGGGGCGGCGGCGCAAGGGGAGTCGTAACGGCAGGCGGTGGCGTCGATTTGGCAATCGGGTCTGGGAGTTTGAGCGAGGGGGGAGGAGCAAGAGTCACCTTGGGTTTGACAATTGCCGGCTCTTTCTTGACAACCGACGAACGCCCCAACTTTTCGGCTTCTTGTTTAATAGCCAGGTCGCGCTGAAACTCCTTTTCAAGTACGGAGAGCATATCAGGCGTAACATCGGCGGTAGGACGCTCGTCTATCTCGAAACCTTTGGCGTGCAAGGTTTCGACGATAGTGTGAAGACCTACGTTGAAGTCCTGCGCTACTTTGATTAATTTTAATCCCATGCAGTGATTTCCTGCTTTAAATTATTGCGTTCGGGGCCTGAAAAGAAACTTCCGTACGCGGATGTTACCTGCTCAGGCCTGCAAAGTTAAAAGAAATATGGAAAATGGAGCAAAGTTGTTTGATTTCGCTCCAACCTTTCCATATATTTGAGCTATTTGTGGCTTTTACAAGCGAATTTTCAATCCTCGAACTCTTCAGAGAGTACCCGCAGCACTTCGTTGACCGTCACCTCTTCAAGGTCGGTTCGCCGCATTAGCTCTTCGGCGCTTAGCTCCAGCACTTGTCGCGCTGTATCGCAGCCCACGCTTTTGAGGGCCTCGATCACCCACGGTTCGAACACGTCGCTGAATTCTTCCAAATCGACGTCGTCAATCTCGAATACTTGCGGGTCGTTGCGATAGACGTCTATTTCATAATCTGTCAATTTGCTGGCCAGCTTGATGTTGGCGCCGCCTTTGCCGATAGCCAGGCTGACTTGATCCGGCGCCAGATAAACGGCTGCGCGCCGACGCGCTTCATCCACTTCGATTTCGGTGGGTTTAGCGGGCGTAATGCTCCGCTGAATGAACAGGGTAATGTTGTTGGTGAATGGGATGATGTCGATATTCTCGTTTCGCAGTTCGCGCACGATGCCGTGTATCCGACTGCCCTTCATGCCTACGCATGCTCCTACCGGGTCGATGCGTTCATCATAGCTTTCGACAGCTACTTTTGCGCGTTCGCCGGGCATGCGCACTACTTTTTTGATGGCGATGATACCGTCTTCAATTTCAGGCACTTCCGCTTCCATCAGCTTGAGCAGGAATTCGGGGTCTGTTCGGCTGAGCATGATATAAGGAGAGCCGTTTCGCATCTCCACTTTTTTGACCACCGCTCTCAGCAGGTCGCCTTTTCTGTAGTAGTCTTGCTTGATCATCTCGGTACGGGGCAGCACCATCTCTACGCCGGAGGCGTCATCGATCACTAGCAATTCTTTTTTCATGATTTGGTGCACCTCTACCGTCACGATATCGCCAACGCGATCCGCAAATTTTCGATACACTTCTTCTTTTTCTAACTCCGAAATACGCGACACCAGGGTCTGTCGCGCGGCCATGATGGCCCGGCGTCCGAAGTCCTCAATGGAGAGTTGTTCGTAGCATTCTTCGCCTATGTTCAGGCTGGAATCCAACTCCCGGGCTTCGGAAAGGCTGATTTGGGCATTTTCGTCGGTTACTTCGCCGTCGGCGGTCACCTCTCGCACACGCCAAATCTCCAAGTCGCCCTTGTTCGGGTTGACAATGATCGAGAAGTTTTCGTCTGTGTCAAAGCGCTTTTTGAGCAGGGCGCGAAAAACATCTTCTAAGACGCGCACGATGGTGGGGCGGTCAATATTTTTACCACTTTTGAATGAGGAGAATACCTCGACTAAGTCAAGCATGGGCGTTTAAATTTAGATATATCATAGCACGGCTTTTACCACCGCTTTTTCGATTTCGGCGTACCGAAATGTCGTATTTATTGTAAGTTCTTTTTTTTTCTTTCCTTCTCGTTCGGTCACGCTTTGCATCAAGGTAAATTGCGCGTCGTCGGCCTGGACCAGCGTGCCCTTTACGACGGATTTGTCCGGCATGGTGACCTGTAGCGTTCGGCCGATGTTGTTGCGAAATTGTCTTGGGTATCGCAAGGGTCGGCCGACGCCGGGGCTACTCACTTCCAAGGCGTATTTTTCTCCGAGCCAACCTTTGGCGTCGATGTGCGCTTCCAGATAGCGACTCACTTTTCGGCACTTTTCGAATGTGATACCCGAATCGCTGTC
>JBKBLI010000101.1:0-6280 GCA_046296435.1 Saprospiraceae bacterium | reverse complement strand
GACGTGACGGTGGCCTGCGATGCGAGCAAGTTGCCGGCTTCTACCGGCGAGCCGACGGTTGAGGACAACTGCGACCCGTCGCCGGTCTTTGACTACAGCGACGCCAGCACGCAAGGTTCGTCGGATGTTTGCAGCGGTCAGAACTACGTGATCACGCGCACGTGGACGGCGACGGATGTCTGTTCGAATACGGCGCAACCCTGCGTGCAGACGATCACAGTGTCAGACAATGCAGCGCCGGTGATCGCCTGCCCGTTTGACGTGACGGTGAACTGCGAGGACGCCAACGACCTGATGGCTACGGGTATGGCTACAGTTACAGACAACTGCGACCCAGAGCCGGGCCTGACGCTTACGGACATGACGACGGCCGGCTCCTGTCCGCAGGAGCGCACGGTATTGCGCACCTGGTTGGCGATAGACAACTGTGGCAATCCGTCTGCCTGCACGCAGACGATCACGGTGGTGGACGAAACGGCGCCAATGATCGCCTGTCCGAACGGGCTGACGATCGAATGCGACGAGTCGCTCGACCCGCAGGTCAACACGCCGCTGGGCGTAGCGACCGCCGAGGACAACTGCGACATGCAGCCTGCGGTGACCTACGGCGATGCGGCCATGGGTTCGGGGTGCGTGATTACGGTACTGCGCACGTGGACGGCTGAGGATGCCTGCGGCAATACGGCCACCTGTACGCAGGTCATAACGATCGAGGATACGACCGATCCGGTCATGACCTGCCCGCCCGACGTGACGATCGAATGCGACGAAAGCCTCGACCCGACGATGAACGCGTCGCTCGGGGTAGCCACGGTGACGGACAACTGCGACGAGGCTCCGGCATCCAACTATGCGGACGTCACGCAGCCCGGTGCGACGCCGTGTCTGACGGTGATCCAGCGCAACTGGATTGCGGCGGACGACTGCAACAACGCGGCCGCTTGCAGCCAGACCATTACGATCGTGGACAGCACGCCGCCCGTACTGAATACGCCTGCCAATATCACCGTGCAGTGCGATGCAATCCCCAACGTGGGTTCGACCATGGCTCAGGACAACTGCGACCCCAATCCGGGTATTACGTATCAGGGCGAGACCATCGTTGGCGATGACGAATGCGCCAATGGATACCAGATCATCCGCACCTGGTCGGTTAGCGATGCCTGCGGCAACTCTGCGATTTATACGCAGACCATCATGGTACTTGATCAAGAGCCGCCCGTGTGGGTAAATGCTCCCGATAACCTCACCGTGTCGTGCAATAATGTTCCGGGACCGGCGACTATGATTGACGCTACCGACGCCTGCGATCCCGAGCCGGTGGTCGTATATCTGGGCGAAAGCGAAACGCCCGGCAATTGCCCGAACGAATACACGCTGACCCGCACCTGGACGGCTACAGACGCCTGCGGCAATTCTACCCAGCATGTGCAGGTCATCAGCGTGGTGGACGACATGGCGCCGACCATTGTAGGCTCCTGCGCCTTACTCAACAACTACGGCAACATGGCCGATGCGGCTACCTATGTTATAGCTACCTCGTTGGGCGCAGAATGTCCCTCGCAGGCGGGCATCAATTTACAACAGGGTCAGGAAATCTCGGCTGGTTATACCATTATAATTGGAGGATTGACAGTGCCCGGTTTGTCCGGCTGCTTTGCAGACAATTGCGCGCATCCCGACTCCATAGTCGCAGTGGTACAGCGCCTGCAGATCAACGATATCGTCTGCGCCAAAGAATTCCGCGTGGTATTCCAACTCAGGGACCAATGCGGCAACCTCAGCGCCGACAGCATAGTGTACGTCATCGAATTGTTCGACGATACTCCCCCGCTGATAACGGCGGGTCAAATAGCTGCATGTTATCCGACCGTGGCGGCTGCCGAGCAGGCTGCTCTGGCTGTTACTACAGCCGAGGA
Source organism: Saprospiraceae bacterium (assembly GCA_046296435.1). Lineage (GTDB taxonomy): Bacteria > Bacteroidota > Bacteroidia > Chitinophagales > Saprospiraceae > M3007. Next base: position 4,361 of record JBKBLI010000101.1, on the reverse strand, counting down.
CGATTGCCAGGACGATGTCACGCTGAGCGTCTTTACCGTCGGAAGCCAATGTGAGGTTACGGTCAATGTTGTCGCTACTGACCCATGTGGTAATGCAGACACCGTGAGCTACACTACCATAGTGGACAATACGCCGCCTAACGTCGTAGCCGGCAACATTGCATCCTGCTTCCCAACCCTCGCAGATGCAATGAACGCTGCAATGAACGCGACCGGCGGCGGCGACTTCTGCTCCGCGTTGCTATTTGTCAGCGCCACGGCCAATGCCCAGTCTTGCGAGACGATCATCACCGTAAGGGTAGAAGACCCCTGCGGCAATGCGGACTCCGTGCAATACGTTGTCCATATCGACAATCAGCCGCCCGGCCTAATCTGCCCCAACAGCATCTCCGTGACCGCCGACCCGAATCAGTGCAGCAAAGTCGTTACTTTCCCCGCGCCAACAGCCAACGACAATTGTCCAGGCTTGCAAGTGACGCGCACGGATGCAAGCGGGCTGAATTCCGGCGACGCCTTCCCTGTCGGCGTAACGACGATCAGTTTCGAAGCCGCCGACGCCTGTGGATTGACTGCCGCTTGCTCATTCAGCGTGACGGTGGTTGATGATGCGCCTCCGGTCATTACTTGCCCGCAAGACATCAGCGTTAGCACCGCGCCCAATCAGTGCGGCGCTATAGTAACCTTTAATGTCCAGGCCGAGAATGCCTGCCCCAATAACAACTCGCCGATCTCGATCGTCAGTTCGCCGCCCAGCGGGTCCTTCTTCGGTAAGGGGGTCAACTATGTTTTGGCTACCGCTACCGACGCTAACCAGAACAGTTCAACCTGTTCCTTCGCCATCGTCGTGACCGACAACCAGCCGCCAACGCTGACCTGCCCCAACCTGACTGTCAGCACCGCTCCCGGTCTGTGCAATACCGTAGTGCAGTACAATGTAGGTGTCGCCGACAACTGCCCCGGTCCGCTTCCATTCACCGCCATGCCTCCAAGCGGCAGCGTATTCGATAAGGGTCAGAGCGTGGTCAACGTATCGGCTACAGACGCCGCCGGCAATACCGCAACTTGCTCCTTTACGGTCAATGTGTTGGATCAGGAGCCGCCGGTCATCACCTGCCCGGCCAACTTCAGCGTCAGTACGGCGCCCAATCAGTGCGGCGCCAACGTGACTTACAATGTGGGCGTCAGCGACAACTGTCCCGGCGTCGGCACGCCTTCGCTTTCAAAGATTAGCGGCAGTTTCTTCGATAAGGGCGCCACTGTCGTAACCGCTTCTGTCAGCGACGCTGCCGGCAATTCGGCCGCTTGCAGCTTCACCGTCACCGTCAACGACACACAGGCGCCCATGGTCAACTGCCCCGGCAACATCACCGTCGTCGCCCATCCAGACTCCTGCGCCAAGATAGTCAGTTACATCGTCACGGCAACAGACAATTGCCCCGGTTTCAACGTGTCCGTATCGCCTATGGCCGGAAGCATATTCCCCGTTGGCGTCACCACGGTGACCGCTGTCGCCACCGACGCCTCTGCCAATAGCGCGCAGTGCACCTTTACGGTTACGGTACAGGATAACACCCCGCCTACCGTCACCTGTCCGCCCGACAAAGTCGTCACCGGTCAGCCCTGTCCTGCCGTCGTCAACGGTATCGACGCCTTCTTCCAGGATAACTGTCCTAACGTACAATTGACCTGGCAGATCACAGGCGCCACCTCAGGATCGGGAGTTGGGCAGGCAAGCGGACAAAGCTTCAATTCTGGCCTGAGTACCGTGCGATATGTCGCCACTGACGGCGGCGGCGGCGCCGCCACCTGCACCTTTAGGGTTACCGTCAATTGTGCCACCGCAAGCGGCCGCATCGTTTGGTCGCAGAACCAGTCTATTGGCGTCAATATTGCAACCGTCAAGGCCAACAACGGCGGCGGTCAGGGCCTCTCGGATATCAATGGTATTTACAGCCTCAACCTCCCCGCTCCGGGGCTGTACACCGTTACGCCTGAGAAAAAACTCAACCCGCTCAACGGCGTCAGCGCTGCGGATGCCCAGGCCATCAACCAGCATGTGTTCAACTTGCAGCCCTTGCCGGTCAATGCGTTTGTACGTATCGCCGCTGATGTTAACAAGAGTAATTCGATCACGGCTTACGACGCTACAGTCATCACGCAAGCCCTTGGCGGCAACCAGACCGCGCTGGAGATAATGACCCAGAACTCCTGGCGCTTTGTGCCCACCACGCATGTGTTTGCCAATCAGGCGGCTCCCTGGGGCTTCCCTGAGTCGATCACTTTCAACAACACCGGCGGCAACAGCACAGGGCTTGATTTCATCGGCATCAAAATCGGCGACGTCGCAGCGCCATCCGCCAACCCTGCCGCCAAGCCCATGCAAGGCAGCGCCCTGATCCTCGAAGCCGACGATGCCGCTTTGGAAGCCGGTCAGACTGCCCTCATCGACGTGCGCGCCCTCAACTTTGGGGATATCGCATCGTGGCAGTTCGCCCTCGAATTCGATCCCGCATATCTGCTCCTCGAAGAAGTGGTCGAGATCCCCACGGCGCCCATCGGCGCCGCCGACTTCGGGCTGATCAATGCCGAAAATGGCGAAATACGCAGCGTTTGGGCTGTTGCTGAGGGCTACACGCTACCCATGGACGCAGCCGTGTTCGCCCTTCAGTTCCGGGTGCTGCAGGGCGGTCGCAAACTCAGCGAGTTGTTGAGGATTGACGACAAAGTTCTTCCGGCCCTCGCTTTCCAGACCGATTTTACGCAGCGCAAAGTGCAACTCAACTTTGCCGACGCCAAGCAAACCACGACTCAAGAGGGCGCCGATCAGGCCAAACTGCGGCTCCTCCAAAACCGGCCCAACCCATTTGTGGAGCAAACGACCGTCGGTTTTGTGTTGCCCGAAGCCTGCGAGGTCCAGTTGCGCGTGATCGATGCGCGGGGCCAGATCGTATGGCAATACGACGCCAACCTCAGGGCCGGTTATCACGAGGTAATCCCTGAGTTGGGCAATCGCTCCGGTATGTTCTTCGCCGAGTTGGTCACGCCTTTTGGCAAGCGCGCCATCCGGATGATCCGCAGCGAGCGCTAATTCCACGCGCTCGTCACACAGCGCCGCTTTGGTCTTAGGCCGAAGCGGCGCTTTTGTTTACCCGTCCTCGCGCCTCTATCTTTTTGCCTTTTGAGAAAAATAGGTGTGGGTAAAAGTCCATGGGCGCGAGTCCGAACGCGCCGCGCCAACCCCCACGCTCCGGCGATTTTTCGAAAAAAGGGCAAGGGTGAAAGGTGTAGCGAATGAAATCGCGGTAGGAGCCTGCCCGCTTGCCTATATCTGCGCTGCATGCTTTCTGAAAAAAATGGGCGAAGGCAAAGAGTGCGAGTGGCGGAAGCGCATAGCGCCGCTGTGACGGCGCCACGCCGGGCGAAAGAATCCAGGCTTTTGCATGAAAAGCGTCATTTTTCTAAAACCCTCTTGAGTAGTAAAAAAACACGCTATCTTGCAACCGGTTCAGTATATTAGTCTGCTATCTATATCAAAAAATGCGTTTTTTGGTTTGAACGCAGTTTTAGGCATGGTTTTTGACGATCATTCATTGTGCTTGCTTTATCTGGGCAGCCAATGTTCAGGAAAAAAATAAGCGTCTGCGCTTTGAAGCGGGTGAAATAATACTTGCGTCTGGTTTTCAGGAAGTTAGGTCTTAAAGCAGGCTTAGCTACCCGTCTCTTGAAAAAAAAATCAAAAAAAAATGTAAAAAGTATTGCAAGGTATTTCGGTTAGTGCGTACTTTTGCAGCGTGATTTTTAATCTTTGTTTTTAATCGTATGAATCTTGTGAGAAGAAAAATTTCGCGTCAAAGTCCTTTTGACCTCAATTTTTTCTTTTTCTCATAATGGGTTTTTATGATTCATTTGACATGAATAAATGTTCAGATGCATCGTTTTTTTTGTGCAATAGAGCGTTTGCATTGGCGAATACATAATACCAATTATGACGGAAAATACTTTAATGCAAGCTTTGTGGGAATGCCTTAGGTTGCTTGCCCGCTTTGTTACAAACCTGAATAGCGTTATTCGCTATTCGGTTTTTTGTGTTTGTGTTTTCATTCGAATCCTTTTATCCTTTGCCGCTCGGATTTCAGTTGGCGTGCGCAGCGATTTTGCGCGCTTATTTGTTATTCCCGACGCAAAAGAGGATTGTTTTTCGCCGCAAACGAATTTGATATATACATATTCGGCGTCTTTCTTGAGGTTCTTTTTTTACCGCTTCGACGAAGCGTCGAAAATCCCCCACCTGATCAATTTTAATCCCTTCGCAAATAATGTAATCGACGCTGTCGATACCTTTTTGTCTCATCCGAGCAAAC
>JBKBLI010000100.1:3058-6423 GCA_046296435.1 Saprospiraceae bacterium | reverse complement strand
CATCCTCAAAGGAATGCTGACCACGCTCAGGCACTTTTTCAAAAAGAAAAATACGGTGCGCTATCCGGACGAGAAGCGCGAGTTTGCGCCCGTGTATCGGGGCTGGCACGTCCTGAAGCGCGACGAAGAAGGCCGCGAGCGCTGCACGGCTTGCGGACTGTGCGCAGTGGCTTGTCCGGCTGAGGCGATCACGATGGTAGCGGCAGAGCGTCAGAAGGGTGAGGAACACCTCTATCGCGAGGAGAAATATGCGGCTGTGTATGAAATCAACATGCTGCGCTGTATCTTCTGCGGCTTGTGCGAGGAGGCCTGCCCGAAGGAGGCGATCTTCCTGACGGACCGTATCGTAGATGCGGACTATGCGCGTCAGGGCTTCATATACGGCAAAGACCTGTTGGTAGAAGGGGTAACTCCGGACAAGCGTGTGGACGTAAGCAAGCGCCAAAAGCACCTCCAGGAACCGCTCTGGAACGCGCAGATGGCCAATATGCTCTGATCCCGCGCCCCTATTTTTTCGCCTAAACTGACTATTAACAAACGCATGGTACTCTATATTTTTCTGGCTTTGGCCTTGCTCTCGATTGCTTCGGCGCTTATGGTGGTGCTGACGCGCAATCCGGTGCACAGCGTGCTGTACCTGATCTTCACCTTTTTTATATTGGCGGCGCAGTATGTGCTGCTCAATGCACAATTTCTGGCCATCGTGCACCTGATTGTTTATTCGGGGGCCATCATGGTGTTGTTCCTCTTTGTGCTCATGATGCTCAATCTCAACCAGGACACCGAGCCGCAGAAGTCGGTATTCTGGAAGGTGGGCGGCGTGGTAGCCTCGGGATTGATGCTGGTGACTTTGGTCGGCGCCATGAAAGGCGCCGTCACGATAGAGACGCCTGCCAATTCCAATCCGGGCGTTGGATTGGTGGAGAATCTGGGGCGGGTGTTGTTCACGGATTTTGTACTTCCGTTTGAGATCGCCGGTATTTTGTTTTTGGCCGCTATGGTAGGGGCCGTGCTGGTGGGCAAGCGCGATTTGCGCCTGTGATTTTATTTTTTTTTTGAAAAAACACGTTTGTCAAGACATGTTGGAAACCATACGCCTGATCCCTATTGAATACTATGTGTGGCTCTGCACAGCGCTGTTTGCCATTGGCGTATTCGGGGTGCTGACCCGCCGCAACGCGATCATCGTGCTGATGTGCGTCGAATTGATGCTCAATGCTGTCAACCTACTTCTGGCGGCTTTTTCGACCTATTTGTCGGATGCTTCCGGACAGATCATGGTGTTCTTTATCATGCTGGTCGCAGCCGCTGAAGCGGCGGTGGGGCTGGGTATTCTGGTGATGATCTATCGGAATACCAAGTCAACGGATATATCGCTATTAGACAACCTCAAAAACTGATCCGGGGCCATGAAGTCATTGATTCCACTTATTCCTTTTTTGCCGTTTATCGGCTTTGCGATCAACGGTCTGATGGGCCGCCGGCTATCCAAGAGCGCGGTAGGACTAATTGGCTCGGGTACGCTGCTGGGCGCTTTCTTGCTGAGCGTCGGCGCATTCAATGCCGTGGCGACGGAAGGCGCTATCTCCAGCGAGTTGTATCGCTTTATGGCCGTTGAGGGGCTGAATGTTTCTTTCGGCTTTTTGGTGGACGCCCTTTCGGTGTGGATGATGCTGATCGTGACGGGCGTAGGTTTTCTGATCCACGTATATTCGATCGGATACATGCACGACGACGACGGATTCTGGAAGTTTTTTGCATATCTGAATCTGTTCATATTTGCCATGCTGCTGCTCGTGATGGGCGACAATTTCCTGATGCTGTTTTTCGGTTGGGAGGGCGTGGGCTTGTGTTCGTACCTACTGATCGGCTTTTGGTACGAGAACCGCGAATACGGCAAAGCAGCCCGCAAAGCCTTCATCATGAACCGGATCGGCGATTTGGGGCTTTTGTTGGGGATTTTTCTGATTTATCGCACATTTGGCAGCGTTGCTTACGCCGATGTGTTTGGATCCTTGCCCACGATGCGCATAGAGGCGGGCGTAGCGACGGCCATTTGCCTGCTGTTGTTCGTGGGCGCCATCGGAAAGAGCGCGCAAATACCGCTATATACTTGGCTGCCTGACGCTATGGCCGGCCCGACGCCGGTGTCGGCCCTGATTCACGCGGCCACCATGGTGACGGCGGGAATTTACTTGGTGGCGCGCTGCAACGGGCTGTACGCCCTCTCGCCCGACGCGCTTCAGATTGTGGCCGCAGTAGGCCTGGCGACGAGTATTTTCGCGGCTTTGATCGGTCTGCGTCAGAACGATATCAAGAAGGTGCTGGCCTACTCTACGGTATCGCAGTTGGGCTTGATGTTTCTGGCGCTGGGCATGGGGGCTTATACGGCGGCGATCTTTCACGTGACGACGCACGCTTTTTTCAAAGCCCTGCTCTTCCTGGGCGCGGGTAGCGTGATCCACGCCATGGGCGGCGAGCAGGATATCCGCAACATGGGCGGACTGCGCCGGGCGCTTCCGATCACGTACCGCGTTTTTCTGATCGGCACGTTGGCAATCGCAGGATTTCCGTTGCTTTCCGGCTTTTTCTCGAAAGATGAGATCCTTGCTTTTGCTTATGCCAACGGCGGACCCATCTGGTGGATGCTGGCCGTTGGCAGCGCAATGATTACGGCGGTGTATATGGCGCGACTGCTCTACGTGACCTTCATGGGCGAGTTCAGGGGCACAGCCGCGCAAAGGAGTCACCTGCACGAAAGCCCGCCGGTGATGACCGCCCCGCTGGTTGTTCTGGCTGTGCTGTCGGTGTTGGGCGGGCTGCTCAATCTGCCGCATTTCCTACACTTGGGGTCTGATCAGTGGTTGAGCGGCTGGCTCTCGGGCGTGATTCCGCCGGTCGAAATAGCCCTCGACGCAAGTACCGAGTGGACCCTGATGGGCGTAACGACGGCTGCGGCGGTGGCCATACTGGGGTACTTGTACGTAGTTTATGGCAAAAAAGAAAATCTGCCCGTGTCCGATGAGGCCCAAACGGGACTGACGCGGGTGCTGGCCAATAAGTTTTATGTGGACGAACTGTACGACCGGATCATCGTAAAGCCATTGGAGAGCCTGTCGCGCATATTTCACTACTACGTGGACGTGTGGGGCATCGACGGCGCCGTGAATGGCGTCGGGGCCGGGGTGCGGCGTGTGGGCGCATTTTTCCGCCGCTTACAAAACGGCAATATCGAGTACTACTTGCTCGGGATGACGGCCGGGATCCTGCTGCTGCTCATGTGCCTGTTCGCTTAATTTTTTTTGAAAAAACGAAAAAGACGATCGCATGTCGCTTTTATTGATACTCATACCGCTTGCCGTATC
>JBKBLI010000100.1:0-2961 GCA_046296435.1 Saprospiraceae bacterium | reverse complement strand
TCGGCCTTGTTGCTGCTGTTGCGCCCCGCGCAATCGCGCCAGATAGCCTTAGCCGCTACGATAGCCAACCTGATCTTGTCGTTCATGGCGATAGGCGCCTACGCAAATTCCGGCGCCTACCAATACGTCACAGATATACCTTGGATCGCGCAGGCAGGCATCAGGTTTAGCCTGGGTTACGATGGCATTAGCCTGCTGATGTTGTTGTTGACCAACCTTCTGGCGCCGCTGATTGTGTTGAGCGGCTTTTCGCGCGATTTTGAAGCGCGCTATTACGGCTTGGCGATGCTGATGTTGGCGGCGCTCAACGGGGTATTTATGGCGCTGGACGGGCTGCTGTTTTACATCTTCTATGAGATGGCGCTGATTCCGATCTACTTTATTTGCGCAATCTGGGGGGGCGATAATAGGGTGCGGGTGACGCTCAAGTTTTTCATCTATACGTTTGTCGGTTCGCTATTTATGCTGGTGGCTTTGTTAGCGGTTTATTTCAAGACTCCGGCCCCGCATAGCTTCGGCTGGGAAGCGCTCGTTGCCGCGCAGCTCGATCCTTCGACGGCCTGGTGGGTGATGCTGGGTTTTTTCCTGGCGTTTGCCGTCAAGATGCCGGTATTCCCCTTTCATACCTGGCAACCAGACACCTATGTTTCTGCGCCGACGGGCGGTACGATGTTGCTGGCCGGTATTATGCTCAAGATGGGCGTGTATGGCGCGGCCCGCTGGATGATCCCGCTCGCCTCGGAGGCTCTGGAGGCCTGGACGCCTGTATTCCTGACGCTGGCGGTGGTCGGCATCGTATATGCAAGCGTGATTGCGCTGAAACAAAGCGACCTGAAGCGCTTGATCGCTTACTCCTCGATCGCACACGTGGGGCTAATCGCCGCCGGCGTGCTGGTATGGAACAAAACCGGTCTGCAGGGCAGCATGATTCAAATGCTGAGCCACGGGATCAACGTGGTCGGCTTGTTTTACGTGGTGGATCTGATCGAGCGCCGCACCGGAGCGCGCGCGCTCTCCGAAATGGGCGGCATCGCCAAATCGGCGCCGGCCTTTGCCGCGCTGTTCATGATCATCATGTTGGGCGCTGTGGCCGTGCCGCTGACGAACGGATTCCCCGGCGAATTCCTCCTGCTCAACGGCGTATGGAACTACAACGTCTGGTTTGGCGCGGCGGCCGGACTAACCATCATACTCGGCGCGGCGTATATGCTGCGGGCTTACGGTCTGAGCATGTTCGGCGAAGCGAGCCGCGACACTGCCGCTTTTGCCGATGTGAAGGGCCACGAGTGGTGGGTACTGGGTACGGTAGCAGCCTTGGTGATCCTGATCGGATTTTTCCCGCAAACCATACTGAGCCTGACCGACGCCAGCGTCGAGCGGCTCCTGAACGCATTCTAAACTCGATATCAACAGTTACGGCGACCCGCTCGCCGCAACTACACAATCATACACGATGAAAGGCTTACTGATCGTATTTCTGACCGCTCTGGTCATCTTGTTTATGAGTTTGTCGCGCGAACGCCGTTCGTGGTTGCAAACGATTGGACTTCTGGGCTTATTGGCGGCTCTGGGCGTCATGCTCGGCGATCTGCTCTCCGGCGATGCCGGCGGATTGAACACACAATTCGCCAGCATGATGGTGTTCGACGACTACGCGTTGAGTTTTTCGGCAGTTGCTTTGGTCGGCGCGATATTGATCGTTGGGCTGAGCGGCTGGGGATTCCGCCAGTTGGACGAGACGCTGGGAGACAACTACGGGCTGATTTTGTTTAGTCTGTGCGGAGCTTTTTGTATGTTTGCGTTCACCAACGCGGTGATGCTGTTCATCGGCATCGAGATACTGAGCATTCCGCTGTACGTGCTGGCCGGCAGCCGCCGCAATGATCCGGCCGGCAACGAGGCTGCGCTGAAGTACTTTCTGATGGGCGCCTTTGCTTCGGGCATCCTGCTTTTTGGCCTGACCTTCGTCTATGGCGCCACGGGGAGCTTCGAAATGGCGCGCATCGCTGAGAGCGTTGCTTCAGGCCGCGTCAATACTGCGCTGCTCTTCCCCGGCGTTTTGTTCGTGCTGGCTGGCATGAGCTTCAAAGTGTCGGCGGCGCCTTTTCACTTTTGGGCGCCGGACGTGTATCAGGGTAGCCCCAATCTGGTGACGGCTTATATGGCCACGGTGGTCAAAGTGGCCGGTTTTGCAGCCTTTTACCGCCTGTTCTCTACGGCTTTCGCCGGAGTCGAGGAGCTCTGGGCGCCGGGCGTGGCGGCCATCGCCGCGCTGACGATGACCCTGGCCAACCTGACGGCCATCTTTCAGCAGGACTTCAAGCGCATGCTGGCATACTCGTCGATTTCGCATGCGGGCTATCTGCTGCTCGGCATCTTGGCCATTGGCCAAAGCGGAGCCTCAGGCGCCATCCTGCTGTACGCGCTGACTTATACGGCCGCTTCGGTTGCGGCCTTCGCCTGCTATATCGTTGTGGCCGAACCAAACGCCGACGGCAGCATAAACGCCTTTCGCAACCTGAGCCGCACGCAACCGCTCATCGCCGCCGTCATGGCTATTGCCATGCTTTCACTGGCCGGCATTCCGCCCCTTCCGGGCTTTTTCGGAAAATACTTCCTGTTTGCAGCGGCTTTTCAGAAATACCCTTGGCTCGTGGTGCTGGCCGTGGTGAACTCGGCGATTTCGATCTATTACTACTTCAAGGTGATCATCGCCATGTATTTCGGGCGCGCCGACGAAGAGGGCCATCCGGTCGAACTGCCAGCCTCGATAAGCCGCGTCATGGCCCTCGCCCTGCTGCTGCTCATCGCGCTGATGGTAGCGCCGGGATTGGTGTATGGACTGCTCGTGTGAGCGCCGAAGCGAAACGGGCTTGCGCCAATCCTCTTGTTGCTTGGCGCAAGCCCGCAGGGTAACAAAGCTAATCCTTCGGAAAACTCAGGAGACAGCCGCTTGCACCA
>JBKBLI010000099.1:0-6725 GCA_046296435.1 Saprospiraceae bacterium | reverse complement strand
GGCGGCGCTTCCCAGAGTTGGAGCCACTCGGCGAGGTGGGGCTTCCAGATGTATTCCTGGAGGATTCGGTTGTTCTTGAAGGCGCCGGGGCCGTTTTTGACGGTTTTGACGATGTTAGCAATGTGGCGGTTCTGCAATGCGTTTTCTTTGGGGACATTCAGGTGCATGGCGCGTTCGCGGCGCCACTGGTAGAGGCGGTACAGGAAAAGTTGTTCGCGGGGCTTGAGTTGGTAAATGAATTCGTTTTGGGTGGCCTCCTTAAAGGCGTCTATCTTGTAAAAATCCGGGTTTTTCCATTTTTCCATCTCCTCCCATACCCAATTTTCGCGACCGAGGCGGACGAGTTTCTCTCTCAATCTGAGGTAGAGTTCGGGCAGGTACTTCACATCTTCTACAGCGTACTGTTGCGCTTTGGGATCGAGCGGTCGCTTTTCCCAGTTGGTCACGGCGTGGCTTTTGCTCAGGGTGTAGCGCAACTCGCGCTCGACGATGCGCCCGAAAGAAGCCGGGTAGTTGTGTCCGACAAACCCAGCGGCGATCTGTATGTCGAATATGCGATCGGGGAGGATTTGATAAAGGCTGTAGAGCAAGCGGTAGTCGTTGTCGCCGGCATGCGTAATCTTGAGCACGGCGTCGCCGGACACGATGTCGATGAAGCGCTTTAGGTTGCGAACGCTGAGCGTGTCGATGAGGTAAATGTCGCGCTCGTGGACGACCTGGAGCAGGCACAAGATGGGCAGGTAGGTGCGCTCGCCGACAAATTCGGTATCGAATCCGATGTAGTCAACTTTGGCCAAGCGGATCATCAGTTGGTCAAAATCGTGTTGGTCGGCGATAAAATATACGTTGTCTTTCACGTTTGAGTATGTGTTGGGGGATGCGCGTCGGTTATGGCGCGCACCCATTCGAGGGCAATGCTGAGTTGTTCTTCTTCAGAGATGAAAGTATTGTCGAGCGGCTGTGCGTCGGGCGCTTGCCGAAGCGGGTTGTACAGGCGGGTGCTGTCGATGCGATCGCGCTCGTCGATGTTGCGGCGCACTTCGTCCCAGTTGGCTTCGATACCTTTGGCGGCGAGTTCGAGGTGTCGGCGGCTGGCGCGCACATCCGGGTCGGCGCTGAGAAATATCTTGAGTTCGGCGTCTGGAAAAACGACGGTGCCGATGTCGCGCCCATCAGCCACAATGCCTTTGCGATCGCCCATTTTTTGTTGTTGGACGACCATCGCGTCGCGCACGGCCGGGATGGCGGCTACTTGGCTGACATGGTTGCTGACGCGCATGGTGCGGATCTCGCGTTCGACATCGACGCCGTTGAGAAACACATGATTCTGGCCGTCGATCCGGTCGAAATTGATCTGGATTGCTTTGAGTGCGCGGTTGACAGCCTCGCGATCGTTGTAGTCCACGTTGTGGTCCAGAAAGTAGAGGGTTACGGCGCGATACATGGCGCCGGTGTCCAGATAGGCGTAGTGTAGCGCCTTAGCGATTCCTTTAGCCAACGTACTTTTGCCACAAGAAGAGTAGCCGTCAATAGCGATGATGATTTTTTTCACAAAAAGCGCTGTCATTTTTGGGCGTAAAACCGTTGCAAATTTCGTTTTTTCGGATGTTACTGTCAGGAAAAAAAGCAAAACCGGCGGCTAAGTCGCCAACTGCGCGTATTCAGGCGGCTCCTTGCCGAGTGTCGGTAGTAGTATGCGCGCGCAATGAGTCGGAGGCGCTTCGCCGCAATCTGCCTGCTTTGTTGGCGCAGGAAGGCGTGGACTATGAGGTGGTCGTGGCCGACGACGCTTCGACGGATGACACGGCCGCCGTCTTGGAGGCGCTGGGCGCGCAGCACCGACATTTGCGCGTAGCGCGCATCGCTGTCAAAAACCGTAGTGGCAAAAAGCAGGCGCTTGCCGCGGCGGTAGCGGCTGCGCAGGGCGATGTCTTGCTGTTGACGGATGCCGACTGTCGGCCATCGTCGCCCCGCTGGGCCGCGATCATGACCCGCGCGCTCTGCGCCCGCCCCGCCCTTAGCCTTGCGCTTGGCGCGGCCCCTTTTTTTCGAAAAAAAGGTCAATGGCTCAACGCCTGGGCGCGTTTTGAGAATTGCAGCGTCGCGGCGCGATACCTTCTGCTGGCCCGCATGGGGCTGCCTTACATGGGTGTGGGGCGCAACATGGCCTGGCGCAAAAAGGACTGGTTGGCCGCCTTCGAACGCGCGGCCGCGCTTCCGATAGACGCCGGCGACGACGATCTGTGCGTGCAGCAAATCGCCAACACAGCCGGCGTCGTCGTGGCGTTTTCGCCCGATGCGCTGGCTTATTCGAGCGCTCCGACCACCTGGCGGTCCTGGTTTTTACAAAAAAAACGCCACCTGTCGGCAAGTCATTTTTACACCAAAAAAATCCGCCTGTTGCTGGGCGCATTGGCGCTTACGCGCATGTGCGGTCCGCTGCTGGCTTTGGCCGCATGTATGGGATTTGTGACGGCAATGCTGGCAGGAGCGCTTTACATGATTTATGTTGCGGTTTTGATAGCGCTCCAGGGGCGTTTGTTTGCACGCATGGGATCGGGCGATCTGCTGTGGCGCTATCCTGTTTTCGATCTGGTGATGGCGGCGTATTATGCGGTATTTGTGCCCGCAGCGCTGTGGAAGCGGACATGGGAGGGGGAGTGGCGCTGGAGCGCCCCATAAAATCCGGGCAGGCGACTTTAAAGTGTGAAATCGCGAACAATTCCGCTGTTTTGGCGTTACCTTTGCCAAAATTTTTCACCAATGGATTTTCCCGGAGAGCGTCTCCTTCCCGGTCAGTTGGGCCATATTGCGGTGGTTGTTTCTTTTGTCAGCGCCGGGCTTTCCGCTTTTGCTTTTTATCGCGCTACGTCGCTGCGCGACAAGGCCTATCGCTCCTGCGAATGGCTGTCGCTGGGCCGTAGGGCTTTCTATGCGCATGCGGCGGCAACCCTGGGTGTGATTGCCGCACTATGGGTCATTTTGACGGGGAAGATGTACGAGTACCACTACGCCTGGGCAAACGTGTCTGACGATCTTCCCTGGCAGTATGTTTTTTCGGCCTTTTGGAAGGAGCAGCAGGGTAGTTTCTTGTTGTGGAGTTTTTGGCATATTGTTTTGGGATTGATCCTGATTTGGCGCAAGGGCCGTTGGGAAGCGCCTGTACTGGCGGTGATTGCTTTGGCGGAGATGATTTTGGCTTCGATGTTGCTGGGCGTATATCTGGGCGAGTTCAGATTGGGCGCCAGCCCTTTCGATTTGTTGCGCGATTTGCCCGAGAATCTTGGGGCGCCGATATTTGAGAATCCCGATTATGTGAAAATGATCAGCGGCAACGGCTTGAATCCCTTGCTGCAAAACTACTGGATGACCATCCACCCGCCTACGCTGTTTCTCGGCTTTGCCTCCACGATTGTGCCGTTTGCCTTTGCCGTAGCGGGTTTGTGGCTGCGCGCCCATCAAGACTGGCTGCGTCCTGCGCTGCCCTGGGCTTTGTTTTCGGCGGCTATCTTGGGCTTGGGTATCCTGATGGGTGGAGCTTGGGCTTATGAGGCGCTGTCGTTTGGCGGCTATTGGGCCTGGGATCCAGTAGAGAACACCTCTCTGGTTCCTTGGATAACCCTTGTGGCCGGTCTGCATGTCAACCTGGTCGCCCGGGCTACGGGGCACTCGATTCGCAGCGCTTACGCTTTTTACCTGGCGACCTTTGTGCTGATATTGTATTCGACCTATTTGACGCGCAGCGGTATTCTTGGCGACTCTTCGGCGCATGCTTTTACCGAAATGGGCCTGGAAGTGCAGTTGCTGTTGCTCATTTTTGTCTTTTTGGGCCTTTCGACATATCTTTTTTTCAGTCGGTACAAGGGCGTTCCTCAGCCTATGAAAGTTGTCGCTGCGGACGATACCGCCGCTGCGCCCTTCAAGGTCAAGGCGGAGGAGTCTCCGCTGTCGCGGGAGTTTTGGATGTTTATCGGCGTTTTGGTGTTGATGTTTTCGGCGACGCTGATCACAGGCGCCACTTCGCTGCCGGTGATCAACAAGATCATGCAGGCATTTAATCCATCGGCTTCCGGTTTTGCGCTGCGCGACCCTATTGAACACCACAATCGCTATCAGACTATGATCGGTATTTTTGTGGCGTTACTCAGCGGCATATCGCTGTTCATGCGTTACAAGGAGCCTAACTGGCGGGGCTACGCCAGGCGTTTTGCTCTGCCGGTTGCAGGCGGAGTTGTGTTTGCCGCTTTGATGACCGCGTTGACTTACAAGTGGTTTGAGGCGTTTGCGTGGCAGCATACCGCTTTGTTGTTTTCGGGTTTTTTTGCAGTGGCGGTCAATCTGATCTACTTGATTGCGGTGGCTCGCGGCAACCCCGGCCTTGCCTCAGCCGCTTTGTCGCATCTCGGTTTTGGGGTCTTGCTGCTTGGCATTCTGAGCACCGGTCTGAAGAAAAACTGGATTTCGTCCAATCCGTTTGCCATGGAAGGGCTGATAGAGGGCATGGGCGCCGACGAAGTCGGCAAGAACGTGCTCTTGCTCCGCGACGCGCCCATGCCCATCAGGGAGGGCTATGTGGCTACTTACCTGAGCGATACGATTGTGCGCCAGACCCGTACGTTTACGGTTGAGTTTAGCCGTATGGACAGCCAAGGGAAAGAGACCGGGGAGCGCTTTGAGGTGCATCCGAATGTAATGTACAGTCGTCAGTTCGACAAGGTGGTAGCGAGTAATCCGTCGACGCGCCACTATTGGAATTACGATATTTTTACGCATGTCTCTTCGCTGCCTCGGGCTGAGATGGATCCTGAGTTTGCGCGTCAGATAGAGGACAGCCTCCGCTTTGTGACCTATCTGGCTTCAGTGGGAGATACCATTTTTACCCAAAAGCACTATTTGGTAGTGGAAGGGCTGAGCAAGTCGCCGCAAAACCGCGACTACCAGGCCAAACCGGGCGATCTGGCCTTTGGCCTGAGCCTGCGGGCTTACAGTTTAGAGGACCGTACCGGATATCCTGCGGAGCCGGTGGTCTATATCAGGCCCGGCGAAGGCGGGTATTCGCTTCCGGCGACGATCGGACAGTTGCAGATGAAGGTGCGCCTGACGGAGACTGCTATGGATAAAATGCTGGCTACCGAAGAGGCGCTTTCCTATCAACCCCTTCGACTCAAAGAAGGACAAAGCGCGGAGTTGTTTGGCAAGGTGTTTCGCTTCGAGCGCGCCGAAAAAGATATCAGACATCCCGCGTACATCCCGCAACCGGACGACATCGGTATTGCCGCTGTGATTAGCGTGAGCGTTGACGGCGGCAATACAGCGGACACTTTGCGTCCGGTCTATTTGATCCGGGACAGCCGCCCGTTCAGCCTGAAAGATGAATGCCCGCCCATGGGAATTCACATGCGTTTTGAAGGCATCGATCCGGCATCGGGGGTGTTGAGTTTCGGCGTGGCGCAGGCAACGCGCGAACAGCGGCAAATCCCCATTGAGATCGCCGAAAACGCGGCGCGATCGGATTATATCGTATTGGAGGCTATTGTTTTTCCGGGTATCAACTTGGTTTGGCTGGGATCTCTGCTGATGCTTTTCGGCCTGGGTCTTGGATGGTGGCGCAAACGGACCGCGCGCCGGACCGGGCAACCCGACTAAACCCACTTTGAATCATGCGTTGGTTAAAAAAACTATTGGTGGTCGCGCCTGCGATCTGGGGGCTTCAGACGCACATACAAGCGCAAAGTAAAGCCTATGGCGCTATGCTCGGCGCGCTGCTTTCGCACTCTGTGCCCGAGATGCGGGTCGAAACGGCTTCACGCGAGGCCTCTAAGTTGATTTTTCTGGACACTCGCGAAGCGCGCGAGTATGCCGTAAGCCACATCAAGGGCGCCCGATGGGTGGGCTACGATACATTTTCGTTGGAATCGATCAAGGATGTGCCCCGCGACAGCCGCGTTGTGGCCTATTGCTCGGTAGGCTATCGTAGCGAGAAAATAGCCGAAAAGCTGCGCGCCGCTGGCTTCAAGGACGTGCACAACCTGTACGGCGGCATATTTGAGTGGGTAAACCAAGGTAATGCCGTGTATCAGGGCGATCGCCCGACAGATCGGGTGCATGCATATGACAGGGTATGGGGCGTATGGTTGAAGCGTGGCAAAAAAGTATATGGCAACAACGAAAAATGAGCGATCTGAAATGTCGGTTATGCGCTAAGATCGCGTGACGTCTTTTTCCGGCACGTGGCCGCCGTTATCGCATTTGCATCGATCATGATGCGTCTAAAGGTTACAAAGTTCTCGTTTTGGGCGCTTACCCACCTCTTTTACTCGGGTCTTTTTTCGACAAGAAAATCAGGAACAAGTCGGGGGTAATTTTTGGGCGGGTCAGGCGACAGATCCGCGCCACTCAAAGCGCATATCGGCGTTAGCCTCTAAGCGTGCGATCAGCACATCGCCCATAGCGGTGGCAGGCGTGAGCACGCCGCAGCGCTCAGGCAGACGCGCCGCGTCGAGGGCAAGACAAACGCCACACTCCGCCAACATGCGCGAAGTGGCGCCGTAGCCGGGGTCGCGCTTGCCGCTCACGCGAGCTTCGAGTTTTTGCCCCGCAGGCGTCACGCCAATAAGCCGCATGCTGAAGTATCCCGATTCGATGAGCTTGCGGGATGGCCCTTCGCCGGGTTTGGGCGCGAGGCGATCGAGAACGCTTTTGGCGACGGAGCCCGGTCGGGCCGA
>JBKBLI010000098.1:0-7325 GCA_046296435.1 Saprospiraceae bacterium | reverse complement strand
CGTCCGCTTGCCGCCTGACAACAAGGGTCGATACTGAAGGGCGGGGGGGGCGACGACGTTGCAAAAAATCAAGGGCGACCCTGCGCGCAGGATCGCCCTTGAAAGCTTGTAGCGTTTGGCGCGGGCAATTAGTAGCCTGCGTCTTTGTTACCTTGCATATTGCCCTTGCGGCCGTCGGTGGTCGGCGTGGGCGGATCCATGTTTTTCTCGTCTTTGGCGACGCGGAATTCCGAACGACGGTTGGTCGCGTTCGATCCTTTGGCGGGGATCAGCATTTGGGATTCGCCGGCCCAGTTGAGGATGAGGCGATCGGCGCTGATGCCGTGCTTCGAAACGAGGAAATCGATGGCTGATTTGGCGCGGTTGTAGGACAGCACATTGTTGTTGGCTTCCGAACCGGTACCGTCTGTGTGGCCGGTTACGACTATTTTTACGCCCGGATTGCTCTTGAGCACGTTAGCGATCTGGTAGAGTTTCTCATACTCGGAAGTGCGGATATCGGAGCGGCCGGTGACAAAGTTGATGCTGGGCAGGAACCAACTTACCGATACATCGGGCAACTTGATTTGAGCAATTTTGGCGTCAACGATACGATTGACATCGGCTTCAGTGATGGCTTTGGGCACCTGGGCTACGCCGTCGGCGTTGACCGGGAAGCCCGGAGGAGAGAAAGGCTCTTTATCTTTGTAGTCGGGCACGCTGTCGCCGTCGCTGTCGAGGGTGACGCCGCGGGAGTCCACGCGGGCGCCGGCAGGGCTGTTGATTTCCTGATCGATGGCGTCGATCACGCCGTCGCCGTCGGTGTCGGTCGGGTCATAGACCGGGCGGGCTTCCAGGGCGGCAATGGCGTCTGACACCTGAGCGAGGGGGTTGGCCCAGTAAGCAGGCTCAGCTTTGCCTTTGCCGATGTTGAAGTTGAGGCGCAGGTTGGGATAGTGCAGGAAGTCGCGGAAGGTGGTTACGTTGCGGCCTACGTTTTGGTCGCTGTCAAGCAGGTCGGCGCTGCGTCCGAATACGGAGATGACCTGATGCTCCAGGCCGAAGTTGAAGCGCGGACCTACGCGGAAGGCCAAGCCGGCGCCCAATTCTGCATGCGCGTTGAGATCGCTTTTATACTCATTGGTGGCTGCGCCGGAGGCTTGAGGGACGTTTTCGAACTTGGTTGTAAACTGGTTAGCGCCCACGCCGGCAAAGACGTTGAAGAGTACTTTGCGATAGGGCTTGTTGAAGCGCATGTTGTTGACGGCCACGACCAACTGGGCGCTACCGCTCAACCAAGGAGACATTTCAGACTTGCGCGTGTCGTTGTTGCCGCCTTCGTTTTTCGTTTGGGCGTACAATACGTTAGCCCGAATCGAGAAGATATTGTCCAAAGATTTGCGTACGTGCAGACCGGCGCCGATCCCCGGGAATTTGGCGTCGATATCGCCATTGATGAATGGCAGGCCGGCGTTCAGACCCAACTCCCACTGATCGGCAGGAGTGAATGAACGATAAGCGCCGCCGTCCTGTGCATGCAAGGCCAGTGCGGCGACGAAAAAGCAAAGTGTAAGGGTCAAATTCCTGACTGTCATAAGGTCAAGCTTTAAGAATGAGTTGAAGTGAACAGTTTTATCGTTTTTTTTCGAAAAAAACCATGCTTTGAGCAATTCCGAATCAGACAAAAATGCGTATCGGAACCTGCGTTTAAGCCTCATACGCCAAGTTTTTTCAGCGACAAATATAAGGCGTTTGTGGAAATTGCATCCGGTTTTTCATTTATTTTGAAAATTTCTTCCAGTGCGCGGCGTATTGTGTCCGAAACGTCGCCAAAAATAGCTTCGTCGGTGAGCGGCACATCGGGCTGCATCAGATAAGCAAAAACGCGGGCCATGCCGCAATTGGCGATAAAATCCGGTATAAGCGCGATTTGTTGATCGACCGCGCGGGCCGTAGGCCCAAAAAACACTTCGTCATCAACAAAAGGCACGTTGGCGCCGCAAGCGACGCAGGCGGTCCCGGATGCGATGAGCGCCTCCGCTTGTTGGGGCGTGATAAGTTTGGATGCGGCGCCAGGGATGAATATTTCGGCCCCTATATTCCAGATTGCCGCGTTGACTTCGTCGAAGGGGCGCATCCGCGGCGAAGCGAGTTGGTTTCCATTTTTTTGATGGAAAAGGGCATACACTTCCGCTACGCTGAGTCCCTCGGGGGCTATGATACCGCCGGCGCGGTCGATGATCCCCACAATGCGCGCGCCGGCCTTGGCCAGGTAACAAGCGGCGGCCGAAGCAACGTTGCCCCAGCCCTGGACGATGGTCGTCCGGCCGTTCAGGTCGGCGCCCTTGTACAGGGCGTAGAAATGCTTGACCGATTCGGCCACGCCAAAACCGGTGATCAGATCGGCTACGGCCAACTTGTTGGGGTTGCCCATAGGGATATAGTCCGGATTTTCTACCACCTTGGTGCAGCCGTAGCGCAGTTGGCCGATGATGTTGATCTTCTGGCCCTCGTCGGGGCGGAGGTGCCCGTTGACGATGCCCTCCTGAGGATGCCATAGGCCGAGGCTTTCGGTGATGGGGGCCACGTCTTTGAGTTCGTCCACGTTCAGGTCGCCGCCCGTGCCGTAGTAGTGTTTGAGCAGCGGGAGGGCGGCTTTGTACCAGCGCTGGAGCACATCGCGCCGGCGCGGATCGAAGGGGTCGAAATTGATGCCGCTTTTGGCGCCGCCGATATTCGGGCCGGCTACGCTGAATTTGATCTCCATCACCTTGGCCAGGGAGACTACCTCGTCGCGCGTGAGGCCTTTGCGCATGCGCGTTCCGCCGCCTGCGGCGCCGCCGCGCAGCGAGTTGATGATGATCCAGCCCTCAGCGCCGGTCTCTTTGTCGTGCCACTCGAACACCACTTCGGGCTTTCGGGCCTTGTAGGTTTCTAAAAGAACTTCCATGTTGCAGGATACTCCTCAGCGGGAGCGTTTTTGGTTGTATAAAGTCAAAGCGGGCGCAAAGTTAGGCGTCGAAAATCAGTTGGCATAAAACTTCAGGCAATCCATGCACAAACAAGGAGTATTGTACTGCCTGACGATGGTCTCTTTGGTGGCGGCGTGCAGTTGGACGCCTTTACAAAGGCAGGAATTGTCGCCGTAGCAGGAAAACTTTCTTTTGCAGCGCGGGCAATCTTTGACGAAATTGATTTCTTCTGTGACTGCGGCGCACCTGGCGACGCCGCCCACAGGCGGACGCATCTTGGAGACCCGAACCCGCAAGGCCAGCATGTTGCCAAATTGCTGCTTGAGCTTGGCGATGATGGATTGCGCCACGGTTTCGATCAGGTTTCGCGGTTGCTCCATCTCGCGCCGGCAGATCAAGTAAATGGACTCGTAATTGATCGCCGATTCTACCTGGTCGTTGGCCGGCATGCCGGCCGTCTGTACATAGACGTCCACCACGAAAAGTCCGCCGACGAGTCGTTCTGCTTCATACACGCCGTGGCAGGCGTAAAACTCCATGCCTTCTATGGAAATGGTTGCCATGTTGCTGTTGACTTGTATCGAAAAAAAAGGCCTGCGCGACGCAGGGCGAGAGTTTGGAGTGCGGGGTTGGCGTGTGAGCAAAGGGGGCCTCTCCTGTGGGCGCCACGCAAAGCGGGAGCATCCCCAGGGCCTTGTTTAGGCGTCGTCTTCAGTATTTTCTTCGGCATTTTTAGTTTTTTGGCTGCCTTCATACAACGAAAAATGCTGATAACTGCATTCCAGCGGGCCGTTGAAGAGGGTGTTGCGTCGCGTTGCCCGCAATCCTATGCGCTTAAGCGCGTCGCGGTTAGAGGAGATCAGCCACGCCTCCCAATTTGCCCAGCGCTGCTTCAGCGTGTCGCCTATCGCGCGGTAAAAGGCGTGGGTGTCGTCGATGGGCAGGCGCTCGTCGTAGGGGGGATTCATGATCAGCAGGCCTTCGGGGGTCGGGGGCGAAAGGCGCCCGAAGGGTTTGTGCTCGATCCTGACGGCAGACTCCATGCCGGCCGCCATCAGGTTGAGGGCCGTCGCGTTGCAGGCTTTGCGGTCGATGTCGGCGGCGACGATGGGATGCGCAACAGGGCGTTCGGCGGCGTGGGCTTCGGCCGTCACCGCCCGCCAAAGGGACTGATCGAAGTCTTTGGCGGTGAAAAACGCGAATTGCTTGCGCAGACGTTGGGGCGCTATATTGCCGGCGATCAGGGCGGCTTCGATGGGCAGGGTCCCGCTTCCGCACATGGGGTCGCAGAAAGCGGTCTGGCCCTCCCATCCGGCCATGAGCAGCATGCCGGCCGCGAGCGCCTCGTTGAGGGGCGCGGTTACGCTCTGCTCGCGATAGCCCCTGCGGTGCAGGGACTCGCCCGAGGTGTCGATCGACAGATCGCCATGCGTGCCCGCGATGTGCAGATTGATCCGGATATCGGGCGAGCGGACGTCCACGCTGGGCCGACGCCCCAAGCGGTCTCTGAACTGATCGACGATGGCGTCTTTGACCAGCAGGGCCGCGTATTGGGAGTGGGTGAACACTTCGCCCCGCACGACGGCGTCGATGGCCAGCGTCTGCCGTACATCCATAAATGCGCTCCAGTCGATTTCGCGCGCGGCGCGGTACAGGTTGTCCTCGTTGTAGGCGCTGAAGCTGTGGATGGGTTGGAGGATGCGCAAGGCCGTGCGCAGCCGGTAATTGGCCGCATACATCAGCTTGAGGTCGCCGTCGAAGGCTACTGCGCGGCGCAGCGGCCGCAGGCCGGTAGCGCCGAGCGCGTCCAGTTCGGCGGCCAGAACCCCCTCCAGGCCCTCTAAGGTTTTGGCGATGTATTGTCTTTTAATCTGCTGTGCCATTCACCTGCAAAAATCCCTTTTTTGCGTCTGGCGACGTCCTTTTTTTTCAAATTGTCAAAACTTTGCCTTCAAAATACAGAATTTTGTCGCCGTGATCAAGCAACTACAGTCAGAGGTTTCGCCATTACAAGAGATTTTGCATCATCCGGGCGCTTCGCAGGGGGTGCGCCTTTTCGTGAAGCGCGACGACCTGCTGCATGCGGTTATTCAAGGCAACAAATGGCGAAAATTGCAGCCCGTAATCAAGCGGGTCCTCGCGATGCGTTACAAGGGGATTATCACCTTCGGCGGGGCCTTTTCGAATCACATCGAGGCGGTATCGGCGGCTGGCCGGATCTTCGACATCCCGACTTTTGGGGTGATTCGCGGCGAACATGCCGACCTGGACAACCCCACGCTCTCCGTTGCGCGCGCCAATGGCATGATGCTTTTCCCGGTACCCAAGAAGGAGTACGACTTCGAGAAAGAACGCATCGCGCAGGAACTGCTGCTGGAATTCCCTAAATATTGTGTGTTGCCGGAGGGCGGCGCTACGCCCGAGGCGGTGGACAAGTGCGCCAACATCACCTGGGAACTGAGCGCCCAATTGCGCGCCCTGGACATCCGGGACGGCGACTGTCCGCTTCGGTTTGCGGTCCCGATGGGCACGGGCGCTACGGCGGCGGGCATGGTGGCCGGCTTGCCGGGTATGCAGGCCTCGGCGCTTATCTTTCCGGCAGATCGGCGTTTTGTGAACGATGCGGTTTTTCGCAGCCGCATATTGGCCGCGCGACCTGAGTTGCGCGACTGGTTGGACAAGCAGCCCTGCGCATATCAATATGTCGTGGACTACGACTATGGCGGTTTTGCGCGGCGCCATCCCGCGCTCATCCCTTTCCACGAGCGCTTTGTAGCCGATACGGGTATCCGCCTCGATCCCGTCTATACCCTGAAGATGTTCATGGGCTTGTACGATATGCTCGCCGCCGGAGCTTTCGAGCCGGGCAGCGTGGTGGTGGGCGTGCATACCGGCGGACTGCAGGGCTGGGCCGGATTCGAGCAGGCGCCCGGACGAAACGCGGCGACTTTTTAAAATAAACGCTTAGTTTTGCATGGTATTTGGAGGGGCGAAGTCCGAAAGGGCAAGGGCTTGATCGTTGGTCGGGATACCCGTCGGCCGACAATCTGAAGGCGAAGTTTCAAACGATCAAATTTTCCTTGGACAAAAGATGGATAGGTTGACTAAAAAAATACAGGCAAACAAGCAAGTAAAATCCAAAAAGCGCGTATCCGACCACGGCGAAGTGTTCACCCATCCGCGTGAGGTAAATGCTATGCTGGATTTGGTCAGGCACGAAACCGAACGCATAGAGTCCCGTTTTCTGGAACCCGCCTGCGGCAACGGCAACTTTCTGGCCGAAATACTCAGGCGAAAACTGGGCGTAGTAAGCAGCCGGTATAGCAAAAGCCAGATTGAGTGGGAGCGCTACGCCGTGATTGCCGTTTCGAGTATCTACGGGGTCGAAATTCTCGAAGACAACGCGCAGGAATGCCGCGAACGGCTGTTCGAAATTTTTGACGAACGCTACTCGGCGCTTTTTAAGGAAAAATGCAAAACCGAATGCAGGCGAAGCGTGAAATTTCTATTGAGCAGAAACATACTTTGGGGCGACGCGCTGACCTTTACCCATCCCGTCACCAAACAGCCCATCGTGTTTTCTGAGTGGAGCGCCGTAAACGGCGCTATGCTCAAACGCAGAGATTATATGTTCAAATTTTTGGTGGAGAAATCGCACCAGTTTTCGCTCTTCAACGACGAAGGTAACCCGGCAGCCATCGACGAACCAGTGAAGGATTTTCCACTTATTCATTTCTTAAAATTGGGCGAAGATGATACAAACGAACTTTAACCCCGACGTACTCACTTGCCTTGCCAATTTGAGCAATGACGAAGTGTTTACCCCACCCAATTTGGTCAACGACATGCTCGATTTGCTCCCCGCCGAATTGTGGAGCAACCCCAACGCCAAGTTTTTAGACCCGGTGAGCAAAAGCGGCGTGTTTTTGCGGGAAATGGCAAAGCGACTGATGAAGGGGCTGGAAACCCAAATCCCCGACCAACAAGCGCGCATTAACCACATTTTTAGTCGGCAGTTGTACGGTATTGCCATTACCGAACTGACGGCTTTGCTTTCTCGCAGAAGCGTGTATTGCTCCAAAACTGCCAACGGCAAATACTCCGTTTGCGAAACCTTTGATGACGAGCAGGGCAACATCCGCTACCAACGCATGCAACACACTTGGCAAAACGGCAAATGCAAATATTGCGGCGCCAGCCAAGAAGTGTACGACCGTGGCGAAGAAGCCGAAACCTACGCCTACAACTTTATTCACACCGAAAATCCTTTTGAGCTTTTTAAAGATACGAATATGAAGTTTGATGTTATCGTTGGAAATCCGCCTTATCAATTAAATGATGGGGGTGGCACAGGTTCAAGTGCAAAACCAATAT
>JBKBLI010000097.1:0-7761 GCA_046296435.1 Saprospiraceae bacterium | reverse complement strand
TCCGGAACTGCTTTTGGCAAGAGGCGGCAGGGGAAGGTAAGCGCTCCAAAGTATCGGAAGAAGCCGCTATGCAGGATCCGCTTTTCGCTTACATCTTCGGCAAGGATACGAGCGGACAAGACAAGCAAGCCCAACAAGGGCATATTGTCTTTTTCGATGCCTTTCCGCAAAGCGCACCCGTCATAGAACCCGATATTATGAATGTGCATTATCCCAAATATTATGGAGGTACTGGACTGCCTGTGGATTATGACAGCCCCAAACCAATCCCTTTTTTGACAGTAGGCAAGTGCGATGTCAATGGAAAGCCACTTCATTTCAGGTTCTACGTCGCCTGTAAAAAAGTAGAAGAACAGCCGGAAATAAGCGGTCTAATGATTACAAAAGCTGATGGTACCTTGTCTTCTCAAAGCACAGTATTGGACATCGTCGGTTACTGGCTCAAAGACGCCCTCACCTCCCACGGCATCGGCGCCAAAACCGCCGTCGGATACGGGTACATGAAAAAACTACCCTAAACCCAAAGCAATGCGTGTACTTGTCAGCCTCATCTCCGATCAGAGCATACCCAACCTGTTGTTTATCCGCAGTTGGCCGGCGTTTGAGCGCTACCTCTTCATCACCACGCGGCAGATGGAGCAAAAGGGGCGCTGCGACGACCTGATCCGCGTGGCCGGGCTGCCGCAATACAGCGTGCAGAATATCGAGGTGCTGCCCGAGTCGCTCAACGACGTGCAGGCCAAACTCGAGGCGCTTCAGTTGTCACAGTCCGCTCAATATATCGTACATCTGACCGGCGGCAACAAGATCATGGCCTTGGGCGCGTATCAGTTCTTCGTCACGCGGAAGAGCGAAATGTACTACGCGCCAATAGGCGCCAACGGCTACGAGAAGGTATTTCCGCGTACCGACGAAGAGGTCATTCCGTTCGCCGCTTCTGTATCGCTGCAGGATTACCTCAGCGTGTATGGCGTGCGGGTAGAGTCGGCCCAAAGCCAGATTTCCCGACCGGAGGCGCTTGCCGCGCGTTTTTTCAACCAAAGATGGGCGAAACACCCCACCTTTAGAAATCTGATGCAATACCTTGGCAGTCGCAGCGGGCAGAGCCAAAGCATACCGATCGCCGACGTCAATGGCTTGCAAGAGCGCCTGGCAAGCATCGGATTTGCAACGGCCCAAAGCGGCTCCCTCAATGCCGACGAAATCCAGTGGCTCACAGGAGGCTGGTTTGAAGAATTTGTATTTCAAAAAATCAAGAACAAGTTAGGTCTTGCAGACCAGGCCATTGCCCTCAACGTCAAAGTACGGCAGAAAGGCAGCCCCAACGAGTTCGACGTCATGTTCGTCCACAACAACGACCTGCACGTGGTCGAGTGCAAATCTCGCCTTACCAAGGACATGTTCGACCAGACAGCCTACAAGCTCGCCGCCATCAAAAAAGACCTCGGTTTGCAGGCGCGTAGCTACCTGTTTGCCTCGGAAAACTATTACGACAAACGAACTGGCCAAATCTATGAGTCTGCCTGCCTGCGCGCCGAGCACCTCAACATCCGCATACGCGGACGCGACGATATCTTAAATGACCAACTTCTCTAACCCATGCTCCTCAACCTCTCCAACCATCCGTCTGCTACTTGGTCGCCTGAGCAACTCGGCGCCGCCCAACGAGACTACGGGCAGGTGCTGGACATGCCCTTCCCCGCCGTACCGCCCCAGGCCGATCTGGACGAAGTGCGGCTTCTGGCCGAAAAAACGTACATCGAAGTGCGCCGGATGGCCGCCCAACACCCGCCGCTGACCGTACATCTCATGGGCGAAATGACCCTCGTGTATCAACTCCTCGACATGCTGCGCGACGCTGGCATCCCCTGCGTCGCCAGTACTTCCGAGCGCATCGTAAACGAAGAGGCCGACGGCCGCAAGGTGTCCCAGTTTCGATTTGTACGTTTTCGGCATTATTTCTAACACAAAAGCGGCGGCAGCGCCGCTCCCATCGCCTAGCAAAACAACCTGACGAGGATGCAGACCTACATCAATCAACTACTCGCCGACCTGCGCGACCGCTGCGACAAGCAGCCGCCGCCGCTGGACTATCGGCGGCTTCCTCCGCACACAAATTTAGCACAATCTAAGCGCGTCGTGCAACCTCTCATCCCGCATGCCTGTCTTTAAAGGGCAATAAGCGCAACGATGGAGGCGACTCAGATTCACGCAGATCTGATTGAAGCATGCAAGCGGGGGCGGCGCGACGCCCAGTTTGAGTTGTACAAGCTCTATTCCAAGGCCATGTACAACACGGCGCTGCGCATGCTTCAAAATGCGCACGATGCGGAGGATATGCTGCAAAGCGCTTTTCTCGAAGTGTTTGCCAAATTGGATACCTTCCGCTTCGAAAGCAGTCTGGGATCCTGGATCAAGCGTATCCTGATCAACAAGTGCATCAATCATCTGAAGAGCCAAAAAATCGCCCTTGCACCCTTGGCGCACAGCGAATACCGATTGGAGGACAGCCCCTCAGGCGACGAGGAGCCGCCCTATACCGTCGAAAAAGTCCGGCGAGCCATCGAGCGGCTTCCGGACGGGTACCGGATCGTCTTTTCGCTCTATGCAATAGAGGGCTACGACCACGAAGAAATCGCACACATACTCAACATCAGCGAAAGCGCCTCCAAATCGCAGTACAGCCGCGCCAAAGCCAGACTCAGAGAAATGATCGCAGCCGACTGACACGCCAAAATACAAACCGCACGGCACATGAATAAACAGCAGCAGCATATTGAGTCGTTCATCCGCCAACACCGCGAGGACTTAGACATCGATGCGCCGCCCGCGCGCGTGTGGCGCCGCATCGACGCCGCCCTGTCGCGCCGGCCCTCCGACGCCCTCGAACGCCTGGTAAGCGCCCAACGCGACGCGCTCGACGTCCACACCCCCTCCCCCGCGCTTTGGCCCCGCATCGCGCGCGCCCTCCCGACAGATCGCCCCGCCTTGCGCGTCGGCCGGGCGCTCAGGCAGGTCGCCGCCGCCGCCGCCCTGCTCCTCATCGGACTGACCGGCGGCATTTTTTTTCAAAAAACGCAACAAGCCGATCATACCCCCCCAAAGCCTGTCGCCCGCGCCATGTCCATGAGCGAACTATCGCCTCAGTACGCGCGGCTCGAGTCCGATTACATCCGCCAGATCTCCGAGAAGCGCGCCCAACTCCGGCAACTGGCAGGCCGCCAAGCCGTCGAGGTGCAAAACGACCTCCGACAGATGGAACTCATCATGGCCGAACTTCAGCAAGAGCTGGCCCTCGTCCCACCCGCCAATCGCGAGCAGGTTGTACGGGTCATGATCGAAACCTACGAAGCCAAAGCCGCCATCCTGACCCGCGTACTCGAACGACTGCCCCCGCTTGCAAGAGACTCAACCCCACCCACACCAGACAGCCGACTCTAATTTTTTTTTGATATGAAAAAAATAGCAGCCTCCTGCGCGGCGCTCCTCTGCGCGCTCGCAATCCATGCCCATGCCCTGGCCGGCGACCCCCTGCAAGAATTCACCCGCAAGATCGACCGCCAGTTTGCCACCACGCCCAACGGCATGACCGTGCTGGACAACGCCCATGGCGATATCTCCGTACAGACCTCCCCCGCCGCCCGGGAAGTCCGCGTAGCGGTAACCATCACCGTCAAGGCCGCCACCAAACAGGAGGCTGACCGCATTTTCGATGCCATACAGGTCAACTTTACCCATACGGCCGGGTACGTCAAGGCCCAAACCGTCATCCAAAAGAACCTCTCCGCCCGTACAGGATGCCGGGGCTTCAGGGTCGATTATGCCGTAGGCATGCCCGCCGAAAACCAATTAGACCTCAGCAACCGATACGGCAATACCCTCGTCGCCGGCCCCTTGCACGGCAAACTCAACGTCGAAATCAAATACGGCGACCTGAAACTCGAACAAAAAGTCAACGAAACACAGATCTACCTCGACTACGGCAAGCTCAAAGCCGACAAAATGAACCTCCTACAAGGACAACTCAACTACAGCCAACTCGACGCCAACCAAACGGGCGACCTACGCCTCGAAAGCAAATACTCCAGGATCAGCGTAAATCGAGCCGCCAACGTGACGCTCAATTCCCGTTACGACGATCTGAAGCTCGGCGTCGCCGAGTCCGTACGCATACAAGCCAAGTACGGCACAGCAGCCTTGCAACAGGTCCAAAATGCCTACCTCACAGCCCAGTATTCCGACTTCGAAATCCAGTCCCTGCGCGACCGCTTGGATGCCGATCTCACCTATGGCAAACTTGACATTGTCTCCATGGGGCGCGACTTCAGGGAAGTGCGCGTCAATACCCACTACACCGACGTGAGCATCCGGATGGAGCCAGGCTCCCATTTCCGCTTCGATACAGAGGGCAAGTACAACAAAATATCGTATCCCAGCGCTGCATTCGTCAGCAAACGCGTCGAGTCGGGCCAGAGCAACTCCCTGCAGGGATTCGTCGGCGACGCCAACGCGCAACGCACCGTCACGGCCCGCGTGCATTACGGCAAATTTGTGATTCGCCAATAAACGGGCCTACGTCAGGCCTCATGCCCTCCGCGCGTGCGCTTCGCATCTATATTTTTTTCGAAAAAAAATAAGCGCGCACCGAATTGAAAGGCCGCAGGAATGGACGGCTCATCACCCCAATGTACGACAAAGGCCGGCGCGTGGGCCAGACAGGGGCGCAGCGTAGGAGCGCTCCGGCCCTCCATTCGGGCCGCAGATGCCGGAGGCACGGCCGCATTCCGTCGCCTTGATCGAAAAAAAAGCGGTCCGATTCCTCAAAATCCATACTTTTGCTCCATGAAACCAGCACGCCTATTTCTGATCACCCTGCTTGTCGCGCCGGCCATACTCCACTGGACCTGCGCATTCACAGGCCGCAATGAAGCCCCCATACCCATGTGCCACGGCGACGCATATACCGCCCACAACGCCTTCGCTGCATTGGGCGGCCAATCCGGGTTCAGGGCCGCGCATGCCATACCCAGACCCGCGCCCGAAGTCCACGGCGGCGTGCGCGTCGAGTTTCCGGTAGAGGGCGGAGCGCCGGGCAAGGGATTTTTGGCCCGCTCGCACTTCCGCACCAACAAGGTGCTATTGCTCTTCCACGAATGGTGGGGACTGAACGAAAATGCCCTCAACGAAGCCATCATCTGGAGCCACGCTTTCGACGCCCACGTACTGGCCGTCGATCTATACGACGGCAAGGTAGCCGAAACCCGCGAAGAGGCGGCCCGACTGATGCAATCCGCCGACCCGGGGCGCATAGAAGCCATCATCCGGGGCGCGGCAGCTTACTGCGGCCCGCAAGCCAATCTCTACACCTTGGGCTGGTGTTTCGGGGGCACGTGGTCGTTACAGGCGGCGCTCCTGCTCGAAGAGCGGGTCAAGGGCTGCGTGGTGTATTACGGCATGCCCGAGTCGGATCCCGAAAAGTTGAGTAAACTCAAAGCCGAGGTACTGTTTATCCACGCTGCGCAGGACAAGTGGATCACCGACGAGGTCGTGAGCGCTTTCGAAAAAAAGATGGCCGAACTCGACAAAAAAATCACCGTGAAGCGCTACGACGCCGACCACGCTTTTGCCAACCCCAGCAGCCCGCGCTACCACGAAGATGCCGCTCAGGACGCGCGGATGACGACGGCCCGATTCCTCGCCGATCTGGGCAACTGAGCGCGCCGCAACGGACGCGGCGCAGAGACATTCGCCCGCTTTCTAAAACCAGAAGGCCATCGGGCGTGTTGACCGGTATTGCGACTTGAGAGCCTTGCGGATCCCCGAGGGCCTTTGTATTGTTCAAAAAATTATTAGCGACCAAAGATATGAGCGGATTCTTAGGACAGGCGGCCGTATTTCTGTTAGCCGCGGTGATCTGCGTGCCGTTGGCCAGACGCATGGGCATGGCCTCCATCTTGGGATACCTGATCGCAGGCATCCTGATCGGCCCCTCGGTGCTGGGTTTTGTGGGCGCAGAGGGCAAAGACATCCTGCACATTTCGGAGTTTGGCGTCGTGATGATGCTGTTCCTGATCGGTCTGGAACTCGAGCCGATGGCCTTTTGGCGCATGCGGCGACTCGTGGTTGGTCTGGGCGGGCTTCAGATGGGTCTGACGACGCTACTGCTTTTCCCTTTAGGACTTCAGTTGGGTATTGGCTGGAAGGCGTCGTTGGCTTGTAGCCTATCCTTAGCCATGTCATCCACCGCCATTGTGCTGCAAGCCCTCAAAGAAAAGGATATCGCCGAGACGCAGGCCGGTCGGAGCGCCTTTGCCGTTCTGCTATTTCAGGATATAGCGGTCATCCCGATCCTCGCCCTCTTGCCCTTGCTCGCCGTGCCCGGCGCGCTCAGCGAAGCCAACGACGCCCACCACGGGTGGTTCGACGAATACCCCGGCTGGGTACAAACCCTCGCCGTCCTGGGGGCTGTGGCGCTGGTCATTGCAAGCGGAAGGTACATCATCAATCCCCTGCTGCGCATTGCGGCGCAGACGCGTCTTCGCGAGATGTTCACGGCCACATCCCTGCTCATCGTGGTGGCCGTATCCTGGCTGATGGAGATGGTGGGCGTATCGCCGGCCCTGGGCGCCTTTTTGGCGGGAGTCGTGCTGGCCAATAGCGAGTACCGGCACGAACTGGGCAGCGACCTCGAACCCTTCAAGGGCCTGCTGTTGGGCTTGTTTTTCATTGCGGTAGGCGCCAGCATCAACTTCGAACTGATCGCCGGCAAGCCCTTAGAAATCGGCATCCTGGTAGCCGTCGTCATGGTCGTCAAGGTGCTCGTATTGTTTATTCTGGGCCGCATTTTTGCCCTGCGCTTGGATCAGCATATCCTCTTCGCTTTCATCCTCGCACAAGCCGGCGAATTTGGCTTTGTGCTCTTCAACTTCATCGGCCAGCTCAAGATCCTCGATTCCGGTCAGACCGACATCATGATGGCCGTCGTGACCGTCACCATGACCCTTACGCCGCTGCTGCTTTTTGTCGTCGAAAAATACATCCTCGAGCACGTCGGAACCAGCGAAGAGCCAACCCCGCAGAAATCCGACCATATCCACAGCCAGCACCCCGTAATCATTGCCGGTTTTGGCAACTTCGGCAGCTTGGTAGGCCGTTTCTTAAGGGCCAACAACGTGGATGCCACCTACCTCGACAACGATTCGGAACGTGTCGAAATGCTGCGTAAACTCGGATTTAAGGTATATTTCGGCGACGCCACCCGCCTCGACCTGCTCAAAAGCGCCGGGGCTGACCAAGCCAAACTACTGGTCGTCAGCACCGACGATCCAGACACCAATCTCGAACTCCTGAAATTGGCCCGCAAGCATTTCCCTCACCTCAAAGTCGCCGTCAGGGCGCGCAACCGCTTCCACGCTTACGACCTGATCGAAGCCGGCGCCGAGCACATCTACCGCGACACCATCGACACGGCCATGCGCATGGGCGTGGACTTGATCACCATGCTCGGCCGACGCCGCTACAGCGCCTACCGCTCCGCGCAGATGTTCATGCAGTACGACGAGCAAACCCTCTGGAAAATGGCCCCCGTACGCAAAGACCGCAAACGCTACATCAGCGAAATGCGCGAACAGATCAGAACGCAAGAAGAACTCATTCAAGCCGATTTCGATACCCGACTCTACTCCGAAGACCACTCCTGGGATAGCGACCAACTCCGTCAAAACTGACGCCCCAAACAGCCAGGCAGCGAAGCCACCCACA
>JBKBLI010000096.1:0-7917 GCA_046296435.1 Saprospiraceae bacterium | reverse complement strand
GAACCGAGTATAATCGGATCGCCGCCTTCGCTCAACGACAGAGCGCTCAAAACCGGAGTCCTGGCCCCGGCTTCAATCCGGTAGCGCTTGGCCCAAATCACGTCGCCGGCGTCGGTGAACTTCATCAAAGAAAAAAAGTTGCTCGCATCCGTCAAAGGGACGAAATGCCGCGTCACGGCATAAAGTTGACCATTTGGAGCGAGCGCCAGATCGGCAATTTCGCCAACGACCGATACGGATCCGTCGTTGAAGGTTTTTTGCCAGATCAGACCGCCGCCAAAATCCAACTTGACAACGCTAACAAAATCGCCCGACCTGCCGCCAAGAAAAATGCCGTCCGGCGCAATTACCGCACGGCTGTAATAACCGGGGATGCTATCGGAACCGGGATAGCGTTGCCACACAATGGCGCCGTCAACGCCGGATACCTCCGCGATCAAAATACGCTCCAAAACAGAAAACGGCTGCGGTATCCCGATCGAAAACAACACCAGCGCATTGCCGTTTGGCAAGGGATACATATCAAACACGCTGACCCGAACGCCCTGACGTTCATATCCCCGCCGCCAAAGCACGTTGCCCTCTGGCGATAGCCCCAAAAGGAGCGCACCGTCGCCATTCAGGCCAAACCTCGATCCGCTTACCAAAGAGTTGCCGGAGCTTAGCGCACAAATGTTGGACAAATCCGGATCAGGGTCAATATCGCTGGGTACCGAAAAGCGCGCCTGCCAGGATTGGGCGACAGTTGAAGCAACGGACAATAGCGTAAAGATACACAAAAAAAAGCGTTTTAAGCGCATAGAATAGCGTTTTGATAAAAGTTCTAACGTAACACCCCCTGGAATAATTTTGTCGCCTTTTGGCCAACCAGAGTTTTGTTGTGTAATCCGGCAGAGATCCGAAGCCGCACAAAAGTCGGGCTTGCCGCAAAAATAAGACGAATGCGTCACAGCTTTTTCTAAAAAAAAACACAGCCAAAGGGCGAAGGCAAAGCGCTGCTTCCGCACCCCGTCTTTTTACCCTGCGCTCCCTCTGGCATCGTTTTTTTTTGAAAAATCGCAGGCAAAGGTCGCGAGAGAATGCCTGCCCGTTTTGAATGACCGACGCCCCAATCCATGAAATACCGAAGCAATAAACGCTTTTGTGTAGGGCGGTTCGACGCCTTTCCCTGTAATGATGTGAAGACTCAACTTTTACGTGCTGTCGTCGTTATTTCAAAAAAACAAGCTCGCAAGGTCGCTCAAGGGGATTCAACGCCCCCTGTGCGCCGATTTTTTAACAAAAAATCAAAAAAATCATGCAAGTACGCCCTGTAGCATTAACGCTGTTTCTTGGCCTCATTGCGCTATCTGCTCCAAAAGCTCAGACCGCGAAGCCTCGCGGCACATTCTCCCTCGGAAGTCGCCTACATCGCGGATTCATCATTCCCCACTCTCGGGACATCATCAACGTATCCAGATCTAACCCATACGGCGTCGAGATACAAGCGGCCTGGCTAATGGCCGACGAGCGGCATGTCCAGCGCACAGGGATGGTCAGCAAACGCGGATTTGCGGCGCATGTGTTTGATTTTGACAATCGACAAGTCCTTGGCCGCGGCGTAGGCCTGACGCCCTTTGTACAGCCCGTTTTTTGGCCGCACCGGCGGCTCAGGGCATCCCTTCAGACCGGTCTGGGATTCGTCTGGCTCAATCGCGTGTACCACGAAGAGACCAATCCTACCAACCTGTTTTTCAGTTTCCCGCTGAGCATGCTGGCCATGGTCAACCTATATGGCGAATATGCCCTCACCCCACACTGGGAGTTGTCGGCGGGCCTCAACTACAACCACATATCCAACGGGGGCATGAAACAACCCAACAAGGGCATGAACTTCCCGACGTTCAATATCGGCGCCGCTTACGCGTGGAATCCCAGACCCATACATCGTCCGCTCCGCGACGACACCTGGCGACAATCGCCCCGCAACTACGGATACTTGCAAGCGGCGGGGTCCGTCAAAAATACGCCTGCTATCGATGCCCAGTCTCATACCGAACCCCAACTACTGCTCGGAGGCGCCGCTGTTGCCGGCAGAAAAATCGGGCGCCTCAGCGCGCTGGCCGTGGGCGCCGAATGGATTCACGACGGCTTCCAACGCGAAATGCTCGACCGAGAGGGATCCAACCTCAGCGCCTGGAAAGTCTCCTTCTTGTTCGGGCACGAGTTGCTGGCAGGGCGCGTGCGTTTTGCTTCGCACCTCGGCGCATACTTGTACAGCCCCGCGCCCAATATCGATCCTGTGTATCACCGGCATGGGCTGCATTACCGTCTGGGTAGCCGACTGTGGGTTGGCGGCACGCTCAAAGCCCACCGCCATATAGCGGATGTATTCGATTTGCGGGCCAGTTGGACAATTTTTTAACAAAAAAATAAGATCCGGAAAATAGGCCCGATATTTGCCATAAAGTTAAACGTCGAATCAAAAAAGACATATCCATTATGCTTCGCGCGGCCCTCATAGACATGTACAACGGCGAGCCCAATCGCGGGATGCAGAGCCTAAGAAATATTTTGGGGCGCTACGCCCACACGCTTTCTTTTGAAGAGTTCGACGTGCGAGCTAAAAACGAAATACCCGATCTGAGTCGCAATATTTACATCTTTTCCGGCGGACCGGGCGATCCTTTGGAAAACGATGGGCCCTGGTTCGATCGCTTTTTTGCGCTGATCCAGTCGCTGTGGGAGTGGAACCACTCCGGCCATGAACCCAAAAAACATTGCTTCTTTATCTGCCATTCGTTCCAGATGGCTTGCCATCACTTTGGTATAGGCGTCGTAGGGCCGCGCTACAAAATGTCGTTTGGCGCCTACCCCGTACACAAAACCCACCATGGCAAAGAAGAATTATTCTTTGAAGGGCTGGCCGATCCGTTTTACATTGCCGACTTTCGCCGTTTTCAGGTCACGCAACCCAATCACGAACGCATCGAGGCGCTCAACGCCCGCATACTCTGCCTCGAAAAACTGCGTCCGCACGTCCATCACGAACGCGCGCTAATGGCCGTGCGCTTCAGTCCAGAGATGATCGGCACGCAGTTTCACCCCGAGGCGGATCCAGAAGGTTTGTTGACATACTTCATAGAGGAAGAACGCAAAAAAGCCATTGTTGACGAGCACGGCGAGTCCACCTATTACAACATGATACGCAGCCTCGCCAATCCCATGCGCATACAGCGCACCTTCGACACCATTTTGCCCAAATTCATCGAATACAGCGTCGAGGCCCTTGCCGCCCCGATTATGGGCTAATCGCTCTTTTTCTCACCTTTTTTACATTCGGTCGCCCCCCGCCGCGCTGCTTTGAATCTTCCCTAACCGGAGCCGCCGTCCTGCTCGACGGAACTGAATCCAATTCCTACAGCCGCGCCGGCGCCGGTTGGCCATGCAACACCCGCGTTCGCTTCTTTCAAAAAAAATACGCGATAAGGGGACTGTGCAACGAGAGCCCGTGTGCGCATGAGCCTGGTTGCGAGAAAACGCAAAACGGGCCTGCCCGAGAAGCGGACAGGCCCGTTGCATGGGTCGTAGCGTTGGGCGAAAGGTTTATTCCTCGCCGCGCATCATCTTCTTCGTCGCCGAGTGAGTCGGCGTTTCAATTCTGTAATACAACAAGCCAGTCGGGACTGAGTTCCATTCGTCGGCATTGATTGTCACGGCGTTGTAGCCTTTGGCAAACGCTGCCTTGCGCGTGAGGATCAGGCGTCCTGCTGCGTCGAAGATCGAAAGCGTGGCTTCCGAGGCTTCGGGCAGTACGAAT
This sequence comes from Saprospiraceae bacterium, assembly GCA_046296435.1. Taxonomy (GTDB): domain Bacteria; phylum Bacteroidota; class Bacteroidia; order Chitinophagales; family Saprospiraceae; genus M3007. Next base: position 4,118 of record JBKBLI010000096.1, on the reverse strand, counting down.
CCGATCGTCGTGCGATCAACAAATGGGTTCGGATAGTTCTGGAACAACTTGAACTCAGCTTCGGCGCTCTGGTCGCTTGCCGGCGTAAAGCGCAAGCCGGCTTTGAGCGTTTCGATGGCTTCGGCTTCGACGCCGTCCTGACGGTAGGCTTCGGCAGCGGTTATGCGACTGCTCATGCGGAGCAAACGGCTCAACTGAGCATTCTGCGCCGCTCTAAACGTCAGGGTGAATCCGCTTGCACGGCCATCGTAAGCGACAGTCAGCACGTCTCTGAAGCGCGCGAAGTGCTCCTGAGTCATGTCGCCCTCGGGTTGGATTGTCAAGAGGTCGAGGCCGGCGTGTTCGAGCGTGAACTGGAATCCGATCAGGTCTTCGGCTGCTGCAACGCGCACTTCGAAGATTTCGCCCGCCGTCAGTACGCGGTCGTTGACCTCAAAGTACATGCTGCGGCGATCGTCTGCCTTCAGCGCATTGGCATCCGGATTCAGATCGCCAATTTTCACGGCTACGAAGTCGTCGCTGAGGCGATCGACAGACAGGTCGCTAACTGCAGTCTCCTCTGGGAACGCTTCGAAGAACGGATTGGTCGGGATCGGGAACACATACGCTTTGTCTACAAAACGCCAGGAGGTGTTGTATGGGAAGCGCGTGTGTACGCCCAGCACCAAGTTGTGCAATTCGTGTGCGTCGCTGAGGTTGACTGATCCGGAGCGGTTGATATCGGCCGCGATCAACTGGTAGGGCGAAGTCAGCGGCTGCGTGCCATTGAGGTGGCGACGCAGACGGATGATATCCGCCGTCGATACGTTGAGTCCGTGGTTGCTATCGGCAAACGGTCTGAGTCGATAGTTAGCGCCTTGAGTCAGCCAATTCTCGTAGAGGTACGCGCCGTTGACATCGGTGAGATGCGCGTCAATCATCTCGCCGTTCATACCCGGCTCGGTGTAGATCAGGGTGGCCTGTACGTCGGCAACCGGCATGTCGAACTCTGTGGCAATGCGTCCGCCTACGGAGTAGAATTGCGGGCTATTGCAATCTTCAACCGTCAGTTGATAGGTGCGCTCTGCCTGACAAAGACCGAGGGTTGCCTTGACCGTTACTTGCGCTATACCCGGCGCAGTCATCACCGCCGCCGGGATGACCGGCATGAAGGCATTGGCTGAACCGTCGGGCAGACCTACAGACTGACCGCCCTTCCAGGAGAATGTAGCGCCCCAGAGGTTGGTGGTCAAGATGATCGGATCGCTTTCTTCGCCGAGGCAGAACGGACCCTGATCTAAGATCGGGAACAGGACAAACTCTGTACCTTCGCCCACTTCAGCCGCCTGCATGGCCGTACAGCCGTTGCCGTCGGTGAGGGTGAGCATGTAAACGCCCGGCTCCAGATTGACAATGGTATGCGACTTCTGATCGGTTGGTCCGAAATTAACGCCGTTAGACCATTGGTACGTGTAGTTGGCCGGTCCGGTGATGACCGTAGCCTTCACCTTGCCGTTGTTGGCCCCGCTACACGTATTATCCGTAGCCTGAAGCACCACACCCGGACTGGGCAGCACCACCAGGTGCAAGAGGTCGTACTCGAAGCAGCCGTTGGCATTGGTTACGCGCGTCCAGATGGTCTTGGTGACCGACTGGAAGGTGTCGGGCAATGCGTTCGTACCTGCAATGGCGCTTGCCTGCGAGAGGTGATAGGTCACCGTCAGGCCGGGCACGCCGCCCGTCACTTCGAAGTTGGCGTTTGGCAGATAGAAGGTACCGATCGAACCGTCGAACACATCCGGACAGACCTGCAATTGCGCTACGTAAGCCTTCGGCTTAGGCAGGACTTGCAGGGTCACCGTACTTACTGCAAACGTACCGGTAGCCGGGTCAAAGATGCGCGCATACAGGATTGTGCCGTGTACGCCGAGGTATGGCGTTGGCAGGGCGAGAACACCTGCGTTGGCATGGTCGGCCGACAAGTGGTAAGTAATGATCTTACTTCCCGTCGGATCGAGCAATTCGTCAGCATCTTCGAGCATAAACCATCCTACGTTTGGCTTTTTCTCGCAAGCGTAAATCACAATCGCCGTATCGCAGAGGAAGCCTACGTCAAGGGTGTGATCGATACATCCGGCCATTCCTGTGGTGTACATGATAGTCGGGTATCCAAACCAAGGCGCAAGCGTGTCGGTCGAGATCTCTGCGTCCGAATCGTTCAGATCCGGGAACAAGCCCTCGCCGGTATTCGCCACTGTGAGGCGGAACTTCTTACCGTTGACGGACAAGAAGCCGTTCGAGGTATTGAACTGGCTGTTGACGCCATCGGTACCGAACACGATTTTGTACATGGTGTTCGGCTGGATGCTGTCGTGACCCGGCGTAGATATCCAGTTTTCGTTCGGAGCGCCGATTCCGGTGAAGTAGTACTGGCCAAACTGGTTGGTCACAGTCGTAGCTAACAACTGACCGGTCACAGCGTCGTACAAGCTCACGAATACGCCGTTGAGCGGTTCTTCGCATGCATCCTGAACACCGTCGCCGTCGCAGTCTTGCCATACGTAGTTACCAATCTGTAGCGGCGCTTCGTCACACAATGGCTCCAGATCGCCAATGGTGTTGGCGCGGCCCAGACCTACCTGGTCAATGGTCGGGTCGGCCAGCGTCAAGTCAGGACGCAGGGCAGAGCCGTTGAGCATGCTGTAGTAAGCCACGCCACCTCCGAAAGCGTATTCGGACGTGTTCGGGTTAACCACTACGCTCAAGATCTCCATTTTACCCGGCACGTATGCCAGACCGCCTGCATCTGCATCGAGGTGGTACGAACGCTGGTTATCATAGAAGAATTCGCCGCCGCCCGGACCTTCCTGGTTGTTGGAGCCGTAGAGGCTATGACGCAGGATGCCCGGAATCACGCCGTTTTTCTCCAGGGTCCACTTGCCGCTCACCGGATAAGCTGCGATGATATCGCCGCCTGCCGTTGCCGAGATCGGATTGCCTGTCGTCGTGTGCGGACGGAATTGGCGATAACCCAACTGGTGTCCGGTACGGTCGGTGAAGGCCATGACCATAATACCCTCGCTGGTAAACTCGATATCGCTCATCATGGCCTGAGCGCGACAGCGGAACTCAGCTCCGGTCGGTCCGCCGCCTACAATCTCGAAGTTGCCATCAAAGATTGCGCTCGGTTCGCCCAGTGCCGTGTTGGCCACCTTGTTGCGTTCGGTGTATTCGTCCGCCCACGGTTCCCACTCGCGGCATTGCGAGAGGTTCGGATTGACATTGCCCACCACGTCGCCGTGATTGTACTGGTTGGTCGCCATGCTGATCCAGAGCGCTTCCTTCCATTCGCCTGTACGCGGATCGAAAGTGTGTACGCTCGCCGACAAGTCGGCATTGGTTCCGCCATCTTCGCCGGTGCATACGCCGCCTACGTAGATCAAGCCTTGGCGCTGCTTCACTGCCATCGGACGGAACTCGCCATTCGGGCAGGTCGGGGCCGTAGCGATCGGGATTTCAACCGAGGATGGCGTCGTACGGAGATTTCCGACGCGCACCAAGTTGCCCGTATGGAGGTTGACCGTCCACAGGGTGTTGAAATCGGGCGACAGCGCAACGCCGCCCAAGCCGACTTTGCCGACTTTGGCAAAAGCGTCCGTGTCTTGCGTCGGCAACAGCGGCTCGCTCAAATCAGCGGGACGCTCTACGTCACCCACATTTGGCACGGTATAAACCGGCAGTACCAGAGGCATAACGCCCGAGTAATCTATCCGGTATATTCCGCCAAGTCCCAAAGCGCCCAGTCCGACATGCCGCTTGAGGAATGCCGTTGCATACAGGTGCTTGCGCTCGCGGTCGAAGGCCAGTCCATACACTGAACCGATCATCGTGTTCGCCGGAACGTGCCCGAAGGTTTCTGACGGGAAAATCGCCTCGTATGGGAATATGCCTACCGCCGGAGATCCGGTCAACTCAGTTTTACCATGTGCGAACGACGCGTATGCAATCTCCGGATCCGGCTGACAGTAGTCATCCGGATTGAAGAAGCTCACTTTAATTTCGCAGTCAAACGTGTCGATAAACTGTACCGTAGTACCGTTGTTCGGGCCAAAGCCTGATGGCTTGAGCCATGGGAACGG
>JBKBLI010000095.1:0-7962 GCA_046296435.1 Saprospiraceae bacterium | reverse complement strand
GCCTGCGCCGAGAAGCATCATTTTGTAAGCCAAAAAATTACCCTCGATGTCCGACAAGGCCAATAATTTCTCGGGAAGGTCAAATACATGCGGCTCAACCTCGTGTTTGTCTTTTAACCTTACCCAGAATTGATCGCCCGTCTCCGCCGACTCGCAGCGCAGGCGAAGAAATTCGCCGCTTTTGGCTTGCTGATGACGCAGCATGACCGACTCGTCGCGCTCTTGAAGGGATTTAATAACTACCTGATTGTTGCGATAAAAAACATAAGGCCCATCGACGCCCGGCCCGCTCAAATCATGAGGGTCAGTCGCAGAAACCTCAGTGCAAAGGCACAGCGAAGCCATCAATAAAACAATGATATATTTGATACGCGTCATCCAATTCGTTTCGCTAATGTAACGCAATAGCATCGCAAAGTTAACGATAATTTTACGAGTTGGTTACAAACGACGGCGCGACACCTTGAGAACGAAGCCTAAAATTAGACTAAAATCAAAAAAATGTACAAATTTTCAAAATAAAATTTTTCAAAAAGCCCAAAATTATCGAACTGACAGAATATTATTCGGATAGCGGGCGTCAACCGCTTTAAAATATAGAAAAGCAATAATTTGTTAAAGTTGTCTTAGCCCTGACTTGATTATCGAAGCAGATACACTTGGCCGGTCTCAAAGCGCTCCTGCATCTCGTCCAGCAATTTGTAGCGGAAGGTGAAAACATAGAGATCCGAAGCCGCGGGCCGGCCATTGATCAAGCCATCCCAGCGGTCTGCGGTCTCAAGCCCCTGAAATACCAGCTCGCCCCATCGGGAATACACATTCAGCTCCGCATAATCCACATCGCAGTCGGACAGCAGCGGCGAAAACGTATCGTTTACGCCGTCGCCGTCGGGGGTAAAGGCGTTGGGCGTCAGCAACCGACAACAATTGACGTCCGGCGTTTGGTAAAAGACCTCCGCAACGCCGCATTCGCTGGTCCAGGTCGCCGAATACGAACCCGCTTTGCTAATCGACAGGGTATCGGCCGCGCTTCCATCCGACCAACGAATTTCGCCGCCATCAAACGACCGGACGACCCGCAGCGTAAAAGGCAAAGCTGCGCAAAACGTAGCCGCATCCACTGCCGGCGCTTCCAGTCGAAAGTCAACGCGCCGCAATGTCGCCCGATAAAGAATTGCGCCCTTACCGCAGGCATCTTCGTATTCCAACAAGTAATCGCCCGATTCGCGCACAACAATGCCGGCAGTCGTATCTCCGGTGCTCCACAAATATGCTACGAGATCGCCCAGCATCGGATCCAACACCAAAGAGTCGGCGCACACCGTCGGCAAAACCACCGTATCGACAATTGCCGCCAGCGGACGATAGAAAATATGGTCTGAAAAATTGGGCAGCGAGGTGTATAATTGGGGCTTATTGGCCTCATCAATCGGAAACGTAAAAACACGGCGATCGAAATCCGGAAACTGCCCGTCCGGACAACGAATGACCGAAACGCTTTGCGTGAAAGTAGGTGATTGCGCAAAGTCCTCGTCCCACTGTCCGTTGACGTAGATAGCGCCATCCGGCCCCACTTGCATCAACCCGATGAAAGAGGGGTCCGACTGCCAGACATATTCGATAGAGGAAATTACATCTTGAGCGTCAACATCAAAACGCACAATATCCCCAAGGTTAATTTCGCCAAACAGATAGCGACCGGAAGGCGAGAATGAAAACGAATAGTTGCTAATATCCAGGATAGCCACAAAATCAAGATTTCCATCCGCCGCATCCAACCTGTACAAAACGCCTCCGCAAGCCAAATGCCGACCGTCCGGGGCGATCTTGATCACGGTGGGCGGATAGTCGGCCACCTGGACCAAAGGTTGAAAAATCGGCGACCCGAATCCCGAAGCCGTCAGTGGGAGCGTCGCAAATTGATCAGTTCCATAAACAGCCACATAGATCCAATACCCTTGCCCGTCGGCCATCGGCGTGGCAGAAAGCGCCTCTACGGCCGGCTCAAATACCGGCACGTTAGCCGCCACGGCCCCGCCCAGTCCGCCATTGGCGTTCTCGTCCATCAAAAAATAACGCAGCCCCCTGTTGGGGTAAGGCGAATCGCTATGGTCCATCGTCAACACATAATAACGGCCCTGTGCGCCCGGTTGAGGCAAAATAAGCGAACTTTGAGCGGCGCTATAACCGCCGCCGGCCGTATCGCCCATGTTGTACACCGCTATCTGATCGCGATTCCAAATCAAACCCTCGCGATACCCGTTGACATTGTTGCTCGTAGGCGAGCCGCCGCCGTTGGTATAAAAAATGGGCTGCCCCTGATCATCGCAATAAATCGCGCAGCCCTCGTAACTATCCACATTCACGCCTGCCAGAGGTTGCGGCGCCGGACCGTTGAAGTCGATGCCGGCACGGTAGCCGAAATACCAAACATTGCCATTTTTGGATTGAGCAAAAAGGGCGTGGGCGCAGAGCGCGAGCGCGCAAACAAAAATGGTTTTGGGGAATGAGCGCGCGCGCTTGCGGGCGTCAAGGGCTGCATAAACATCCATAGCGGGGGAAAAGCGTTGTGTGTACCATTAAAAAAAGACGGACAAAGGTAGCGCTATAGCGACGACAAATTAGCGCAAACCGTTTTTTTTTTCGTGACAAAAATATACTTTGTCGCCCAAACGACTGACAGAACGTCAGTCTCAGCGCAATGGCACATGAATTGATCAATTGGAAATGTTCATTTGATTAAAAATCCAACAGCAATAAAACTCGATTCTCCTCTCATGGGCAAAATCATTGGAATAGACCTTGGAACAACCAACTCCTGCGTCGCCGTCATGATGGGCGGCGAGCCTGTAGTGATCGCCAACGACGAGGGTGCGCGCACTACGCCCTCGGTAGTCGCGTTCTTGGATAATGGCGAGCGCAAAGTAGGCGCTCCGGCCAAGCGCCAGGCCATCACTAACCCCAAACGCACCATCGCCTCCATCAAGCGCTTCATGGGCATGCGCCACACCGAAGCCAGCGGCGAAATCGGACGCGTGCCTTACTCCGTTGTACGCGGCGACAACGACACCTGCCGCGTCGATGTGGACGGCCGCCTCTATACGCCTCAAGAAATTTCCGCCATGGTTCTTCAGAAAATGAAGAAAGTAGCCGAAGACTACCTTGGCGAAGAAGTGAAAGAAGCCGTCATCACCGTGCCTGCCTATTTCAACGACTCGCAGCGCCAAGCCACCAAAGAAGCGGGCGCTATTGCCGGCCTCGATGTCAAGCGCATCGTCAACGAGCCTACCGCCGCCGCGCTGGCCTACGGCTTAGACAAACAAGACCGCGACATCAAGATCGCAGTATATGACCTGGGCGGCGGCACGTTCGACATTTCCATCCTCGAGTTGGGCGGCGGCGTTTTTGAAGTGAAATCTACCAATGGCGATACGCACCTCGGCGGCGACGACTTTGACCAAGTGATCATCGAGTGGCTGGCCGACTCCTTCAAAAGTCAGGAAAATATCGACCTGCGCAAAGACCCAATGGCCCTCCAACGCCTCAAAGAAGCCGCAGAGAAGGCGAAAATCGAGCTTTCGGCCGGACTTGAGACAGAAATCAACTTGCCATACATCACGGCCGTGGACGGCGTACCGAAGCACTTGGTGCTCAAACTTAGCCGTTCGCGCTTCGAGCAGATGATCGACGGCCTCGTGCAACGCACCCTCAAGCCCTGCCAACAGGCGCTTGACGACGCCAAATTGCGCCCCTCCGACATCGACGAAGTGATCCTGGTGGGCGGCTCGACGCGCATCCCGCGCATACAGGAAGCCGTTGAAAAATTCTTCGGCAAAAAGCCCAACCGCAGCGTGAACCCCGACGAAGTGGTTGCGGTCGGCGCCGCCGTGCAAGGTGGCATCCTGTCCGGCGCGTTCGGCGACAAGAGCATGGTGCTCCTCGACGTCACCCCGCTTTCGCTGGGCATCGAAACGATGGGCGGTATATTTGACAAGGTCATCGAGGCCAACACCACAATCCCGACCAAAAAGTCAAAAACGTACTCTACCGCCTCCGACAACCAACCGCAAGTAGAGATCCATGTGTTGCAAGGCGAGCGCAGCATGGCGCGCGACAATCGCTCCGTAGGCCGATTCATCCTCGACGGTATCCGTCCGGCGCCCCGAGGCGTGCCGCAGATCGAAGTCACCTTCGACATCGACGCCAACGGCATCCTTTCGGTAACTGCCATGGACAACGATACCAAGCGCCAGCAGAACATCCGTATCGAAGCGGGCACGGGCCTGTCCAAAGAAGACATCGAGCGCATGAAGGCCGAAGCGGAAGCCAACGCCGAAACAGATCGCCTCGCCCGCGAACGCGTCGAGAAACTCAACGCCGCCGACGCGCTGATATTCCAGACCGAAAAGCAACTCAACGAGTACGGCGATAAGGTTCCGGCCAACCACAAAGCAGAAATCGAAAGCGCGCTCAACGACTTGCGCGAGGCCCACAAAGCGTCAGATATGAACCGCATCGAAAGCGCCACCGCAGCGCTCAACGCCGCATGGAACGCAGCAAGCCAGGCCATCTATCAGGCCACCCAAGGCGCAAGCGCCGACGGACAACAACAAGGCGGAGGCCAAGACGGCGGCACGGTCGAAGATGTAGAGTTCGAAGAAGTGAAAAAGTAGATCTTTCGTCCTCCGAAAGGAGCATCCGATAGCCAACAAAAAAGGCTTCCAAGTTTTGGAAGCCTTTTTTTTATCTTCATTCAAAAATCAAGCGCTTAGCGCTGCTCATAATTGAAAGGGAGAACAGCCGAAGCCTTCACCGTCGAAAGCGTTACCAAGGTCTTCAGCCTTTCAACCTCCTCGATTTGACTCAAGGTAGTAAACAACAACTGCTCGTAAGTCGGTATGTCCTTACACTCAACCTTCATGAGAAAATCGGCTTCGCCCGTGATAATGTAGCACTCGGTGATCTCAGGAATGCGGTTGATCTTGGCGAGAAAGTTCTCGACGGCGCGATCCTTTTTCCAGGCCAACGAGACAAGCACGAAAGTCCTCACATGCAATCCCAGAGCCGTAGGGCTAACACGCGCGTGGTAACTCAGGATTACCTTGTTGATTTCGAGCTTCTTTACCCGCTCGAGCGTCGGAGCGGGCGAAAGTCCTACTTTCTTTGACAACTCTAGATTTGTTATCTTGCTGTTTTCCTGAAGCAAGTACAAAATCTTTAAGTCAATTTTATCCAATTTTTCTGACATACGTAAAAATAAAAACTGTTGAAAAATGAAACTTTGAATGATGGACACCCAAAAACATTCAAAAGATAACCGCTCCCACAAACAGAACGACCCTTTGAAAATTCTGTAAAAAAAGAAAATCTGAAGCCATTCAGCCGTTTTCAGTTGCAATAAAAAAAGGGAACGCGATTGCTCAAAATTTGTTTTGCATCAAAGCGCAGCTTAACAAATTATTGTCAAATTAAACCGCTTGGTTCTGCGACGACCATTTGCATACCGGGGGGCTGTTCGACAGAAGCCGATTAGCGGTTGTCCGGGCAAATGACAATTTGCCCAAACGCCTCAATACAACTCCACGCCCGAAAAGAAGAATGCGCCTTCGATGGCCGCATTCTCGTCGCTGTCTGAACCATGCACGGCATTCTCCCCAACGCTGGTTGCATACTTTTTGCGAATAGTACCCTCTTCGGCCTGGGCAGGATTGGTAGCGCCAATCAGTTTGCGAAAATCTTCTACGGCGTTGTCTTTCTCAAGAATAGCGGCGACAATAGGGCCGCTGCTCATAAACTCGCACAACTCGCCATAAAACGGGCGTGCGCTGTGGACAGCGTAAAAAACGCCCGCCTGCTCAGGGCTGAGCTTGGTGTATTTCATTGCCGCAATACGAAAGCCCGCAGCGTTGATCATCTGAAGTATGTTTCCGATGTTGCCGGCGCGAACGGCGTCGGGCTTGATCATGGTAAAAGTACGGTTACCTGACATGTCGATGACTTATTTTTTTGGTAAAAAATTTGAATAAAACACGCTGGGAATGGGGGCTAATGTTTGCGCTCATCGAAGCGGCCGCAAAGATACGGCAAGATTTTATTTTAAAACAATGGCAAAAAACCTTTTACCAAAAAAATATTGTACTGCAAAAGTTGCTCGTCCTCTTATTCGCCGTACTTTTGCGCCCGTTTCATGATGGGACAAGCGTTTGAAATACCAACAGATCTTCGCGAACTTATTGCGATACCGCAAAATGTCGCCATCTTTTCGCACCGCAATCCGGACGGAGACGCCATTGGGTCTTCGCTGGCTCTGTTGCACTATCTGGAGCAATATGGACACACGGTTCACGTCATTTTCCCATCAGAATATCCAGAGGAATTTGAAGTGTTACCCGGAGCCGACAAAGCGCTAATATGGGATTTCCACACGGAAGAGTGCAAACAGGTGATTGCCCGAAAAAATCTGTTCTTCTACTTGGATTTCAACGCCCTCAACCGCATCGACAAGGTGGGTGAATTTGCGCAAACCATCTCTGCCAAATCGGTACTCATAGATCATCACCTGTACCCCGAGCCAATAGCCGATTATGTGTTCTCAGATTCTGACGCTTCCAGCACTTGCGAGTTGATATACCGTTTCATATCCGATATGGGCGATGCCAACCGCATCAACCCCACAGTAGGCAAATGCATCTTCACAGGGCTGGTTACCGATACAGGCTCGTTTCGATATGCGACCAATCCGCTTCTGTTTCGCATTTGCGCAGACTTAGTCGAACGCGGGACCGATGTCGCATTCGTTCAGGATATGGTTTTCTATTCGCAAAAGGAAAAACACCTGCGTTTGCTCGGCCATTGCCTGGCCCACAGAATGGAATACCTGCCCGAATTTCGAACCGCGCTGGTGTGGCTCACCCGTAAAGATTACGACGAATTCAATATCCAACGCGGCGATACCGAAGGCATCGTCAACCACTTGCTGACCATACGAGACGTCCGCATCGCCGCGTTCATACACAACCAACCCAATATCGTCAAAATCAGCTTGCGCTCAAAAGGCGATATCGACGTGCAGGAAATATGCCGCAAGCATTTCAATGGCGGAGGTCATAAAAACGCCTCAGGCGCTTACTCCCACCTCTCGCTCAAAGCTACCATCGAAAAATTCAAAAATATCCTTCCCGAATACCGGGAACATTTACTCAAGTAATTTTTGCCAATCATGACACTGAATCGCATTGCTTTTTGTATTATTGCAGTTTTTGCGCTGCTCGCCTCGGCCTGCAACTCCGTGGGCTCCTCCAAAGGAACTAAAACAGAACACGGCTTCCGCTTTATCAACCACACCAACAATCCGGGCGACAAGGCCAAGCCCGGCGACGCCGTAGTGATCAACTCCTACACCTATGCCGGCGACTCCCTTCTCGCCAGTACCGCTAAGATGTTCGGAGGCCCTAAGCGCTACGACTTGTTTACGCTCGACGCCCTGCCTGAGCGCGTGCCTGCCTTGTTCGACGCCGCCCTGCTCATGGCCAAAGGCGACAGCGCCACGATCTACGAAACAGTGGACTCCTTCATCCTCAAGTTCCTGCCGCCAACGCTCAAAAATGTAAAAGAAATCCGTTATGAAATCGTCATGGTGGACATCGTCAACGCCGAACGCCGCGAAGCTGAACAACAAGAAATCATCAAATCCTTCGAAGCGATTCAGGCCAACTCGCAAGTGATGATCAACGATTTCAAAGCGGGTAAACTCAAAGGAAAACTGCAAACGCTTCCCAGCGGCGTGAGCATCTTCATCGCTGAAAAGGGCGACGGCGAGACCATCAAGCCTGGCGAAATGGTATCCACGCACTATTACGGATGCCTCCAATCCAACGGCCAGATGTTTGACAACAGCTTCCAACGCGGCGAACCCATGCAGTTCGCCTCTCAGGTCGGACAGATGATACCGGGCTTTGACGA
>JBKBLI010000094.1:5078-8117 GCA_046296435.1 Saprospiraceae bacterium | reverse complement strand
GAGAACGCTCGTCTGATGGGCGAAAATTACGGCGATCTATACGGCCCCGACACAGAATTAGGGCGTTGGCTTCGGAGCAAACACGCGGTAGTGCGCATAGGCGAATACGTGTTTTGCCATGGCGGCATCAGTCCGGAACTGGCCGAGTCGGGTGTATCATTTGACGAAATCAATAACATTGCGCGTCTGTATTTAGGTAGCAACAAAAGCGAATGGCAAAAAGACCTGTATGCCCGTGCGCTTTACAATCATCAGACGGGTATTTTTTGGTACCGGACTGGCGCACGTGGGAAGCTCTCCCTGCCTCAGATGCAAAAATGTCTGGACTATGCGTCGGCCAAAGTCATGGTGGTCGGGCATACGTTGATGCCTGAAATACAGGCCATTTACGACGGCCTCATGATCTGTATCGACCTGCTGCACGAAGACTCTCTGACGCAAGGCAAAGTCGAAGCGCTTTTGCTTTTGAACGGAGAGCCTTTTGTTCAGGACAATGCGGGGCGCTTGCAGCCGGTCAACGCTTATTTGTTTTCAGAGCGGGATTAGTTGATTGATAGGAATAGCCGTTTGTTTAGGATGTAATCGGCTTGGCGCTGAATGAGGCGCGATGCCGGTGTAGATGCAAGGCGCTTTCTTTACCCGTACGCCGCTTTTTATACGCCATACTCTTCGGAAAAAAAGCCTGAGTAAGGGGCATGGCCTTCGGGTCAGGTATCGTGCAGGTTTTTTTATCTCATTGCCGCTTGCAGTCATCGTCAAATTCTCCCGGCCTTTGTACGCCGGCGAGGGGCTATCATTCCAACTTTTGGGCCGCTGTAGCGTTTGTTAAGTCGCGTGGATTGCAGCGCGCTGATTTTTGCATGCCTGAAATTGGATGCGGCGGCGCGCTTGTTGCAGCGGCGCAAGCAAACGCTAACATACAGAGTACACATGCGGCTTACGATTGGTTTTTCGCCTTGTCCGAACGACACATTTATTTTTGACGCCCTGATCAATGGCCGGATTGATTCGGAGGGCCTTGTATTCGAACCGGTTATAGAAGATGTCGAAGCGCTCAACCGCCGTGCGATGGCGGGGGAGTTGGACGTCACGAAGCTCAGTTTTCACGCTTTTTCGCACCTGACTGACATTTATGCGCTATTAGATGCCGGTAGCGCGCTTGGGCGCAATTGCGGCCCTTTGCTCGTTGCCCGCTCCCCTATGAACGACGTGGAGGTGGCGCAGGCCCGCATCGCCATACCCGGCGAGTGGACTACAGCCAACTTTCTGTTTTCGCTGGTATGGCCCGAGGCGCGCGACAAGACGCCGCTGCTTTTTTCTGAAATTGAGGATGCGGTGTTGCGCGGCGACTTCGACGCTGGGTTGATCATACATGAGAACCGCTTCACGTACGCTTCAAAGGGGCTGGTCAAAATCCGGGATCTGGGCGAGTATTGGGAGGGGCGCACGGGATCGCCCATACCGCTGGGGGGCATTGTGGCGCGCAGGGATTTGCCGGCCGCTGCGCTCCAGACGATCAACCGGGCGATCGGGCGAAGCGTGGCGTATGCCTTTGCGCATCCCGACGAATCGATGCCTTATGTGCGTCGCTATGCGCAGAGCATGGACGACGCCGTGATGCGCCGGCATATTGGGTTGTACGTCAACGAGTTCAGTCGGTCCTTGGGCGACGAGGGGCGGGCGGCTGTGCGCAGGTTGTTTGACGAGGCGTGTTTGCGCGGCGTAATCGAGCGCTACCGTGCCGACTTATTTGTCTGAACCTCTGACTGCAGGATCGAGCCATCAGAAAGGCGGGTTTCGATGCAAGCGCCTGGGGTCGTTTCGGAGGCAGAGCGCAACAAACGCCCGTCCTCGAAGGTGAGGCTATAGCCGCGTTGCAGCGTGCGGGCCGGGTGCAATTGGGCGCAGAGGGCCTCGGCGTAGTCAAGCCTGCGCGCGGCGCTTTGGAGCGCCTGTCGGGCGCGCTCGGGTACGAGCAGCGTTATTTGCGACAGGCGGCGCCCGATGCGCTGAATGGCAGAGTAAGCATTCCAGCGTAGCGATTCGCTTTGGCGTTCTACCTGCTGATTCAGGGCTTCGATGCGGGCGTATGCCGATCGCTTCAGATCCATGCCAATATTCATGATTGCGCTCTCGAAAGCGGCGTTGTGCCAAATGATAAAGTCGGCTGCGGCCGTGGGCGTTTTGAGCGCCGTATGCGCCACAATATCCAAGGCGCTTTGGTCGATATCGTGGCCGATGCCGCTTAGCAAAGGCAGGGGCATATGGGCTGCCGCGCGGCAGAGATGCAGGTCGTCGAACGGGGCCAGATCGGTGCGCGAGCCGCCGCCGCGCAGTACGATTGCCACATCATATTTGTGGGGTTCTCGTGCGATGCGTTCGAGCGCTTCTCGGGCTTGTATAGCGGCGTCGCGTCCTTGTACAGCCACCGGATGCAATTTGAGCGAAAAAGCGTAGCCGTAGGGGTTATGGCGCAGGTGTTGTTCGAAATCCTGAAGTCCGGCGGCATTGGGCGACGAAACGACCGCAATGCGCTGTATGGCCAAAGGGAGCGCCGCTTGTTTGTTTCGTTCAATAAGCCCTTCAGTTTTGAGCGCCAGCAGCGTTTGGCGGCGGGTGAGTTCCATTTGGCCGAGCGTGTAGTCGGCGTCGATATCTTGTACGATGAGTTTGAGTCCGTAGCGCTCGTGGTAGTCCACGAGTACGAAGAGTTTGAGTTCGACGCCTTCGCGAAGCACGTCGCTCATTTGGCCGCCCAATTTGAGGCGCAGCGTTGTGAGCTGGTTTTTCCAGACTACTGCCGAGGCTTGGGCGGCAATCTCGTCTTCGCCTGGCAGGTCTTCGTCGCGGTTTGTTTTTTTCTCTATCAGTTCGAGGTAGCAATGACCGCGCGAATACTGTATTTTAGCCACTTCCGCCGCGATCCAGATCGGCGCAGGGAAGTTGAGGGCCAAAGCCTGTCGGATATATCGGTTGAGGGCGCGTAGTGTCAGCATAATTTTTTCGGGCGCGGAGTTTGGGGCAATGGGCGCGGTCGTG
>JBKBLI010000094.1:0-4978 GCA_046296435.1 Saprospiraceae bacterium | reverse complement strand
AGGGCAAAGATAGGTCAAAGCGTAGAATTCCTCAGACTCAAAACGCTTCGCCCAATCTGAAATATGTCGCCCAATCGCCTTCGCCGCTGCGCGCCAGGTCAATGCGGGCGTACAAGTTTTTGGGTCGGCTGACCAGGACGCGCACCCCGCCGCCTGCCGCATGCCTTAGGTTGCGGATCGCAAAATCGCCGGCGTTGGCGCCTACTTGCCCTGCGGAGGCAAAAGCGACCAATCCGTATCGCTTGCGTCCGAACATCCAGCGGTATTCTGTCTGAACGGCGGCATATTGGCGGTCCCGGTATCGGCCCATGAAGTAGCCGCGCATGACGTTGGGGCCGCCGAGGCGGGGCAGCTCGCGAAGCGGCGCATCGCCGGTAGTCATTTGCGCAAATATTTGAGCGGCGAGGATGTGGTTTTGGCCGAACTCATGATATTTTCGGGCATCGAGGCTATATTCGTCGTAGATTTGTTCGCTACCCAGCCAGGCGCGTCGCAGTAGCGCGGCGCTTTCGAGATACCAGCCTTGCGACGGGCTGAAAGGGTCGTTGCGATAATCCGAGATCCATATTGGTCCTATCCCGGAGGTGCGGCTGTTTTG
The DNA here is from genome assembly GCA_046296435.1 of Saprospiraceae bacterium. Classification (GTDB taxonomy): domain Bacteria; phylum Bacteroidota; class Bacteroidia; order Chitinophagales; family Saprospiraceae; genus M3007. The sequence goes on along the minus strand of JBKBLI010000094.1, from coordinate 4,380 downwards.
CGCGCCGACCAATCCGCTCACTTCGCCCGACAAGACGATAGCGGGTGTAATGCTCAGGTCGAACAGGAAGCCTGAGAAGTGCTTGCCGCTGAAGCGCTTGAGTAGTCGTCCTTGTGCAAACCAGCGTCGATAGGTCATGTCCAGCCATGCGTCGCCGGGCAGCGTTTGTACGCCCAAGCCCCAGAAGCGCTCATAAAAATCCATGTATCCCGCGCGACCTCGGGTGAACCAGCGTTCTCCGGGGGTGAATATTTGCCAAAATACATCGGCTACCAATTGATCGCGCGAACTGTACTGGGCGTGCACCCAGGCCATAGAGTTACGGGTATGGTTTTCTAAGTGGTTTTTGTCGGTATTAAAGAAATAGTCGATGGATGCGCCGCCTTGTACGCCTACTTCCGGGGCAATATTCAAGGTAGGTATTGGCAGCAATTTGATATTGAGGCTGTCTGGATGCAGACGCGCCCAAAAAGGGGGCTTGACCTGACCGTTGAGCGCAGGCGCAAAACTTAGTCCGGATAAGAACAGAAAAATCGCTGTAAGAGTCCTCATGCTTGCGATACGTTGGCAGGATATGAACGCAGCGATTTGCCTTGTGTTTCGATAGCTTCCAGGAAAATGAAAGAAAAACAAAAAAGGCCCTTTGCAGGGCCTTTGACCAAGTAGCGCGGGGGAGACTTGAACTCCCGACCTCATGATTATGAATCATGCGCTCTAACCGGCTGAGCTACCGCGCCTTCAAAAAGCGGCGCAAAGGTACGCATATTTTTTTTACCCGCAAGATTTCGACCGCTTTATTGAAAAAAAGTTGGAAAGTCCGGGCGTGCGATCAATAGATCTCAGGAGAGCAATCCGTTGATGATTTCTTGCATGGCCTGTTTGCTTTGCACGCCTACTTTCTTGTCCACCAACTCGCCATTTTTGAAAAACAAGATAGTGGGAATACCTCGTACGTTGTACTGGGTAGGGACATTGGGGTTGTCGTCCACGTTCAACTTGCCGATTACCGCTTTGCCATCGTACTCTGTTGCCAAGTCCTCGATGATGGGGGTCATCATGCGGCAAGGGCCGCACCATTCCGCCCAAAGGTCCACGACGGTTACGGTGGGTTTGCTTACTTCGTCCGTGAAGTTTGCATCAGTAAATTCGAATGCCATTTTTATTTCTATTTGTACTTGTTGAATTTTGCCTATAACGCCATTTTGGTGAAAAAAGTTTTGGGTGGGTTCTTGGGGTTCTTGTTTGGCCGCCAAAACGCAGGCGCGACGCGCATTTCGGCATGCCTAAAACAAGTTGGTTAGGTATATGGTCAATTGTGCGAAAAAGAGGTAAAGCAAATAGGGCTGAAAGAGCGCCGGAGCGCAAAAGCCGAATATCGCGCCGTAAAAGTGGGCGAGGTGGTCGATGTTGTCTGCTGAATTGCGGGCGGCGTAGCTCGAGTACCACAAGTACAGTATGCCAAACAAAAAACCCGGAATCGGGATGGGAATAAAAAACAACATGATCCCGATAGTGGGCTGAAAAAGTATGGCTGCAAACAGGATGCCCGCCACGGCGCCCGAAGCGCCAATGCTAGAAAAACCGGGGTTGTCGCGGTGACGAATATAGGTGCCAACGGAGGCTGCAATCATAGCCGCTATGTAAAACAGCGCAAATACGCTTCCGCCAGATGTTGGGTACAATTCTCTGAACCACGACTCTACAAACGGACCGAAGAAGTAAAGCGTGAACATGTTGAAGAGCAGGTGCGCCCAGTTGCCGTGCAGGAATCCGGCGCTAACCCAGCGGTGGTACTCCTTACGCCGCACTTCGGCCCAAGGCCAATGCTTGTACTGTTCGAAGGCGGCGCTGCCGGGCGGCGCCAACAGGTAAACAACGCAAGTGATGGCAATAATAACATGCGTGGCGCTCAGGCCAATGGCGAACTCTTGCATAGATTTAGTCTTTCTTGTTGAGCCGCATCTGCCTCAGGGTTTGATCCAGTTGCGTTTTCAGTTCGTCCAACTTGCGTCCCATTTCTTCAAGCTCGTCAGCGGGCGTCAACTCGCCGCTTTTTTTGCGGGCGATCCGCTCTTCAAACTCTTGTTGGCTCCGCACCTCGTCCATGGAGTTGACGATCACGCCGATAAACAAATTCAGTACGATCATCGTGCCGATCAGCACAAAGGATACGAAATAAATGACGGCGGTAAGCGGCTGCGCTAAGGGTGTTGCGCACAACGCGGCATCTCCGTATCCAAACTCCGGGTGATCGCAACCGTGAATGTTGACATAGAAAATCTCGTTCCAGCCCTCCAAAGTACTCACCTGAAACAAGGTAATCATGGCTGTGTGCAGGTTGCTGAAGTGCAAAGGATCATTCTGGGCAAACAAAAACACGCCCATCACGCCGTATATGTAAAACAGCAAAAAGAGCAACAGGCCCACGTAGCCCATAGAGGGAATGCTGTGCAGCATGGCGTTGATCAAGAGCTTGAGTTGCCTGAGCGTCTGCACCAATCGCATCACGCGCAAGACCCGCGCCAGACGAATAACGGCGAAAAACCCGGAACTCAAATCGGGCGATAAATGCGCCAACCAGCACACCGCCACGATCGAAAAGTCAAATAAGTTCCATGGATCTGCAAAATAACGGCCAAAATGAGGCGCGTTGGCCATCATGCGCACCGCAATTTCTATCGTGAAAAACACAAGTATAAATAAGTCGATGCGCTCTAAGAGCTGATCGGCGGGGCTCCCGTGGGTCTGATAGGTCTGCAATCCTACAACAACGCCGGCGAGCAAAATCATCCCAACCGCCAGGATATTGAACCACTTCGCTTGAGCGGTTTGACGCCAGAGGTTTGCAGGCGCATATGTTTGGGCTTGCATTATTTTACAGGATGGAACAACGGTAGCGTTAGACTGGTCTGAACGCTACGCCTATTTTTGAAATGTGGCTTTAATTAGGTGCCCGGAACAGGACTCGAACCTGCACGACCGCAATGGTCAAGGGATTTTAAGTCCCTCGTGTCTACCATTTCACCACCCGGGCTGTACGACGACGCAAAGATAGGGTGTTTCTGAACAAAACAAAAAAAGCCTGCAAAATTGCAGGCTTTGGAGCGGAAAACGAGATTCGAACTCGCGACCTCAACCTTGGCAAGGTTGCGCTCTACCAGCTGAGCTATTTCCGCTTAAATAATGTGTTGTTTTTGTTTTGCGGCTGCAAAGTTACGACGACTTTTTGTATTGCCAAGCGTTTTTTAATTTTTTTTGGAAAATTTTTTTCTCATCCCGGCAATTAAGCCTTTAGGGCGGGCACAATGCCTTTTTGGGCGTCCGCAGATCGCTTTTCTTAAGGCCGCATCCCGCTGTTTTGCGCAATGATACTGGGATGAAGTTGCCGATGATCTTCTTTCGGCGCCGAAAGGGCGTCAGCACTCGGCCAGATTGACCGGTATGTTGAGGGCCAATCCCCCGTCGCTGGTTTCTTTGTATTTATGGTTCATGTCTGCCGCTGTATCGCGCATGGTTTTGATGACTGCGTCGAGGCTGACTTTTGCGTTGGCCGGATTGCTTTCCAGGGCGATTTGGGTGGCGGTTATGGCCTTAATAGCGCCCATGGTATTGCGCTCGATGCAGGGGATTTGCACCAATCCGCCTATGGGGTCGCATGTCATGCCCAGATGGTGCTCCATGGCAATTTCGGCTGCCATCATGACCTGCTCGTACGATCCGCCGAGGCAGGCGGTCAGGCCGCCGGCGGCCCTCGCCGAGGAGACGCCAATTTCAGCCTGGCAACCGCCCATAGCGGCGCTGATGGTGGCATTTTTCTTAAAAAGGCTGCCTAATTCTCCAGCCGTCAGCATGAATTCGAGAATGTCGTCGTCGCCTTTAAATTCCGGGCTGAAACAGACGTGATACAGCATGACGGCGGGGATAACGCCGGCGGCGCCATTGGTGGGCGCAGTGACTACTCGGCCAAAGGCGGCATTTTCCTCGTTGACCGCCAATGCGAAGCAGCTTACCCATTTGAGTGTTTGTTGGAATGTCCATTTTTTTTCCCGTATGGCGCTTATCCAAACGTCGGGATTAGCGAAGCGGGCGCCGCCGAGTAATTTTTCGTTGAGCGGCGCGGCGCGGCGGCTCACCTCCAAACCTCCGGGTAAAGTGCCGTAGGTATGTGCGCCTTTGAAGGCGCATTGCTTCATTACATTCCAGATGTTGAGCAGTTCGCCACGGATTTGCCCGGCAGAACGCCAGGTCAATTCATTTTGCCAGACAATCTGCGCAATGCTTTTCCGCTCCGTACTGCACCAGCGCCTGAGATCTTCAGCGTGTTCGATCTCGAAAGGCAGGCGGTGCTCGGCGCCGTGGTCTTGTTCTCCTTCTTTGACT
>JBKBLI010000093.1:910-8136 GCA_046296435.1 Saprospiraceae bacterium | reverse complement strand
CCAAGCTGAGCAGCCGGGAATTCGAACTGCAACCTGTGCAGACCTTTGAGAATGCGCTGCAAGGTCGCGCTGCGGGCGTGTTCATCAACTCTGGCAGCGGCAAACTGGGCCAAGGGCTTAATATTCGCGTGCGCGGTATCTCTTCTGTATCCGCCGGCAACCAGCCCCTGTTCGTCATTGACGGTATCCCGGTGATCAGCGAGCCCGTCGGTTCAGCCACCGAGCCGGACAACCCGCTGGCCAACATTGCGCCAGAAGATATCGAATCCATCGAAATCCTCAAGGATGCCGCCGCCGCTGCGATATTCGGAGCCCGCGCTTCGAATGGCGTTGTCATCGTCACCACCCGCTCCGGTCGCCCCGGCCGTACTAAAGTCAACTTTGGCTACTACGCGGGTACAAGCCGACCCACCCGCGTACGCGAATGGCTCAACGCCGCAGAATACCGCGAACTTTTTGGCTACGCGGCCCAAAAGTCCGACTTCGGCGAATTGGATGCCGCCGAAGAATTCGCCGCCGAAACCGGTACCGACGACTGGAATAGCAACAACGATACCGACTGGGCCAACGAAGCCTTTCAGCGGGGCGGGGTGCAGAATGCGACCCTGTCCGTCAGCGGCGGCGACGCCAAAACTTCTTTTCTGCTGAGCGGGACCTGGAACGACCAAACCGGTATCATCGTTGGCAACGCGCTCAACCGCATCGGCGGACGCCTCAATATCGATCACAACATCTACAGTAATCTCAAGATCGGCGCCAACATTAGCCTGACCAAGAGTCTGAACCAGCGCGTGCCGAGCGACAACGCGTTCTCCAACCCCATTCAGTTGAACGCCCTGCCGCCCATTCAGCCCAAAATCGATCCTGCCACCGGCCGGCTCAACCAAAATACCCTGTACTACAACAACCTGATCGATCTGGAAAACGGATTCGACAACGCCACAACCCACCGCTCGATCAGTAGCTTCTTTGGCCAGTGGGATATTTCGTCTCGCCTGCAATTCCGCACCGAGTACGGTTTTGACTGGCTCAACCTGGAGGAAGAACAATACCGCGGGAGCGAAACCCTCGATGGCGGCCCCGACGGTTTGGGTTTCAATAACCAAAGCACGGTGCTCAACCAGAACGTCAACAGCTTCCTGACTTATCGCCAGAGTCTGAGTCAAAATGTAAATCTGGATGCCACCGTGGGTATGCAATACCAGGATGGACGCACCAAATTCGTGCGCGCCGAGGGTCGGGGTTTTCCCAACGACCGCTTCCAGAAGTTGAATTCGGCTGCGCGCATCACCAATGCCAATTCTTCGGAGACCGCTTATGCGTTCACCTCTTACTTCGCGCGCGTCAACACCAAGTTGTTCGACCGCTTCCTTTTGGGCTTGAGCGGACGTGTTGACGGCTCCTCTCGCTTTGGCGAAGAAAACCGCTTCGGTTTCTTTCCGGCCGTTTCGGCAGGCTATATCTTGAGCAACGAGTCGTTTATGGAAAACATCTCGGCGATCAATTTCCTCAAACTGCGCGGTAGCTACGGACGCACCGGTAACGCCGAGATCGGCAACTTCGCTTCGCGAACCCTTTGGGGCGCCAATTTCGTCGGTCCGCTCTCCGGCATAGTGCCTACCCAAATCGGCGACCGCGCCCTCACCTGGGAGAACACCGCACAGTGGAACGTTGGTCTGGACTTTGGTATCTTCAACGACCGCATCAGCGCCACGATCGAGTACTTTGATAAGCAAACCAACGACCTGCTGCTCAACCTCCCGCTGCCGGCTACCAACGGCTTCACGATCATCACCAAAAACCTTGGCTCGATGACCAACAAAGGCTGGGAATTTGTACTCAACACGCAAAACCTCGTAGGGGCCTTCCGCTGGAGTACCAGCTTCAACCTGTCCACGTATCGCAACCGCGTGACCAACCTCAACGGATCTACCATCGATGGCGGCGCCCGCCAGTTGGGGCGCGTATCCGAAGGCGAACCCTTTGGATACTTCTTCGGACCTAAGTACGCCGGCGTCAATCCCGACAACGGCAACGCGCAGTATTTTGATGTCAATGGCAATGTGTACGACCAGGACGACTTCCTCGACCTGCCGGAAGACCAGCGCAACCAAAAAGTGGGGGATCCGAACCCGCGCTTCTTTGGCGGTATGAACAACCGGCTGAGCTACCGCGGCTTTGATCTCGACGCCCAACTCCAATTTGTCTATGGCAACGACTTGTACAACATCGCTGGCTTCTTCCAGTCGGTCAACGGCGACTACTTCGACAACCAGTCCAAAGATCAGTTGCGTTACTGGCGCGAACCGGGGCAGGTAACGGATGTGCCCGAACCTCGCTTATACAGTGGCAACGGCGCCATCAAATCCAGCCGTTGGGTACAGGACGGCTCCTATCTCCGTCTCCGCGCCCTGAGCTTCGGGTACACCTTCCCGCGCAGCATCGCTTCCAAGATGCGCATGGATAACCTGCGCGTTTATGTCTCTGGTCAAAACCTGCTGACCTTCACCAAGTATGAGGGCTACGATCCGGAAGTCAATGCCACCTATATCAATGCCATCAATCTGGGACACGACTTTTATACGCCGCCGCAGGCGCGCATTCTGACTTTTGGCCTCAACGCTTCATTCTGATCACGAATCATCCTTTTTTTATTATGAAAAAAATCAGCATACTCGTAAGCATTCTGGCGCTGCTCAGCCTAAATGCTTGCATCAAAGAACTCGAAATCGATCCGTTCAACACTATCGACGCCTCGCAGGCGCTCGGGTCTGCCTCCGATATCGAATCCGCCATCGTCGGCGCTTACGGTATCTTACAAGGCGGCCAATTGTACGGTACCAACCTCAACCTATGCCCTGAGTTGCTCGGATCGGCCAACTACTGCCAGTGGCGCGGAACCTTCCAGAGCTACCGCCAGATCATGAACAAAAACATGGTGGCCGAAAACGCCGAAGCCACCCGCACCTGGATTGCCGCCTACCGCGCTATCAATGTGGCCAATAACGTGATCGCCAACTTGAGCAAAGTAGAGGATGCCGACCAGCGCAGCGCATTCGAAGCCGAAGCGCGCTTTATTCGCGGCATCATGCACTTCGAACTCGTTCGCCTGTATGCGCAGCCCTGGAAAGCCGACTCCCCCAACAACGGCCCGGGCGTGCCCATCCAGACAAGTCCTGTGTCCGATGAGGCAGGCGCCAGCGTCAAAGCGACGCGCAATACCATTGCCGAGGTGTACGCGCAGGTGATCGAAGACTTGCGCGCGGCAGAAGCGGGCCTGCCTGCGCAGCGCTCAGGCAACCAGCGTCACCGCGCCACTGCGTTTACCGCCAAGGCATTCCTCACGCGCGTCTTCTTGCAGCAGAGCAATTTCGCAGGCGCGCGCGATCTGGCTGATGAGGTGATCAACAGCGGCAACTATGCGCTCAATGCTTCCGCGGCCGCGACGTTTACGAACAAGTTCACCAATGAGACGATTTTTGAACTGCTTTACAACGACCAGAACAATGTAGGCACAGCCAACGACGGCTTGACCACGTTCTACGCCAGCCTGCCAGGTATCGGTCGCTCCGACGTGCGCGTTCTGGCGCCTTTCGTCAGCCAGTACGAACCCAACGATGAGCGTTTTAAAGAATTGATATACATCGGTACTGGCCGCCGCCCAGGATCGAATCAATGCGGCAAGTGGAAAGATTTCGGGCAAAATGTACCCGTCATTCGCCTGGCAGAAATGTACCTCACCCGCGCCGAATGCAACGAGCGCCTCGGCACGGCCGTAGGCGCTACGCCGCTCGACGATGTCAACCGCGTACGCGCCCGCGCCCGCGCTACGCCGCTCGGAACCGTCACGCTCGATGATATCCTCAAAGAGCGCGGTCTCGAACTCTGCTTCGAGGGGCTGCGCATACACGACCTGAAGCGCACGCAGCGCAGCACCGGCAATTTTGCTTTCGACGCGCCGGAACTCGTGTTCCCTATCCCCGAGCGCGAAATTCGCGCCAACGGCGGTACGTTGGAACAAAATCCTGGCTACTAATCGAGCCTGAACGCGCGGCGCGGGGTCAGTGTACGTCTGCGCCCCGCCTCTTTGTATCTGCGCCTTTCAGTAAACGGCGTATCGCCCGCGCGATACGCCGTTTTTGCATTCAAGATGCGCCAAACTGCATATCTTTGCCCGCTATTTGGGCCGTCGCGCAAGGGCCATCTGCGCTGCATGGGCGCGGTCAAAACGTCCAGCCCCTCACGCCCAAAAACGCAATCCGAACATCAGCCATGCCACAATTGGTCGAAATACTGGTCGCTCCGGAGTCAAAAAACGACGAAGCGCTGATCCGCCGCAAAATCGCAGCGCAAAGCGGTATGCAGCCCGGCAATATCCAGGCCTTGCGCCTGCTGAGGCGCTCGCTCGACGCGCGCAGCAGGCAGCCCTGGTACCGCCTGCGCTATGAAGTCTATGGACCGGAAGATGTCTGCCCTGCCGAACCTGCGCTGCTCGAAGCCTTCCGGCCTGTTCACGACGCGCCTGCCGTACTCATCGCCGGCGCCGGCCCGGCGGGTTATTTTGCGGCGCTCGAACTCATCTCTCTGGGCTTGAAGCCCATAGTCCTCGACCGCGGAGGCGACGTCAGGGCCAGGCGGCGCGACCTGCGCGCCATTCAGCAGTTCGGTCAAGTCAATCCGCATAGCAATTACTGCTTCGGCGAAGGCGGAGCGGGTACCTACTCCGACGGCAAACTGTACACCCGCTCCGTGAAGCGGGGCGATGTGTTGCGCGCCCTCCGACTGCTGGTTGAGCATGGCGCAAACGCCGATATTCTGACCGACGCGCACCCGCATATCGGATCTAATAAGTTGCCCGCTGTGGTGCAAAACATTCGCCAGACCATCCTGCACTACGGGGGCGAGGTCCATTTCGGGCGTTGGATTACGGATATTTTGATCGAGCGCCAAAAGCTGGCCGGCGTGGTGACAAGCGACGTAGGCGGCGATATGTCCGGGCATACCCGCGAATGGCGGGCCGAGGCGCTGATCTTGGCCACCGGGCACTCTGCGCGTGATATCTACCGTTTGCTCAACCAGAAAGGCTTGCGAATTGAAGCCAAGCCTTTTGCTCTGGGCGTGCGCGTCGAACACCCGCAGCGCTTTGTGGATCGCACGCAATATCGCCGCTCGGATCGCGGCGAGTACCTGCCTGCCGCCAGCTACAGTCTGGTCTGCCAGGTAGAGGAGCGCGGCGTATTCTCGTTTTGCATGTGTCCGGGCGGATTGATTGTACCCGCCGCTACGGCGCCCGGCGAGATCGTCACAAACGGCATGAGCATGAGTCGCCGCGACTCGCCCTATGCCAATTCGGGCGTCGTCACGGCTGTCGAAGCCGCCGACTTAGGCCCCTGGCAAAAGCACGGCGCGTTCAGCATGTTGGCCCTGCAGGCCGAGGTAGAGCAAACGCTGTTCCGGGCCGGCGACGGTTCGCAGCGCGCGCCGGCGCTTCGTCTTACGGATTTTGCAAACAAACGCCTTTCGGCCAATCTGCCGACTACTTCTTACATACCGGGCGTCTATCCGGCCCCCTTGTATGATTTGCTGCCGGGCTTTATCTACCGGCGCTTGCGCGAGGGGGTGCTGCACTTCGACCGCAAGATGCGGGGCTACCTCAGCGACGAGGCGCTTGTGGTCGCTACCGAAAGCCGCACCAGCGCGCCGGTCCGCATTCCCCGCGATCTGCATACGCTGATGCACCCGGATCTGCCGGGGCTTTTTCCATGCGGCGAGGGCGCGGGCTATGCCGGCGGCATCATTTCGGCGGCTATGGACGGGCAGCGCGTAGCGCACGCCGCATCGGCCTTTTATTCACAACAAATCAGCAGGTGAAGTCTCGTCCCGCCTTTTTTTCGAAAAAAGATAGGACGCATAGAAAAAAGGCCCGTCAGGGCCGCCCCCGCTTGTCAGCGGGCCGACGCCAAAGGCGTCATCTATTTGTGGCAGGGCTCAAGGACGTCCGTTTGAACCCAAGGGAGTAAAACCGCCTCGCGAAACACAGCGCTGCAAACTCCTTGTCCCAAGGGAGCGAGATCAGTCGAAAAGCAAGCCCCCAATCACTAACCCCTAAATCGGTGTGGGTTTTAGTTGTTGAGCATGACAGGCATGACGAGCATCAGGATTTCGCGATCGGTATTTTCAGTCTCTACGGGTACGAGGAGCGAGGCGCGGGATGTGGACGAAATCTGCAAGCGTATTTCCTCGCTGTCGAGCACGCCCAGCATTTCGATCATGAATTTGGCGTTATATGCGATGCGGACCGGTTCACCCTCCAATTCGCAGGTCATTTGTTCGGTAGCTTCGTTGGAGAAATCTAAATCTTGCGACGATATGGTCAGGCTTTTGTTTTGGATATCGAGGGCTACCTGATTAGTGGTTTTGTTGGCGTAGATCGCAATGCGTTTGAGGGACTGAAGGAAGTCGGCGCGATTGAGAATCACGTGTATGGGCGTTTCGACCGGGATGACGGCGTTGTAGTCGGGGTAGCGGGCGTCGATCAGGCGACAGACCAGGTTGATGGAGTCGTAGGAGAAGAAAACGTTGGATTTGTTGAAGGCGATCTGAACCGGCGCGTCGCCGGGCAGGTTGGATTTGAGGATGTTGAGGGCTTTTTTGGGAACGATGAAAGAAGTTGACACCTCGCCTGCGAGGTGTGGGGTGGCGTATTTGACCAATTTGTGGGCGTCGGTAGCTACGCAGATGAGTTTGTTGAAATCGATCTGGAAATACACGCCGGTCATGGCTGGGCGCAGTTCGTCGTTGGAGGCGGCAAAGATGGTTTTGCTGACACCTTCGAGAAGGTATCGGCTGTTGATTTTTACGGCATCGACATGGTCGGGCGCAGGCATATCGGGATAGTCGTCGCCGTTTTCGCCAGCCAGACGGTATTTTCCGTAGGAGGAGGTGATCTCGACGGCGAAGTTGTCGGGGTTAACGGTGAAGGTGAGGGGTTGCTGCGGTAGCGCTTTGATGGTTTCGAGCAGGATTTTGCCGGGGATGGCTACGGCAAAATCTGTATCGGCCATGACTTCCAGCGAGGTGGTGATATTGGTTTCGAGATCGCTGCCGGTGATAGACAGCATTTTGTTTTCGATTTTGAAAAGAAAATCGTCGAGAATGGGCAGCACCGGGTTGGAGCCGATCGCTGATCCCGCAATCTGAAGATGGCGCAAAAGCTCGGAAGAGGA
>JBKBLI010000093.1:0-843 GCA_046296435.1 Saprospiraceae bacterium | reverse complement strand
TCACAGCGCTGCAAAGGTATGGGAATGTGCGTGATTGTGCAAAAATAAAAAAAAACTGTGCGCTACTGACAGGCAAAGTAACTTTGCGGTTGTTTTGAGCGAACTTTTTAGTCTGGATAACGTGATTCGTCGCAAAGTTTCTATCATTCGCCCGTCGGCGCCGTCAGGTTTTCCTCCCGGCGAGTTGCATTTGCCCGAGTCGGCGTATTTCTGCTTGTCGAGCGGGCTTCCGGTTTATGCTTTGCATGCGCCCGACGCGGATTTTTTGCGCGTTGAGATTGCTTTTCATGCGGGCCGGGTGGTCGAGCGCGAGCGACACGTAGCGCGCATGACGGCGCGCCTGCTCAGAGAAGGAACTGTGCGCTTGAGCAGCGCCGCCTTTGCCGAAGCGGTGGAGAGGTTGGGCGCGGCTCTGCACATTCCGGTTAGTCACGATTATGCGTCTTTTTCGCTGTTTTGTCTGAAGCGCTATGCCCGAGAGTCTCTGGCTTTGTTTGCCGAGATGCTTCAGTCTCCGCGCTTTGATCCGGACGACTTGGTCAATGTGGCGCAATTGACTGCTCGGGAATTGGAGGTGGAATTGGCTAAGCCGGAAGTGTTGACTTATAGAGCCTTGACGGAGCGCCTTTTCGGGGCCGACCATCCTTACGGATATAATACGCAGCCGGAGGAATTGGCGCGCCTGGATGCAGCGGTTTTGCGCGAGCACTGGCGTCGTTTTTACCGGGCCGACAATGGCGCTTTGTTTGTGTGCGGGGATTTGGGAGAGGGTGCGACCGGTATGCTGGAGGACGCGCTGGGCCGGGTACTGGTCCCAGAAGCGCCAATGTCTGGTCCGCATCC
>JBKBLI010000092.1:0-8149 GCA_046296435.1 Saprospiraceae bacterium | reverse complement strand
CAATATCCGGAGTCTCCTCTTGCGCAGGAGTTGATACAATTAGCAAAAGAGAACATCAAGAAATAAGGGAGACCGCCGCCTTAATACTTGCAATTTTGCAGTTTTGTGCACAACATCTGTAAATAGTGCACAAGATTGGGCGTTGCTCAGTACACAAAACCCTTGGCGATTTTTTAAGCACATGGTTACATCTGACGTAAAAAAACATGGAGCCTCAATCTTATTTCAACCACATCCGCCAACTCATTGCTCAGGACAAACTCGACCAAGCCCTGCAACAACTCCGGAAATTGCTCGACAACACACCGCAATTGAACGAAGTGCTGCAACAATCCGGGCGCTTTGCCGACATCCGCAAGCTGATCCGCCTGGGCGTCGTCAGCCATGCGGAGGCTACGCTCACCCGAGACCAAATCCGCTCTGCCCTCCGCGAATTGCTGGACGAAATCGGCAAACAACAAGCGCAGGCGCCCGCGCTGCGCGAAGAACTCGCCAGCGCTGTTGCTATCGTACAGAGTAAGAATGTGGTGGCAAACTCCGTTATCATAGCGGGCGGCGATGTACATATTGGCGGTATTACTCATCAAGGAGATAGCAATCAAGTACCGATGTTCATTGGTAGCAACGTGGGATATTTGCAGACCGATGATACCGAACTCCCAAGGCTGCTCTCACGCTTGAAAAAACCCTGAAGACGAAGTAGCCTACCGCCTCACCCTTTATCCGCAAATATTGCGTGCCGCTATGGATACGGGCAAATACGAACTGGCGCTTTCCATGCTCGATGCCTGGGAGCAACAGACCTCGCCCTCCGAATATGTTTGGATATGGATACAAAAAGGCGACATGCTCAAAACCCTTGGAAAATCGGAAGATGCCCTTGCAATCTATAAAAAAGTGCAGGCCTTGGCTGAGCAAAACGGTGATAAAACAATTTGGCACTGTGTTACGAAAGGCTTGGAGACATCTATAAGTAATTAGGCCATTTGAAGAGGCGTTGCGGTTGTTTGAACAGTTCAACCAGTTGTCAGAAGAGCTGCACGCGTCCTTTCCCGACAATGTGGACTTCAAAAACGGCTTGGCGATTTCGTATGCCAATTTGGGTGTTTTCTATCGTAACAGAATGAATGATAAAGCAAAAGCCAAAGCCCATTTCCAACAAGCCGAAGCGCTCTGGCAGGAATTGGTGCAGGATGCGCCCGGGTATGTGCAGTTCCAGCAGTTTTTGCAGCAGGTGCGGCGGGATTTGGCGGGCATATCCGCTCCGTAACGTGGGGTTTCAAACCCCACGTTACGGAGCAAGAGCAGCGGAGCAGTTAATTATTATCAAAATAAAAAACATACCGCCATGGGAAAAACGTATCACGCCCTTTGGGTTCACCTTGTGTGGGGCGCCAAGCACCGAGCGCCCCTCATCGTGCCCGATTTGAAATACAAACTCTACGACAAAATGCGAGAGATTGCCAAGGAAAAAGGCCTTTACCTCGATTTTGTTAATGGGGTAGAAGGCCATGTCCATCTCCTTGTTGGCTTAAAGCCGAGCGATTCCATCCCCAACATCGTGCGCAACCTCAAAGGCATTACCCATGATTGGGTGCGGGATACTTATGCGTCGGATGAATATTTCCATTGGCAGGACGGCTATGCAGCCATCTCCGTCAGTCCCGATCGGGTACCTACGGTACGTGGATATATCAAAAAGCAGGAAAGGCATCACCAGAAAAACAGTTTCAAAACCGAATGGGTTTTTTTAAACAACAGGCTGCGGTCTATCAGGATATGGCGCGCGGGGTTTGTCCGTAGCGTGGGGTTTCATACTTCAAACTTCCCATTGACGTTATGCTTCAAATATCGTCTCATGTCCATGTTTTCACGCCGTTTTTTGCCATGTATTTTGCTGTGGTTTACTGTTCCGTCTGTGTTCGCCCAAATCGCTGCGCCTTTTCACCGGGGCGTCAACCTCCCGGGCTGGTTTCAGGCGAATAGCGCGCAGCAGATTTCGTTCACGCGCTATACCAAGCGAGATTTTGAGCAAATCAAAAGCCTCGGCTGCGACGTCATTCGCCTGCCCATCAACCTGCACTACATGACCGACGGGGCGCCGAACTACACCCTCGACCCGCTGTTGCTCTTCTTCCTCGACGAAGCGGTCAATTGGGCAGAGGCATTAGATCTGCACCTGATTCTGGACAATCACACGTTCGACCCGGCGGTTGATACCGATCCGAACGTCGGCGCCGTCCTGAACAAGGTCTGGCTGCAAATGGCGCAGCATTTTAAAAACCGCTCCAACCTGATTTATTACGAAATTCTGAACGAACCGCACGGTATTTCCGACTCCCTGTGGAATGCCATACAACAAAGCGCAGTAACGGCTATTCGAACGGTGGACGATAAGCATACGATCATCGTCGGAGGCGCGGGATGGAACGGCTACAACCACCTGGCGCCAATGCCGGCGTACAGCGATAGCAACCTCATTTACACGTTTCATTTTTACGAGCCGTTTTTGTTTACGCACCAGGGAGCAAGCTGGACACAGCCTTCGCTGGAGCCGCTGTCCGGCATGCCTTTTCCGTTCCATGCGGCCAATATGCCGCCATTGCCGCCCTCGCTGGAAGGCACCTGGGTGAACGGCGCTTACGACAACTATGCCAACGAGGGGACGGCAGCCCATGTGCAAGCGCTCCTCGACATCGCCATCCAGTTCAGGGATGCGCGGCAGGCGCCCGTTTTTTGTGGCGAATTGGGCGTGTACATGCTCAACAGCAACCCGGATGACCGCGTATTCTGGTATCAAATCGTCAGCCAATACCTCAATGCGCACAACATTGCCTGGACGACGTGGGATTACCACGGCGAATTTGGTCTTTTCGAACCCAACAGCGAAGGCTTCTTCGACCACGACCTGAACGTACCCTTGCTCGAATCGCTCGGTTTCAACGTTCCGCCGCAATCGCCCTTTGTCTTGAAGCCGGACAGCGCAGGGTTTTTTATCTATTCGGATTACGTAGCTCCTAAAATGTTCGACGCAAGTTACAGCGACGGTATCGTTAATTTTTACTCAAAAGATCTGCCCAACAACGGCCATTACTGCATCCGCTGGTCGGGCGCTGCTCAATACGATGTACTCGCCTTCGATTTCAGGCCTGACAAGGACCTGACCTACCTGCGGGCGCAGGGCTACGCGCTCGACCTTTTGGTGCGGGGCGATACGCCGGGGACCAGCTTCGACCTGCGCTTCACGGACACAGACACCGACGACCCCAACGACCGTCCCTGGCGGGTCACGGTTACCATTGACGACTCCCATGCAGCCTGGGATGGCCGCTGGCGCCACCTGCACATTCCGCTTTCCCATTTTACAGAAAGCGGCGCTTGGGAAGACGGCGTCTGGTACAATCCGCAAGGTCTTTTCGACTGGACGGCCATAGACCGGTTCGAGATCGTGGCTGAGCAGGGCGGGTTGCAGGGGGTCAATTTCTGGTTCGACAACATCCAGGTGACCAATCTGGACACCGCGTTGGTGTACGAAACAGGCGTCTTCTCTTCCGTGCAAGCGCCTTTTGAGAAAATGCGCCTCGTCGTTGCTCCCAATCCGGCGGCTGATTTTGTTGCGCTGAAATCCAGCGCCCCGCTGCCGGTACAATGGCGCCTGACGGACCTCCTGGGAAGGCCAGTCAGGCGCGGCCGTTTCACCCAGGCTACTACGGTGGACGTTTCGACCCTGCCGCCGGGATGCTATGGGTTGTACTGGGAAACAGGAAATTGGTCCGGAACGGAAAAGATCGTCAAATATTGAAGGGGAAAAGACGCCGCCCCCGCTCCAACGCCCATGCGGGGGCGGCGTCTTTGTAGCAGCCGGCTATGCGGGCGCTATGGCTATCGGGGGTTGGCGCAGGTACGTCGCTGCTGCGGTGTTCAAGCGGCATGCGGCGCTTATTTTGGTTATGGCAGTGGACGAATTCGGCGCAGCGGCTATTGAAATGGCGCGCAGGGGCGTTCATGGCGGCTTTATTTACAAAAAAATAACCTGCTCAACCAAACAATAGCGAACTTTGCCCCCCCAAACGCAGCCGCCGCCGGCGTCTATGCGCGAAACACGACGAAAAACGTCGTCAACTCTCTAAAGTCCTCTCGTATCGCGATGCGCGCGGCCGGCGTCTGAAAGCCGCTTGTTTGCCAAAGCAGGTAGGAGAAAAATTTTTGAAACAGCAGCGATGACAGAAGAGAAGCAAGAAAAAGCATATTTAGCAAGCCTACTCCAAAAAGTTGACCGCCGACTGTCGGAAATCAACGAAGCCATCAAGCGAAAGAGCGACGAAGTGGCCGACATGGACAGGTACATGCAAGAGCACAAACGCGACATCGACCACTTGGAGAAAAATAACCTCCGCGAGGCAATACACAACTACTCCCTGCAAGGCGAACACCATGTCGAAACCCGCAAGCGACTCCACCGTTTGCGCGATACCGCATACTTCGGGCGGATCGATTTTTGCGAAGCGCAAAGCGACGAAATAAAGAACATCTATGTGGGCGTCCACAATTTTCAGGATACAGAGACCAACAAAAACTTAGTGTACGACTGGCGCGCGCCCATCTCCAGCCTGTTCTACGACTTCGAACTGGGCGAGGGGCGCTACCAGACCCTGTCTGGCGTAATCAAAGGCGACATTTCGCTCAAGCGCCAGTTCAGGATCCGAAACGGCGGTATGGAATACATGCTCGATACCGACGTGACCATACACGACGAAGTGCTCCAAAAAGAGTTGGGGCAGGCTTCGAGCGCCAAGATGAAGAACATCGTCGCCACCATCCAGAAGGAGCAAAACGCCATCATCCGCAATGAAGACGCGCGGCATCTGATCATTCAGGGCGTGGCCGGCTCAGGCAAGACCTCTATCGCCCTGCACCGCATCGCCTTTTTACTGTATCGCTTCAAAGAGACCATCAGTTCGGAGGACATCCTGATCATCTCGCCCAACAAGGTTTTTGCCAGTTATATCTCCAACGTACTCCCGGAACTGGGCGAGGAGAGCGTAGCCGAGACCAGCATGGAAGAGATCGCCCACGAAATCCTGGAGCATCAGGTCAAATTTCAGACCTTTTTCGAGCAGGTGACGGAGTTGTTGGAAAAAAACGACGCTAAACTGATCGAGCGCATCCGATTCAAGTCGTCCAACGAGTTTTTGAAAAAAATAGACGAATATGTGATCTATCTGGAGAATCACGGATTTGCGATCAAGGACGTTCAGGTCAAGCGCAAAGTCGTGCCGGCGTGGTTTATCCGCAAATCCTTTGAGAAATACCAACGAATGCCCCTGCTCAAGCGCTTCAACGAAGTGGTTCGCGAGATCGTCGAAAGCATATACAGGCAGTACCGTATAGAAGTCCAGTACAAAGACCGCACCGACCTGCACAACGCCATCCGCAAGATGTTCCCCTCGTACAATCCCCGGGTGCTGTACAAGGGTTTTTACGATTGGTTGGGCCGCCCCGAACTGTTGAAAACGAAACCGGGCAACGCCTTCGAGTGGAGCGATGTGTACGCCTTTATCTACCTGAAATACCGCTTGACAGGGCTGAAAACCAACGGCAAAGTCAAACACTTAGTCATCGACGAGATGCAGGACTACTCCGTCGTGCAATACCGCGTCTTGAGCCTCTTGTACCCCTGCAAAAAAACCATCCTGGGCGATGTCAATCAGTCCGTCAACCCGTTCAGCTCGTCCAATCTGGCCGTAATCGAAAGCGTCTTCAGCGGCGCCGCCACAATGACCATGCTCAGGAGCTACCGCTCGACCTACGAGATCACCCAGTTCACCAAGCGCATCAATCCGGGGGTCAACGTAGAGCCTATCGAGCGACACGGCGACGAGCCCCAAGTCGTCCCTTGCAAAAACGCCGAAGTTGAGATCGCGCAGATCCGCATCTGGATCGCCGAGTTCGAGCAAAGTGGGTACAACTCTCTGGGCATTATCTGCAAAACCCAAAAACAGGCCGACGCCCTCTACGACGCGCTCAAAGCCCATCACAAAGTCAATCTGCTGAACGCCGTCAGCGTGGCTTTCGGAAGCGGGATCGTCGTCACCACCGCCCATCTGGCCAAGGGCCTGGAATTCGACTACGTGATCGCGCCCTTCTGCACCGAAAAAAATTACTGCACGGAGCCGGACCGGCAAATGCTGTACGTGGCCTGCACCAGAGCGATGCACAAGCTGTACATCTCCTATGTCGGGAAATGCACGCCGCTGATTTCGGCGTAGGCCCGCGCATCAATCACAGGATTCAGGCTCGGGGCGAAAAGCGTTTGCGATTGAGGTATCAAGGCGCTTATCCTTGCTCCCTGAGGATACGGCGTCGGAATCTGCGCAAATGTTCAGTCCGGCATGTCAGCGCCTTGCTCAGAGCCGCTTGCGCTCAGTTGTCGCATCCGGAGCTGCTGAATACAAAGCGACGCACGACCTGGCGCGCAGATTCGGTGCGAATGTGCGGGTCTGCCTTCAGACAAATTTCCGCTGCTGTCTCAGCGCCACGTTGACCAGGAGGATCAGTACCGGCACTTCGATCAGGGGGCCTACCACGCAGGCGAATGCCTCTCCCGAATTGATGCCAAAAACGGCAATGGCTACGGCGATGCCGAGTTCGAAGTTGTTGCCCGCTGCCGTAAAGGCCAGCGAAGTTGATTTGGCATAATCCGCTCCGGCTTTTTTGCCGATAAAAAAAGCGGCGAAAAACATGATCACAAAGTAGCAAGTGAGCGGAACGGCTATTCTGATCACGTCAAAAGGGATACTCACGATCAGATTGCCCTTCAGGCTAAACATGACCACAATCGTGAAGAGCAAGGCAATCAGGGTGATAGGGCTGATCTTCGGCAAAAAGACCTGCGCGTACCAGGCCTTGCCTTTGGCCTGGATGAGGAAATAACGCGTCAGCATTCCGGCCAAAAAAGGGATGCCCAGATAAATCAATACGCTTTCGGCGATCTGTCCAATGCTGATCTCCACCAGGGCCCCTTTGAGGCCAAATAACGGCGGCAGATAGGTCACAAACACGTAGGCGTAAACGCTGTAGAACAACACCTGAAAAATACTGTTGAAAGCCACCAATCCCGCCACATATTCGTTGTCGCCCTTGGCCAGGTCGTTCCACACGATCACCATGGCAATACAGCGGGCTATACCGATCATGATCAGGCCCGTCATGTACTCGGGCTTGTCGGGCAGGAAAATAACGGCAAGTCCAAACATCAGGACAGGGCCAATGATCCAGTTTTGGATCAGCGAAATGCCCAGAATTTTCCGATTCCTGAAAACCGTGCCCATTTCCTCGTATTTCACTTTGGCCAGAGGCGGGTACATCATCAAAATCAAGCCGACCGCAATGGGGATATTTGTAGCGCCTACCTGAAATCGATTGACGAACTTTTCAACGCCGGGGGCAAAGTAGCCGATCCCCACTCCTATGATCATGGCCAGAAAAATCCACAAAGTGAGATACCGGTCGAGGAAAGAGAGCTTTTTGCGTTGATCTGCAGCGGTTTGCATCTTTTAACTTACTTGTCCGTATTTAAGGGTAATCGCCAATTGTCCGGCGTGATAGGCCGTGTGCGAAATGATCCGCCCCAGCGCTTCCGCTTTGGTCTTGGCGCCAAATTCTTTGGTCGCAACGATATCGTCCCACGAAGTTTGGGCTTGAATAGCCCTGTTCAGCGATTCGAAAGCGTATCGTTGGTATTCCTGTAGGTCTTGCAGATCGGTCCATTCGCCGGTATCGCGTTGGCTGATCACCGTCCTTGCCGATACCTTCACGTCCGCCATGCCGAAAACGTTTTTGGCAAAAAGCAACTCGACATCGGCAATATGCCGGATTAGGAAGCCCGCTGAGTTGGGCGAGCGGCCCAATTTTTTTTGCAAATCGGCGGCGCTGATATCGAGTAATAGGTTGCTGAATCGCGTGCGGGCCTCCAGCCAGAGGCTATGTTGTATTGCGCTCATTGTCAAGGCATTGGTGCGTGCTTACTGAAATGCGCCGGCGCATTTGCCGGCCGATGTATCCGCTGTCTTGCGCGCTGTACCGATCAGGGCGGCTTTCGGCCGGTATGCCGCTTTGGGAGCGCCGGCTTTGGTCCAACATGCGGTCC
>JBKBLI010000091.1:5290-8194 GCA_046296435.1 Saprospiraceae bacterium | reverse complement strand
CAAGTTATCTTTAATAAGCAAACCATTGGACGCTGTGGGCGTATTAACGCCCGTCACGCTGATACCGGTGTAAACTTTTTTAATGCTGTTGTTTTCAATGGTCAGGTTGTGGTTGTTAGACGCTCCCGTTGTCAGCGCAGTTGAGGCTTTAGAAGCAATACCAAAGATATTTGCAATAGTTCCAGATCCGCCTTCGATCGAGAGGTTTTTCACAGTGATATTGGTTGCGCCGCCTGCAGGCAGGACAGTGCTGGCGACCCAAACAACCGCCGATGCGGCGGCGTTGGTATTGACCAGCGTCAAATTCCGGACTGGAAGACCTGAGTTGGAGCCGTCCAGCGTCACAAAATCTGCGCCGTCGAATTTGATCAACGCCGTAGCCGAACCAGTTATCGTTGCATTATTGCCTGTTTGCGGACGAATCAAAAGGGTATTGACGCTGCTTGCATACGAATTGTAATTGACAGTAATCGGGAAAGTCTCCGACGGGTAGGTCGCATCGGTGAGCCTGAATTCGACCGGCCCCAACAAGCAACGCGTGTTGTAGGCATTAACGGCATCGGTCAATGTCGCAAAATCGCCGCCAACGCCTACCGTATATACGCCGACCAAAGAAGGCAGCACGGTCGCTGCACCCGGAGCTGCGGGGTGCGTAATGATGGTATTCACATCAGTAGCCGAAACGCCGCCGGGCACTGAAGCAATTTGAGGCGTAGCCGCGATATCCTGAGCGATTATGTAGTAATTCACTACATCGCCAGCCACAATACCGCCCATGTCCGCCACCACAATCGTAAAGTTCCAAACGCTATTTTGGGCAACGCCCGAAACCAATGAACCGGGTTGCGAGAACCAAGCGCCGGCATTTTTACGGTAGTAAACGCGCGGAACAAAGGGGCCTGCTAAGGGTATGCCTGTAGCGTCGGTGATAACTACGTCCAAGATATCGATGTTGCCCGTGCCGCAGGCTTCCGAGGCTGGCACATAGCTTATGCCGGGACCCGAAATGTCGTTGATCATGAAGTTGCCGGCATCGGCGCCAATATCCACCGGCGTCAAGCCCGAGCGCGCCTGACCGTCGATATCGCTCGACACAGATGCAATCAAAACGCCCGCACCCTCAATGGGCGTCGGGTTGCTTGCTGAGATGTGCAGGTCAACAGTAGCCGCGTTGCCCGTTGGGTTGATAAACTGCGGGTTACCGGCGATGCTGTTATGATCCAGACCGGAGGCTGCACGCCAGTTGGTTAAGGCTGCCTGGTCGGCGCCGTTGTACAAACCCGTGAAGCCATCTACGCCGGTAGCGGTCAGCAAGTTGTAGTCTGAGACTACGCCCGGCGGATTGGGCGCGGCGCCCGCCACGTTAATGGCATAGTGCTTGCCCGTACCGCCCGAGTTTGAGCGCGCATTGAAGAAAATATTATTGCGATAATCCCTACCCGCCGCCGTAGAAGCCGAAGCAAAGGCAAAAGTATTAGAAGCGCCGCTGCTCACGCCCGCGCCGCCAATATATACGCTGTTGTGATAGTGTTTGCCGACAGCTCCGGTATTTTCCGAGATGCCCTGTATCAAGTATCCGTTGTTGATGTCGGAACCATCAGGAGCTATACCAATACGAATGAAGTTGTTAGCAAAAATCATTTGACCGGCGTTGAGAATAAATCCGCGAATGGCAGAGGTCGTTGCACTGCTGGTCAAAGAAATGCTGTGGATGTTGTTACCCGAAATATTCGACGGAAAAGCCACCGGAACCGAAGCAAGTATCCCTGCCAAAGAAACCACTGCGGACGGGTTAGTATTCGTCAGCGAGTGGATCGTATTATTGGTGATTGTACTGCCTGACGCCGTTTCGCCGGTCCCACTCACCGAGATACCAAAAGTGGAGACAAAAGTAGCGCCGCTGGCAGAGCTAAGATCCCGAATCGTGTTGCCGTTGGCAATAAACGAACCAAGGAAATTGGGCGCAGCGCCAGAGCCTTGAAGCGTCATACCTGCTACGGTAACGCCGGTACCTGTATTAGTGTTGGACAGGTTGGCAATCAAGTTGTTGTTAAACTGTTGTCCCAAGGCGTTTGAAAACGAAATGATCCCCGTCAAGGAGCTGTTAGCGCCATTGGTCACGCTATTGGCCGTGGTTGGGCTACCTATGATGTTGCCATTGACGACGAAGTTGTGCCCTGCTGCCGTGCCTTGCACCGAAATTGGGAAAAACACAGGCACCGTTCCGGGCGCCCCGGTGACCAGCAATGCCATACCGCCAATGGTGTTATTATTGATCGTCATCAACTCCGGAGTACCCGTACCCGCCAGGATAGCTTGCAAGCGCGCCGCCGAGCCTGACAAAGTAAACACAATATTGTTGACCCCGTCTTGCACGCCCACAGTATTGCCGCTGCAATTGATTCGTCCTGTCAGCATGGATATCATCGATTGGGCCGTAGAGGTGCTTGAAGACGTAACATTGATGTTGCGGAAAGTATTATCTGTAATATTGCTTTGAGCAATGACGCCTACCGTAATCAAGACGCCCCTGAAGATAGGGCTATTGGTATAAGTCAGCGGCGCGCCGCCGCAATTTGGCTCAGAGCCGCCAACGAAATTGCCAGTAAAACTCAAGTTATTGTTCAGCGAACTGTTGGACTGAAACGCATATACGTTGGCCGTCGTCGCGCGGCTCGCAGTCTGATAAAAACTGTTGCCGCTGATCACCCAACCAGTGTTACCGCCTGCAAGCGTAATCCCCGTATGCGTAGTACCGGCCGAAAAGAAGTTGAATATATTGCAATTGCTAATCGTATTGTTGTTGTTGTACTGGGCCAGCGTAGTCGTGGTAGCCGAAGAATATACGCAGTTGACCGGCGTCGTAGCCCCGTCGAATATGTCGCATTCGGTTATTAGGTTGTT
>JBKBLI010000091.1:2904-5191 GCA_046296435.1 Saprospiraceae bacterium | reverse complement strand
CGTGGTAGCCGAAGAATATACGCAGTTGACCGGCGTCGTAGCCCCGTCGAATATGTCGCATTCGGTTATTAGGTTGTTATCGTTGCCATTCGCGAGGGTCGTATTACTAAAGAAAATGACGCCGCTAACCGTAGAAGTATTCACGCCGCGCACCAAAGTATTGCGCACGATGTTATTGCTCGCATCGTTGATCAAGCGAATGGCCTGCCCACCGGTCGAGGTATTCCAAATCGTCAGTTCCTTGGCGCTACCCGCGCCGCCGGGACGACCATCAATTCGCCACCAGGCGCCGCTATTGATATCAATTGTCGGGCCTGCGTTGGCGCTCTGGATCAACAGCCCGGAAGCCCCCGCCGCAGGACGAATCGTCACCGTATTGGTCATATCCGGCGAATTGCACCCTCCCTGGCCTCCAAGGACTATGGGGAATGTCTCGCCGCCGCTGGTATATGCCGCCAACAGTTCAAAAAATACCGGCGCTGAAACGCCTTTTACGCCCAAGTCGTTGACCGCGGCGGTGAGCGTCGCATAATCGCCGCTCGGCCCTACTGTGTAAGTTCCCGCCAGCGCGCCGGTAGGCATCGCCGAGATGAGCGAAATGTTGTCAATAGCGGCAGGCGGAGGCGTACCCAGCGAGCCGTCATTCTTCCAGGTGAAAATCAACCGCCAGGTAGCGGCGTTCACACAGTTGCCTATGATGCTCGAAGGGAGTTTGATCGTTGCCGTTTGCGGCGACATGACGTTCGTGAACTGCTGCAAAGTGATAGCTGGGGCCGCCAATCCGGCCGTGCCCAGAGAGACATTGCTCGCCACAGGCACATACGAAGTCGGCGCAAGGCTCACCATCAGGGCATCCCAGTTGGCCGTTTCGCCTAAACTCTGCCAATTGAATGTCAATGTGATATCCGACTCGCCGCCGGGGAACGTGACGTCTCGATAAAAATGCACGACCGAGACATCCGTATTCGTATAGTTCCAACTCGTTCCGCCGTCGTTAGAGACAAACGCCACGTTATTGCTGAAACCGGGCGGAACCGTACCAATGAACCATTGGTTAGTAACAGAACCATTTGCCAAGGTCCAGCCGTTGGCCGCAAAGGAGCTGCCATTTTCAAATCCGCCGTCGCCCGTAGGACTTATGAGGGTTGTCTGCGCAACAAGCGCTCCGGAAAATGCCAGAGCGAAAACGCATGCCAACGAACTTACAATCGAGGAAAAATTTTTCATGAGCATTATTGTAGAAAGCGATTAGTAAAGTTTGAATATACCTGCAATTCATTCAATGAATTTCGACAGGCACATATTCGGGAATATCCTGCAGAGATTCTATTAGCGTAGGCAACAAGTTAGCCAGCGCCCCCTCGGGCATGGCTGCCAAAATGGGATCTTTGGACGCCTCCTCCAAAACCCGCTCATAGCTCTGCGCCAAAGCCAAGCCGACCGGCGAACCTGCGCTCACGCGCTGTTGGAGGTATTGCAAAAGTCTTGAATAGGCGTTGAACAATGCCCGATCCGCTTCAGGCAACTGGACATCCTGTAAAAAAACCTGCGTATGCGACTCCAACTCGGCGACAACCTGGTCAAACTGCACGTTTGATTTCCAGATCACGGATGCCATAGCGTCGTCGGCATATAATTCAGAAAATCTTTGCGCGGTTATGTTTTCAGCGCAGAAAAAAAAGATTGCGCAAGCAAAAAAATGCCGGGAGATTACGGCAATGCGAAGAAACACTTTTTTCATGAGCATTAAAAAAATTACAGTAAGAAACATGTATCACCCTGTAAAATAAAAATAAATGCCTAAAACATGCGCATGTTGTTCATGTTTTAAACACCCCAGGGATAAAAATACAGTGCAAATCTACGGCCTTTTTCGAAAAAAAAAATTTTTTTTCCAAAATTGAAAAGATAAAGCGCCCAAAGAAGCCTAAGCCCCTGTCAGCATTTCTGCCAAAAGCCCCTCTTTGAGCGCGTAGGAAGACGTAAATATCCTATCGGCCCCTACGCGCTGCAAAATAAAGCGGATCAACAACAATGCTCCGGGCAGCATCTCGGCGCGAGGCGAGGGGATAAAGGGCATGGCCAGACGTTGCGCCAGAGTAGCGGGCGCTATCTGCTCGTAAAAAGAAAAAAAATCAGCCGTCTGAATCAATCCATACAATGGCGGCTTGAGTCCGGGAGCAATCAGCGCGTTCTCCAATATGTCAAAAGCGCCGGAAGCGCCCGCCAATATTTTACACGGATGCCTATCCAAGGCCTCCCAAAGCGGGGCCAACATCGCGTCGAG
>JBKBLI010000091.1:0-2810 GCA_046296435.1 Saprospiraceae bacterium | reverse complement strand
TCAAGCCAAGACTCGATATGCGCAATTTCAGCAGGCCCCATGGGATCCGAATGGCGGTACTTATTCAGCAATAAAGCAATTCCCACCATAAAACTGCCCTGCCACAACACCTCGCCGCCTCTCATGACGATAAATTCTACACTCCCCCCGCCGATGTCCATTACCAAAGCATTTTCGTTGGGCAAAGGAACGGCAAGCGACACCCCGCGAGCAATCAACGACGCCTCGCGGTCGCCGCTGATCACCTCGACCAAAATGCCGGTCTCCCGATTGATCGCCTCGATCAAGTCAGGCGCATTGGCTGCCTGCCGCAGGGCCGCCGTCCCCAGGGCCCGCACCTTAGCTTCATCAATACCGAGCCGCTCAACCTGCTCCCTAAACGAAATCATACAATGTAGGGCGCGGTCGAAGGGCGCAGGGCCGATATGAGCTATGCCTGTCTCGGCCAACCGGATATACTCCTGTTTGCGCGACACCTCGCGCCATCCGCCGCCCGCCTCTAACGCAACCGCCAAAAAATGGAACGTATTGGTACCCAAATCTATGACGACCGCCTGATCCGAGATCTTGGTTGGTGATTTCATGTTGTAAAAAGTTGGGAATATGTGCGCAAAGAAATGTACAAATCCAATTATCGCGCAACATTTTCAGTCCGAGGCCAAAACGCAAACGACTTGTAAGCAAAGAGGCGGAGCGAAGCCCCCCCCTTGCGAACGCGCAATCGCCGCGGGCTTTGGTCAAAGACCGTCAAACAAGGACGCCGGTCGGCGAGGCTGAGGCGCCGGTCGCATTCTGGCCTGCGGAGCGGTGGCCTTAAATGCGGCGCAGGCCAGCGCAGCCAAGTCGGGGGCCAGTAAATTGTCCGGTTCGTGCGCAAAAAAATAAAATTCTTTTAGGCCCTCATGAAGCCAAGATCCCATCCGCCGCGCCCATTCCCGCACCCTGCTCCCGTCGCTTGGATGCAGGGCGTTACCCACAAATCGCACCAAACACTTGTCGGAAGTAAGCCGCATGTGACACACGTCGCGCCGGCCGGCCACGTCTGTGATAACGGCGCCCACGCCAGTACGCGCCAACACGTCAAACCAAGCCTCATTTTTTGGGTCAAAAAAAGCGGGATGCCGAGCCTCGACAGCCAGAGGTATTTCTATCGGGAAAAGCGCCAAAAAACGCTCGAGCAGCGGCAAGCGCTCCGGTCCAAAGTGAGGAGGCAGTTGCAAAAAGCAAGCGCCTATTTTTTCCTCCAAAAGTGCCATAGCGCGACAAAAAGCCGCCAGATCGCCGCCGTTCGTCCCCAGATCGCGGCTGTGGCTGACGGACTGTGGCAATTTGGGACAAAAACGGAAGTCGGCGGGCGTCTCCGCATACCAACGCCGAACCGTCGCCTCATCGGGTATGCGGTAATGGGTGGTATTGTGCTCGATGGTATTGAATTGGCTGCCGTAATGCCGAAGATAATCTGCTGGCTTTGCACCCTTCGGGTACCAGGCGCCTACCCACTGACGCATGTTGTAGCCCGTAGCGCCCACAAAAACTGCAGGCACGCCATCCTGCCCCAACGCGTCAAGCAGCAGCGCATTGGCTGGCGGATCAGGGGGCAGACTGAAATCTACGCCATCAACGTCGGGCAATTTTCCGAATTCCATGATCAACATGCGCAGGGCGCTCCAAGCGAGCATTCGCGCAGTAGCGCGCCGCTTTGCCGGCGATTTTGCCTTACGCACAGACGCTTTTCGCGCTCCGTCAAAGGCAATAGCCGTATTTTTGGCCCAAACTTGCGACAAAACATGAAAAACAAGCATTTGGTTTTGATATTTGCCGCAGTGTTGGCGGCGGCATGGATTTCGCGACGCCTACCCTGGAAATACGGCTCTGACGTCTCGCTGAAGCTCGTCACCCTAAACCCCAGCCAAATCAGTTCGCTCGAGTTCGCTTTTGCCGACGGCGTCCAAATGAATATCGACCAGATACAGGGCGAGTGGATTGCCGCCATCGACCAGGAGCCTCGCTCAATCAAGCTCAGCGCAGCCCAGATCGATACCTTGTTGGGCCTGTTGTGCCGCGAATCGCAGGCGCGAATCATCCGGACCCATCGACCCGATACCCTGCGCATGGACAGGGGTGACGCCGTGGCGATAAGCGTCAAATCCCACAAAGGATACGGGGAGCAGGCATGGTTAGGGGATGCGAGACATGGGAGCGCACATGCGCGGGTGGGCGCGCTGCCGGACTTCTTCGCCCTTAGCGACGCCCTGACGCAATTCCTCAAAAGGATCCGGCGCGACCTTGTGGCCCCGGATCCTGCCTTTCCATGGCCTAAAGGGGCCTTGCGCGCTGCATACATAAATCCGGATACGAGTCAATCGATTTTTTTGCTGTACAGCGAGGCAAGCGGGCTGTGGACAACTCCCGACCAAACCATTGCGCTTGACACGGCGCAGATGTCCCGCTGGATTGCAGTCCTCAAAGGGCTTTGTTCCGCCCCGCGCTCCGCGCAGTTTGACGATAGCGACGCCGAGTCCGACTGTATCGGCGCCGTCAAACTGTCGTTTGAAAGCGGCGCACATCCCTTAGAGATTAGGATCTACCGACAAGAGGGGCGCGGACCCTCCGGCTATTTTTTTCAGACCTCGGCCAAGCCGCAAACCTATTACGCCATAGCTTATGGCGCCGCCGCCGCCGAAATATTCGCGCCTGGCCGTCGGTAGCCTGCATCCAAGAACTGCTCTGTGCGCGACGGCCGCATCCTTTTCGCGGCTACTTCGGAAGATATATCGCGCCGCCTGCCGGAAAAACGCTTCAGTTCTTTC
>JBKBLI010000090.1:0-8261 GCA_046296435.1 Saprospiraceae bacterium | reverse complement strand
GGCGCGCTTGTGGGGCCTGGGGGCTTTGGTGTTGCTGCCGTGGCTTACGCTGGCGCAGGGGCGTCAGCCCATGTCTCAGGGCGCCGGATCGATTGCTCCGCGCAACGCTCCTACGGCGCCCCCCCGTACAAGTCCTCCCGCTCTGCGTCCCGGCTCTGAGCCCAAAAATAAGACGCGCGCCGAATACGATTTTCCCTCGCCTTGGGCTCCTGCTCCGCCCGGGAGCGCTCCAGGCGGGGCCTACCGTGGTTTGGGAGGGCCGCCGCCGCAGGCGCCTGTTTTGCCATTGAATGGCGTGGTCAATTGGTTGAGTCTGGAGGAAGCCGCAGAAAAAAGCAAAACCGACAAGCGCAAGATCTTCGTCCATGTGCACACCAATTGGAGCGCGTATGCCAAAAAAATGGATCAGGAGATTTTTGCAGATCCGTCGGTAGCGGCATACCTCAACGAGCGCTTTTTGCCCGTGAGGCTGGACGCGGAGGATAACCGCGAAATCCGCTTCAAGGATAAGACGTATAAACTCAAAAACGAGGGCAAAAATCTATACAATGAGTTGGTTCAGGAATGGTTAGGGAGCCGCATGACCTTTCCGAGTTCTGTTTTTTTAGACGAACAACTCAACCTGATTCAGTCCATACCCGGCTATCGAGCTACGTCCCAATTGTTGCCGATCATGCAGTATTTCGGCGAGGATTATTACAAATCCATACCTTGGGAAACTTTTGAGCGAAAAAACAAAAGTTCCGTTGATTGATCAGACAGAGACGATGGCCGCCGGTCGGCTAATCAGAGAAAAGCACGCTGTGCCCCCGGCGGATGTAAAGACGCAAATTGAGCCAAAAAGCCGCGAAAAGGTAAAGAATAAGCGGCGACCCCATACCCACAAACGAAGTATAAATGAAATACTTGCGCACATCCGCGGGTGATAGATGCATTTTTTCACCAAGATACTGACAAACGCCAAAAGCGTGCCGCTCGACCAGGTGTTTGAGCCAGTGGTTGATCATGGTAACAAATGTTAAAGTTTAATCATCCAAAATTTTAATTCATCAACATAACGAAGCGGCGCGATGTTCATTATGCGGGAATATTTGTTTAATTTTTTTGCGTTTAAATTGAACAAAAAACGCTGGATTCAGACGCCGCGATCGTGGCGACGGGCGGGGGCATCCCGCCGGAAGATGTTTTGGCGGCAATCTATGCGACACACGGGCGCCAGGGATGTGCCTGCGTTAGAATAAACTCATCATCAAATACGATAACGATTATGAACTTTACATCTTTTTTGCGCATCGCATTTTGCGCGCGCTTTTTGTTGATCCTCCTGCTTTCGCTTCCCGTCGCGCTGGCCGCGCAGCAGCGCCGCCCGCCGCAGCCTCCGCCCAAGCGCCCCGGCGCTACGACCTCCAGGCCCCCGCAGCGTCCCCCGGCTACCCGTCAAGCCCCCAAGCCACTGGCGAGGCCGCAGTTGGATCTCTCTTTCGCCATGGCCATCCCGGTAAACGAATTTGCGGAGGCTACCGACGGGTTGGGCTGGGGCGCCCGCGGCGCTTTTTACATGCCCTTCGGGCCGCGTATCCCCGTATCGCTGGGCCTCAACTTTGGCGGTTTTGGCTTTGGCACGCAGCGACAGTTTCTGAACGAGGAGGTGGTCATCACCGCGGGCAATACCATTATAGGCAGGATACCGATCAATATCGAGGCGCGCACCAACAACGTCATGCTCAACGGTATGCTTGGGCTGCGCTTTCATGCGCCGTTGCCTTTCGTGCAGCCTTACGCCGAAGCGCTCGGTGGGGGTAACTACTTTTACACCCGCACTGCGCTTTTTGACCGAACCAACACCCGCTGGCTCTCCAACAACAACGACGACGACCGCATCAATGCGCGGAATCTGTCGTCGAGCTTTACGTACGTATTTGGCGCAGGCGCTGGCTTCATGATTTCGCTTGGCGACGATGCCGCGCTGAATATCGGCGCTTCATACCTGCGCGGCGGCAAAGCCAAATACTTCGACCGCGAGCAAACGGCCGAGTGGGAAGTGAAATTCAAGGGCAGCGGCTCCTTCAACCCGACGAATCCTAACGGCGAGGACCTCGAGCTTGATTTCGCCGGTACGCCCAAGCGTTCGCTGACCGATCAGATTCAGCCCTACATCGGCGTTTGCCTCCGATTCTGAGGGCTGGCGCGGGTAAGCGGCCGCGTCGGCAATCGCACAATCAGTGCGATCCAAAAGTTGGACAGGCGTCAGATGGGATTGGGGCGGACGGCGCGTCGGTCGCATCCTTTGTTTTGGCCGTCGCAGAGCGAGGGCAGGCGAGCTGGCAAAAACAGGTAAAGATGGGTTTGAATGCGAGGCAGGACATTTTATTTTTTGTAAAAAAATACGGTGACTTGAAAAAAGCCTATATTTCGCCCGTTTTTTCATCCATCTTAATCCTGTTTTGTATGAAGTATTGCTACTTAATTGCTGTTGCCATTCTGTGCAACCTGACGCTTGGCGCCCAGTCTGTCAGCGGGCGCGTTTCCGACGAAAACGGCGAGGCGCTTGTGGGGCTTTCCGTTTTTGAAAAAGGAACAAATAACGGTATTTTCACCAATTCAGAGGGCTTTTACAGGCTTAGTCTGACCCGGAGCGAGGCGGTTTTGGTCTTTGCCATGACGGGCTTCGAGACCCAGGAAATACGCGTCGAGGGCCGCTCGACCCTCGACGTGAGCATGAAGCCCAGCAGCAGCCTGCTCGACCAGATCGTCGTAGTTGGCTCGCGGGCCGCTAACCGAACCCGCACCGAAACGCCCGTGCCGGTGGACGTGATCGGCATGCGCCAGACTACGCTCAACACGGCCCGCTTCGACGTGACCTCAATCCTCAATTACACGGCTCCTTCGTTCAATTTCACGCGCCAATCCGGCTCCGACGGCGCCGACCACATTGATCTGGCCACCTTGCGCGGTCTCGGACCTGATCAGACGCTCGTGCTCGTCAATGGCAAACGGCGCCACCAAACCGCCTTTGTAGGCGTATTCGGAACGCGCGGACGCGGCAATTCAGGGACCGACCTGAGCGCCATACCGGCGGCGGCCATCGACCGCGTCGAAATCCTGCGCGACGGCGCTTCCGCACAGTACGGCTCCGACGCTATCGCAGGCGTGGTCAACATCATCCTGCGCAAGGAGACCGGGCGCCTCAGCGCCGACCTGGGCTATTCTGTTTACCACGACCCCAAGTACAATCCGGCCTTCAAGCCCGAAATCGGACAATACATACACGGCAATAAATTAGACGGAGCAACCTACAACGCCTCCGTCAATTACGGCGTGGGCATAGGCGAGCGGGGCGGCTTCCTGAATGTCGGTCTGCAATACGCCAATCAGGACAAAACTTTCCGGCAGGAACTCGACGGCGTGTTGCCCGTCAACATTTACCGCCGGGCGCACGGCGACGGCTCCATGCAGAGCCTCGGCGGGATGTTTAACCTCGAAGCGCCGCTCAACGACCGCGGCCTGGTCGTATATGCCTTTGGCGGATACAACGGCAAAAATTCGGACGCTTACGCGTTTACGCGCAATTTTTCGGCGCGCCCCGACCGCTTTCCCACCGACGCCAACGGCGCCCTGATCCCCGTGCCCGGCATCATCATGGAGTCCTCCGACGGCGAGTTTTTCTTCAATCCGCGCATCCGCACGGAGATCGACGACATCTCCGCTTCTGCAGGCGTCAGAGGACGCTTCGGACAGGGATGGACCTGGGACTTGAGTAACACTTTGGGACGCAACAATTTCCATTTTTTTGGCGAAGGTACGTTCAACGCCGGCTTGGGCGCCCAGCAGACTTCGTTCGACGACGGCGGCTTCAGCTTTATGCAGAATACCGCCAATCTCAACCTCAACAAAGAACTCCCTGCGCTGCTCTCGGGCGCTAACCTTGCCTTGGGCGTGGAGCACCGGCTCGAACGTTACCAACTGTTTGCCGGCGAGCTGGCTTCCTACGCCAATTTCGATTCGACCAAGGCCTCGGGGGCGCAGGGATTCCCCGGATATCAGCCGGCCGACGAAGCTGACGCGCGGCGCAGTTGCGTGGGGGTTTACGCCGACTTCGAAGCAGACCTAAACGAAAAGTGGATGGCTGCCGCCGCCGTGCGCTTTGAGCATTACAGCGATTTCGGCGCCACGACCAATTTCAAACTGGCCAGCCGCTACAAACTCAGCCCGGCCTTCAACCTGCGCGCCTCGGCCAGCACCGGATTCCGCGCGCCTTCGCTCCAGCAGATCAATTTCAGTTCCACATTCACTACGGTGCAAGGCGGCCAGATCGCCGAAGTAAAGATCGCTCCCAACGACAACCCCATCACCCGCGCAGCCGGCATACCGGGTCTCAAACAGGAACGCTCGGTCAATGCCAGCCTTGGATTCGCCTGGCGCCCGCTGCGCGACCTTTCGGTCACGCTCGACGCTTATCAGGTGCGTATCCGCGACCGCGTGGTGCTGTCCGGACAGTTCGACGCAGAGGATGCTACGCTCAATCCCGCTCTGACCAACGAGTTGCAGCGCCTGCGCGTGAGTCTGGCCCAATTTTTTGCCAATGCGGTGAATACGACGAATTCGGGTATCGATCTCGTGTTCGACTACAACCGCCGCCGCTCGAATGGACACATACGCGCTTTGCTCGCGGCCAATGTGCAACGCATGACGATCGATCGGATCAACGCTCCCGCCGCGCTCGACGACACGCCTGAGCACCGCGCCACTTTCCTGAGCGATCGGGAGCAAAAATTCATTCTGGCTTCCGCTCCGCCGGTCAAAGTAGCCGGTACGTTTGAGTACGGTTTGAAAAAACTGACCCTTGGCGCTCGCCTGACCTACTTTGGGCGAATAGAACTACTGGGCTACGGCGAAGACGGCTTGGGCATCAATCCCATGGTACCCACCGACGCCGACGAAAATGTCTTCGTGCCGGATCGTTATGATTATGCGCCGCGTCTGGTCAGCGACCTGTACGCCTCCTGGCGCTTCAACAGCAAGATCATCCTCAATCTCGGCGCGGACAACCTGTTCAATGTGCATCCGGCCCTCGGCTATGTGCCCATAGCAAGCGGTTGGGCGTTCAACAACGAAACCGGAGGTCCCTGGGATGCTGTGCAGATGGGCGGCAACGGGCGTCGTTACTTCCTGCGCCTGGGGCTGAATTTTTGAAGCCGCAGGTCTTTGGGCCTCTTCTTCCTGTCGGGCTTCGACAGACATTGCGGCGATGCCCGTCAACTTGCGGCAGCGGGTATGCTGCCTGAGATCTCTTAGCGAAGGGCGGACTGCGTAGCGCCCGCCGCCTGAGGGCTACCCTTCGGGCCGTTTGGGGAAAAAAAACTGCGGGCCGTGCGCGATTGTGAGCGCATGGCCCGCAGCGTTTATTGCCGCAATTGGTCAAGCGCCGATTGGGCGGCCTGACGGTAGGGGTGCCGGGGTTGCTTGGCGATATTTTGGAGCAAGGCCTCTAATTCCGGGCGTTTTCCGTCGGCGGCCATTGACAGACCTCGATACCACTCGACGACAGCTTGCATGGATTCGGTTTTCGTGTCGATGCGCTTCAGGTATTCCATCGCTTTTCGTCCTTCGCCCAGTTCGATCAAGCAATATGCTTTCATAAGCAGGAGGGTGTCGTTGGATGGCTGCTTGCGCTCCAGTCTTGACAGCGCGCCGTAAGCGCGGGCAGGATTGCCGTCGCGTATCCACTCATGGGGGTCTGACCAGCGGCCGCCAGGCTGCCAGCCTTCGGGCGGATAAGCCCCGGCTCCCACAAGCGGGAGCAAGGATGGCGAATCGGTCTGCGGGGCTTTGCCGCGCGTAGGAACGGACTCGGCAGGCGCTTCTGCCGTTTGGCGGGGGCGGCGCTGCTCCGGCGTTTTTTCGGGCGTCGGAGCGGGTTTTTGGGCGAGTGTGGGCGCTTGGGGGGCGGTCTTGGGTGTTGTCTTGGGTATTGTCTTGGGTATTGTCTTGGGTTGGGATGGTTCGGGAGGGGCGGGCGAGGGCGTCACGTCGGCCGCGAGGGGCCTTGGGTTGTCGGGCGCTGGTATGCTTGTAGGCGCATGCGCTACGGCCGCGCCGGGATCGGGTTGGTTTTTTTTGAAAAAAAATACACTTCCTGCAATCAGCAGCGTGGCGGCAGCGGCTATGCTTCTGATGGCGAACAGGCGTCGCGTTGCCGCGCGCATGCCGTGACGCGTGGCGGCGGCGCGCCCGACTATTTCCTGATAGCGCCATTGGCTCAGTCCCTCGAGCAGCAGCAGTTCGACCGCAAGATCAGGGTCTTGAGCCAGTCGCGCCGCAATGCGGTCTCGGGTTTCCTCGTCGAGGTCTTCATTCATATATTGCTCGAGTTCTTCCATTGTCGGGCCATTTGCGATAGTTTTTTCATGCAGTTGCTGCGTTTCATTTTCAGGCTGTCGGGGGTGGCGTACGGCGTTAGTTTTTGGGTGATCACCTCTTCGTCGCTGTAGCCGTCGATGTGGTGGAGCCGGATGACGTCGGCGCAGGGCGGGCCCATTTTTTGGAGCAGGATCCTCAAAGTCTCCGCCGCTTCATTTTGGCGCTCAAGGCGTACGGCATCGGGGTCGGGGGCGTCGGGCAAGGTGTCGGGCGCATGGGAGCGGATGTGTGTTTGGCGTTGGCGCAGGGCTTCGCGACAGAGTCGCTTGGCGATTTCGATGAGGTAGCCGGTCGGCGAATATCCCTGAAACTGATATGCGCCGCATTCTATTTTTCTCAAAAAAATCAGGGTGCTGGCGTTGAGGATTTCCTCGGCTTGCGACTCCGGAATGCCGAAAGTCTGAACCGTCTTGCGCACGACGCCGAGCGATCTGGATTGCAAATGGGCGATGGCTAAATTATCCATATTTCGCAACCCCTCGAATAGCCGTTCGTGCGAGTCGTAGGGGTTGCGGACGTTCTCAGAAGCGAATAGGTGGTATAGCCTCATCTTTTGCGCTGACGATCTTTGCCGCGATAAAGGTAGTATGATCTCCGTTGCCTTAGGTCAAAAAAACGTGAGCAATCTTTTTCGCTCCCCTCTTGCGGATTGTTTGCGCGGGTTATACTTGTGCGGCGCTCATCTTTTGCCGGCCGCCATTTCAGATGCGCCCCCCATCCAATCGGGGATATTGACGATGAGCATGCCTTGATTATCAATAATGCCCAGGTTGGCGGCTCCTGTGTAGCGCCCCGTTTCGCCGGTGATCGTCAGGCTGCCTGAAGCGAGGATGGTAAGTTGCGCTCCGCTTTCGATCATCAGGGCGTCGATGTCTGCCGCTGAACGGCTGATGACCGGAAAATGAGCGGCAGAAGCCGGGATGATCACCTGCGTAAACTCGTCAGGTACGCGACCTTCTTTCCAGTTGGCTGCGATGTTCCATTCGGTGGCTTGACCGGGTTTGCCGCCTTTCCAGGTGGCGGTATATTGGGCCATGGCGCCTGCAGCGCAGCATATCAGTGCGGCGATCAAGGTGAGTTTTCTCATGATGAGCATGTTTTTAGCGCGTTAAGGACGGAGTCTTTGTTTTGTTGTTTTCATTTGGCATTTGGGGTTTTACCTGTGAACTGCTTTTGCTCCTTTATGGCGCCGGTTGGCGATGAGGTAATCGTATCTGTGATTTTTTTCAAAAAAAAATTCAAGCGGATGCTCGCCATAGCGAATAGCCGGGTCTGCTGTACAGGCGCCATTTTTTTACTGGGCAGAGCGGGCTTGCGCGGCGGGTATGGGTGCGAAAGGGGGCTCTTCTACCGTTGCATCCGCTTTTTTCGAAAAAAAATATATGGGTGGCGGGATGGTGATTTGCGTGCGAACGCCGGGCCGCCGCGCCGCGTGTGTCACTGTGGCGCGGCGTGTCTGCGCAATAAAAACGGGGAGATTAGGCGTCTGCTTGCGTTGTGCGGTCCCGGTCGGGCGCGCTGCCAAGAGGCGGCTTGTCACAGGCGGACTTGGGGCGAGCGCATCCGCCTCCAGTGGATTTGGATTTTGTCCCAGGCCAGCAGATAAAAACTGCCGATATGCCCGAATGCGCGATACCAGCGCACGCCGAACAGTCTATTCAGGAAAAACTGCATGACTGCGAAGCTGATGGCATACCCACACAGCGTGGCCCATGCGGCGCCGAAGAGTCCGTAGGTCGGAATCATCAGGGCGCTGAGACCCAGATTGAGTATGGCGGTAAAAAAAGTGACCCGAAAGTTGAGCGCGGCGCGTCCGGTGGCGTCCGTAACGGCGCCAAATT
>JBKBLI010000089.1:0-8343 GCA_046296435.1 Saprospiraceae bacterium | reverse complement strand
CAGCGCAACCATGTCCGCTTTCCAGGCATACGCATACGGCTTCGCATGGCGCGCGCTGCGCCTCGCCGCCGCCGCCACTTTGATCGGATGGGTTATATGGGGCGAACTACAAGACCGCCAACCCGACGAATGGCTCAACTTCTGGCGCTGCCTGCCTGCCACGCCGCGCTATCCCGCGCTGATCGTCGCGGCGGCCCTGGTACCGCTCAACTGGCTGCTCGAAGCGCTCAAGTGGCGCGCGCTTTTTTCCTGCGCCTTGCGCCCCTCGTTGGCCCGCGCGTTCA
The DNA here is from genome assembly GCA_046296435.1 of Saprospiraceae bacterium. Classification (GTDB taxonomy): domain Bacteria; phylum Bacteroidota; class Bacteroidia; order Chitinophagales; family Saprospiraceae; genus M3007. The sequence goes on along the minus strand of JBKBLI010000089.1, from coordinate 8,059 downwards.
GGGCTGTCGTTGCTGGACTGGCAGCCGCCCTGGTCACACCCCACCGCATGGGCGAATACTTCGGCAGGATCTGGATGCTGGCCCCGTCGCAGCGCGTGCCAGGCTTGGTGGCCGGAGCGCTGTCAAGCCTCTGCAACCAAATCGCGATCGGCCTGGCCGGCGCGATCGGCGTGTGGGGAATGGCGCAGGGAGCATTGGACCAATGGGCTGATCCGGGCGCAGTTCGGACGATTGCCTCCGCGTGCCTCTTTGGGCTGATCCTCGCATACGTTTTGCTCCCCCGGGCTTTGCCCCGCCTCCTGAAATACGTCGCCGGAAGCAAATTGGCGCCCGCGATTGTTAAGGTGTTGCAAAAGACAGACCCGCCCACGCCAAGCCGCCTACACGCAGGTCTGGGGTTGGCCGCTTTGCGCTATGCCGTTTACGCCGGACAGTTGATGGCCATCGTTTGGTTTTTTCATATCCCTGAATCCGCCATCCAATTGCTTCTGGCCATATTTTCACTGTTTTTTGCCCAAACCCTACTCCCTCTGCCCGCGCTCGCCGGACTTGCCGTGCGCGGGGCCTTGAGCCTGAAATTATTGAGGGCATGCGGCGTTCCGCCCTGCGCCTGTATCGCGTCCACTTACCTGCTTTGGATACTAAATCTGTTTTTACCGGCGTTAGTTGGTACATTTTTTCTTTTTTGCGTCAAAATAGAAAAATCCGAATCACATGATGATGCGCCCTAAAATATCTGCCCTCGCCGCCCTGCTTGGCTGCATGGCATTCACCAAAATGCACGCCCCCATCGAAACGCAGACTCCGGAAACTGCGCCCCTCAACAACACGCCTTGCGCCAGCACCAACAACACCTTTAACGTCGGCGAGACGCTGGTCTATAAGATATACTACAACTGGAATTTCGTGTGGATTCCGGCCGGCGAAGTCGTCTTCAAAGTATTTGATGAGGGCGACAAGTACCATTATCAGGCCAAGGGACGCACCTACGAATCGTATGAATGGTTTTATGTCGTCAAGGACGACTACGACTCCTGGGTGGACAAAAAGACGCTGCTGCCCATCTACTCGGAGCGCAGCGTGAATGAGGGCGATTACCATATTTTTGAAAAAATAAACTTCACCCAAGCCACGCGTCATACCACCGTGTGGCGCGCTCCCAAACGCGGCGAGACTGAGACCAAGACCGAGCATAAGGTCAACGATTGCGTGCACGATGTGCTTTCGGCGCTTTACTTTTTGCGCAACATCGATTTCGAGAACCGCCAAAAAGGCTACGCCGTACCCTTCAGGGTCTTTATGGATCAGGAAGAATATCCGCTCAAATTCAAATACGACGGCAAGGAAGGCCGCAAAAAAATCCACGGCCTCGGCCGTTACGATACCATGCGCTTCCAGCCCGAAGTGGTGGTGGGCAACGTCTTCAAGGACGGCAACAAAATGCAAGTTTGGGTAAGCGACGACGGCAACCGCCTGCCGCTACTGATCGAGTCGCCCATCTCCGTAGGCTCCGTCAAAATGGTGCTCAAAAGCCACAAGAGCCTCAAGTACGATTTAAAGCCCTCCGGCAAATAACCGCACCGGGCGGAAGACCGGCCTGGCCAAATAAAAAAAGCCGCGTGGCTCTTTTGCCTGCGGCCTTTATATAATCTCATGAAAAAAGCGCGTCTGTGTGGTCTTCGAGGGCTTATCCAGAGAAGTCTTGAAGGCCTTTTGCCTTTCTCTTCCCGTTTGATGCTACAAAGGTACGACGACCCGACGCCGGCCAGCGAGGACGTTTTTTCGGGAAAACTCGCCTGACAGAATTGACGGGAAACGGCGCTTTTTTTTAAATAAAACTTTGATTTTCAGCAACTTGCAACTTCCGAAACCGGAGCCATTTTCGCCTGAACTCGCCGCTAAAGACCTGCTTGCAGTTGAAATTTTGCCCTAAAAAGGGATATTTTTTTGCCGTAAGGCATTTTTTCTGGGAAAAAACTACTGCTTGGGCCGATTTTCTTGCATGGCCGCCGCCAGGGCGCGCGCTTGTTCGTCTTGCAGGCGCAGCAGTTCTTCTACAATGCGGGCGTGGTCCTCGTCGTTGCGGTTCTGGCTTAGCTTCCACTGGGCCTGCACCTCTTCGACGCTGATCTTGAAGCCTACCACGCCCCGCATCTCGCGTCCGATCATGTTCGGCGGTAATTTGTCCATGCTGACCGGGCTGGAGTCGGGCGACTCGTAGCGGTCCATCAGTCGGCGCACAGCCTGAAAAGTGGCTTCGTCGTCAAGCAAGCGGATCTGGCCATAGAGGTGTACGGCGATGTAATTCCAGGTAGGGACGTTGACATGCCCGTACCAAGAGGACGAAATATAGTGATGCGGCCCGCTGAAGATTGCCAACACACGATCGTTGTCAGTCCATGATTGCCATTGCGGATTGGCCTTGGACAGGTGGCCTATCAGGATTTCGCCGCCTTGTTCGTCGGCTTCGAGGATGAGGGGCAGGTGCGTGGCGAGGGGCGCATGGCCGCAGGCGGCGCTGACCAATACGGCGAAAGGATTCCGATCGATGAAGCGCCGGATGGCGGCAGTATCCGGATTGTCGTAGAGTTTGGGCGTGTACATACGTATTGCAGGGCTTTTGAGCGTTGGGTGCGGGAATGCGTGCAGGCCATGCCTTGCGGTAGAGGGTCGGATTGCGTTATGCGCGACTTCCGGCTTTCAACGCGGCCCGGGGGCGGTCATGAAGGGAGAGGGAGCGTCGGCCGCCAGCCCCTTGCCTGCGCTACCTCTCCCGGCGTCCTGCGCGCTTGCGCAGGGACGATCAGTACGTACTCCAGATCCAGGGCAATCGCGCCTGAATACCGGTGTTGCGGCTCAGGTCGCGCACCTCTTTATACAGCGTGTAATTGTTGGGGCTGAGGTGGCGGCGGGCCAGATATCCCGTGATTTCATCGTCTTTGGGTTTGTCCGATCCGATTTTCTCGAGCAATTGCTGAAGGCCGGTTTTGGTGCGGGGGTATTCGGTCGTGTAGTATTTTTCTAATCCGGCCAATGAGGCGGCGGCGGCGACGGCGCGATCTAATCCGGCGATATCGTCCACCAGTCCGATTTCTTTGGCCTTGCGGCCGGGCCATACGCGTCCCTGCGCGATTTCGTTGACCTGCTCGACGCTCATGTTGCGCCCTTTGGCCACGCGCCCAAGGAAGTCGTCGTAGACGCGGTCGATCTCCGCCTGTATCATGCGGCTTTCGTCGGGCGAGAAGTCATAGAATGGCGTACCGAAAGCGGAATATTTGGCTGTGCGTACAGAATCGAAGGTAATGCCGATTTTGTTGCGCAGGGTTTTGTCGAGGATGGGTATCAGGCCGAATACGCCGATTGAGCCGGTGATGGTAGATTCTTCGGCGAAGATACTATCAGCCTGGCAGGCGATGTAGTAGCCGCCGGATGCAGCCACGTCGCCCATGCTGACCACCACCGGTTTGCCTGCGGCTTTGCAGAGTTGCACCTCGCGAAGGATGTTTTCGCTGGCCATGACGCTGCCTCCGGGCGAGTTGATGCGCAGCACAAGGGCTTTTACCTTGTCGTCCTTGCGGATTTTGCGCAAGATACGGACATAGGGGCCATCGATGATGCTGCCCGGCTCGTCGGTATCGCCGTCGGAGATGCCCCCTTCGGCATAGACCACGGCAATTTTGTCTTTTTCGATTTTGTTCTTGCCGACAAGCGTGCGGCAGTAGTCGCTCAGTCTGACTCGGGAGAGCTTATCCTTGGCACTGAGTCCGAGCAGGGAGCGGACCGACTCGATAGCCTCATCCTCATACGCGATGCGGTCGATCAGTCCGGCTTTAAGGGCGGACTCTGCGCGACGGCCATCGTAGTTGTCGGCGATTTCACGCAGTCGGGTTTCGCTGATTTTGCGCGAAGCGGCTATGTCGCGGATCATGATGTCGTACAGGGCGTTGACATATTCGCGGATCTGGGTGCGGTTCTCGTCGCTCATTTTGTCCACGCGGAAAGGCTCGGTGGCGCTTTTGAACTTGCCGGCGTAAAACACGCGCACTTGCACGTCGCCGCGGTCAAGCATATTTTTGAAAAAAGCGAGGATGGTGGCGTACCCGCGGAAGTCAACCGCTCCGATCGGATTGAGCAATATGCTGTCGGCCACCGACGCCAAATAATAAGCGTCCTGCGAATACGCATGCGCGTAGGATACGATGAACTTGCCGGAGCTTCTGAAGTCTGCCAGCGCGTCCCGAATGGCGGCGATGGTCGCTTTGCCGCCGGGCACGGTGCTGAGATTGAGGTAGATACCCTTGATGTTTTTGTCCTCCTTGGCTGAGGCGATGGCCTTGCGGATTTCGGTCAGGCCGGGCACGTCTTTATCCTCCAAAGAGAAGGGATCCATTTCGATATTGTTCGTTTTCTCGGGGATTGCAGCGTCGAAGTCGAGGGTCAGCACGGAGTTGGGTTTGACCTTGACGGCGTCCATGGATCCTATGCTGCTCGCCAGACCGGCTATCGCAAAAAAGCCGAGCAACGTCAGAGCGATCAACGCCAGCAGAGAGCCTAAACAGGAGGCAAATACAAATTTAAAAAACTGATTCATCTGTCGAAAAGCGACTGTTTATTTTCAGGCAAAGAAACGGTTCGACGCAAATATACGTCGAACAAATTAGATCAACATGGGCGAAAAAGGGATAAAAGCGGCTCTCAGACGGTTATCTGTATCGGGTCGGCCGGATTGCCCCGGCTTGCGCGCGCCTGCTGGGGTTCGGGCATGCGAAAATTTGGCTGAACGGCGTTTGTAAAGAGGCGCGCGTCTGTCGGTTGAAATAATTCGCATTTTGAGGGCGTTAATTGGATTATTGGCTAATCAAGCGGCAATGCATCGCAATCATGGAGACTTATGGAGCTTTACTCAATGTGGTCATCCCCATTTTTTTCTTTTTATTTTTTGTGGAGACCTATGTCGCCTGGCGTAGGGGCGAGCGGGTGATCAGAAGCTTAGACAGCGTATCGAGTTTCAGTTCGGGCGTTACCAATGTGGTCAAGGACGTGCTGGGGCTGAGCGTAAGTATCCTGACTTACGGCTGGCTGGTTGAGCATGTCGCTTTGATTCGCTTCGAGTCGCACTGGATCTGGTATGCCATCGGGTTCGTTGCGGTTGATTTTCAGGGGTACTGGGTGCACAGGTGGAGCCACGAGATCAATTTTTTGTGGAACCGGCATATTATTCACCACAGCAGCGAGGAGTTCAATTTGTCATGCGCGCTACGCCAGTCGGTATCCGGATTTGTCAATTATTTTGCATTTTTGTTGTTGCCTGCGGCGTTGGTGGGCGTGCCGCCGCAGGTTATTCAGGTCATTCTGCCCATTCATCTTTTTTTACAGTATTGGTATCATACCCGGCTGTTAGGCCGGATGGGCTGGTTGGAGCGGGTCATCGTCACCCCTTCGCACCACCGGGTGCATCACGCCATGAATCCCGAATACATGGACAAAAATTACGGGCAGGTTTTTATCTTATGGGATAAGTGGTTCGGCACTTTTCAGGAGGAGTTGCCCGACGTGCCGCCGGTGTATGGCGTCAAAAGGCCGGTGCGGACCTGGAATCCGTTCAAGATCAATTTTCAGCATTTTTGGCTGCTGATGACCGACGCATGGCGGGCGCGCAACTTTTGGGACAAGTTGCGTCTGTGGTTTATGCCGACGGGTTGGCGACCGGCCGACGTGGCGGAGCGTCATCCGGTGTCTGTGGTGGACGACGTGCGCCGCTTGCAGAAATATGACACGCCTGCGAGCCGGATGCTGGTCGTTTGGTCGTGGATACAGTTGATGTTTTGTTATTTCCTGCTGGTTTATTTCTTTGCCAGTCTTGGCGCCATAGGGTCGCCGGGTATTTTCTTGTACGGCGCGTTTGTGTTCGCCGCGGTGTATGCCTACACCGAAGCGATGGATCTCAATCCGCGCGCCGCATGGTATGAAGCGGCCAAATCGGCGTTTGGGCTTTGGCTGATCTGGCAATCCGGCGGCGATTGGTTTGGAAGTACGGCGCGGGTGGGAGTCTGGTATGTATGGATCGTAGGTCTCTATTTGGCGCTGTCGCCGCTCATTGTGGCGTATTTGCTGCGTCGGCAAAAGCCCCTGCTTTCTGAGCCGGCGCCTCTGGCCTCTCAATTCACTCGCTCATGAAGCGCGCGCGCCTGCTCGCCTTTCTGACGCTCGCCGCCTGCTCCGCGCTCTGCGGGCAGCAGGCGACCGAGGCGACCCTGCCCATCGCGGCGCGTTGGGTAGCCGTCGGTCCTTTGGGGCATCTTTATCTGGTGGGCGACGACAACAGCATCGGCAAGTACGCTGCCGACGGGAGCCTGATCGTTCGCTGGAGCGGCAACCGGCAGGGCCTGGCCGAACGGATCGACGCCTCCAACCCCCAGCGCATATTGGTCTGGTTTGCGGATTTTCGCAAGGCAGCGTTTTTGGATCGCAACCTCACGCCCATGGGCGAGTTGGATCTGATCGCCGCCGGTTACCCGGAGACCCGCGCCATCGCCCAGGCCCGCGACGGCAATCTGTGGATATTCGACGAGCCGGCCGGCCTGTTGCGCAAGATTACGCCCGAGGGCGCCGAACTGCTCAGAAGCCAACCGCTCAACCAACTGCTGGATCGGAGAGTGGCTTTTGACCTATTGACCGAGCGCGACAATCTGCTGATCGCCTTTGATCCGGACATCGGCATCGCCGTTTTTGATATCTTCGGGCAATTTCAGTACACCTGCGCGGCGCGCGGCGCAGCGGCCGTACACCTGGGCAAAGAAGGCATAAGCTGGATTGGCCCCGACGGCCGCTTGCACACACGCCCCTTGCGCCCCACGCCACGCCCCCCGGACCCGCACCCGCTTTTTCCGGCAGACAAAGCGCCTCCCCGCGTTTTTTTGTTCGATCAGGGATGGATTGCAGCTCACCCTGATCGGATAGAAGTCAGGCGTTGGGCGCCTTGATTTTTCTTCAAAAAAATGTTTTTTCTCCGAATCTTACGCATTTTGCAACAAAGTTTACGCAACGCATGAGCGACCAACTCGCGCCGGAAATCCTGCTGTCCGACGACGGCTCCCATACCCTGCGCTCTCCGCGCTACGGAGTGACGTATCACTCCCGGTTTGGGGCGACCACAGAGTCGGCCCACGTGTTTATTGCCGCCGGACTGCGCTACAAGGCCTTAGTCAACCGACAAATCGACGTGCTCGAAGCAGGCTTTGGCACAGGACTCAATGCGCTGATGACCCTGATCGAAAGCGAAAAACGGGGTCTGAGCGTCACCTATACCGGCCTCGAAACCCAGCCTCTGGACTACGAACAGGTTCAACGCCTCAATTATCCCGAACTCCTGAGCGCCGAAATGTGGCGCGAGGCTTTTCTGCTCATGCACCGCATGCCCTGGCGCGAGACCCGGGCTTTGAGCGCGGGGTTTGTTTTTTGTAAAAAAGACGATAGCATCGAACGCTATGCCCTTGCAGAGGCCTACGACCTGATCTACTTCGATGCATTCGCGCCGCAGGCGCAGCCCGAACTCTGGACAGAGGCGGTGATGGCGCGCATGTACCAGTCCTTGCGGCCAGAGGGCGTATTGGTCACCTACTGCGCCAAAGGCGATGTGCGCCGCGCCATGAAAGCCGTAGGATTTGCCGTCGAGAAGTTGCAAGGCCCTCCCGGCAAAAGAGAGATGATCCGCGCCCACAAGTAAAATTTTCCAAAAAGAGAAAGCGTTTTTTGGGCGCCGATACGCCATCTTTTCGTATCTTTGCATCTGTCACACAAAGTAACCGTTTCAACTTCCAGACTATGTCCTCAGACGAACGCGTCCGCCAAAGCGTGGGATTCCGCTCATTGATGCAGGGATTCAGTATTTTTATGACGCTCTTTTACATCGGCGCAGGCATTTACCTGTTTTTCAACGGCGAGATGTTGCCCGGAAGGCCTGAAGTTCGAAAGATCTTCGCCGGTTTGATTGCCTTTTACGGAGTCTATCGCGGAGTCAGGGCATATATGGAGTTTTTCAAAAAACGCGATTAAACCA
>JBKBLI010000088.1:0-8383 GCA_046296435.1 Saprospiraceae bacterium | reverse complement strand
CTCAGTTCGGTTATCAGTGGAGCGCGCCCGCAGGCAACATCATTTCGGGCGCTCAAAACCCGCAAGTTACGGTCAACGCGCCTGGAATTTACACGCTCACTGTACGAGATAGCGTCAACTATTGTGTAGCTTCAGATTCGGTGCATGTATTGGCCAATGATGACGTAATCACCGCAATAGCCTACGCAACCGATACGCTCAACTGCGCCGTTAGCTCCGTCGCGCTTCATTCCGAAGGCTCTGCGCAAGGTCAGGACATCAGCTATCTTTGGACCACCGCCAACGGGCTGATCCTCAGCGGCGCGGACGGACCCTCGCCGCTTGTCGGCGCTCCGGGGGTTTATACGTTGCTCCTAACCAATACCGCTACCGGCTGCACATCGACCGATACCGTACATGTGCAGTCCAACTATACGACGCTCTCGCTCCACATCCCTGCGCCCGAACCCCTCACCTGCTCGTCGCCGTCGCAGACTGTCGTAGCGCAATTTCAGCCGATCAACGCCCCTTACAGCTTTTCCTGGAGCACCCCCGACGGCAATATCCTGAACGGGCAAAATGAACCTCAGATTACAGTGGACGCTCCGGGCATGTATATTGCGACGGCCACGCATCTGCTGAGCCATTGCGCCGTAAGCGATACGGCGCTCGTCGGCCTTGAAGTTGGCACGCCTGTGGCTGCGGCATCCGCTTTGGGCCAGTTGTCTTGCGTGCAGACTGCGGTTGTTCTCGACGCTTCGGCGTCATCCAACGGACCAGAGTTTGCCTATGTATGGGCGGGGCAGACGCCGATTGAAGGCGACTCAACCCTAATCGCTGTCGTCAACGCTCCCGGCGTCTATTCGCTTACGGTTTGGAACACCCTGACGGGTTGCTCTGCTACCATTAGCCTGACAGTCGCTTCCGATACCATGCCGCCGACAGCAGACGCCGGACCCGACCGCACGCTCACCTGCTTTGCGCCCCAGCAAACCTTGTCGGCCGGGAGTATGGCAACAGGCCTTTCTTATGTCTGGACCGCGCCCGACCAAAGTCAGACCGCTGGACCTCAAATAATCGCCAATACTCCCGGAGCTTATGTATTGACGGCTCAAAATCCCGCAAACGGCTGTAGCGCCGCCGATACGGCATGGGTTGATGCCAATCAGGCGCCTCCCGCGCTTTTGGCCCTGACTCCGCTGCCGCTCACCTGCGCATCGCCTTCGACGCCCCTTGTTTTGCAAGGAGATGCGCAACACCTGACGCTATCGTGGAGTACGCCCGACGGGCTGATCCTCAGCGGCGCCAATACTTCCGAACCCGTTGTCGGCGCGCCAGGGACCTACAGCCTTACAGCTACGGATACGCTCAACGGATGCTCGCAAACCCTGCAAACGCTCGTGGCGCAGGATACCGCGCCGCCGCTGCTGTCTGTAGCGCCGCCAGCCATGCTCACTTGCGCCCAAACGCAACAGGTGTTGGCTGCGCAAAATGGAGCTTCGGGCGTTTTTGAGTATGTCTGGACCGGACCCGACGGGCAGCAGGCCGGCAACGCCCTCCAAATCCTGGCATCTGAGCCGGGCGTTTATGTTCTGCAAGCTATGAATGTGGCAAACGGATGTGCCGCTTCCGCGCAAGTAGTCTTGCTTCAGGATACAGATCCTCCTGTGGTTGACGCCGGGCCTGACCAAACCCTGAACTGCTCGATGACGCAACTTACCTTACAGGGCGCCGCGACGGGTTCGGGGTCTTTGAGCTTTGCCTGGAGTACTCCCGACGGATGGATACTCTCTGGCGCTGACACCCCAAATCCGATCATCGCCGCGCCTGGCGAGTATGTCCTGCTGGTAACGCAAACGACCAATGGTTGTACGGCAAGCGCTATCGCACAGGTATCAAGAGATGACGACCAGCCTTTAGTTCAAATTTTACCGGCCGGAACGCTAACCTGCGCTATTACGCAACTGACATTAACCGGCCTGGCTGATAACGGCCCTTCCATCGCCTACCAGTGGAGTACGCCCGACGGGCTGATCCTCGCTGGAGCGCAAAGTCTTTCGGCTGTAGTAGGCGCCCCAGGAGTCTATACCCTACTGGCAAGCAATTCCGAAAATGGCTGTACCAATAGTCAAAGCGCGACGATTATCGCCGATACGATTGCTCCGGCGCTTTACATTTCTGAACCGGATACGCTTACCTGCGCCGTTCAAATGGTGCAAATCGACGCCGCCGTTTCAGGCGATTCTCTTATCTATCAGTGGACGGGCGCAGGCATTGTCTCCGGCGCAGGCACGTCCAAACCAACCGTATCTCAACCTGGCGTCTATACGCTCACAGCGCTAAACCCGCTCAACGGCTGTACTTCCGTCTTTGACGTCGCCGTCGCGGCCGATCAAAATCCGCCTATCCTCCAGGCCCAGACCCCGCCTGCGCTCACTTGCGACCAGCCACAAGCGACCCTGCAGATACAAACACAACCCACAGGGTTGCCTTACGCCTACGCATGGAGCACATCCAATGGACTTATTCTGTCCGGCGCTCAAAGCCCTTCTCCGCAAGTGGGCGCAGGCGGCCTGTATTTCGTCAGCGTGCAAAATCTGCAAAACGGCTGTACAGCCACGCTCGACCTTAGCGTCGAATCCGATCAGACGCCCCCGACGGCGCTGATCGCCCCCCCCGCTCCGATCACCTGTTTGGTTACCTCCGCCACGCTCGACGCCTCGGCTTCTACACCCGGAGCAAGCTATTGGTGGACGGCCGGAGGCGGCGGCCAAATTGCCGGACCAAGCGACCAACCTACCGCCGAAGTCGTCAGCGCCGGCATTTATACGCTAACGCTGACGCAATTGTCCAACGGATGCACAGCCCAGTCCTTCGTTCAGGTACAGGCAGACCAAAATCCGCCGATAGTCAGCATTGCTCCTCCGGAGGTTCTGAACTGCCTGACGTCAAGCGTTGCGCTGCAAGCGTCCGCGCAGGCCACAGGGCCGTTATCCTACGCCTGGGCTACCCCCAATGGCCTGATCGATGGAGACCCGCAATCGCCGACGGCGCAGGTAAGCGGCCCCGGCGACTACTACCTGACGGTGGTCAACAGCGCCAACGGATGCAGCGCTTCGGCAATGGTCGTTGTTCAACGGGATATCACGCCGCCTTTGGCAAAAGCCGGACCAGACGGCGTCTTGCACTGCAAGCAAACCGAATGGACGCTCAAAGGCGAAAGCGATGCAGGGCCTCGCGCCTTCCTATGGACCGCTCCCGACGGCCAAACCTTCGGTTCGCCTCAAATCAACATAACCGCTCCCGGAGCCTATACGTTACTCGTCACCAATACCCTCAACGGCTGCACCGCAACAAGCGTCGCCAGTATCGCCTATGTGCCGCCGCCGCAATTCACGCCCACCCTTTGGCAGCCCGATTGCCTCTACCCCTATGGAGACATCGATTTCGGAGCTATCGGCGGGGGACAACCGCCTTTTGCATATTCGTGGAACGGCGGGGCAAGCTTCGGTCCTGTATCCAGCGTCGAAAAATTACCCCCTGGCGCATACGACCTAATTGTAAGAGACGCGTATGGCTGTACCGCCGCTGCCGAAGCCGTTTTTGTATTGCCGGATCCGCTGTTGCTGAGTATTGTCGCGCCGCAGACCATTGATCTGGGCGACTCTATCCGCCTAAGCGCAATAAGCAACCGCCCCGTTGCGCAATGGACATGGACATCTGCCGAGCCGCTATCTTGCACCGACTGCCCTGCGCCGTGGGCGGCGCCCCAGCGCAGCGCTACGTACCAGGCGCAGGCTGCAGACGCCTCGGGATGCACGGCTGAGGTCTCTGTGCTGCTGCGCGTCAATCGCCGGCGTCGCATCTATGCGCCCAACGTGTTTGCACCGGAAATCCAAGGACTGAATACGCGCTTCACACTGTTTGGCAAAGGCGTTGAGTCCATCGAATCTCTTCAGATATACGATCGCTGGGGATCGCAAATTTACGCCGTGCAGGGTTTAGCGATCAACGATCCAACCCAAGGTTGGGATGGAACCTATCGCGGCCAAACGCTCAGCCCCGGAGTTTATGTCTGGATAGCCCGCATCCGTTTCGCCGACGACGAGACAGAAACATTGAGCGGCGACGTGACCTTGCTGAGATAAACCAAGGCAGCGCGCATGCGAGGATGCCGGGCTGCCAGCAGGCCCCGCATGCGCGCACCTTTTTTTTAAAAAAAAGCCGCGGGACGGGCCTTAACAAAAAAAACACGAGGCGCAGATTGGACAGCCTGCACCTCGTGTCAAAGCGCTTTCGCACCTGATGATTATTGTTTTATCCAGCGCCGCACTGCCATGCCTTTGTCCGGGGTAAGCAGCCGCAACACATAAGCGCCGGGCGTCAGGCGCCCTACCGATATATTGAGCGCATCTCCGTCCAACGCTTCTCTGATTGCCAAACGCCCCATGGCGTCAAACACCTCCACCACGCCGGTTTGAGCCGAAGCCAGACGCAAATGTAAAAACTCGGAGGCCGGATTCGGCGCCAGCGTGAAGGCCGGGCCGCGATACGCATCGGCGACGCCTACGGTGTTCTCTACGACGGCTGATAGCGATGCTGAGCATCCGTTCAGCGAGTTGACCACCAGCAGCGAATACGTTCCCTCAAACAAATTGTCGGGGCAGAGGGTGTTGAGCGGCGGCGTAATCGGTTGGCCGTTGCGCAGCCAAAATAACGTAATTTGGTTTGCAGACAGGTTGGTCAGCTCAACGCAGATGCCCCCCTGTCCGCTGTTGTTCACGTCGTTTTGAACGCTTTGGAGGACAATCATCGGGGATTGCAGCCCCATCACCGTAAAACTGCAGGAAGCGGTATTGCCGTTTTGGTCGCTTGCCACAAATACTTGCAAGGTCTCGCCCTCCGGGAACGCGCTGCCCGACGGCAGCCCGGCAATCTGCTGCACCGGATTGGGGCCCAACGCACAATTGTCCGATACGATGGGCATAGGGAAAACGTAGGCGGATCCGGCGCACACCTCTGCCGCTTCGGGGCAGACAACCTGCGGAGGCGTCGAGTCGCCCACCGGGATTGTAAAGTTCAGCAAAGCGAGACAGCCATTCGCATCGCTTATCGCGTAGCTATAGTTGCCTGCCGGCAGATTGGTAAGCGGTTGGTTGGGACTAAAAGTGTAAGGCGGCGTGCCGCCAACCGCTTCGACTATCGCCGCGCCGTCGAGACTCCCGACACAAGAGGCGGGCGTAATGCCGACGACGTTGATGACAAAGGTATCCGGCTGTAGCACCTCCGGCTCGGCCATGACCACGCAGCCGTTGGCGTCGGTGATGGTTACGGGACAGACGCCTGCGGGCATATTCGTTAAGCCGGGAGTAGTCATGGCGTTGCACCAAACAAAGCTGTATGGCAACGTCCCGCCCACTGGTACAGGGGTTATGGCCCCTTCAGCCTGACCAAAACAACGGACATGCTGAATGGCGAAGGTAACGCTGAGGTTGCAGTTAAATGGGCTGATTACCGCCGTCTCTACGTCGGTACAGCCGTTGGCGTCGGTCACGGTGACCGTGTAGGCGCCGGGCGCCAATCCGCTTATTTGGGCAGTTTCGCTATTGTTGTCCCACAGGAACGTGTAGGAGGGCGTTCCGCCGGTAGGCTCAGCGATGGCCGATCCGTCGTTGGAGCCATTGGCGCTAAGGGGCGTAACGTTTACATTGACGGCAAGCAATGGCGGCGACGTGAGCGCGGTTGATAGCACAAAAGTACAGCCGTTGGCCTCCGTAATGGTGGGCACATACGTGCCAGGCCCAAGCATATCGATGAATGCCGTCGTATCGCCGGTGTTCCAGGAGTAAGAGAATGGCCCGTCGCCTGAAAGTACGACAATTTGAATGGCGCCCGAGTTTTGGCCTGCGCAGGCGATAGGCGTCACCTCAAGGGTAGCCGAGAGCGCGCATTCGAAGGCGTTAACAGTTGTCAATCCGCTCGACGTACAACCATTGGCGTCCGTGATGGTCGCAGCATAAACATCCGGCGCCAGACCTATAATTGCGAACGTGGTATCTGATGTGTTCCACAATATTGCGTAAGGGGGCACGCCTCCCGACGGGACGACTTCAGCCGTGCCGTCAGACGCTCCGGGCCCGCTTTCAGGAGTGGCGCTAAAAGCGGTCTGCAAAAGTTCGGGCTGCGTCAACGTAAACTGTGCGGACGCTGTGCATCCGTCGGCGTCGGTGAGCGTCAGGGTGTAAACGCCAATCGACAGCGGGCCGGTTGTGGCCAAAGTATCGCCGCTGCTCCACAGATATGCGTAGGGCGCCGACCCGGCCGACCCCGACCCGCTCAGGACGCCCTGACCGCCAAAACAGGCGATCGGGCTTGCCGCCGCTATTTCCGCCAGCGGCGGCGGCGTCTGCTGGACGGAGGTCTGGGTTTGGGCTGTGCAGCCATTTGCGGTATTGCCAACCAGCAAGACATAGACGCCGGGGGCATCGACCACAGGGGTAAGGGTATTGGCTCCCGCGGCGATATTGCCATCTTCGGTGCTCCATTGATAGCTGAATGAATTACCCTGCGACGAAGCGGTAGCGTCGATTTGTACGGCTGAAAGGTTGCAGTTGAGCGCAGGGGGTGGGGCGGCGAGTGCTAGCGGAGACAAGGTGTCAACCGTTACGGTCGTCTCTGCGATGCTTGTACAACCATTGAGCGGGTCGGCGGCCACTACCTGATAGACGCCGGGCATCGTAACGATGGGCGAAATCTCATTAGAGATAAAGCCATTGGGGCCGCTCCACAAGAGCGTAGCGGCGCCGGGCGTGAAAACGGCGGAAAGGATGACAGAATCGGCCGTGCATGTCAGCGCGCCACCTTGGGCTGATACGCTGGGCGGGATAGTATTTTCCGCTACGATAGCGTTGGCAGTGCTGGTGCAGCCATTATCCGGTGAAGTGGTCGCAAGCGTGTAAGTGCCGGGCTGGAGCGCTATCGGGTTTTGCAGCATGGAGGCAAACCCGTTGGGGCCGGTCCACGCGTACGAAGCGTTGGGCGCATTGGACGAGCCCTGCAGCATGATTATCGTGTCGATGCAGGTCAGCGTACCGCCGAGGGCCATGGCGCCCGGCGGCGTCAGGTTGGCCATGACCGTTGCCGCCGCCGTATTGGTACATCCGTTGGACGCGTTGGTTACGGTCAGGGTGTAAATCCCTGCCTGATTGACCGTTGGACTAAGCGTATTGGCTCCGGACACAATACCCGGACCATTCCACATGTAGCTAAATTGCGCTCCCTGCGAAGACCCTGCCCCGCTAAGCGTAACGCTGCTGACAATACAGGTTATCGGCTGATTGGCAGCGGCAACCGCCGAAGGCTGGGCGGTGTTGGCCGTGACAGTCGTCTGCGCACTCTTGGTGCAGCCGTTGGCGTCGGTGACCAAGACAGAGTAAACCCCCGGCGACGTCACCGTGATTTGCTGTCCAAAACCGCCGTTGCTCCATGCATAGTTGTAGGGTTGAACGCCTCCTCCGGCCGATACCGAAAGGGTAGCTGAAGGCTGGGCGCAGGTGATGATGTTGGATGCCGCGGCTGTCACGTTCAGCGCCGAGGGCTGGCTGATACTGACTGACGCCGTGGCGGTAGCGCCGCCGGCGCTTACCGTGACGGTGTAATTACCGGCGGCAAGATTGACGGCGGTCTGTCCGGTTTGGCCGTTCGACCACAGGTATGAATAGGGCGGATTGCCGCCGACAGCGCTCACGGTAGCCGAGCCGTCGGCGCCGCCGTTGCAACTGACGTCTGTTTTGGCGCTAATCGAAGCTACAAGGGGCGGCGCGCCTGCGAAACTAAACGTTTCGTTGAACGCCTTGGCGAAGTCGCCGCTGGTTCCGCCGTTACCGTTGCAGAAGTTGCCAATGAAATAAGCCCGCACGATATTGCCATTGACTGAGGCAGGCGAGGTCCACTCAAAATCCCAGGATACAGCCCCGCCGGAGAAATTTTTGCCATTGCGTTGCTCCAAATAGCGGCGACCGCCTGCCATATCCACCCCTGTCTGATTGTTGACGGGGTTGAGCGTGCCAACATTGTTGTTGGACGCATCCACCATGACGATCTGAAACCCCGCCTTGACAGGGTTGCCCTGGGTGACGTTGATGTTGAGCGTGATGGGGTAAGTGGTATTAGGCGCCAGAGAAGCAGGCAAGCCGGACAGGGTAACTGTCCCGTCATAACCATTGGAATTGCCGCTGTGGCAATTGTTGCAGTGGCCATCGAATGGCGCGCCGGTACGGCCGTTGGGAGGGTTGCCGTTGTTGGCCAGAAACATGACTACCGACAATGCCAGAAAGCCGGTCATGCCGAGGCGAGAGCGTAAAAGTGGATACATGATGAAAGAGATAGTGGTTGATCTGATTCC
>JBKBLI010000087.1:2710-8822 GCA_046296435.1 Saprospiraceae bacterium | reverse complement strand
TGTCGCAGCCGTTGACCGTCTGCAGTTGGAGCGTTTGCACACCCACGGCCGCAGGGTCGCAGGTCTTTTGCTCCAACTGCGTCACAACCCCGATGTTGGGGTACGGCGTCGTTGTGATCACCACCGTGCTGTCGCAGCCGTTGACCGTCTGCAGTTGGAGGGTTTGCACACCCACGGCCGCAGGGTCGCAGGTCTTTTGCTCCAACGCGACAAAAGCAGGCTCGTAAAGCGTCAGTTGCACTTGTAAGATACTGTCGCAATTCATCGAGGGGATACAAACCTGTCCGGAAAGATTATCGGCGTGAAACCAAACGCCATTGACCAGGATAGAATCGCCCTTACACAAGTTTAGCTCCAGCGGCGCCGACGCGTTGAGCGGTATCGTTATTTCCTCAACAAAGGGGCATTCGCCATCGGCGATACGCACATACACCGGATACAGGCCGGCAGATAGGCTGTCGAAGATGGAGTCCGACTGCCAATTGAGGCCATCGAGGCTATACTCAAACGTCGCATTCGTCGAACTTTGCGCCGAGACTTGTATAGCGCCCGGAGTATCGCAAGCGCAGTTTTCGGGGATACTTGTCAGATTGAAACTCAGCCGGTGTTTGATTTCCCAGACGACCGTATCCGACAAGTCTTCGCGGCAATCCTCATACAGCCGGCCTACGGCCATGTAAATACCATTGTCGCTAACCGGTAGTTGGAGGGGGTCAAGCGGCTGAGGATCGAGCAGGGCGCCGTCCTTGTACCACCTGATGTAGTTGGCGTCCTTGGCCGTGAGAAAAAGCGTATCCAGACAAGGGAGCGAGTCCCGAAGCGCAATTTCGGGCAATAATTCTTCTTTGAAGCCGGCGAAGTAGGCGCCCCACCCGCGGTTGTTCGAGCGGCCTAAAATCCCCAACTGAATCGGGCAATCCGAAATCACGCGCAAATTACCCGTATAACCCACGCCCTTGAGCGTAAAGAAATCCGGTTTGCCCAATACCGGGAATGGCCCTTGCAGCGTCCCGTTAGTTCCGGTAGTGGATATATCCAATTGACAGCCATTTTGTGCAATGACAAAAAAACTGCCCGAATAGTTGTTATTGCCGATCAAGCTGATGCGCGGCACGTTATCGATTGCGTTGGCAGTTTCGCAATTGAGCGGCGGCACAAAGTTCAGTTCGGCGTTGTTGCTATTGCCGCCTCCCGCCAACGACTGATACATGAACAAGGGTTGAGAACTGCGAACATACATGTTCTGTTGATTGACGTAGAAAGTATGCGGAATGGCGATGTATTGTCCGGCATTGAGCGTATAGTTGGGAGTAGCCGAGCCGTTGATGTAGATTTCTGTGCCGTTGAAATGCGCCACTGCGATTGGCGTCTCCAAAAAGCGCGAAATGCCATTGAATGCCGCCCCACCCCGCGATAGGATATATTCTGTTCCGACAAAATCCAGGGGCGTGATCTGATCAACCCCCATATCCTGTCCTGCGTCTGGATGGTTGGCCCACCATGACCCACAGTTGACGGCCACCGGCTTGTCTGAACTTATCAAAGTCCCGATCAAGCCGTTGTAATTGGCTGGATAAGCGTTGTGGCAGTAGGCTGAGATAACATACGACTGACCCGCATTGAGCGTGACAGCCACATTAGCTCCGGGATTGATCACATTCGCTGCCGCAGGGCCGTTGTTCTGGAATCGAATGGCGGGATTGTAGCCGCTGATATTCACCACCGTATTATCCTCGGTAGCCATGATCCCAACGAAGTTGGATCGGTTGGCGCCCGCCTCATTGATCAAATGCCCAATCCGAAAAGCGCGCCCCAAACCTTTATTGCCCTTAGCGCTGAGAGAGGTAGCCTGATTTTCCTGCTGGACACGCAGGTTACAGTAAAAACGCTTAGGACCTCTGACTACGATACCGCGCTGGTTGAGCGGCGCATTGAGCTGATTGTTCGGTACCAACAAAGCGCTATTGGTCGTGGCCCCGACCGTGAGTTGCGCAGGATTGGCGTTCGATACGCTCACTACTTGGTTAAGGAAAGCGCCCCCATCCGTCCGGTAACTGATCGTGACGTCGAATGGCGTAATCTCAGGCGTGGAGAGGTACAGCACTTGTAGCGTCGCCGGAGTATAACGCGAGTGCATGGGCGGAATCCAGTGTATAGTATCCAACTGCGCCGAAAGGGGTAAGGCCCAAAAGCATGCGGCGATTGCGAAAAGAGTAAGCCCTACAGAGCGATTTGTTTTGTCAGGATGTTTCATGGTAAAAAATTGACTGGCCAAATGCGTTGGCAAATATAGTATATCTCAAGGCGCCGGGCGATTTCAAAAGCCTGTTGCGCCTTTACATCGAAAATTTTAACAAAAAAATCACTGCGCCATAAACTGGCTATACAGCAAAGTCCCTAATCCCAAACGCGCCCTCGCGCGCATTTTCTCCTTAGATTTTTTTACGCCGCCGCATAACCGCGGACCAACGGCGGCTAAGGGCAAAAAAGTCGAATCTGCGCTTTTCGCTAATCCAAACTGTACATAAAACACCGCCTACCCAATATGGTTTAGCCGCGCAAACACGCGTTTTTTCATGGTTGGATTTGGTCGGCGTCGCACCTCCTCTTCGCGCAAGGGAGTTTTTTGAAAAAAAGAAGGCGGCGGAGGCCCGCTAAAGACGCAAAGGTTATTCGCGCCCTTTGCGGTTTCTTTGCGCGCATTGATTAAAAAATTTCGCGCTCTTTGCGCAAAAAGAAATTGCACTAGGCGCCCAAGCGTTTATGTGAAAAAAAACTACCTTTGCAAATGACATAAAGCAAACGCGCCTTACAATCGCTTTGCCCCTCCCCCTGCAAAGGCCATACGCTAACAGCGTAATACTTACACGGGCGACCTAAGCCCACTAATCACCTTTCGAATGAATTGTACGCTTTGCGATGCTGCGCTGACGACTATGGCCGACGCTTTTTACTTCATCTGCCACACCTGTGGCGCTTATGTCAAAGATCAGAAATATTATGTGGGCAATATCGAAGAAAAAAAGCACTATCAGACACATAACAACGACGTCGAAGACCCGCGCTATCAACAGTTTGCGTCGCCCATCACCAACGCCATACTGGCCCAGTTTGACCAAAAGCACCAGGGGTTAGATTATGGCTGCGGCACAGGCCCCGTCATCGCCAAGCAACTGACCGACCGGGGATATAGGGTAAAGTTGTTTGATCCCTATTTTTTTCCTGACTACGACTATCTGAACTGTCGCTACGACTACATCTTTAGCTGCGAGGTATTCGAGCACTTCCAACAGCCTGCGCAAGAAATCGAAAAGCTGCTGCAACTCCTCAACCCGAACGGCAAACTCCTCGTCATGACGCACCTGTACGACCAGGCCACAGATTTTGCCAATTGGTACTATCGCAAAGACCCTACGCACGTGTTTATCTACACCCGACAAACCATAGCGTACATCGCTCGGCAGCGCCGACTTGCTATCGAGACCTTAACGGATCGGCTCATTGTCCTCAGAAAACTCGCCGATAACGACGCTCGGGACCTTGCTCAAGACAGACAAGGCGAGAACAAGTAGCGGGCGTATGGCGCGGGCCATAAGGGGTAGGCCTGCGACAAAGGCGTGGAACAAGCGGACAATTATCGCGTTACCAAAACCTTACGCGAGAAACCGGCGCCCTGCGCATCGCTTACAAAAATCCAATAAGCGCCGGGGGACTCCCGACGCAGGTCGAGATCGATCGTACAATCAGTTTGCCCGCAATCGGCCCCGAAAGAGCGTACCAGACGACCCTCTGCATCACTAAGCCGGATCGCCAGCGAGCCGGGCGGCGCGTCGCCCGACAACCGCAAGCGCAAAAGCCCTTGAGTGGGATTGGGGAATAATTGCGCCCCCAACGCCCATGCGGGCTCCTCCTGCGTCAAGCTAAAGCCAACCATCACCGTTAACGTCGTCATGCAGCCCTTGCTATCTAAAATAACCGCCGTGTAATTTCCGGGTAGCAGCCCACTGATTTCGTATCCCACCATCCCATTGCTCCATGTGATCGAGTACGGTGGACTGCCGCCGAAGATGGCTTCGATTTTGATGGCGCCGTCGGGTGTGTTCGGACCGGTAGCGTCGGTTACAACGACGACCGGCGGCACAGGAGGAGCGGGGGAAAGCGTCAGATTGACCTCTATCGGACATCCGTTAAAGGCCGAAACGCCCGTGAGTATGTAAAGGCCCGGTTGGCAAATGAGCGTAGGCGGCAACAAAATTTGTAATTGGGCCAACACGGAATCAACCTGCAGGCAACAAGTAATCGGCAGACTCATGTTCAATATGGGGTTGTCCGTATCGGCAGTCACCACAACGGGAGCCTTGTTCTCACAGCCATTGGTCGTATTGACGACTACAAGTTCATAAACGCCGGGCGCATCGACCAGAAGCGTCGGTTCGTTACCCACTGCGGCGCCGTCGGGGCCAAACCAGGTGTATGTCAGTCCGGTAGAGGGAGATGTCTGCGCCGTGAGCGTGGCCGAGGGATTGTAGCAGGTAAGCGTAGCGTTAGGCGGCGAGATTGACACCATCGGCGGATTCACATCCGCCTGTATGGTTACGACGTAGCTCAATTCGCAACCGCTGCTCAGATGAGTTTCGACGATGGCGCCAAATACTCCCGGCGCTGTCAGACAAGCCGTATCGCCGGGCTGATACGTAGCGGCGCCAATGCGAATGGTGCGGTCTGCGGGCGTCACAGCGCAAATCTCAACGATGGGCGTGTAGCAGTTGACCAGATAGCTGGAAGCAAAAGACGGAGGCGACGGCACGCTGAAGTCGGCGCTGATGAATATTTCTGCCACGGCGCTACATCCGTTGGATGCCGTAGCGACGACGGTGTATAATCCGCCTTGACTCGCCTGAACCGGATTGTCAAAGGAGGATTGCAGTCCGAAGGTCCACAAAAATGCCGTTTGCGGAATATCCGATATAGCCGTCAGGGCCTGCGTCGGATAAAGGCAGTTGATCGCGGTACCCGCCGCGGCAATGGTCACATTGGGAGCCGTGAAGTCGGGACTTACTTGCACTGTATAGGTCAGCGTGCAATCGACGCCGTCGGCGGTTTCTTGGACGGGATAATCGCCCGGCTCGTTGATCAGGATGATCTGGCCGGCCTGATAGACGGAATCCTTCCACTCAATGGAACGCCCTGCAGGAACGGTAAACGCCCTTGTGGGGAAACTACAACTGAGGACATAGCTGGACGCCATAGACGGCGTTGTCGGTGTCTGGCCTATCAACAAACCGGAAAACGCGCCCGCACTGTTGTTAAGATACGTTCCGCCGCCGGGATTAGACTGCAAGCGCAAGGCCCGTACCTGTATCCAGACCGAGTCGGACGGCCCGCCGAGCAGCCCCGATGCGGCGTAGGTATTGGCGTTGTTCACGGTGGCAATTTTGGCGTAAGGGCCATACTTCTGGGTGGCTGCGTAGATCGAATACGCATTCACCGCCGGATCGTCGGAGGGCGTCCAGGCCATTTCGATGGTATTGTCGCAGTTGACTTTAGCGTCGAGCTTAGTCGGCGGGCTGACAATGTCGGCCCGCAAATTGGGGTCGCCGAGCAGGGCAATATGCGCTCCACCCGCGCCGAAGGAGTTGAAGTAACCGTTGTTGTAAGGCGCATTTTGGGTTTCGCGCATGCAGAAGCCGATGGTTTGACCGGAGGCCAGATGCTGGTAGAAGTGATGTGGGCGGCCGGCCCATGCGCAGGTCAGGATACCGCCCCGCGAGGCGAGGGCCGAAGGCATGAAGGGGTTGGTCTCAAAGTCCCAATCTCCATGATAGCTACCAAACAGGTTAGAGAATACGATGTGCAGCGTCGAAGAGGCCAATTGCGTACTGTTGCCAATGCCGCCGGCGCTTTGATAAGAACCGGGACCCGTTCCATAGCCCATAAGAAAGCGTTGGGCCTGGGAGTCGCCGATAAAATCGGCCGCGACGACGCTATCGGCCCCCACCAGGGGATAGGCGTTGCGATAGCCATTGGCGGCAAACGCTTCGCCATTGAAATAGCCGAAATTGTCGTCCACCAGGGCGCGCCGGTTTGTCGCATACGCGCCTGTGCGCCAGAG
>JBKBLI010000087.1:0-2611 GCA_046296435.1 Saprospiraceae bacterium | reverse complement strand
GTGGTTTTTGTCAAGGTATCGGCGGTATAGTTCGAGTTGTGATACGCCGAAAGTCGCCGGAGACAAGCGCCGAAAGTCGATGCGCCCGATCTGCAACTCAATTGGCGAAGGGATGACCGACTGGTCAAATTTGCCGTCGCCGGGCACATTTTTGTTAGCGTCGCGGGCGGGAGAGGGGTTGTTGACGGACTGGTCGGTCCACAAGCCATCCAAATCGCCGTAGTAAACATCGGCAGGCCAGGCGCCGTTGTGCTCGGTGTGTCCATCCCAGGCAGTATTGCCCGAGTAAGGTATTGGTATCTCGCCGAGCAGCACAACCGACTGGAGTTGGCCGCCCGATTGCTGAGCCTGTGCAGCGATCAGGCTTTTGACTTGCGATACGGTGGCGGAGGCAGACACCGTCGCTTCGCGCACAGTCCAGCCGTCGCCGGCCAGATCCTCTTTGAAGCGCTCAATTTCGGACGCCAGCGGAGCGGCCAAGGACTCGCCGATCAGCAGCAGCGTTTGCCCCCTGCTCTCGCTCTCGCCGGCAAATACAGCCACATGCGCATAGCCGAATGCATTGATATTGGACGTGCGGCGCAAAGCATACTCATAAGTCAAGCCCGCCTGCACCTGCGTATCGGTAAAAGTCGTGAGCGCGCTGTTGCTTTGGTTGAGCAGACTGACCCACTGGTTGCCCCCCTGCCCTTTGACGCGGCGCAACAGGGTGAGGGTGGAGGGTGTGGCATTGGGCCAGGAGAGCGTGACAGCCAAGGGAGCGTCCAGGAGGGAAGCAGAAATGGGGATGCTGGCATCTTTGGGCGTTTGGGCCGCTAAACCGACCGCGAAGGCCCCGCATACCAAAGCCGAAAGGTAAATCTGGCGCATACTTATGTCTTTTTAAAAAAGGATTAGAAACTTGGTTCAAGATACAAAAAAGGACACAAACGCTGCATATTCAGAAAAAAAGCCCGTATGTTTGCACGCAAATTAAAACGCCTGCAACAATCTCGGATTTAAGGAGCGGCGCAGGCGCATTTTTTTTTAATCGTTAATCAAACAAACCCAAAGTTAGAAGCAAAAGATGGCAAAGATACTAATTGTGGACGACGAGCTTCCAATTCGCCGAACGCTACGCGACATCCTCGAATTCGAAGGGTATGACGTGGAGGAAGCCTCCGACGGCTTAGATTGCGTAGCTAAAGTGCAGCAGGACAGCAAGCTGGAGGTAGTGATCATGGATATCAAAATGCCAAAAATGGACGGCATCGAAGCCTTGGAACGCGTCCAGCTTCTCCGACCCGAATTGCCGGTGATCATGGTAAGCGGCCACGGCACCATCGACACCGCTGTGGAGGCCGTCAAAAAAGGCGCCTTCGACTTCATCAGCAAACCGCCGGATCTGAACCGCATGCTCATCACCGTGCGCAATGCGCTGGAGCGCAGCGAGTTGGTCAACACCACCCAGATCCTGCGTAAACAGGTCAAAACGGCCAAGGGTGTCAATATGATCGGCGAGAGCGCGCCCATCGTCCGCATCAAGCGCCTGCTCGACCGCATCGCGCCCAGCGACAGCAGAGTCCTCATCACCGGCCCCAACGGATCGGGTAAAGAATTGGTAGCGCGTTGGATACACGAAAAAAGCAACCGCGCCGACGGCCCGCTCATCGAAGTCAACTGCGCAGCCATACCCAGCGAGTTGATTGAGAGCGAGCTGTTTGGACACAAAAAAGGCTCCTTCACGGGAGCCGTAGCCGACCGCGCCGGTAAGTTTGAAGCAGCCAACGGAGGCACCCTCTTCCTCGACGAAATCGGCGACATGAGTCTCGACGCCCAAGCCAAAGTGCTGCGCGCCCTGCAAGAACACAAAGTAACCCGCGTAGGCGATACCAAAGAGATCAAAGTCGATGTGCGGGTGCTCGCCGCCACAAACAAAGATCTTCGAAAAGAGATCGAAGCAGGGCGCTTCCGCGAAGACCTGTTCTTCCGACTTGCCGTAATAGAAGTACAAGTGCCGCCCCTGCGCGAACGCAAAGAGGATATCCCCTTGCTCCTCGAACACTTCAACCGCCGGATCGCCGAAGATTACGGACACCCGCCCAAGCAATATACCGCCGAAGCGATCGCCGCATTACAAACCCACGACTGGCCGGGCAACATCCGCGAACTGGCCAACGTCGTGGAGCGACTCGCCATCCTGTGCGACCAAAGCGTAGGCCTTGAAGATGTCGAATTATACGTATTCCCCAAACGCTAAGCGCCCCTGTAATGTCCCGCAGCGCATCCCTCATCCGACTGATCAAGCCCGAAACAGAACTCGAGCGCGAGTTGCTGCACACGCCCGAATTCCAAGTGGGCATGTGTTGGGGCGAACCGCGCTTTGGGCACCCCGAGGGGAAGGTGGGACTGCATGTGCGCGAAGTACTCGACAACATCGACGCAACCCCCAAGCTCTCCGCCGACGACCGCCGACGCCTGCGCCTGGCGGCCATAGCGCATGATACCTTCAAATACCTTGAAGACCGAAGCCGCCCGCGCAACTGGGAGCGCCACCACGGAGCTTTGGCACGCCAGTTCCTCGCGCAATATACTTCCGATCAGGCGCTGCTCAACCTCATCGAACACCACG
>JBKBLI010000086.1:0-9386 GCA_046296435.1 Saprospiraceae bacterium | reverse complement strand
TGGATCTATCACGTATCCAAGTCTGATAAGAACAACCTACTGCTCGAATTGCTCAAAGACAGCAGCATCGAATCTGCGTTGGTTTTTACCCGTACCAAACACGGCGCCGATAAAGTGGTCAAGTTTCTGGTCGGTAAGGGCGTAGGCGCCGAGGCCATTCACGGCAACAAAGCCCAGAATGCCCGCCAGCGCGCGCTGAACAACTTCAAAAGCCGCGTCACCCGCGTGCTGGTCGCCACCGATATTGCAGCGCGCGGAATCGATGTGGACGATCTGGCGTGCGTAATCAATCTGGACATTCCGAACATTCCGGAGACCTATGTGCATCGAATAGGCCGCACCGGCAGAGCGGGAGCGTCAGGCGTCGCACACTCCTTCTGCGAAGTAGAGGAGCGCCCATGGCTGCGCGACATCGAAAAGCTGATCGGCAAAAAGGTTCCCGTTGTAACGGATCACCCCTACGCGCTCGCATTCGCTCAAGACCCCGCGCCCGCGCCCGCCAAACCCGCCCCGCCGGCCCGCAGTCGCTCGCGTCGCCGCCGGTCCGGTAGCGGGAAGTCCGCTAATCAGGCCAAAAGCGTATAGCGTTTTGCCGTATAGAAAGAAATACCGCCTATTCGTCCAAACGCGAACAGGCGGTATTCTTATGCGGCTCGCAGCCAAAGGCTATTTTGCTCCGTCCAGGCAGCTTTTTACAAAATCCAGCATAGCCTCAAAGATTTGCTCCTTGGCGCGCTCGTTGTGCATCTCGTGATAGAGGTCCGGCCATTCGCGCCACGTGACATTGGCTACGCGGCTTGCAAAATCGGCCGATGCCTTGCAGGACGTGATGCGGTCGTCGCCGCCGTGCATCAGGAGTACAGGCAGAGGGCTTGAGCCTGCATACTGTTGCAGCCATTCTGCGCCTTCGAGCAGCGCCATAGCGGCGCCTACGCCTATTTTATTATGTACCAGAGGATCGCTCTGATACGCTTTGACCACTTCCGGATCGCGCGAGATGAAGCGCACCGCTAATCCGTTGGGCAAGTGGAGCATGGGCGTCAGCCTGAAAAGCAATTTGCCGGCCAGCACCTTGAGCTTAGGCGGCTCGAAAGCCAGGCTGATCCATGGCGAAGTAATGATACCTCCTTTTAGCTCCGACGGGCGTCGCAGCAGGTAGTTCAGCGCCAATTGCCCGCCCATTGAATGCCCATACAAGAATACGGGCGTATCAGGATAGCGCGCCTTTACCTGTTCGACAAAAAGCCCAATGTCGTCGAGCAGGGAGTTCAGGCTATGCGCCGCGCCTCTCGGGCCTTTGGTGCGACCATGTCCCTGTTGGTCAAAGCCCATCAGGGCTATGCCACGCGTATTGAACCATTCGGCGACATGGGCATACCGGCCGCAGTGCTCGCCTTGCCCATGCACAAGGGCCAGCACGGCCATAGGCGTATCGACGGGCCAGTCTCTACCGATCAAAAGTTGCTTATTCGCGTTGACAAACGAAAAGTCTTGCATATAGTAGCGGTTGATGCAGCGCGTCAGAATCGGCGATGGCGTTCGGGCACGCGTCGGTTATAAGTTTTTATCGTTCGGGAGGACGACTCCGCCTTTTGGCGTGCGGTCGCGTAGCTTGCCTGTTACTCCTCGCTCAAGCGGGTAAATTTACCGTCTTTGATCCGAAAAGGTATATCCATTACCCGAATCACATCGCCTTCCTTCATAGCCGCCAATTCGTTGATGTCGCGGTCGATGGTGTGTAGCGATCCCTTGGTTTTCCAAGCGATGTAGAGATGAGCCGGGTTGACGCTATATTTCACCCCGCAGAGGATGACGCGCACGGGCTTGTCGATCTGACTCAGCAGTTCCAGATCGCGCGGCGTAGCGTTGTTGTCCGCAATGAGCACGACCTCGTCGCAACTCGGACAGGCTTTTAGCCCTTCGATGATGGCCTCGATGTCGTTTTCGGGCGTGTCGCCGCCATTGCCCGCGACCATGGCTCGCACCATGGTCTCTTCAAGCACCGTGATCTTTCGGGAGTTTACGTGATAGATGCCGCCGGTTTTTCCGATGACTTTTTCGTCGTTTGACTTGGAGTCGCCATCGTTGAACAAGACAACGTGTCTGACTTTTTGCGCATTAACGCTAAGGGCATTCCAAACCAATAGTTCGGCTACGTAAGGAAGCATACTCCCGGTGACGTCTTCAACCATAAGGATATTTTTCCATTGCGCATTACGCGTTAAGACCTCGGTTATGATAGGCTCTCCATCTTCGACATCTTTGTCTTTGCAGCGGATCGGATCGATTCCGCGCAGCGGTTGCGGGTTGAGCGTGCGGCGCCCGGAGGCTTTATCTGGCTCAAAACTCAACATGA
The DNA here is from genome assembly GCA_046296435.1 of Saprospiraceae bacterium. GTDB lineage: Bacteria > Bacteroidota > Bacteroidia > Chitinophagales > Saprospiraceae > M3007. The sequence continues at coordinate 7,030 of JBKBLI010000086.1, read as the reverse complement.
GCATGAAGCGTATGTTGGGGTTGCCCGGCAACCACCGCGGCATTTCACCCAATGCGGCGACCAGGCGCTTTTTGTAACCTTCGTGTATGCCTTTGGGTAGGGTTGCCTTAGTAAGCGTGCCCGTCGCAGTGTCAATCAGGAATTGGAGCATGTACTGTTTTTTACCGCGGTCGCCTCCGGTCTCCGATACGGTGGGCAGCGGAATATTCTCGATTAGCCATGCGCGCAGGGAGTCTTCGCCTCCCGGGAACTGAGGCGCGTCGGCCGGGGGCCGCTTTTTTACGCAGTCCAACTCTTTAGCCAGGCGGTCTTCGATCTCCTTTTGGCGCTTAGGACTGAGAGGAGGCTGATAGGTGACAACAAAACCATGAAACAGCCCCTCGGCTTCTTCCCGGCTCTTCCCCCGGGTTTGGCGGACGATCTCCCAACTTACGCTGGGATCCTCAAACAGATCGGGCGCCATTTTAGCTAACGCGGCAAAGCGCTCCTCATCCAGGCGACGTTGGCCGGGGAAAGACTTTGAAAATTGTGAATAGACATACTCTACACGCACTTTGCCCAAGGCGCGGATACTGTCGTAATCTGAAGGGTTGAGAATAGCGGCTTCGCCAAAATTCAGATAAAAGGGCGACTGATAGCGGCCAAATCGCAGGGTGTCATAGGCCTCAATTTCCTGATGCGGCTGATTGAGGATGTTATTGATTTTGGCTTTTTGTGCGAAAAGCGCCCATGGAACGATAATGAAAAAGGTTAAAAAAAAATTACGCATTGAATGAATATGGTTTTGATAATTTGAGTGGGTCAGAGAAGCGGGCGAAGGATTTATCTTAATTTTACAGCCAAAAGAAATAGTTGTTTGTACCCTTGATACCGGTTTAGGAAGCATTTTGGCTCCTGCCAACTAATTTTTGATTAAATTTGTAACGCAAAAGTGGTATTTTTTTTTGAGAGTCGCAATTTTTTTTTTCATAAAACTCAGACATGGCGGCTTATTCGCGCAAACTAAATGCACGAATAAGCCGCCGCGAAGCGGAGGTTTTGTGAAAAAAAGGGCGGAAGGGGGTGGGAGCGGAGCGGGTTGCACCCATGCCCCGCCACAGGCCTTTTTCTACTCTTTAAAAAAAAACGGGATGTAGGGCGTGTTTGGGCGCTTAGTCCCGCTTCAGCAAATCGAGCAGGTACTCGCCGTAGCCGCTCTTGAGGAAGCGGTGTCCGAGGCGCTCGAGTTGCGCGTCGTCGATGAAGCCCATTTCCCAGGCCACCTCTTCGATGCAACCGATTTTGAGACCCTGGCGGTCTTCGATGGTTTCGATGAATTGGCCGGCCTGCATCAGGCTCTTGTGCGTGCCGGTATCGAGCCAGGCATAACCGCGTCCCATGGGTCTCACCTGTAGTTTCTGGCGGCTCAGATATTCGCGGTTGACGTCGGTGATCTCGTATTCGCCGCGGGCGCTGGGCCGCAGGTTGCGGGCCACCTCAAGCACGCTATTGTCATAGAAATACAGGCCCGGCACGGCGTAGTGACTCTTGGGCTTGGCGGGCTTTTCTTCGATGCTCAGGGCGTTGAAGTTGGCGTCGAATTCAACCACCCCGTAGCGCTCCGGATCGGCTACCCGGTAGGCGAATACGATTCCGCCGTCAGGATCGGTACAGGAGCGGACCAACTCGCCCAGTCCGGCGCCGTAGAAAATGTTGTCGCCCAGAATCAGCGAGGCGCTGTCTCGACCAATAAATTCGGCGCCGAGTACGAATGCTTGAGCAAGTCCGTTAGGCACGGGTTGTTCTTTGTAATCTATGCGCATGCCCAGATCGGCGCCGTCGCCCAGCAGGCGTTTGAAATGCGGCAAGTCGTACGGCGTAGAGATCACCAGGATCTCGCGTATGCCGGCCAGCATCAGGGTGCTGAGCGGGTAATAAATCATGGGTTTGTCGTAAACCGGCATGAGTTGTTTGCTCACGGCCAGGGTAAGGGGGTATAGGCGTGTGCCCAGTCCGCCTGCCAGAATGATTCCTTTCATGCGTGTGTTGTGGGGGTGAGTACGTCGGCGCCGATGTCGCGGCGGAAGTATTTTCCTTCAAATTGTATCGCCTCAGCGCCCGCCCGGGCGCCGAGGGTGGCCTCTTGTAGCGTGGGAGCGGTAGCCATGACGGCCAACACCCGTCCGCCTGCGCTCAGAAGCCGGCCGTCAGGCCCAATGCGCGTGCCGGCGTGAAACACCACGGTATCGCCGGTCGGCGCGGCGATCTTGATTTCGCGACCTTTTGCATAAGCGCCCGGGTAGCCCTCTGAGGCAAGTACCACCACGGCGGAGGCCTTGTCGGAGATCGTCGGCTGGGACTGTTGCAATTTGCCGGAGGCGCATTGTTCCAGTAGATCGAGCAGATCGCTCTCCAGGCGGGGCAGGATGGCTTCAGTCTCCGGATCGCCCAATCGGCAGTTGTATTCTATCACATACGGCTGGTCGTCGCATAGCATGAGACCGAAGAACACAAAACCTCGGTATGGGATGCCCTCGCTTTGCAGACCCGCTATGGTGGGGCGTACGATCTCGCGCGTTACGCGCTCCATGAGCGCTGCGTTGCAAAATGGCACGGGGCTGACGGCTCCCATCCCTCCGGTGTTCAGACCGCTGTCGCCCTCGCCGATCCGTTTGTAATCCTTTGCTTCAGGTAATAATACATAGCGCTCGCCGTCAGTCAGCGCGAACACGCTGAATTCTACGCCGTGCAAAAACTGCTCGACCACTACCGCGGCGCTTGCTTCGCCGAATTTGCCGTTGAGCATGGCTTCGAACTCGCGCGCGGCTTCGTCGCGGGTGGGGCAGATCAGAACGCCCTTACCCGCGGCCAATCCGTCGGCCTTCAGCACGATGGGCGTGGGGTGCGAAGCGATATAGTTGAGGCCCTCTTCGCGTTCGACGGCGGTGAAGCGCTTGTACGACGCTGTCGGAATGCCATGGCGCTGCATAAATGCTTTGGCAAAAGACTTGCTGCCTTCCAGACGCGCACCCTGGCCTGAGGGGCCTACGAAAAGCACTTCGCGCAGCGAGGCCTCCGCCTGAAAGTAGTCCCACAGTCCGCGCACCAGCGGTTCTTCAGGGCCTACGACCACCATATCGATACCGTGCTGGCGAACTGCCTCCGCCACCGCTTTAAAGTCGATGGGGTCGATGGGCAGGTTGATGCCGCACGACATGGCGCCCGCGTTGCCCGGCGCGATGTACAGTTGGCCGCAGCGGGCGCTCTGGCGCAGTTTCCAGGCCAGCGCGTGTTCGCGTCCTCCGCCGCCGAGGATTAGGATATTACGCGTTGCGTTCATTGTCCGAATACAAATTGGATGATATTGGCGCCCATTTGCAGGGCTTTCTGGCGTAGTTCAGGCGGGTCGTTGTGTATGTCATCCCACCCGTCGCCAAGGTCTGTTTCGTAGTTGTAAAATACAATCAGGCGGCCTTGCCAGAATAATCCAAATCCTTGCGGCGGCTTGCCGTCGTGTTCGTGGATCTTAGGCAAGCCATTTTTGAAGGCATATTTCTGATTGTATATCGGATGACTAAAAGGCAACTCAACCAGATCAAGTTCAGGAAATACCTTTTTTAGCGCGGGTCGGACGAAGGGGTCTAAACCGTAGTCGTCATTGAGTATCAGGAACCCGCCGCCTTCGAGGTAGGCGCGCAAGTTGCGGGCTTCGAGGTCGCTGAACAGCATGTTCCCATGACCCGTGGCGTACACTACGGGGTAATTGAATAGTTCGGCGCTACCCGGCTCTACGGTCGCATACTCCAGGTCGAAATTGGCCCCTAAGTTTTCGTTGCAGTATTTGGCCAGATTCTTTAGCGAGTTGACATCGTTGTACCAGTCGCCCCCGCCGCTGTATTTGAGCAGCGCGAGCTTGAGCGTGGGGTTGGCGCGCTGTGCCCAAAACGAAGTCGCGCAGAGCAGAGCGGCGGTGAGCAGGCATATTTTTTTCATAAAAAATTCAATCAGTGGGACATTTTTGACGCTATAAACTTTGTCGCATCATTTCAGTTCAAAAAAGCAAATCGTTTTGTCTGCGCTGTCCCGAACGCAGCGCTCGGGTGCTTAACTTACGGTATATTTTGGATAAAAAAGCAGCGAATCACAGCGAAAAACAAATCTTTTTGCTCTAAATAACGGCGGGTTGAATCGACGCGTATAATTTAGCGCCGCAAAGAACGGGCGAATGACCCTAATTAAACGCGCTTTTGCGTTTTTTTGTACAAAAATACCGAGGTAATGGTTGTTAATCTTGCGGAATCCAACAGCATCCTGCAGCGCTTCGTTGCCGAGTTGCGCCATGTCGAGCGCCAAAAAGACCGCATGCGTTTTCGGCGCAATCTGGAGCGCGTTGGCGAAATCATGGCATATGAGATCAGCAAAACCTTGGACTACGAGCCTGCCCGCGTCGAAACGCCCCTGGGCGAAGCCATACAAATGCTTCATGCCGACCGGATCGTGATTGCAACCATTATGCGCGCCGGCCTGCCTTTTCACCAAGGGTTTTTGAACTACTTCGACCAGGCGGACAACGCTTTTGTGGCCGCCTATCGCAAGCACCGCAAAAGCGGAGCCTTTGAGGTGCAGTTGGATTATGTTGGCGCGCCCGACCTCAACGATTGCGTCCTCATACTGGCCGATCCGATGTTGGCCACCGGAGCCTCTGCCGGATTGTCGTTGCGTGAGTTGCGCCGCTTCGGTATGCCCAAACGCGTGCACGTGGCCGCCGTAGTGTCCAGCGCCCTGGGCATCGAAAGCCTGCGCCGCCATCATCCCGAAGCGCGTATCTGGACGGCGGCCATCGACGAAGAACTTACAGCTAAGGGGTATATTGTACCCGGCCTGGGCGACGCAGGCGATTTGGCTTACGGCGACAAGTAGCGCTGGGGATCGTTGCCGACTGAGGGGGCAAACCCGGGCGGCAGCGCCAGGGAGTTGTTGTTCCGAGGCGGGCAGATTTGCTTATCCGGCGGGTGAAAGGGCAAAGAGCGCAGGGCGCGAGGGACTTGCGTCGAGATCGAACGGCGCAGTCTGGATATTGAGCAGGTAGTAGCCGTCCGGCGCCTCATCTGGCGCATAGATCAGTTCTGTGATCGTGGCGTGCACGCGCGCGTCGGGTCCCGGGTACCTCCAGAATGCCCGATGGCCCGCCAGCGCGCCGCCATCCTCCTCCCGATCTACCGATGGAAGGTCCGTCAGGAGGTGCTGCACGCCGCAGTCCGCAATGTAAGCCATCGCTCCGGCCTGGAAGTAGGGCGGATTGGCGCCCGTGTAATGGCGGCTTCGCTTGTCGGCATCATTGGGCAGCGTACGGACGATGAGCGCTTCGGCTTCGTCTTTTTGGAAAAAAAGAGAGAGCGATTCGGCCGTGAGCGCGCGGTCGCCATTGTCCATCTTGGTCGGCCATACGCTGACCAACTTGGCAAAAAAATGGCTTTGCCGAAGAGCCGAACCTATGGTGTAAGGCTCTTTGGCGATGTGCCCTACGCATTCGGTATGGGTTCCGTTGCCGTGCGGGTTGAGCCGTACGTTGAAAAAATTGAGCGGGCCGCCTTCTCGGGTGCTACCCACAAAATTGCCGACGCGCACCGGCTCGTAAGCGACCGGAGGCGCGCCGAAGCAATTGACGCCCGACAGTCCTTCGCGCAGGAGGATGGATAGGTCTATTGGGCGAGAAAGATCGGCCTTGTAGGTCTGCCCGCGATGGTGAATGGTGACCAGCATCTCTTGTGTGTTTTTTTTAACGTCATCAGATGCGCCCTGCGCTGCCTCTCGCCCCGCGCCCCCGCGCTCTGCCTGCCGCCTTGCTCATGGGCGCGCCTATGGCGCATCGATCACTTCAAGCGACCAGGCCTCTGCGCGTCCGGCGAAAAGCGCCTTGGTTGCGGCCCATGTTTTTTTGAACAATGCAGAGTCCCGATAGGATTGCAAGGCTTCCGCGTTCTCCCACACGCTCAGGGTGAACAATACGTCGGGATGCTCGGTATCGCACAGCAACTCCATGTAGCGGCAACCCGGGAATGCGCGGATGGCCGCTTTGCTTTTTTCAAAGACTTCTTCTTTGAACTCGGCCACAGACTCGGGCCGAAAGGTCATCTTGACAACGCGTTTGATCATCTCGCTCAGCGGGCATACATGCGGCGGCGGCGCCAGTGAAAAAATAGGCCAAATGCGCTGAGGAATGCGAGCGGGACGCCGAGATTGAGCGCTTGCCAGAAGAGTTTTTCTTCGCGGGCGCGTACGGTGTCGAGCATCCGCAGCTTGATCTCTTTGCTCCGCGCGAGCACCACCCCACGGGGTTCGATCAGGTATTCGATGGCGTTGAGCATGAAATCTTTGTTGGCGTAGGCGATGCGTTCGAAGCGGTTGAACCCCAGAGGCAGCCACTCGCGCCGCTCGGCGTCGCGCACGTGATTGGCCGTTACGTCGCCGTCGCTCACCACGATCATGCGCGTGGGCGCGCTGCGGCTGCTGAACTTTACGCCTGCTTGCTCCAGATCCCTGGCCATTTCTTCGGAAACGCGATTCTCATAGTTAGATGCAAATTCGCCCTCGAGGAGCAGCGCCGTCAATTGAGGCCCCTTGTTGAATTTGGAAGGATCGGGATCGAGTTGCGCAATCTGGAAATTGAGCGAAATCGGGCTGAACTGCAATCGGCTGTACTTGCTGCTGTACAGAAGGGGCGTTTTGACGACGGCTGTGCGGGTGCGTACGGTATCGATGCTGGAGCAAAAACGCAACTCGACCCGGTCGAGATTCTTCACGACCGGATGATCTGATTGGCCCTGTACCGCCGGGAAGTAATACCACGGGAAAAGTTGTATGTCCGGCGCGTTGCCCACCATTCCGGCCACCAGCGGGATGCTCGTGCATTCCATGTCCAGCACCAGATCGGGCTGGATCCGCGCGCCGTACTTGAATAGCATGTCCTCTATATTGAGCGGATAATCGCTGGGCACAAACACGCCCCGCGCCTGAATGCTGTCTATATCGGCGTTGAGGCGATCGACCA
>JBKBLI010000085.1:0-9587 GCA_046296435.1 Saprospiraceae bacterium | reverse complement strand
GGTGAACATGATGGCCGCGCGCAGCACAGAGGCGCCCGCCCCAGTGAGCATGACAAATGCCCAGATGCCCCCAATCACCCAGATTGCCTCAATCCATAGCCCCCATAACCCCCGGAAGCGAAACAATCCTATCAGGCTAATGAGTAGGATATATACTATGCCCACATGTGTTCCGGATACCACCAGGGAGTGCATGGCTCCGGTGTTCATGTAAGCCTCGCGCAGGTCGTCGCTGATTTCGTCTTTGTACCCTACCAGCAGCGCAGAGGCGACGGCGTATTCGTGCCGCTCCGGGAAGTGTTCGCGCAGCATTTCCAGCAGATACTCCCGACAGCGATACGCGATTTTCCAGAACCATGAACCGTGTCCTGTCGAAAGGGTAACCATGTCGAGGTCGCTGATATTGGCCTGATAATGTATGTTTTTGAAGTGCAGATAGCGCGCATAGTCGAAGGCTTCCGGGTTGAGAGGCGGTCGGACAGGGCTGACGTGGGCCTCTAATCCGACCAGATCGCCATAACAATACCGAGCGGTATCTTCGCAGTCGCGCACGAACGCGATCAGGCGGCCGGCGCAGGGTTGCATGGAATCGGGATGAACCCCTGCGGCGCAGATCCTGAGTATGCACTTGATCCGGTCGCCTTTCCCCGGCTGCTCTTGAATGACGCCCATGAAAAAAGTGGCATCAGGCGCTACAAGCGAAAAATGCTCGGGATCGCAACGCTCGTCGTAGCTCAGGGCGCGATAAAAACCCGCTGTCCATAAAAAAATGTTGAGGTAGGCGCCGAATACCCATCTGTATCGATAGTCGTAATTGCGATATGCCAACGCAAACAACAAAATGCCCCCCAGCATCAGCGGCCAAATGAGAAAAGGCGCCGGTCGGTCGTACCAGATTGCGCAGACAATCCCAAATACAAACGGCAAGCCAATGCGGACGAAAGGAATCGTTCTCACGGTAGTGTTCACGGCGCTTGCTTTCGTTTTTTGTGTACTGTGCGTAAAGGTACAGTTTATTTTATGATCGCGCGTATCGACGCATTATATTTTTAAAAAAAAATCGTATTGCCGCAATCGACGGGAAGCTTTGGCGCATGGTATGAAGCGGGTTAGCGTCCAAAGGAAGACCCATTTGTTTTTCGGAAAACGGCGCCACACAGAGCGTGGGCGACAATCGCGCTTTGTCCCGCGCCCGCGTTCGGGGCCATGTATATTTCTTTCGAACTTGAAGGAGGGCGGTTTTAAGAATTTTTTTTCAGAAAAAAGAGCGCGGTTTTCAGAAAGCGCCGTATCTTTGCGCCCTCTTTGACAAAAGTTCTTTAAAATTTTTTCACAACAGACTCATAATGAGACATTACGAAGTCACCTTCATCGTAGATCCAGTGCTGTCGGGCGATGAAGTAAAATCGACAGCAGAACACATTTTCAATGAGTTGAAAAATTTCGGCGCGGCCATCACAGCCATCGACGAAATGGGATTGCGCTCCTTGGCATATCCCATCAACAAACGCCATTCCGGGATTTATTTCTGTGTAGAATTTTCGACGCAAGACCCCGCATGGATTGCCAAGTTTGAACTGAATATGAAACGCAACGAGCGTATCTTGCGTTTTCTGACAGTCAAATTAGATCAGTTTGGAGTAAAATACAACGACGACAAGCGCAACGGCCGTATCGGCAAGCGCAAAGAAGCCATTGCCGCGGCCGAAGCTGCCGACGCCAAGGCTCCGGCGCCGGAAGTAGTGGATTTTGCCATCGACGACTCAAAGCCTACGGCAATCAATCTTGCTTCGGACGACAATTAATTCATCCCAAACTGGTTTTTCAAACAATTAAACATTGCGCATTATGGCCGCTTCAAGAGAAGACGTTAAATTTTTAAGCAATCCGCGCCTCGGACTGCATCGCAAGAAATACTGCCGCTTTCGCAAATTCGGCATCAAGTATATAGATTACAAAGATACGGATTTCTTGCTTCAGTTTATCAACGAGCAAGGGAAATTGTTGCCCCGGCGCATCACGGGCAACAGCCTGAAGTATCAGCGCCGCGTAGCTACCGCCGTGAAGCGCGCCCGCCACCTTGCTTTGCTGCCTTTCATCGGCGACTTGCTGAAATAAGCCCAAACCTTACTTTTCACCTTTCAACAACATCACGCAATGCAAATCATATTGCTCGAAAATATTGAAAAGGTAGGCGCCAAACACGAAGTCGTAAAGGTCAAGGACGGCTATGGACGCAACTACCTCATCCCGCAAGGCAAAGCGATTATTGCCAACAAGACCAATCTTGCCCGGCTCGATGGCTTAAAGCGTCAAGCCGCCAAAAAAGATGCCGCCGCCGTGGAGTCGCTGCGCACGCTGATTGCGCAAATGCCTCAGGGACCTCTGAAACTTATGGCAAAAGCCGGCGAAAGCGGACGGCTATTCGGCTCGATTACCGCCCAACACATCGTTGACAAATTGTCAGAGTTTGGGTTCAAAGCAGATAAGCGCATGATCGAAATGCCCGAAGAAGTGAAAGAACTTGGGGCATATAAGGCCGTTGCGAAATTCCATCCGGAAGTTGTACTGGATATAGATTTCGAAGTAGTGGCCGAATAAAGGTTTAAGCGCCTACAGGCGATGAAGCCCAAGGCATACCCTTGGAAAAGGGTCGTTTTCATTTATATGAGAGCGACCCTTTTGTTTTTGCAACGTTATATGCAGAACGCCTTGACGAAGCGGCCGCATAGCCGACCGGGGCTGCCGTTGCGCAAGCTGGGCTTCGGCCTGCCTGCGCAACGGCCCCGCAAAATCTCAATATTGCACTTGCAAAGGTAGCGTTAGGCGTTCGCGGGCGTTTCCGATCTGCAGCCAATAAAAACCTGCCGCAAGAGATGCGCATGGAAAGCGCAACTGGCCGGCCGTTGCTTCCAGCGTTTGCTCGGCGACCAATCGGCCATCTGCCCCAAAACAACGAACGCTGTACGCTCCGTACGCATGCGGCGCGCTGATGTACGCCATACCCGACCCGACGGGATTGGGCCATACGCGCCACGCGGCCGCCCCTTCCGGCACGTGCGCGCTGACCGTACAATCAAACGCCGGATTAAATATCACGCCCATGCTGAATGTATTTTCGCATCCGGTCGAGTCGTCGCGCACCCTCAGCGAGTAGGGGCCGGTCTGCGTCGCGCAGTACGTGACGTTCGTCGCATCGGGTATCGGCTGGTTGTTGTAGTACCACTGGAGGCTATATGGGCTTGGGAGCAAAAGGGTATCCGCGACGCTGAGCAAATTGTTCTGATTGACAAACGCCGGCGGCGAGGGAGGCGCGATATAAGACACCCATACGCTGTCGGAGATGGCGACGCAGCCCTCCGGCGTTATCACTTGCGCCTGATAATATCCGGATTGCGGCGCAATTACCACAAAATCGTTGGCGCCGGCCAGCAGCGCGCCATTGAGCAGCCATTGGTTGCCGAATCCGTAAGACGAAGTCAGCACGATACTTTGGTTGCTGTTGGCGCATACGGCATAACCGGAAGGAGCATTTACCACAGGCGGAGCAGGCTGCGCGTAAACGACAACTGTGTCGCTGGAGAGCACTTCAGAGACCGGTTTTTCGATCAGCAGGGTCACGCTCAAACTGCCTGCGCTTAGGTCTCCGTTGCTCAAAATATTAAAAGGAACGCTTCCGCACGGATCGTCTGTGCCTTTGATGCCTCCATCTTCATCCCAGACCTCCAGAGAGTAGTTGCCGGCCCCGAGCACGAGCATGGGGTTGAAAGCGTAGGGTAGGGGAGTATTGTTGATCGAAGGCGACGAGTTGTAAATAATTGCGCCCGATGGGTCTAATATACGCACATACAGATCGGGACCTCCGAAAAGGGGCGGGTCCGTACAGCCGACTGTTTTGATAATCACACTCTGCAAGATGTAAGGCGATGTGTCGATTACGGCCTTGTAATTCACCGGGTAAACGCCCGGATTAGCATACAACATCGGAGGCGGATTTTCGCCGGTAAAAGTTTCGCCATTGCCAAAATCCCACAGATAACTAAAACCGGCGTTGCCGTTGGAGGGCACATTGTTCTGGAAAGCAACTTCGGTAGGACCGCAGCCTACGTAATTGATCATCGAGAATCCGTCGTTGGTGATGGCTTGCGGAGCTACATACATCCGCAGGTTGAAAGAGGTTTCTTGCGACAGGATAAATACTGTGGCTTTTAGGCGCACCAACATCACAAACGAGTCGGACACAGTGGGCGTGCCGCATATCCGGATACAGCCGTCGGTTTGTTGCGACGGGTCAAAAACCATTTGGTTGGCCTGCCAAAACAAGCCGGGAGGCATATTGTCAACGCCGAGTATCTCGATCTTGGAAATCGGTAGTCCAGGGGGAGTGGTGCTGTCGATGGCATAAACGGGCGTCGTTGTTTTGGGTATCCGAAAAGAAATATCCTCGCTATATGGCTTTCCTTTTTCGCCGTCGGGCACAGAAGGCAGCCACAGCGTATCGGCAGGCAGCGAATCGGGTACCGCAACGATGCAACCGGGGCATCCGTTTTGCGCAAAAAAGGTCGTTACCGAAAAAAAAGCGCAGCAAAAAACAATAGCGCGCAGGAAAAATGGGTTGAATGCGTGCATAATTCAGTGGTTTAAACGTGTGATAAAGCAAAAGCAAGCCGAGCTGCCGCAGCGCTCTGCCTGAAAGTACTTCATGACTGGATTATACACGGAAAAGGGCGGTCAGACCGCCGCGCCGTTTGGCGCGCGGTCTGACCTTTATGGATCAAACCTAGCGCGCAAGCGTCAAGCGTTTGCTGATGCGGCCATGCTCGTTGGCAAGACTATAAATATACGTTCCGATAGGCAAGTGCGCCGTTTCGACCCGTACCTGATTGTCGCCTGCCTGCAGGTAGATCCTTTGCTCATACAGCATGCGGCCGAATGCGTCGAAAAGTTGCAACCGAAAGGTCGCGCTTTCTACAGCGTGCGCATGGATTATCGCGAAATCGCTTGCCGGATTGGGCGCAGCGCTAACGGCGGCAATGAGCGGATTGCCCGCCTCGCCTGCGCTGGATATACATGCCTGAGCGCCGGCCGGCTGCACGGGCAGAGGATACGTGCCTGGGGCAATGGGGCCGGGGAATTGCAAGGGAATCGGGATGAACGGCGTATTCACCGTAGCCGAAATGACTAAATCGACGGTATCGGGAGCATTGTTGTTGGGCGTGGGCGTGCCATAAAGCAGGATACAGCCTAAAGTCTTGGCCGGGAATACGCAGTTGGGCGGATCGCAAAGATAAGTGACTCCCGCGGGCAGATTGGCGATGGCGCCGCTCGTAGCGATTTGGGCGCTGACCAAGGGCAGGGAGATGCCGTTGAACGTGAAAGTCTCAGGTACTTCTATTGTGACCGATTTGTTGTAAGGCAGACCTATGCACGCTACGCCCAATCCATACACAGGATTGTCGGGGGTAAAGGGCAAAGGCGAGATCAATACAGCCGTATCGGCCAGTACAGAGGAATCGCGCTGGCAGATCTGGGCGGAGAGACCAAGCGAGACTCCCATGAGCAAGAAAAGAATGGATTTTTTTTTCATGGCAAAAAAATAAAAACTTGATTAGTGTGTGGCAATATTGCGCCGTAGGATCATAGCGTTTGGCAAAGGTAATCTTAAATCGCGAAAAGCAGGTTGGGGTTTTTTAAAAAACACTCAATTCGGACCCAAAAATGGCCAAGCGCTTTTGCATCGGCGCCAAAAAATAAGAGCCATCCCCTTACAAAAGATTGGAATGACTCTTATTTAAATCGGCCGGACAATCGGCTTACGAAAAGTGAAGGACAGCAGATTTATCCTTTGACTGCATCCACAATCGCTTTGAAAGCGGGGGGATGGTTGAGCGCCAGGTCGGCCAACGCTTTGCGGTTGAGGCCGATACCTTTTTGTCCCAAAGCGTGAATAAAGCGACTGTAGCTCAAGCCATGCGGGCGCACGGCGGCGTTGATACGGGCAATCCAGAGACGGCGAAAAGTGCGTTTCTTGAACTTGCGATCCCGATAGGCATACTGCCAACCTTTTTCTAAGGTGTTTTTTGCTACGGTATAAACTTTGGAGCGGGCGCCGAAATTACCCCGCGCGGCCAGCATGATTTTCTTGCGACGAGCGCGACTGGCTGGGTTGTTGGTTGCTCTTGGCATGACCTTTGAACTGTTTTTTAGTGCGATACAGGGGCTATTTCAAGCGCTTTTTTCCTGTATCCTCGTTAAAAAAATGGGTGATAATGCGCGCTTAAATAGCCAGCAAACGCTCTATGCGCGCGTGTTCGGAAGCATCCACGATGACTCCGTTGCGCAGGTGGCGTTTCTGCTTGGTTGTTTTCTTACGCATCAGGTGGCGCATATTGGCCCGATTGCGTTTTACTTTGCCCGATCCGGTCACCGTGAAGCGCTTCTTGGCGCCGGAGTGGGTTTTCATCTTCGACATGGCAAAAATGTTTTTTCGTAAATACTTGCGCGTGTCCCGCGCAGCTCCTTTTACGTTTTTTTTAAAAATTGGACCGCAAAGGTATGGCGTCTTCGCCGGATCGCCAAGACGTTTTGAAAAAAAACTATTTTTTCCCGGATTTCTTTGGCGAAATGATGACCATCATGCGCTTGCCGTCTAATTTAGGCAATTGTTCGGCGCCGCCCAGATCTTCAAGATCTTTGATGAAGCGCAGGAGGAGCAACTCGCCGCGATCTTTGAACACGATTGCGCGGCCGCGGAATTGCACGTAGGCTTTTACTTTGTTGCCCTCTTCGAGAAATCCTTTGGCGTGGCGGAGCTTGAACTCGTAGTCGTGTTCGCCGGTTTCAGGCCCGAAGCGGATCTCCTTCAGGTCTTGTTTGACCTGTGCCGATTTCAACTCCTTTTCGCGCTTTTTCTTTTGATAGAGAAATTTGTTGTACTCGATGATGCGCACGACGGGCGGCGTAGCGTTCGGAGTGATTTCTACAAGATCCATACCCAACTGTTCAGCCCACGATAGCAGCCTGGCCGTGGGATAAACTCCTGAAGTGACCGTTGTATTTAATTCGGCGCTTATTTCATCCAAATTTTCGCCTACAAGGCGCACTTCCGGCACGCGAATGAGTTCATTGATGCGATGTTCAGGTTCTTTGATTTGAGGGCCGCGACCCCTGAAATTGGGTTTAGGCCTGGGACCCGCAGGTTTGGGACGATAAGGTTTAAAAGCCAAGCAGTAAAACAGTGGTGTTGTTGAAAAAAAGACGGCTTTAGCAAACCAGCCGCGACGTTAAACGCCACAAAATTAAAACTATTTTTTTTGATGTCGCTTCGCCTGAAGTTTTTTTTCACAAAAGACAAATAAATGTTCGATTTTTGCCCCACAAATGTGGTACATTGACGTTATTTTACCCTTTTCGCTGCCCAACAATAGTTACACATATTCCGCGTCGGATGAATGGATTGGGCAGTTGAGGCCGGGCGTGCGGGTAGAGGTGCAGTTTGGCAAGTCCAGGATATATAGCGGCATTGTCGAACGCGTACACAGGGACAAGCCCTCCATTGATGTCAAGCCCATCCTTGGCGTATTGGACGAAACGGCCGTGATTGGCCCCAAGCAACTGACCCTCTGGCGTTGGATGGCTGAGTATTATTGCTGCCGTATGGGTGATTTGATGAGCGTGGCGCTCCCCGGCTTTCTGCGCTTGAGCAGCGAAACGAAATTGGTTTTCAACAGTGCGTTTGGCGATAATTTCTCCGCGCTCGACGCCGACGAGTACCTCATCGCCGAGGGTTTGTTCCTGTCTAAGGAGATGACGGTGGACGACGCGCAAAAGATTTTGGGGCGCAAACAGATATGCGGCGTGATCCAAAGACTATTGTTTCAGGGCGTCCTGAGTTTGCGCGAAGACCTCGAAGAGCCATACGTCCCTCGCTTACCGCAGGTCGTCGCGCTCGCCGAGCCTTACCGCTCCGATCCCGACCGCCTGTCTGAGGTCTTTGATAAGACCGAGTCGTCGCCCAAGCAAAGCGCCATACTGTTGGCTTGGATGCAACTGAGCCATGGCGGCAAACCTGTGCATCGGGCCGAATTGCTGCGCAAAGCGAAAGCCTCGGCAACCTCGCTTTTGGGTTTGATCAAAAAAAATGTTTTTGCGCTCGAACGCAAAAACGGCGGGAGCGAAGTCAATACGGCTATGCGGCAAAGCATGCCTCTCACGGCTGCTCAGGAGCAGGTCGTGGCCGATATTTCATCGGCTTTTGAGGAAAAAAAAGTCGTTCTCCTTCACGGAGTCACTGGCGGGGGCAAAACCCGTATTTACGAGGAGTTTATCCGGCGGGTCATGGCCGCGGGCGGGCAGGCGCTCTATCTACTGCCCGAGATAGCGCTGACCGCTCACATGATTGAACGCTTGCGCGCATCGCTGGGCGTCGAGGTGGCGGCATACCATTCGCGCATCGGCCTCAGGGAGCGTTCGCGCATTTGGCGGGGGGCCGCCTCCGGACTGCCTTTCATTTTGTCGGCGCGCAGCGGCATTTTTTTGCCTTTCGCCAATCTGAAGCTGATTATCGTGGACGAGGAACACGACCCCTCGTTCAAGCAGCAAGACCCGGCGCCGCGCTACCACGCCCGCGACGTGGCGATTTATCTCAGTCGGCTATATGAGGCCGATGTCATCCTCGGGTCGGCTACTCCGTCGGTCGAAAGTTTTGCCCATGCCCAATCCGGCAAATACGCCTATGCGACGCTCAACGAACGCTACGGCGGCGCGCAACTGCCTGAAATTGAATTGATTGATCTGCGCATGGAGTATAAAGAGGGTCGCATGAGCGGTCTTTTCTCAGAGCCTTTGTTGGCGCAACTGCGGGCAGTCGCGAGCGAGGGGCGACAGGCTATTGTGTTTCAGAATAGGAGGGGGTACGCGCCTATATTGCAATGCAAGGTGTGCGGTTGGAGCGCCGGCTGTCGCCACTGCGACGTGAGCCTGACCTATCACCGCGCCAAAAACAGCCTGATTTGCCACTACTGTGCTTACACGGAAATGATGCCGCGCGCATGTCCGGCCTGCGGCAGTACAAAAATTGTCACGCTGGGGCACGGCACCCAAAAGATTGAAGATGAGTTGGGCGTGATGTTGCCCGATTTGCGTATCGAACGCATGGATATGGATACGGCTTCCGGCAAGAAAGCGCTACATGAACTGCTTGCCAATTTTGAGGAGCGGGCCATCGACGTGCTGGTGGGCACGCAAATGGTCGCTAAGGGGCTGGACTTCGACAATGTGGGTCTGGTAGGCGTGGTGGGCGCCGATCAACTCTTGCGTATCCCGGATTTCAGGGCTGGCGAGCGGGCCTTTCAGTTGCTCACCCAAGTAGCGGGGCGAGCGGGCAGGGGCGCGGAGCGTGGGCGCGTGTTGATCCAGACCTTCAATCCGGCCCATCCGGTATTGACCCATGTTGTAATAGGCGACCAAGCCGGTTTTTACCATCGCGAACTGGCCGAGCGCCGCCAGTTTTACTATCCGCCGTTTTGTAGGCTGATCCTCCTGGTGGTTCGCCACAAAGACGAGGCGCATGCCCAAACCGCTTCGGC
>JBKBLI010000084.1:0-9649 GCA_046296435.1 Saprospiraceae bacterium | reverse complement strand
ACGAGGGCCACCCCACCGGCGCCACCAACCCCTACGGCCGCACCAAGCTGCACATCGAAGAGATGCTGCGCGACCTGGCCGCCAGCGACCCCGCCTGGCGCATCGCCATCCTGCGCTACTTCAACCCGGTCGGCGCGCACGAGAGTGCCCTGATTGGCGAAGACCCCCACGGCACCCCCAACAACCTCATGCCCTACATCGCCCGTGTGGCGGTCGGGCAACTGCCGCACCTCAACATCTGGGGCGACGACTACCCCACGCCGGACGGCACCGGGGTGCGCGACTATCTGCACGTCATGGACCTGGCCGAAGGTCATCGGGCCGCGTTGGACCATTTGGCCCGCACCGACCAACCCTGCGACACCTTCAACCTGGGCACTGGCCAAGGCACCAGCGTGCTGCAGATGGTGCGCGCCTTCGAGCAAGCGAGCGGCCGCCCCGTGCCCTACCGCATCGCCCCGCGCCGCCCGGGCGACGTGGCCGAATGCTGGGCAGACCCCGCCAAGGCGCAGCAGGTGCTGGGCTGGCATGCGGTGTACACCTTGCACGACATGTGTGCGAGCGCGTGGGGGTTTGCACAACAGGTTGAGGTCACCGCACTCCGTCAGCTAAGCCGGGTCGGCTGACCTCTTATAAATCACCAGTCAGGGAACAACAAATGACGATCAATCTCGTCGGGCAGCCCATCGCTGTCATCGGTTTAGGCTACGTCGGTCTGCCGTTGGCGGTCGAGTTTGGTAAGCGCTTTCCGGTTACGGGCTTTGACATCAATGCAGAGCGTATTTCGGAATTGCAGCAGGCTCGTGACAGTACTTTGGAGGTGGCGCCTGATGATCTAGCAGCCGCCGTTCACCTGCGATACACCACTGATCGCGCCACGTTGCGTGAATGCCGCGTTTTCATCGTTACTGTGCCTACACCAGTGGATCATGTCAATCGTCCCGATATGACACCCTTAGTCAAGGCCAGTGAGACTGTAGGGCAAGCGCTTAAACCAGGTGACGTGGTTATCTATGAGTCTACCGTTTACCCGGGTGCTACCGAGGAAGTCTGTGTTCCCGTTCTGGAAAAGGCGAGCGGCTTGACGTATAATCAGCACTTCTTCTGCGGTTACAGCCCAGAGCGCATCAACCCGGGTGACAAAGTCAACACGCTCACCAAGATTCGTAAAATCACCAGTGGATCAACGCCCGAAGTTGCTCAAGCTGTGGATGACCTTTATGCCCAAATCATTACGGCGGGCACCTATAAAGCCAGCAGTATCAAAGTCGCCGAAGCTGCCAAGGTAATTGAAAATACTCAGCGAGATCTCAATATCGCCTTCGTCAACGAATTGTCGATAATCTTTGAGCGCATCGGTATCGACACGTTAGAAGTTCTTGAGGCTGCTGGTACCAAATGGAACTTTATCCATGCCCGGCCTGGTTTGGTGGGCGGACACTGTATTGGCGTCGATCCGTACTATCTGACGCACAAAGCCGAAGAAGTGGGCTACCATCCCCAAGTCATTCTGGCTGGGCGTCGCATCAACGACAACATGGCTCGGTATGTCGCGCGCAATACCATTCGCCGCATGCTGCAAAACGGGTTAGATGTGCCGCGCTGCCGAGTGGGCGTGCTGGGTATTACCTTCAAAGAGAACTGTCCGGACATTCGGAATAGCAAAGTCGTCGATTTGGTTCGGGAATTCGAAAATTGGGGTATTCAAGTAGTGGTATCCGATCCATGGGCCAATGCTGACGATGTATGTCACGAATATGGTATCAAACTAGGTCGAATTACACCGGCGGAACCGGTAGATGCGTTGGTAGTCGCCGTAGGTCATAACGAATTTCGCGCCCTGACGCCGCATGACCTGCGTCAACTCTGCCGCACTGCCCAGCCGGTTTTGGCGGACGTCAAGAGCTTGTATGATCGGCACGCTTTGACTGCCGTAGGTTTTACCGTTTTTCGACTTTGATCGAGATGAAAAATTTTGCTCTCATTGGTGCTGCTGGCTACATCGCGCCTCGCCACATGCGCGCCATCAAAGACACCGGTCACAACTTGATAGTGGCTTATGACATCAATGATTCGGTCGGCGTCATCGACAGTATTTCGCCAGAAACCGAATTTTTTACGACGTTTGAGTGTTTTTACGAATATGCTCAACAACTTCGTCGTGCCCCGGCTACCGCGCTGCACTACGTTTCTGTATGCAGCCCAAACCATCTACACCATCCGCATATCGCGGCAGGGTTGCGGCTAGGCTGCGATGTCATATGCGAAAAACCTCTGGTCCCTACCCCCTCTCTGTTGGATGAACTGGAGCGGGTGGAGCAAGAGACGGGCCACCGTGTCTACAACATCCTGCAACTGCGTCATCATGACGCCATCGTGGCGTTGCGAAACCGGGTTGCCCAGTTTACGTCCAACGCTAAAGCCGATGTCACCCTGACTTATATCACCAGCCGCGGCAAATGGTATCTGGCCAGTTGGAAGGGTGATCCGCGCAAGTCGTTTGGGGTAGCTACAAATATTGGTGTTCACTTTTTTGATATGTTGCATTTCGTATTTGGTCGTCTGCAGCGCAACGATGTCCACTATAGTTCGGACACAAAGGCTGCTGGTTATTTGGAATACGAGTGGGCGCGCGTGCGCTGGTTTCTTTCTATCGACGCGCAAGATCTGCCTCCCGCAGTTCGAGGTAAGAAGCCGACTTATCGCAGCATCGATATCAACGGTCACGAATTAGAATTCAGCGAGGGCTTTACGGATTTGCATACCGTTAGCTACCGGGAGATTCTGGCTGGAAACGGTTATGGTCTGAGCGATGCCCGCCCGTGTATCGAGACTGTGCATACCATCCGCCACGCCCGCCCACGTCCCGGGGCGGATGACGAAGTGCACCCCTTTGCCAGACAAATCATTAGGAGCGGCGCATGAACGCTTATCCAGGTGTAACCATCCACCCTACTGCCGTTGTTGATGAAGGTGCCCATATCGGTACCGGTAGCCGCGTCTGGCATTTCGTCCACGTTTGCGGGGGCGCTCGTATCGGGCGTAATGTATCGTTGGGACAAAACGTCTTTGTCGGCAACCGCGTCGTGATAGGTGATGGTTGCAAAGTGCAAAACAACGTCAGCGTTTACGACGACGTCACTTTGGAGGAAGGTGTTTTCTGTGGTCCGAGCATGGTCTTCACCAACGTGGTGAACCCTCGCGCCTTCATAGAGCGCAAGGCCGAATATCGCCCCACGCTGGTCAAGCGTGGGGCCAGCCTGGGCGCCAACTGTACGATCGTCTGCGGCGTTACCATTGGAGAATACGCCTTTGTCGGGGCTGGCGCCGTGGTCAACCGTGACGTCAAAAACTATGCGTTGGTAGTCGGCGTCCCCGCCCGACACGTCGGTTGGATGAGCGAGTACGGCGAACAATTGCCCTTGCCCCTGCATGGCGATGCCCAAGCAACCTGTCCCTACACAGGCGTCTGCTACCGCTTGCGGGGCGATCATCTCCACCGCGTTGTTTGACGTTAGCCACTATGGATTTCATCGACCTTAAAACCCAGTACGTGCGCTTAAAGGCAGATATAGACGCCCGAATCCAGCGGGTGCTTGATCATGGCCAGTACATCCTGGGCCCGGAGGTGACGGAACTTGAAGAGCGCCTTTGTGCCTACACAGGCGCGAAATATTGCATCACGTGTGCAAATGGTACGGATGCTATCCAGATTGCGCTAATGGCTCTGGGCGTTGGCCCCGGCGACGAGGTGATTACCCCTGGCTTCAACTACATCGCGGCTGCAGAAGCTACCGTACTTTTGGGTGCCAAGCCGGTTTATGTGGATATCGATCCCCGTACCTATAACCTAGATCCCGCGTTACTTTCGGCAGCTATTAGTCCGCGCACTAGGGCCATCATACCCGTCAGCTTGTACGGACAGTGCGCCGACTACGATGTCATCAATGCCATCGCTGCTCAGCATGGCATCCCTGTGATCGAAGATGCAGCGCAGAGCTTTGGCGCCACTTATAAAGGGCGCAAAAGTTGCAACCTGACCACCGTCGCCACGACGAGCTTCTTTCCTAGCAAACCACTTGGTTGCTACGGAGATGGCGGCGCAATTTTTACTAATGATCAACAATTGTCAAAAATAATTAGACAGATTGCGCGACATGGTCAAGAACGCCGATATCATCATGTGCGCGTAGGAGTTAATAGCCGACTCGATACGATTCAGGCGGCAGTATTGTTAACAAAATTAGAGATATTAGACGAGGAGATAAATCTCAGAGAACGTGTGGCTCGGCGTTATACTGAAAAATTTAATGAGCTTGGTTTTTTTGGAACGCCGTACGTGGAATCACATAACTCAAGCGCTTGGGCCCAATATACGATTCGTACCCGTAATCGTGCAGGGGTGCAGTCTTATTTGCAAAAAGTTTCAATACCTACTGCCATCCATTACCCGTTGCCACTCAATGCCCAGCCTGCAGTCGCAAACTATTCGTGTAAATTGCCTGTGGGAGATGCAGCGTCCCAGGCGGTGATTAGTTTGCCAATGCACCCCTATCAATCAGAAGATAATATTGAGTTTGTCGTTAATGCCGTCATTGAGGGGCTTGTCAAATGATGGCGTATCTAAGAAAAAAAGAAATTGCATTTGGTTTGGAGAGGCTCTCTTTATATTTTTACTTTGTGCTTGTTACAATTGCTTTGTCTACCACGACAATAGCTCACTATGATTTAAATGTCGCGATCAGAGGCTACGTTGCGATTTTGTTTTCCCTTGTATTGCTTGCTCGAGTATTTTTGTCGCCTACACTTTCCCGCGCCTTTATTGTGGCGGCGCTTATATTTACACTGATATACTGTTACGCGCTGGTATTGTCATATGTTAATGGCTCATTTTATATTGAATCCGGCTATGTTTTAATTAATTACATTTTAACTGTCGTCGGGTTGTTTTGTTTGTTGCCAATGTTTTTGCGGGGTAAATTTGGCGATGAACAGGTTTTATCAATTTATTTTTTTGTGGCATTATTATTCATTGTTATTTCCGGTGGACTCCGCTTAAATGGATTTTTTCCGGTGTTTATATTTGAGCAGGGCGATGAAAACAAAAGCGTTCTATACAGCCAAGGGGTTTCGCGATTTTTTGGGTATACAGCTATTTTTGCGCTTTCTGTATTGCTTGCAAGGTTAAGTGAAGATCGTTTGCGGCTTTGGCGCGTGGTCGTGGTGTTACTTGTTTTTTTGATGTCACTGCTTTTTTCAGCGGCGGGCGGCGCAAGAGGTGATTTTTTATTTGCGTTTTTTTTAACTATATCTGTGCTTTTTGGGAAATTCCGTCACGGTTGGAAGATTTTGATTTTTGTTGTTTTGGTGTCTTGGTTGCTATATTCTGAGATTGCGGTAGTCGATGATTTTGTTATTGCGAATAGAATTTTTGCGATTATTGAGGGGGATTTAGGGGGTAGGGATACTTTGTTGAGTAATGGGCTAAATCTCGTTTTGGAGGAACCTGCGTGTCTTATTGTGGGGTGCGGATTTGGGTTTTATCAACATTATTGGTCGTTTCCTTATGCATTATATCCTCATAACTCTCTTTTGGAGTCGGTTGTTCTGTTCGGCTTGCCGCTTACGCTGATATTTCTTGTTGTTGTTTTCTTGGGTTATCGGAAATATATTCGTCAATTCGGAGTAGGAAATATTCATTCATTGCTATTTTTATATCTCTTCTTTGTTTCGCTTAAAAGTGGTTCGCTTTTTTCGAATTGGCTACTTATATCGTACATGCTCTGCTTTGGAACGCTTTGTTTTCTTCGTATTAGGGGCGGTCTGCGAAATCCACCTTTGACCGAGTAGTATGCGGTGCGTGGCAATATAGTTGTCGGCGGAGTCATGCGGCCAGGTGACCTTGCCCCTGTTTCGTGGAGTTCTCAACAGGCCGTTGAAAAATTGCCCACCGAAGCGGCCATGTACCCCTTTGGGTGGGGCCGAAGCCGGCACAAGCCGCTTTTCCGGGCTCCGACAGCCGCTTGGGCGCCCCCTCTGGGGGCCGTTTGCCCATTTTGGGCGCACTGACCCCTGGTTTACACATGATGCGCATCCCACCAGCCCCCGATGGAGCCCATGCGCACGAGGTTGTACGCGGCAAAGCACATCAGCGCCTGCCCCGCCAGCTTGGCATGCCCAATCAGCTTGGTCTTGGCCAGACCGCCCACGGTCTTGATCCAGCCAAAGGCCTCTTCGATGCGTTTGCGCACCTTGAGGCTGACCTGGTAGCCTTCGTGGCGCCGAGTGCGCCCGTCAATGGCCGAGTGCTTGGCCTTGGCCGCCACGTGCGGGGTGATGCCCAGCTGGCGGCAGCTCTGGACAAAGGCACGGCAGTCCGCTGGCTGCTGCGCAAGACCGCGAAGAAGGGGGTGACCTTCTTGAGAGAAGCTTTTTTGTGCCTCATCGCGGCCGTGTGGCTGCTCGGCCGATGGCTTACACCGCCGCGACCAACCGAGACCGGTGGCGCCAACCCGGCCTCGCTGCGGCTGCGGGTGGCGTGAAAATGAATATTTCAGGGGCGACTCCCTAATATCGAAAACCCTCAAAAAATCGAATCGCCCGCCATGAGTCAATTCTGGCGCAATGTGGGAACCGCCCTAGCCGGCACGGCCCTAGCTCAAATCATTCCTGTAGCTGGCACTTTGGTGCTTGCTCGTCAATATGCGCCAACTGAATTCGGCATCTACTCCGTTTGGCTTGGTGTCGTCCTCTTCCTGGGCGTAGTGCTTACCGGTCGTTTCGAAA
Source organism: Saprospiraceae bacterium (assembly GCA_046296435.1). GTDB lineage: Bacteria > Bacteroidota > Bacteroidia > Chitinophagales > Saprospiraceae > M3007. The sequence goes on along the minus strand of JBKBLI010000084.1, from coordinate 2,863 downwards.
CTGCCCTTGCTATCGTTCCTGACGGTGAGCCTCGCCGGCTCGCTGCGCTATCCACACTCGTCACCACAGTTTTGGCGGCAGGTGTTTTCGCAGTGGTTTGCGCTATCGGTATTTTTCTGATGCCGGGCATCGCAGATCATCTGCCCCCCGCGATGGTAGCGCTGCTGATTCCCACAGGCCTCTTAATAGCAGCCGCGCAGACTTGGCAATCGTGGGCGGCAGCAGAGGGGCGATACCGTCAATTATCTCTTATGCGGGTTATCCAGGCCGCATCGGTAACGCTCGGTCAGATCGCCATCGGTGTGTTTGACTCATCTGCCACCATGCTTGCGCTCGCGCATGCAGTGGGGGGGGGCGCTGGTCTGGCCTGGTCTTTCTACGTCATGCCCTCTGGCCGCTTTCCTCCCCGTCAAGCCAGAGAGACAATAGTCAAATTCTGGCGGGAGCATTATCGCTTTCCCACACTTTCGCTCCCCGCTGGCGCTATCAACACAGCCGCGGCCCAACTTCCCGTTCTGCTCGTTGCCGGGCGCTTTGGCGCCGATGTCGCCGGCTTGCTGGCGTTGACGATGCGCACCCTGGGGGCGCCGATAGGCTTGCTCGGCAAATCGGTACTCGATGTCTTCAAGCGCCACGCTGCAACAGGCTACCGCGAGCGAGGTGAGTGCCGCGCAGAGTATGTCCGCACGTTTCGCGTTCTCGCCTTTGCTTCGCTTGCCTTCTGCGCGGTAATGGCTGTCATCAGCGAGCCGTTTTTCGCCGTTGCCTTCGGGGAAAATTGGCGTGAAGCGGGAACGATTGCAGTATGGCTGCTCCCGCTATTTGCATTACGCTTTGTAGCCAGCCCATTGAGCTACATGGTCTATATTGCCGAAAAGCAACATATCGATCTCGTGTGGCAATTGGCGCTTCTCGTGATCACAATCGCCACTCTTAACATTCCTGACAACCACACCATCGCCTTGCAGGCATACAGCGCAGGCTACAGTCTGTTGTACATCATTTACCTCTCACTATCCTACCGATTCAGCCTCGGAAACTGCAGATGATCGCAATCATTGATTACAACGTCGGCAACATCGCGGCAGTGGCTAATATGCTGCACAGAATCGGGGTGCCTTGCAAAATCACGGCGGCGCCTTCCGAGGTTGAAGGTGCCGATCGCATCATACTGCCGGGGAATGGCTCTTTCGATGCGTGCATGCGCAATCTTCGCATGAGTGGCCTTATTCCCATGCTCGAAGACCGCGTTCTGAAGGAAGGCGTGCCGTTGCTGGGAATTTGTGTTGGCGCGCAAATGCTCGGCACCGAGAGCGAGGAAGGACAAGAACGCGGACTCGGCTGGTTAGACATGCGCGTGCGCCGTTTTCCGAATCTGCCGAGCCTCAAAGTGCCGCACATGGGATGGAATCAAGTCGTGCCAATGCAACCTGACAACTACCTCGTGCGCGAGATGAGCGAAGACAGCCGCTTCTATTTTGTCCACAGCTACTATATGGAGCCCTCCAGCCGCGCAGACGTGCTTTTTCAAGCGAACTATGGCATCGAATTCGCCGCGGGTGTCTGTCGCGGCAATATCACAGGGGTGCAGTTTCATCCAGAAAAAAGTCACCGGTTCGGCAAGCAATTGCTGGCGGCGTTTGCAAAGGGCAAGTGAATGTATCGGGCACGTGTGATTCCCTGTCTGCTCGTTCGGGGCAATGGCCTGGTCAAAACGCGAAAATTCAAAGATGCCGTTTACATTGGCGACCCCGTCAATGCAATGCGCATCTTTAGCGAGAAGGAAGTGGACGAGATCGTTGTGCTCGACATTGACGCCTCGCGTGAAGGCCGTGAGCCCAACTACGCATTGATTGAGGAAATGGCCGGCGAAGCATTCATGCCTATGGCGTATGGAGGCGGAATCCGATCCCTTGACCAGGTTCGTCGGCTGATCAGGTGTGGCATCGAGAAAGTCGTAATCAATACGGCTGCGACCGAATCCACTGCTGTAATCCGTGCCGCAGCCGCCGAATTCGGTAGTCAGGCGGTGGTAGGCGCGGTCGATGTTCGTAAGCCGCTGCTCGGTCGCTATCGCGTCATGAGCAAGTCTGCGACGGTGGAGACAAAGCTTGACCTAGAAGAGCATATCAAAAACCTGGTCGCATCAGGCGTGGGTGAGATTTTGATCAATAGCGTAGATCGCGATGGCATGATGAACGGATACGACCTTGAGCTGATCAAAACCGTCACGCAGATGGTCAACGTACCGGTTGTAGCATGTGGTGGCGCAGGATCCATCGAGCATCTCGCGCAGGCAATTCGGGAGGGTGGGGCTTCGGCCGTTGCTGCGGGAAGTATGTTCGTTTTTCATGGGAAACACAGGGCTGTTCTCATCAACTATCCCAAGAACATTGCCTTATAAAGAGATAATGAATGAATATACTTCGCGCAAGATTCCTCAATTTTGTTTTTCTGCTTTTCGTTGCGGCAGCTCTTTTAGCGTCCTATACATTACAACTGCAATTGTCCTCTGTCGATATTTCTTACTTTATTCAGACTTTCTTCTCGTTGGCCCTCGTCGCAATTCTTATGCCAAGGCAGATTGAGAGGCCATCGAATTTTTTTGCATTATTCTATGCTTTGTTCGTGTTGGCGCCGTATTGCGTGCTCCATTCGATTAGATCGGCGACTGATTCGATAGACTATTTTATTTTCTTTTTTTCTTTGGCGCTCCCATTGCTAGCAACAAATCTGATATCAATACATGCTCCGTCTTTGCGCTTGCCGTCGTTGATTGGTCAAAATTTGCTCATAGGATTAATCCTGTGTTTTTCTCTGGTTGGGGTAACACTGGCGCTTCTGCACGCACCCGAATCGGCCG
>JBKBLI010000083.1:0-10044 GCA_046296435.1 Saprospiraceae bacterium | reverse complement strand
AGCGTCAGCCGATCCAACAAATGCCGGGGCAGGATCATGCCCGACTGGTTGCGCACCTCAAAAATGATATAAGAGGAACCCAGATCGCGCGCGCGCAACTTGAGTTGGTCCTTATCCTTGTAGGCGCGGAAGTACTTCCTTTCGATAGTCTCAAGATGCGTTAAGGCATCTCGAGCCGCCTGCTTGTCGCCGCGGTCGGCCCGATCGAGGAGTTGGAGCGCCTTTGCGTAGAGATTTTCGGCAGCGTTTTCCCGGCTTTCGCGCTCCAATTGACTCACATCGCGAAGTTCGATACGGGCGGTATAGCCATCTTTGCTGCGCAGCGGCAAGAGCGGTCGCACCAAATTCTGGCGGCGCCCGATCTGGCGGTATAGCTCGTTGATGCGCTCCCAATTGTCGGGATCTTCTTCGTTGACAAGGCTTTTAGCCATCTGTATATCGCACTGGTTTGCGCGAGCGAAAGCTGTCTCCAGGCCCTGCACATGGGCCGTCTTCTTTCGGGATTTGCCCTTGAGTTTTTGGACATACAAATTGACCGCGGCGTCGTAAGCGCCAGACTCTGTCAGGCGGCGACCGGTATTACAAGCCGTCTGGAACAGACAGGCAGCGGCTAAGCTAAGCAAAAAAAGGCGATAGCGGACACACATAGGAATTTAGAATTTTTCGCCAAGTAGTCCGAACCCTCAGCGTTGGGCCGGCTGAGCGTCTCAGCGCTGACCCAAACCGTAAGCCGAACTCTCTCTTTTGTTTATGAGCGCAAAGTACGGTGTTTTGGGGCAAAACATCTGTTAGAATTGCATTAAAGCCTGCCTAAATTTTGTTAAAAAATCCAATGATCGCTTAAGACTTGCAAACGAATCCCAAAAGCGTCGCAATTTTTTTGCGCACTGTGTCGCACGCGCCTTCAAACCTCTTTTTTGGGGCAGAGAATACAGCTACGGTGGTCCGCCGGCCTCGCGCTCATCGCTCTTTCGGTATTTTTTCAAAAAAAAGCATGCGCACAAGGAACCGGGCATGTTGCGCCATACATCCGCGCCGCCATACCGCGCGCCTCACGGCCCGACGGAGCATTGTCCGTCGGGATAAGAGCCAAAATAGTGGAAGATTTTGGTTTGAGGCATAGATCTTAGTTGAATTCCCAGACAATGACTGTCCAGTCGCGGCCAAAGGCGTCGTCCGTATAGCGATGCAAAGGCTGGAAGCCTACCCTTTCGTGGGCGCGCATCGAACGCTTGTTGAGATCGGCCACCTCTGTCACCGTAAAATCAAAAGCCTCGTGGTAGCGCTCGCGCAAGGCCGTGTAAAGGCCGTCGAACACGCCTTGCCCCCTGAACGCTTCGTGTACGCACACCTGCCCCATCACAAACCAGCGCCGGGCTTCAGACGCCAAAGGTGTTCCCCGCCAGGATAGCGTGTACAGGGTTTCGAAAAAAGGGATCAGATCAGGTAGGGCGCGGTCGAATTGCCGGCTCATGACCAGGCAATATCCGCAAAGCAAATCACCCGATTTGGCGATAATTTGCGGACAATCGGCGTTCATAGCGCGTAGCAACGCGGGCGTATGCGTCACAGAAAGGAAGCCCTGCGATTGCTGGGATTGCCGGTCGAGGGCCTCGTAAACATTGCGCGCTTGCAAGGCAAGCAATTGGGCGATTTCTTCGTCCGTTTGTAAGGCTTTATAGTAAATATCACCCATGTCGGCGACTTTGATTTAGACCAAACAGAGCGGGATCAGCCGAGGATTTTTGTAGCGCTACGGCGCGCGCAATGCCTTAGCTTCGGAGCGCATTTTTGAGAGTTTTATCGCTTCTTTGCATTTTGCGACGGCAAATCCTGCAAGAATTTGAGCAAGTCTGGGAGGCCGTTGAGCACATAAGCATTTTGCGGCGCTTCGATTCGACTCACGAAGAGTTGCGCGCCGCTTACCAGCAGCGCAGCCTGTCCGATGGTTTGGCAAGCCAGATCGAGGTACTTTTGAATGCTGATGCGCGAAAGCGGTTCGTGTAACAAAGTCATCACATAGTTGGGGCGTATGGCGCCGCAAGCATCAGACAGGTCGTTGAGGTTGATTCCCGATCCGAGGAAGACCACCTTCTGACGACGCTTGCGAAGGATGTAATGGATGTAGAGCAGCGTCAATTCCTGGGCTTCGTTTTCGGGAAGGTAGAGCAGAAAACTTGCTGAATCGCGAGCAGGTTCGCCGCTCTCTTTTTCGATGGCGCCAATCAGTTTGCGCCTGAACAGGTGCGTGATAAATTTTTCATGCGCAGGACTGATACTGTTGGTAAGCCACAACACGTTGAGTTTGTCTAAAAAAGGATAGACCAGTTCAAGCACTGTTCTTTCAAAACCGTGCTCCCATTCGTACGACGAAAAAACCTGCTCAAACGCCGCTTCGTCCAATTTGATCATGGCCAAAGTCAAAGCGTCAATCTGAGCGTTTGCGCTAAGGTTATTGTCTGTGATTTCAGCTACTCGCGCCGCAATCTGCTCTGAAGACATGGCGGCGATGGAACTGATTCGGTAGCCATGCCGATTGAGCAGTGCAATATTGAAGAGTTCGCGAAGATTTTCGTCGGTATAATAACGTATATTGGTCTGTGTCCGAGCCGGTTGGATCAGACTATATCGCTGTTCCCATATCCGTATGGTATGGGTTTTAATTCCGGTCAATTTCTCCAGGTCTCTAATGGAGTAAACAGCCATTACAAGAGTATTTGTTCAATAAATGCTTACGGAAAATACCTCAAGCTCTAACAACATTTTAGGTTGTAACGTTTTTTTGGGGTAAATGTTTAGCGAAGCATTTTTTACCATAAAAAAAATATTTCCAACGGGTCGAAACCCTATATGCAAATTAGTCTGCGTCAAACAGGCGTATTTAAACACACAAATTATAGCAATAACTTCAATAGCGCTATCAACTGTGGCGCATGCGCCATCTGAGAGGAATTGGGCTGCTGGCGATTAGCTAACTCTAGGGCCGGCCGTTTGGGACGAGGGTCAAGAGCGGTCGATACATTACAGGACAAGTGAAGCCGCAGTCAGGCGATTGGTTTTGCGGATTTGTTTACCTTTGCAGGCCCAAACCAATCAGGCTCGTTTCTTTATGTCTATGAAATATCATACGTTGCGCGTTAGCGAGGTGCGACGCGAAACCCCCGATACCGTTTCGATTGCCTTTGAGTTGCCCGATGAGCTACGCGGCGCTTTTGCTTTCACGCAGGGGCAATATCTGGCTCTTCGCGCCGACATTGACGGCGAGGACGTCCGGCGGTCCTATTCGATCTGTAGCGGAACGGACGACGGCGAGTTGCGTATCGCCGTCAAAAAGGTGCCGGGCGGGCGCTTCAGCACGTATGCCAACGAGCGCCTCAAAGCCGGCGATACGCTTGAGGTCATGCCGCCTCAAGGGCGCTTTTTTACGCCCTTGGATAGGTCCAATCGCAAGTTGTACGTGGCTTTTGCGGCCGGAAGCGGCATTACGCCCGTGATGAGTATTCTCAAGACTACCCTGCGGCGCGAACCCCTGAGTTCATTTATCCTTTTCTACGGCAACCGCGACTTTGATCATATCATCTTCAGGGAGGAGTTGGAGACCCTCAAGAGTCTTTATCCGCTGCGCCTGGCAGTGCACCATGTGCTCAGCCGCGAATCGCTGGGCGCCGAGATGTTCCACGGACGTATCAACGCCGACAAATGCGCCGCTTACAGCCGTCTGCTGTTCAGACCTTCGGAAGTGGATCATTTTTTTCTATGCGGCCCTGAGGAGATGATTTTTGAGGTGAAAGATGCGCTCCTGCAACAAGGGACGCCTGAGTCGCGCATCCTCTTCGAGCTGTTCACCACACCTGGCGCCCGCCGTCCTGCGCCCGCCCCTGTCGCCGCTCAGGATCGTTTCGACGCAGCCATCACTGTCAAAATTGACGGCATGGAGTTCGACTTCGCCCTGCCTACCGATGGCAGCACGCTGTTGGACGCCGCCATGCGCGCCGGCGCCGACTTGCCTTTTTCGTGCAAGGGGGGCGTGTGCAGCACTTGCAAGGCCCGCGTTATAGAAGGCGAGGTAACCATGGATGTCAACTACGGGTTGGAACCCGACGAAATCGCCGCCGGATACGTGCTTACTTGTCAGGCCCACCCGCGCAGCAAACGCATCGTCATTAGTTTTGATCATTGATAAATCCCGCAAGCGCGCGCCCTGCTCACACGCCCTTTTTTTCCCCCCCCAAAAAACATGTCGAGGGCATGAGGCGTGCGAGGCACGCGCCAACTACCCACACCCGCTCGCACACAGCCTTTTGTCTTTTCCGTTATGAATTTACGCTTTCTCATTGGCTGCATCCGCATGATGCTTTGTGCGTCAGTACTGCCGATGTCAGCCATGCGCCTTTCCGCCCAAGCAACCCTCACCATACCCGGTATCATGGCTGACCCAAAAATTTCAGTGGGCGCGACGCCAGGCGCGCCGTTTTGGTCAGATGACGGGACTACGCTGTTTTTTGAGTGGAATCCGGGGGAACTTAAAGACGCTAAATTGTACGCCTGCCAGCCGGCAAGCGACCCCTTACCGCGCCTCGTGTCCGATAGCTTGCGCAGGGCCTTGCCCGCGCAGAGCGAGGTCTATAATCCGACACGCACACTGCGGGCCTACGCCAACAACGGCGACCTCTTTCTTTTGCCCTTAAATGTCGGGACGCCTATCCAACTCACTAACACGGCAGAATCGGAATCGGCGCTGCGCTTTGATATTAGCGGCGAGCGGTTGATTTTTCGCCGAGGGCTTAACCTTTTCGCCATACAACTCCAAACGGGAGCCGTTGAACAACTGACCCGCTTCACTGAGGGCAACCCGAAGAATCAGGCTAAACTTTCGGTTCAGGATCAGTGGCTGCGGGAAGACCAGATCGCGCTATTCGACGTACTCCGCAAGCGCAAGGATGAGCAAAAAGAACGCGAGGCACGAAGCAAAGCGGATAAACCTAAGCGTCCAAAGGAGATTTTTTTGGAGGAAAAAAACCTGGTGGAAGTCTCGATTGGCCCCGACGAGCGCTATGCCGTCTATCGCCTCAGCGCCGCGCCTAAAGGCGTCAAAATCGCCCAAATGCCCAACTATGTGACCGAAAGCGGCTACACGGAGTCCAACCCTACGCGGGCCAAAGTAGGCGGGGCGCAATCCGAATCAGAACTGTGGGTTTACGACCGGCTGAGAGACACGGCCTACCGCTTTGGGGTAGAGGGTCTGATTGGCATCGGCGACCAGCCCGCCTATCTCGCCGAATATGCCGCCGATAGCTCCAGCCGAAAGAACGATGCGACGCGCAGGGTGAACTTCGGCCGGATTACGTGGTCCGACGATGCCCGACACGCGCTCGTGATGATCCGCAGCGCGGACAATAAAGACCGCTGGATCGCCCGCTTAGACTTTGGGCGGGGCGCTCTCGAAACCCTCGATCGCCTGCGCGACGAGGCTTGGATCAACTGGGCTTTCAACGATTTCGGTATCTTGGCAGATGGGCGCACCCTTTACTTCCTGTCGGAAGCGGACGGATACGCCCACCTCTACACCATTGATCTGGAGACCAAAGAGCGCCGACAACTTACTCAGGGCGCATTTGAGGTGCAACGCGTGTGGACCAACCCGGAGAAGAGCGTTTTTTACCTGATCGCCAATGAAGCCCACCCCGGCGAAAAGCGGCTCTACCGCATGCCGACTCAGGGCGGCCCGCGCATCTGCCTCACGCCCAGAGCAGGCGCCGTGCAGGACGTAGCCATCAGCCCCGACGGGGGCCGCGCGGCTTATCTGTTTTCGACGCCGACACAGCCTTGGGAGTTATGTGTCCAAGACCTCGACCATCCCGATGCGAAACCGCTGCAAATCACGGATTCGCAGAGCCCCGCTTTCCGCAGCTATGCGTGGCGCGAACCGCGCTTGGTACGCATCCCGGCTCGCGACGGCGCGCAAGTGTATGCCCGCCTCTACGAGGCGCGCGGCAAAAAGGGCGACAAGCCCGCCGTGATTTTTGTACATGGCGCAGGCTATTTGCAAAACGCGCACAAGTGGTGGAGCCAATACTTCCGGGAGTACATGTTCCACAATTTTTTGGTCGATCACGGCTATACGGTGCTCGATCTGGACTACAGGGGGTCGGCCGGTTACGGACGCGACTGGCGCACAGCCATCTACCGGCACATGGGCGGCATCGATCTGGACGACCACTTAGACGCTGCGCGCTGGTTGGCGCGCGAGCAAGGCGTCAATCCTCGACGCATTGGGATCTACGGCGGCTCTTACGGCGGATTTATCACGTTGATGGCGCTGTTCAAATCGCCCGGCGTCTTTCGGGCTGGCGCGGCGCTCCGCCCGGTCGCCGACTGGTCGGCCTACAACCACGGCTATACTTCCAACATCCTCAATACCCCGACTACCGACTCGATTGCGTACCGGCGCAGTTCGCCGATTTATCACGCGGACGGACTGCAAGACCACCTGCTGATCTGCCACGGCGTACTGGACGACAACGTCCATTTTCAGGATGTGGCGCGACTCGCGCAACGCCTCATCGAGTTGGGAAAAGACAACTGGGAAGTGGCCCTCTATCCCTTGGAGGCGCACGGATTTGTGGAACCCAGTAGTTGGGCCGACGAGTACAAACGTATCTTCAAGCTGTTCGAACGCGAACTCAAACGGCGATGAGCGCGCGGCGCGCAAGTTTACTCGCCCTGCTTCGGTTTTGAAGAGCGGCGGCGATTTCTCCTGCGCGGCTTTTTGTCGTCAGCAGTTTGTGGCGAGGCGTCGGACGTGCGGGGCTGTGACGGAGGCGTGCGGGCCGACAAAGAGGGGCCGGAGGCCGGAGCGGCGGGACGGCGTTTGGAGCGACTCTCCGATACGCGGCGGGAATCTGGGCGGCGCTCTCCGCCCGAGCCGGACGACGCGGCGGCCAACTCAGGCGGCAACGCTTCGCGCTTGATGGTATTGCCAATCAAGCGCTCGATCATCTGAAAGCGCTTGCGGTCTTTTGGCGATATCAAAGTCACGGCTTCGCCGCTGCGCTCCGCGCGCCCGGTGCGCCCAATGCGGTGAACGTAATCCTCCGGATCGCGCGGCGCGTCGAAATTGAAGACGACATCAATGCCTTCCACATCTATGCCGCGGCTCAACACGTCGGTCGCCACCAATATATCGGTCTTGCGGTTGCGGTAATCCTGCATGATTTGCTCGCGCTGCTCCTGCTCGATATCGCTGCTCACCATGGCGACGGGCAGATTTTTGTTTTTCAATACGCGATACAGATCGGCTACCGCGCGCCGCGTCGAACAAAACACGATGACGCGTTGCCCTTGCCGCCCCTTAAGCAGCTGGACGATCAGGTTGTTTTTAAGCTCTTCGGGGAGTTCATAGACCAATTGCGCCACACCCGCCGCAGGCTTAGATAGGGCAATGGTGATCTTGACCGGATCGCGCAACAGCGTATTCGCAAATTTCATCACTTCAGGCGGCATGGTCGCCGAGAAAAGCAGGCTCTGCCGCTCCTTATTCAGTACATCAACAATGCGCATCAGGTCGGGTTTGAATCCCATGTTGAGCATCCTGTCCGCCTCGTCCAAGACCAGATAGCGCAATTGGTCTAACTTGACATAGCCCATTTTGATATGGGCAATCAAGCGCCCCGGAGTGGCTACGATAACGTCAACGCCGGAAGTAAGGGCCGTTTTTTCCTGCCCGAAAGACTGGCCGTCGCCGCCGCCGTAAATAGCGATCGAACTGATTCCGGTAAAATACGAATATGCCTCGATCATCTGGTCGATTTGGAGGGCCAATTCACGCGTGGGTACAAGCACCAAGGCTTGCGTAAAGCCCATTTCGTCTGATTCCAAAATCTTGTGCAGGATGGGCAGCACAAATGCGGCCGTCTTGCCGGTACCTGTCTGCGCGATGCCGATCAGATCGCGCCCTTCAATAATCAGTGGGATGGCTTGCGCCTGAATAGGCGTCGCGGTCTTATAGTTCAAGGACTCAATACCGTCCATGAGCGCAGGGTGCAGCGATAGTTCTTCGAAGTCCAATGTATTGTTTCTTTTTATGAAAAAATGGGAGGAGTCGCACCGACGCGCAACTTTGTTTTTTTTAGAAGCAGCAAATTTAGCAAAAAAACGGGAAACGCGCCGGTTTGTTCGCCAAACCGCATCGAAAGTCGCTTACCAGCCCAAAGCCAGCAATATTTTGTAAAAAATATCGGTATTTTCGTACAACCCGTGAAAACGCTCCGAACCTGGCCCGAAGGCGAACACCGGAGCCATCGACGCGGTATGTTGCTTGCCGGCAAACTTCAGATACAACGAATCTGTCGTCGAACCCTGAACCACGGCCATACCGCCCGTCTCATGATCGGCAGTTACAATCACTAAGGTCTGCCCGTCGGCCTCAGCAAAACGAAGCGCTGCGCCGACGGCCGCATCGAAATCCAATACTTCGGCGACGCTCGCTTTGTCGTCGTTCTTATGACAGGCCCAATCTATCTGGGAACCTTCTACCATGAGGAAAAAACCCTTGTCCGAACGGCGCTTCAGGTAAGCGCAAGCTATCTGAACGGCGTCGGGCAAATAGTCTCGCCCCTGCAAGACGCCCGGCGGCTCTTCGTCGGAAGCAAACCACCAGAAGGGCCGCGAAGGGTCGGCGGCATCTAATGTCAAGGCGGTTCTCCCGTCTCGGCAAATTGCATAGTTGCGTTCGACCAACTCAGCCAACAGGTTGCGTCGATCTGTCGCGCGCCGCTCGAAATACTTAGCGCCGCCAGCCGCCAGAAAATCAACCGGACGCTCCATATACCAAAGCGCAATCTCTTCGTATAAGCCGCGATCTCGCGCGTGCGCTATGAAAGCGGCAGGCGTAGCATGCGTAGCCGAACAAGTCACGGTAATTCCTACCGCCATTCCACGCTCGCGGGCCATCTCTGCAATGTTCACACAAGGCTTACCTTTGGCCGTCATACCAATCACGCCATTGTAAGTCTTTACGCCGCAGGCAAACGCCGTAGCCCCAGCAGCGGAGTCCGTGATCAGGTCTTTGGCGGAATGGGTCGTAATCAGCCCCGTCACAGGCATCCGCTCCATGTGCAAAGGGGCCGGAGAGGCATACATAGCGGCGGTCACCTGCGTCAGCCCCATGCCGTCGCCAATCATTAGGATCACATTGCGCGGTCGCGCAGGATCGCTCTTATCGGACCCTTCGGCCGTCGGACCCAACCCTGTCGCTACAATTGCGATCAGCAACAATCCTATTCTCTTGAAAAAAAACATATCGCTCTAACGCAAACCTGCATATCGACCTACGCCTTCACGCCTTTGTGCGGCTTATCGCAAAGGTACGCACAATCTCCATCTCTCCAAAAAAAACCGGGCGGTTTGCCCTATAGTAAGGTTTTTTCACGCAAAGGGGTTTTCGCGCAAAAGGCGCGAATACTGTCTCTGCGCGCTTTGCGCACACCCTTTGCGCGCGCGCCCTGCGCTAAGGATGCAAAAAAAGCGGCGCTCGCCCATCTCGTGGGGAGCGCCGCTTCGCTATCTTATGCCAACGGACGTCCGTCCGCTCTCGCTTTACTTCGTCTGGATCATCTTCTTCGTCGCTGCGTCCGTCGATGTCTCCAGCTTGTAGTACATCAAGCCCGTAGCGTTCACTGCGTTGCGATCCAGCGTCACGGCATTGTAGCCGCGGCCGAAGTCGCCGCGCGTCTGATACAGCAGGCGGCCGGCCTCGTCGAACACGCTCAGCGTCGCTTCCGTCGCCTCAGGCAGGTGGAAGCCGATCACCGTGCGGTTCACGAAGGGGTTCGGTTGGTTCTGATACAACTCGAAGCCTACGCCCGTCACTACAGAGCCGTTCGCGCCGTTGAAGCGGAACGCCACGTCTTGTTGCGCGCCGGCAAGGCTGTACGCCTCGGCCTTCGTGATCGCGCTCGATACGCGCAGCATCTCGCTCAACTGACCGCTCTGCGTCGCGCGGAAGCGCACCGTGAACGCGTTGTTCGCTTCGCCGTCGATCGA
>JBKBLI010000082.1:0-11215 GCA_046296435.1 Saprospiraceae bacterium | reverse complement strand
CCTCTGCCAACTCTTCCAGACGACCGGCCCCATCGATGAGCGCCCCCGAAAACCGCCCCCAGAGGGTGTCGTTGCGGAAGCCGTCAATCAGCAATTTGATATCGGCGCTGACCGCGTTGTTCACGCCCGTGTAGTTGAACGTGTCCGCCGGGCTAAATTCCAGGCCTCCCCATTGGTAACTTTTGAACTGAATTACGGCGTGGGCGGGTTCGTAGGGATATTCGGCGTATTTGTGCTCAAACTCAAAACCCAGGGCCAGCCCCATACGGGGGCGTTCGGCGTCGTCCTGCCGGATGATTTCTACGTAAGACTTGTCTTCGTCGTAGTAGTTGCTCATCGTGTCCAAACGCGAGTGATCGACGGAGATGTGCGGCCAGAACGGCCCGGAATTGCGCGGCAATATGGGATGGACAAAAGCGTATTCGCGTTTTTTGAAAACAAAAGATATGCCGCAAGTATCCGGGACGGCGGAGCCGGCGCACTGCGACCAAACAAAACCAAGGCAGAGGATTAGAAAAAGCATGCGAATCGTCAGAAAAGCAAATCAGCAAAGGGCAAGAGCGAGGGCAAGGAGGCGCGTTTGACTTAATCATGGCGATTTTGATACATTGAAACTATAAAAGGCGGATACGCTGACGATGCGGTGATACTGTCCTTTGACGACGGTGTCCGGGCGTCCGCAACTGGGGCGTATGCTTCTAAGCGAATAATTAAATGATCCGCCAATGCCAATTTGCGGGGTCACATGGATAAACAGGCCACCCAGAACGCTCAGGTCGAAGCGTTCGAATTCGGAAGTCAGGCAGGCGGGCAAGGGAGGATCGTTGGGAAAGAGCCAGCGGTAACGGATGTTATCGCTGATCAGGAATGCCGGCGTAAGGCCCAGTTGGAAGTGCGCTTTCCGCTTGTCGTGAATCCTAAAAAGGATGGGCGTTTCTACATAATTGGTCGTCTGCGTGAAGTCAAGGGCGTTTTCGATACCTTTAAAAACGTAATCGCGCCCCCGCGAACCCCGCTGCGCGTAGTTCATTTCCAGGCCCAGCGACAGCAGCCGTTTGTGAAAAAAAAAGTACGTGCCAATCCCTGCGCGGGGGCCAAAGAACCTAAAGCCATGCGGCCCGTCGCCGTCGATCTGGGCCACATTGACGCCTGCATGCACGTAGGCCTTAAAAAAAGCCTCTTTATCGTCGTCGTCCTGAGCGTTCAGCGCGAAGGTGAGGAGCGCGAAGAAAAGTGTAATCAGCAACGGAAGGCGCGCAAAGGGAGTGGGCATCTTTCTTTGTTTGTTTGGTCAAAAAAAAAAGCATGGCTTGCGGGGAAAGGATGAGAGGGGGGCGGCGCGCGGGAAAAAGGAGTGGGCGGGCGTTATTCGGTTGACGTCTGTTGGTCAGAAGCGGGTTGCCCGCGTTTGCGGAAAAATTTGGGATGCACCACCAGCAGACCAAACGATTCGCAATCCTCTTTGGTAGTCTTGCTGTGGTGCGCGCCGTGCGCCCGCAGAATAGCCCGCGAATAAGCGCCGTCGAGTTGTTTGAACCACTTGAAACGGCGATGAATGTACACGTCGTGGATCAGAAAGTAGGTCAATCCGTAAAGCGATATCCCCACGCCCACAAAAAACAGCCAAAACGGTCCGGTCATGCTACCTGCCATGTAGCAGATGGCCGACGGAATGGCAAAAACCAGAAAAAAACGATCGTTTTTTTCAAAAAAACCATGCTTGTGGTGTTTAGGGCGGTGATGGTCTTCGTGCCAATTCCAAAGCCATCCGTGCATCAGATATTTGTGGGTGAACCAGGCCATAAATTCCATGCCCACGTAGGCGGCCAGCGTAACGCCGGCGTAGAGTAACCAATTCATTTTGTCGCTTATTTTGTCGTTAAAACAGGTTAATAGGCCTATTGTTCAAGTCTGCGACCTGTTCTCTTACCCCCACGCCCGTCACTGCGCGCTTGCGTTCAGCGCGGTTCGTCCAGACCGTCTTCGAGGCGTTCCTCCTCGGGGCGATAGCGTCCTTGGGCCTGCAGGGCGCACCAGGAGCAGGTGTCTTGCCCGCAGCCGAAGTCGAACTCGCGGGCCTGAATTTTGTTCCACACTTTTTCGATCAGGGCTTCAGCCATCCGTATTTCAGCCGCTTCGAAGCGTATTTCATCCTTGTCGAGGCGCCGGTTCTTATCTGGATCGAGCCATTGGATCATGCAGGAATCGATGGTCTCGGAAAACATGTGCGAGCGTTCGATCAGGATTTGGTAGAAAGCCAGTTGGCGGCGGTAAACGCCGCCATAGGGCTGGCGTTCGTCAGGCTTCGCCAGCCGGGTTTTGTCAGGGTTTCCGGTCTTGTAGTCCACGATTCTGATGCGGCGGGCGTCGAGCCATTCGATTTTGTCAATCACGCCTTTGATGGGAGCCTGCCCCACATGGACGCGGTCGATGCGCCATTCGGCAAGCGCTTTGCGGCGCAGGAAGGGCGCCTCGCGTTGGTGGTAAAGCATGAGCGCTTCGCGGCCAAACGCCAATCGCTGGATGTATGCCGTCGGACTGAAAAAGTGCTGTCGCCGGGTCATGGCCGTTTCAAAATAGGCGAGCAGCATTTCGAGCGGAGGTGTGGCTGCGTCATCCGCTGCGCTGCGCCAGGCGTTCAGATACTGCTGCAAAGCCCAGTGCATCGCATCGCAATACGCGGCTGCCGGGCTGGTGAGCAGTGGCGCGGCGAGGATGTCCTCATAGTAGAACGCCAGCGGGCAGCGCAGGTATCGGTTGAATGAACTGGGCGTGAGGACCAATGATTCGAGCAGGGGCGTAATCAGGGTGTCATGGGGCAGGGTAATGCGCTCAGGCGTGGGGGACGCGAGCAGGGCGGATTGTATGGCGAGCACAGGGTCTGCCCCTGTCAATGGAGCCTCAGTTATTGAAATACCCGTTTCGTGCAGAAACTGCGACTCGTCGAGCGTTTTGCCATCTGGTCCCGATGCTGCGTAGGACATGGCGAGGGTGTCTTTGGCGCGGGTCATGGCCACAAAAAAGAGGCGGCGGCGCGCTTCGAGGAAGTCTGCTTCGCCGGCGCGCGTCAAGGTGTCAGGCAGCGTAAAGCGCCGACGGCCTGCGGCCCCTTGTCGCTCCCAGGCATCGGCGCGGCAATCCGGCATGAACACATGCGCGAATTCGAGACCTTTGGCGGCATGGGCGGTGAGCAGGCGCACGCCGCGCAGATCGCCGATCTGGCGTTGGGTGGGTATGGGGATTTGGTTGTCGCGCAGGTCGTCTATCAGCCGGAGGAATTGCGCGAGGGTGAGTTGCGGCGAACGGCGCTCTTCGCCCGCCACAAAATCGCGAAAGGCGGACAGGACCTGCAGCAGCCAGGCCTTGTCCGGGTGGCGCAGCGTATATTGGAGTATGCCCGAGGCCTGCCAGACGCCAAGCAACACCCGCTCCCCAAACCCGATGCCCTCGCGCGTCTGGGCTTCGCCTGCGACACGGATCAGGTCGTTGAGGTCGAATTCGGTAGGGGCGCCGGCTTGCGGGCGCCAGTTTTCGCGCCAGAACAGCGTTTCCCCGGCTTCTCGCGCTTGCCGGTTGCGCAGCGCAAAGCGGGCCAGTTCTAAAGGCTCGTGCCCCCAGAATGGAGCATGCAGCAGGGCAAACAGGCGGTGTTCGCCGCTGAAGGCTTCGCGGTATTCGTCATAGATATAACGGAGCAGTTCGATGGTTTGCTGAATGATAGGCGTATCGAGCGCGTTGGCCGGGCGTTTGGTTTGCGCCGGGATCCTGCGCGACTCCAACAGGCGGAGGAACGGTTCGCCTTGGCGGTGTTTGGCGTAGATGATGGCGATCTCGTCGGGCGGGGCGCCTTGGGCGATGAGCGTTTCGATTTGAGCGACGATGTCCGTCCATTCGGCATTGCGGTCGGCGTAGCGCAGGATACGCGGTTCGTGCCCGTCGCCGCGGACTGCGCGCTGCGTTTTTTCGATGCCGTCCTCTATTTCTGCGGCCAGGCGCAGGGTGTTGTGTGCGATGAGGCGTTCAGCAGCCTTGAGGATCAGGCCGCTCGACCGATAGTTGTCGCGCAGGATTTCGACAAAGAGGTCGCTGCGATAGTCGGCATAAAATTGAAGGATATTTTGCAGGCGCGCGCCTTGAAACTCGTAGATGCTCTGGTCGTCGTCGCCCACCACAAATACGTTGGGTTTGTCCCAGTAGGCGATCAGTTGGCGCAGCAATTCGTGTTGCGCGCCGTTGGTGTCTTGATACTCGTCCACCAAAAAGTACAGGTAGCGCTCCTGATAATTGCGGAGGAGGGCGGGGTGTTTTTCGAAGGCGCGAAGGACCCACTGGAGCATGTCGTCGAACTCGTATCGGCCCGCTTTTTCCAGCAAGGTTTGGAAGCGCGGGTACAGGTCGGCGGCCGCTTTGAGGCGCTCCATTTTTTCGACCATATCGTCTATAGCGACTTTTTTGGGTTGTCCTTTTTGGCCATATTTCGAGTTGTTGCGGTATTGGTATTCGACTCGCGAGGGGAGGGATCTGATGAAGCGATCGGCCTCGCGTCTCAAGTCGCCCGGTTTCCAGTTTTGGGCTTTCATGGTTTGGAGCAACTCTGCAACATGCTGCGCGAAGGTAAAAGGGTCTTTGCGTTGGGCGCGTAGCGGGTTGTCGGGGGGGAGCTCTTCGAGTAGTTGGCGGATCATGCCGGCGCGCTCTAAGTCGCTAAGAGGTTCGAGCGCGGCATTTCCGAAGCGCTCGGGATTATCCTGTATGACCCGGTTGCAGAAGCTGTGAAAGGTATAGATCGGAATGCGGTAGGCCTCCGGTCCCAGCATAGACAAAAGGCGGCTCCGCATGGCGGTTGCGCCCGCGTCGGTGAAGGTCAGGCATAGGATTGCCTGGGCTGGCGTGTCGGTATGGAGCAATATTTTTCCTACTCTGGCCGCCAGCATGTGGGTTTTGCCGGATCCCGGGCCTGCGATAGTGAGTACCGGTCCCTCGGTGTGTTCTACGACCCTTTTTTGCTCGGGGTTGAGCATGGCGATGGCTTGTCGGAACGCCTCATTGCGGCTCTTCAAATCGCTCATGGCTTACCGCTCTTGGGTTGTTTGTTTTTTTCAAGAAAAAAAAGACTCAGCACAGCTCCGATAGCCAGCAGGGCCTCAATCCAGAGTAAGGTAATGAAGCCCAGGTCTTGCAAAATATAACAGAGCGCCGTGAACGATAAGGTAGCTAAAATGAGCGCTCCGGAGGTTTGCTCATGGCTCAGCCCCAGTCGCAGTAGTTGGTGGTGCAGGTGGGTTTTGTCGGCGCTGAAAGGTGATCTGCCGCCCAATACGCGGCGTGTCATCACGCTCAGGGTGTCGGTAATTGGTACAATCAGTACGGCTACGCTTATGGCCGGGGCGGCTCCAATACGGGCGTCATGTCCCGCGGAGAACGCGTGGTTTTTTTCGATGAATTGGATGGCCAGTACTGCGCATACCGCTCCGATCAACATAGCGCCGGTGTCGCCCATGAAGATTTTGGCAGGGGTATGGTTGAATTTAAGAAAGGCCGACAGCGAACCGGCCAAAGACAGGGACACCATGGCCAATCCCATTTCGTCTGCCAGATAAAACCAAATCCCCCAGAAAACGCAGGCCAGCAGTCCTATGCCGCCGGCCAGAAGGTTGACGCCGTCGATCAGGTTAAAGGCGTTGATCAGCGCGACAAAGAGGAATAAGCTCAGCAGAAACGAAAAAAATTCGGGCAGTTGCCAGATGCCCAGCAAGCCATACATGCCGCTCAAAGTTACTTTGCCTTTGAAAGCTAATATGACCGCCGTTAGTATCTGACCGCCCAGTTTCTTGTATGGCGAGAGCGGCAAAAGATCATCCAATACGCCGGTAAGAAAAATAAGTAAAAATGCCGCAAGCAGATATTGAAGCATCCCGAACGACGCCAATGGGGTCCAGAGCACAATCCCGCAAACCATTCCCGCAAATATCCCGATGCCGCCCAGCGAGGGGGTAGGCGCTTTGTGTGCGCTGCGTTCGTTGGGTTTGTCGTACAGACTGCGCCGGTGCGCTACGTCCACGATCAGGGGGATAATGGTATAGGTGAGGATGAAGGCCGTGATAAATCCTAACAGCAAATGGAACATATCGATTTGTTAGCTACAATGAGAAGGAAACGTCAAAACAGGTATCCGCCATGCGCCAACTCTGAAGGGACGAATTTTACATTTTTGCACAGGAGCGATTAAATAATTTTTTTCACAAAAACGCCGAAGCGACTCGAAAAGTGCATACTCGGATGCCTGAGGCGGGGTGTCCTGATCAAATGGCATGCTTCGGCGTCGCCTCACATCAAGGATTGCAACGAGAGTCAGGCCGTTCGAGATGGATTTGAAACGTACAAGCAAACCGCCTCTTCTCACTGCAAAAGTAAGCACAATTGCTATTCGCAGCGGCCATTACGAGATTTGAGACGCTTTCGTAAGCTCAAGGCGGCATGGCGCGGCGGTGCGGTCCATGTAGCCGACGTAGATTGGACCATTTGGCAAACTACGGCTTGTGAGCGCGGTTAATATTTACGCCGCTTGTGCGGCGGGTAGCTTCATTCGCTGTCGAGGCGTTCCGCCCGGAGCAGATCGAGTCTCGTCTTTTCATGTTCGCCCATCAGTTCATACACCCTTGCCCGATTGCGGTAAGAGATGGCCGCCTCGGGTTTGAGTTCGATGACTTTGTCGAATGCGGCGATTGAGCGTTCGAGTTGTCCCAGTTGCATGTAGATCATACCTATGTTGTTCCAGACCACCAGATCAGTCGAGTCGTAGCGCAGGTAGGCGTGCAGATCCTCCATCGCGGGTTCCAACTGGCCTGTTTGCGCATATAGGCTGCCTCTGAATTTGTAGGCGTCGCGTAAGTCCGGCTTCAGTTCGATGGCCCTCGTAAAGTCTTCAATAGCTTCAGTGGTTTTGCCGAGATCGCCGTGCTCTATACCGCGTGCGAAGTACATCATTCCGCCCTTATGGTAACCGTTGGCGATGGCGTTGTTGAGCACGGAAATCATACTTTGCCAGGTCTGAGCCTGTCGAAACGCAAGCAATACGCAAAGCGTCAGCCATACGTATCCGAGGGTCTTCAACCAGGGTCGGCGCTCGCTTTGATGCAGCGCAAAGGCGACCAAAGCGTAGAAGGCGCCCACTGCCGCAAGGTAGTTGTAGTGATCGGCGCGCAGTTCGAATTCGCCCATAGGGATCCAGGGCAACATGACGCCGATGTTGGCCGCGAAGAACAACAGCCCGACAGCCCAGTACGCTTGCTCGCGCCGCAGCCGCCATGCCTGGTAAGCCAGGGCCGCCAACGCCAGCGGCGCGCCATAGTACCAATAGGGCAAACTGTCGCCCGTTTTGTAAAAGGAGTAATATATGTTGAGCTTGAGCGGGATCAGTATTTTTGACCAATAAAAAAGCGGAGAGTATGTCAGTAAAAACACCCGGTCAAAGGCCGTGAATCCATAGGCGCTATCGCCGAAAGCCATAGGCGCATTGACGCGCCCGTAAACTGTCAGCAGGCCAAATCCAAGGGATATCAAAAAAAAGGGGGCAAGGGCGAGGAGTCTCTGGCGAAGCGGGAGGATGGGTTTTCTCCAGTAATCCAGGACCAAAAGTGTCAGCGGAAGCGTCACAGCCGCACTCTTAGACAGATTGGCCAGCAAAAAAGCGACCAGCGCCAGCGCCCATGCGCGCCAGCCCTTGCCCTCGTGGGCATAGTCCAACCACCAATGGCAGGCGAGCAAATAAAACAGGGCGTAGAGCGGCGTGCTGAATCCCGCTATCCAGGCCACCGACTCAACCTGAATAGGGTGGGCGGCGAAAAGAATGCCGACGCCGGCGGCAAGGGCGCTCCGGCCATCCATGCGCAACATCAGGCGCACGACCAAATAGGTGCAAGCCAGATGCGTCAGAAGGCTGAGCAAATGATACCAAAAGGCGTTTTCACCCCCTAACCGGTAGGCCAGCGCATAACCCATCCAGGTCAAGGGGGCGTACATGCCCAGGTTGAAATGCGAAAATAGCGTATTGATTGAAAAAGCCGTAACGCTTTCGTTTTCAATAGTAGCGGCGTGGTCGTCTATTCCTGTCATCGGGAATTGCAGCGTCGTGGCAAACAGCAACAAGCCAACGAGCATAGGCAGCCAGTATGCGAAGACTTTGACGTCAAAGATCGAAGGGCGTGTTTGATGGGCGGACGCGTGTTTGATGGGCGCGCGTGTTCCGGATTTTTTCATTGCAGTCAAAAAGAAAGCATGTAGTAGGTTACAATATCCGGTATGTGGGACTGCAAAAATACGCCTTTCGTGGTATTGGGGCGCCGGTTTCGAAACTTTTCTACCGTTTCCTTTGATTTAGCGCACAAAATCGCGCTCCAGCACGCGCTCATTGCCGCGGTCGTCGCGCACCACGATGCGCAGGCGGTGTTCGCCGGGTACGATGCGCCCGTCGAAATGGTGGGTGATCTTGTTGTTCTTGCGATCGTATTCGAATAAGACCCAACGCCCATCGACCGTAGCGCGGTAGTAGAGACCTTTGGCCTGGGCGTCGGTAGGCATGCGGTCGCTTATTCTGAAAGACATGGCGTTGCGCTTGCGCATGTCGCGCTCGAAAGCCAGGGGCTTGATGTCAGGGGGCGTATCGTCCACCGTGACACAATAATTGCCGAAATCCCGCACCCTGGTAGTCAGGGTTTCGCCGCGCCACTTGCCGCCGCAGTTGGTCAGGCCGTCGCCTGTGCGGGCGATGACCGCTTTGGATTTGAGTTCCGGGGGCAGATTGTCGGGGCGTATGGCGATTTCGAAATAGCGGTGCACGGGCGTTTCTCTGTCGTGCAGGCAGTGAACCTCCGAATAAACGGAAGGCGAGGTCGAGGTTTCGGTTCGGTACCTGAATTTGAGCGGCTCGTACAAGGCTCCTTTGGGCAGACTCATGGAGAAGCGCGGCATCTCCAGATTGAAATCTGCCTGATGGTTGATCTCGTATTGCCAAACGGGATCCTGGATGTCTTCGAGCGTTTCGGAACGCCTGATCCAGAACCTAAGCGCAGCAGAGTTGCCGAAAGGGTCGGCGACCTTGAGCTCGATCTCGGTCGGCGTCCCTGCGGCGTTGAGCAGGATGTGCCCCGGTCCCAGGGAGCGATCATACATGGTGCTGAGTCGATTGCCCGGCAGGATGAAGCAACGGTGAAACCAGGCGCCAAATCGCTGTCGGGCGCCGTAGTCGATGTGAGCGTTGAGGTAGCGCGTCTCTTCGAAGTTGAGCGCTTCGGCCGTCCACTGGTATATCGGGACGCCGTTGGCTTTCAGCAGAATGCTGTGAGGGCCGTTATCGTTGCTGACGCCGTCGCTTTTGTCGTAAGCCTTTATGGCAAAAGCGATGCGATCCCAACCTACCGAGGCCGTGTCACCTTTGATGCCGTAGCTGCCCGCGCCGCGTTTTTCGATGGGAAAAGCTTTGCCTTTGAGCGTTTCGCCCCCGTTGGAGATCAGGAAAAGTTTCATGTCCCGAATGTCCGGCGGGGTTTGATCTTTGACGGCAAGGCCAAACAAAAAAGGGTTAAGCGCCTTCTGAGTGGCGGTGTTTCGGATTTCAAAATGTAAGTGAGGCCCCGACGAGCTACCCGAATTGCCCATCTTGCCAATCTCTTGTCCCTTTTTTACGCGGAATTGCCCCTCGGGCGGATTTAAGTCCACGCTGAAACTCTCGCGTTTGTACTGCGCGTCCTTGACGTACTGCGCTACTTCAGACATGAACCGATCCAAATGCGCATATACTGTGGTGTAGCCGTTGGGGTGCTTGATGTACAACGCGTTGCCATAGCCTGCCGGCTCCACTTTGATGCGGCTGACGTACCCGTCGGCGGCAGCCAATACGGGCTGGCCCACCCCGCCGGTATTGCTTTTGATGTCGATGCCCGAGTGGAAGTGATTTGAGCGCAACTCACAAAACGTGCCGCTCATCAGGATCGGACTATCAATCGGACTGCGGAAATAGTCTTTTGGGTATGCTTCGGTCGCCGTATCGGGCGAGGAGCGCGCGGGAAGCGCAGGATGGGGCGCCAACGCAGGAAATATCGACAAGAGCGCCATGAGCGCGCATGCGCGCGTGCAGAACCCTCGCCCCATTCCCTCGCCCGCTGCCCATTTTCTCGACTGGCGCATGTGTCTGGACGGTGCTTTTTATGCAAAGATACACCAAAACGCCATTCTATGGCGTCAAAACACGCAATTCTTGTTGATTGGCGTCGTATTCCCATTTCCCTTTGAACCAATCGGTGCTGCCAGCATGAAGGGCCAGCAAGTGCAGGAAATCAGCACGCGGAATGTTGCGCGCGCCCATCGACTGAAGGTGCGGGGTGCTTTGCTGGCAGTCTATCAGTACGAATCCCGCTCTTCCCAAAACTCTTGATAGCGTGATCAGCGCAGCCTTGGAGGCGTTGGCGCGGAGCGAAAACATGCTCTCTCCGAAAAAGGTCCGGCCAAACGCAAGGCCGTATAGTCCCCCAACCAGGGCGCCCTGCTCCCATACTTCGACCGAGTGCGCGTACCCTTTGTCGTGCATCTGCGCATAAGCCTCGACAAAGGCCTCCGTTATCCATGATCCGAGCGCGTCGTTTCGGGGCGTTTCGGCGCAGGCGCGCATGACCCGCTCAAAACAAGCGTCAAACGTGTAGGTAAACCGCTTTTGATTGAAAATGACCCGCATGCTCTTGTGCACGCGCACTTCCGGCGGGAAGAGCACACAACGCGGATCCGGGCTGTACCAGACCGGTCCCTGTTCGGTCATGTACCAGGGGAAGATGCCGCGTCGGTAAGCATGCTCAAGCCATTCAGGCGTCATGCGCCCCCCCACGGCTACGCATCCCGACGAATCAGCCCACAGCGCAGGATGGGGCATGTAGGGTTGTTCGACGCGCGGGGGAATAAGAAAAGGCATGGATACAATCCCTGTGGCAGTATTACAAATGCGCCGGATGGCGGGATTGGCTCCCCCATCCGGCAGGCATGCGCAGACTTAGGCCACGGAGACCACGCGGGTCTTGGCCCATTGGTCGCCAAGGCGCTGTTTGCGCTCATTGGTGAGCAGTACAATCAATTCCACCAAAGGGAAAAAGGGGATAAGAAACACGATGCTCCGAATGATGGCCGGCCCCCAATTGTTGGTCAAATGTTGGCCGTCTTCCGTCACAAC
>JBKBLI010000081.1:0-11363 GCA_046296435.1 Saprospiraceae bacterium | reverse complement strand
GCGAGGAGCCGGCGCCGCTGAGTTGCAAGCTGTTGACGACGCAGGACAGCGAGCCGCTGACACTGGCGACGGCATCGGGCGCATTGAAGTCGCCGGGTACCGAAGCGGTGTTGGTACTTGCGCACCCGTTGGCGTCCGTCACGGTCACCTGATAATTACCCTGCGGCAGATTTTGCGGGTTTTGGACGTTGGCTCCATGGCTCCACTGGTAGGTATAGCCGGGCGTGCCGCCCCCTACATTGATAAAAATACCGCCGCCGTTGGGACTGGCGCAATTGACGCCGGCAATACTATCCACCGATGTGCTAAGCGCTTGCGGAGCCGTGATCGTGAATGTCCGAACAAGGGAGCAATTGTTACTGTCGGTCATGGTCACGTTGTAGGTTCCCGCCGGCAGGTTGTTGGGGTTTTGGGTGTTGTTGGGTATATTGACCGGGCCGCTCCAGACGTATTGATACGGCGCTATGCCGCCGGTGGTGGTGGTGGTGATCGAGCCGTTGTTTTGGCCAAAACAGGAGACATTGTTGACTGTGCCGTTGAAAGCCAGATTGGACATGGTGACGGTCACCACCCCTTGCCCCGTTCCCGGGCACCCTAAACTGTCCTCCAGTCCAATGATCTGATACAGTCCCGGTTGGTTGACGGTCAGAGAGAAAGGATTGCCTGGTACATCGACGGGGAATTGCTGCACGCCGTTGATGGTATAGTTGAGAATGAATGGCCCTTGGCCAATGAAGTTCATCGGGATTTGCGCGCTGCCGCCCGGGCAGAGTTGCGGTCCCGGCGGGAAAAGTTGCGCAATCGGGACCGGATTGACGATAATCCGCGCCGTGCGCACCACCGTACTGCCGCAGCCATCGGTCACCGTTACCCTGAAGTTGGTAGAGGTCGGCACAAAAGGCGTGATCTCCTGCGAAGTGGATCCGTTGGACCACTGAAAGGTGAATGGTTCTACGCCGTCCAGCACCGCCACACCTACGGTGGCGATCCCGCTTGGCCCGCATATCGAAACGGTATCGGCAATTGCGTCCAGTTGCGGGCGATCTTTGATGATCAGGATTTCTTCTGGATTCAGGCACGAACAGGGGTTAGCAAGCGTAATGATGATGCTTTCTTCGCCCTCCAGAATCATGTCGTTGAAGATCGTGATGTTGACAATGGCTTGCTGCTGGCCGGAAGGAATCACCACGATGGGCGGAATAGGCGTATAGTCCACGCCCGGCGTGGCCGTGCCGCCGATGGTAAATTGTACCGGAATGGACTGCGTGCCGCCGCCCACGCGGGTAAAGATCAACTGTACCTGCCCGCAAGCTTCAAACACCTCGTTAGCCGGTTCGCCATTGACCTGAAATTGTACGCTCACATTGCCGCCGGCGCTGAACGATCCGGCGCGCAGGAACACCGCCGAGTCGAATATCCCGTCGCCCACGTCGGCTACTTTGAGTTTGATATTGTAGGTCTGGCAGGGCTGCACGGCGGCTATGGCGGTGAGGCGCCGCGTGAACCCGTCATACTGAACCTCGTTGACGGCGACGCCCATGGCGGGGTTCTGACCGCATAGGTTTTGGTCGGCAGGCTGGTTGTTGACGTACAGACCTGCGTTGACCAGGTGGTTGATGCTGTTGATGGCTACGTATGCTCCGCCAACTTGGGCTATATTCTCTGCGCCGCTGAAAGGACCGTTGATGCCCGGACCGGAAAGGAAAAATCCAAACGCATCGTTGAACTGGGAGTTGACATACTCGCAGTACTCTTCAGAGGCAAATACGTATTCAAAAAGTACGGGCGATTGCGTCGGCGTAAAAGAAAAACTGATCTCCGCTTTGTCGAAGATGGCGCCGCTTCCGGACAACAATTGCAGGTCTGCGTCGGGCGTCGAGGCTCCATAACCCGCGCTTGCATTGGGCGCGTTGTTCGGACCCGGAGCTACGCCAATGCCGCCGGTGGCCATAATGACGCCGGTGGCGATGCCAATATTGGTTTGGCCGTTGCTGAATGTGCCGATCTGATCGCCAAAACCGGAAAAAGTCAAACCAGCGATATCAAAGCAGTCGCCGCCGATCAATACGTCGCGCACCAACTCTTCGGCGCTGGCGCCGCCCACCTCAAGCACAGCCACATCCATTGATGAGATATAATCCTTCAGTTTGCTCTTTCTGCAGGTCATGCAAGCTATCGAGATGGGATGTGCGAGCGGGTTGTCGGCCGACCAGGAGCAAGGGTAGCTCAGCATGACGCTAAGGCTTGCGCTCACAGCCACGAATTTTACGCCAAAAAGATCGGAAGGTTCCTCCATCAAAGTCGCATCGGGACTGAGCATCGAAACTTTCGGGCGACAGCCCGCCAGTCCGGGATCGTCCGGTATGACAAAGTGATACGTTTCGCCGACAATCAGGTTGTTAAACGTAAGAATCTGTCCGGGCGTTTCGACGCTAATGGTATGTCTCTGAAAGTAAGCGTCTATTTCGATGACGCCCATGTTGTCAGGGCTGGTTTGCGCGCTTAGGGTGTGCGCCGCTAATGAAATCAAGATGGAAAGGACAAAAGTACAAAAACGCATAAGCATACAAATTTGGAAATTAAATCGGCTTTAAAATTCAGTCGTTAACTTCTGAGCGCCAAAAACTGATCTTCGGGTCATGCCGCGTCTTTTTTTGCAAAAAGGCCTTACTTGCAGCGCCTCTAAACCATGCCGGCCGAACTTCGCGCAATATGCCTCAGCGAATAGCCCCCGGCCCGACATTCGCCCGGCTATCCTCGCTCAAACAATTTTTCATCACGATGTCGTTAGATACCCAAAAATGTCAAATGGCTGCACAGAAGTGTAAAGTTTTCTCAAAAAACACTGCAATAATAGGAATAATCTCATTTTTGTGGGGATTAAAATTATGGTTAACTTGTTTTTTGAGGCATTCACCCCTGAAATGGTCTGACGGCCGCCTAAAAATTGCAGCAGCTAAAGTTTCTGCGCCAAACAAAAATGGGGCGTCGCTCGTACAGCGCGCCCCAGCCCTAACCAAATAAAACCAAATTTTTATCTTCAAAACCGACGGAACGGCAATTCCAATCAATTTTTTATTCAAAACAACTTCACAAAGGTATGCACACTTGGTGTATAAAAAACAATAAGTCCGCAAAAAAAATTTTTTTTCAAGCAAAAAAGCGCGTTTTTGTCCTTATTTTGGCATGCACCTTTGCCGGTTCGGGCCTGGCGCAGCCGGGCGAGGCGACAAACCGCGACGCTGAGGTCGTCGCCGCACTGTATCAGGCGGCCCTGACCGACGGGCGTTGCTATGCATGGCTGCGCGACCTTTGCTATGGGGTGGGCCATCGCCTGAGCGGCAGCGCAGCGGCCGACAAAGCGGTGGCCTGGAGCCGCGCCGTGATGGATACGCTGGGCTTAGACTCGGTATGGCTCCAGCCCGTGATGGTCCCCCACTGGGTGCGCGGCAAGCCCGAAGAGGTTGCGGTGTTGCACAATGGACGCCGCGCGGGTTTTCGGCTAAATAGCTTGGCTCTCGGCGGCTCTGTGGGCGGCAGGGCGAAGGGAAGGGTGGTCGAGATCAAAAGTTGGAGCGCCCTTGATTCGCTGGGCAAAGCGGGCGCCCTGAAGGGCAATATCGCTTTTTACAACCGCCCGATGGATGCCGCCCGGCTGCATACGTTTCACGCCTATGGCGGCGCCGTCGATCAGCGGGTGCAAGGCCCTTCGCGCGCCGCCAAGTACGGCGCCGTGGGCGTCTTGGTGCGTTCCATGGGCTTGCGGCTCGATGACTACCCCCACACCGGAACCCTGATCTACGATTCAACCCATGCCCTCATTCCGGCAGTGGCCATCAGCACCAACGACGCCGAACGCCTCTCCGCGCTGCTCCAGCAGGAAAAGGACGTTCAAGTAAGTATGAAATTGTACTGCGCAACGCTGCCCGATAAGTTGTCCTACAACGTAATTGGCGAGATAAGAGGTAGCGAACGGCCCGACGAGGTGATCCTGGTGGGCGGACATCTGGATAGCTGGGATGTCGGCCACGGCGCCCACGACGACGGAGCGGGCTGCGTGCAGAGCATGGAGGTCCTGCGCTTGCTCAAACGGATCGGATATCGCCCGCGCCGCACGATCCGTTGCGTACTGTTTATGAATGAAGAAAACGGACTGCGCGGCGGCACAGCGTATGCGCGCCTTGCGGCGGAACACCGGGAGTTTCACCCCTGCGCCATCGAAAGCGACGCCGGCGGGTTTACGCCGCGGGGATTCAGCTTTGATGCGCACGAAGACGTGATCGCCGATTTTTTCGAGCGGGTGCAGGCGTTCGCGCCCTTGCTGCAGCCTTACGGCCTTGAGCTATCCCGCGGCGGATCGGGCGCCGACATCAATCCGCTCAAGCCGCTCAAAGGTCTGCTCTGCGGGTATCGCCCCGATTCGCAGCGCTACTTTGACTACCACCACACGGCAGCCGACGTGTTTGAGGCCGTCAACCAACGCGAGCTGGAACTCGGCTCCGCGAGTATGACGGCATTGGTTTGGCTGCTCGACCGGTATTTCTGAACGGCGCCCCCACGCTCGCTTCTTTCAAAAGAGATCTGCCACAGATGGCGCGCGCGATTTCGCTGCAAAACGCCCGACAAACCGGCGCTTTCCCCCGCGGTTCATTGTCGTTTTGTTTTTTTTAGTAAAAAAAAAAGCGCGGGCCAAGGGCGCGATTAGAAGAGGGCGCGGGCATGCCGGCCGGTCTGTATGCTAACGCCTTTGCCCTTTTCTCCAAAAAAGAAAATAAATCACGCGGGCGGCGCGTCTGAGCCGGTCCCAGGTCCCCGCATATGTGCGCTTCGGGGCGGGGCGGTCGCGCGGGCAGCAAAAATTTTGCCGTAGAAATAAAAAAATGTATCGCTTGTGGACGCTTCAATCCATCTTGACCTGAGCGCTTATCGCTCCGCGTTGCGCCTGCGCGAGCGGGAAGCGGGTCGCGAAATATTTGACCCCATCCGCAGGAAGTATGTGGCCCTGTCGCCCGAGGAGTTGCTGCGGCAGTTGTTACTACAGCATTTCCTGACTGCGAAAAAGTACCCTCGCGGTCGCATGCGCTCGGAGATGGGCGTGCGCGTCAACGGTCAACTGCAACGCTGCGACATAGCTGTCTATGACGCCGAAGGGCGCCCCTGGCTCATCGTAGAATGTAAATCGCCAAACGTGGCGATCGATGATGGCGCCTTTGAGCAGGCCTCCCGTTACAACATGGCCTTGCGCGCGCCATACCTTGCGGTGAGCAACGGCCTGCGGACGTATTGCGCGCGATTGGATTTGGATACCGGCGCTTTTGTATTTCAGGCTGACTTTCCGGACTGAGTCTGCGGCTCTGGCCCCGGCAGCGCATCGGCTCCGCAATGCCTGAGGGCGGCGCGAAGGGGGCAGGGGGTGGACTTTCATGTTTTATACATAGCTTTGCGGCAACTTTTGTCCGCATGCTCAAAGATTTGCTGAAAAAGGCCCTGCGTTACGCGCCTTTCGACATCACCGCCAACCAACGCTACGACCGCCTGACCCGGCGCATCATCGTCCGATATTTTCCGACCGACGGTTGCAGCGTGGATGTGGGTTGCCACAAGGGAGAGATACTCGACCTGCTGCTGGCGCGCGCGCCTCACGCCCGGCACTACGGATTCGAGCCGCTGCCTCATCTCTACGAGCGTTTGGCGCGCAAGTACGCCCGGCGTCCGAATGTCGAGATTTCAGATGTGGCGCTTAGCAATGCCAATGGCGAGGCCCGCTTCAACTACGTGATCAGCAACCCCTCGTACAGCGGCCTGCTCAAGCGCCGGTACGACCGCCCCGTCGAGGAGGATACGACCATTATTGTGCAAACGCGGCGCCTCGACGACGTATTGCCTCCCAACGCGCGGGTGGATCTCATCAAGATAGACGTGGAGGGCGCCGAGCTTCTTGTGCTGGAGGGCGCCGTGCAAACCCTCCGCCGCTGCAAACCGATCGTTGTCTTCGAATACGGGCTGGGGGCGTCGGATATTTACGACGCTACGCCCGACAAGATGTTCGATTTTTTTGACGCCTGCGATATGGATATCTATCTGCCCGAGGCCCTGCTCAAGGGCCTTCCGCCGCTCAGTCGCGATGCGTTCAAACGCCAGTACGAGGGGCGTTTGAATTGTTATTTTGTAGCCCGCAGCGCTAGGTCATGACTTGCCGGCTGGACGGCAGCGGCGGACATGCGCAAGGCGGGGGAGCGCTCAGAATCGGTATTTTTCCTTTTTGCCCGGCTTGACTTTGCTCTTGAAGGCCTTTTCTTTTTTTGGAGGCGCTTTTTCCTTCATCGGCTCCGCCTCGCTCACCCTCACCTTGCGGTTGTTGATCGTAAAATCTTCCAATCCGATCTTGGCTTCGCGGGCATATCCTGCTTCAACATTGAAGTGCATGTACGACTTTTTGAGGCTGATCTCGCCGACGGCTGCCTTGGGTATCCCGATATCGCCGCACAGCACCTCCAGAAAATCCCGCTTGTTGACGCCGTCCATCAGGCCGATATTGACAAACAGGCGCTTTGATTCGGCGGGGCCGTTGTCGGCACTGCGCGCTTTTTTGGCGCCGGGGGCGCCCGGATTGATGTCGGGAGCGTTGCGATAGTAGGCGAGGAAGCGGTTGAACTCGACGCTGGCGAAACGCATGATCAGTTCTTCCTTGCTGAGGTCTTTGAGCATTTCGTAGATCTGAGGCATGAACGGCTCAATTTCGTCGTAGCGCACTTCCTGATCCCGTATATTACGCACGATGTGCAGCAATTGTTCCTGGCAAACTTCGAGGCCGGTCGGAATGCGCTTTTGGATGAACCTGGCGCCGAGTTTGCGCTCCAGTTGCGGTATTTTGGCCAAAAATGCGCTGGTTACGATACTTATTGAGACTCCTTTTCGTCCGGCCCGCCCCGTGCGTCCGGAGCGGTGCGTATAGACCTCGATTTCGTTGGGCAGTCCGTAATGGATGACGTGCGAAACGTCGCTGACGTCGATGCCCCGGGCGGCCACGTCGGTGGCGATGAGGAGTTGGAGGTTGCGCTCCCGGAAGCGCTGCATTACGCGATCGCGGTCGGGCTGCGCCAGGTCGCCGTGCAGCGCCTCTGCGTCGTAGCCGTCGCGTATCATTTGCTCTGCGATCTGCTTGGTCTCGTCTTTTGTGCGGCAGAAGATCAGGGCGTAAATGCCCGGATGGGCATCCACGATGCGCTTGAGCGCCGAGAATCGGGTGTCTGAGCGACACAGATAATAATGGTGCTCGATGTTGGCGTTTTGGTTCAGACGCTCGACCTGCAACTCATGCGGGTCGTTCATGTAGTCGTTGGCCAAAGCCCTGACGTCAGGCGGCATGGTCGCCGAGAAGAGCCAAGTGCTCTTTCTGTTTTCTGCGGCGTCCATGATGATCTGCACGGCTTCTTTGAAGCCCATCTTGAGCATTTCGTCGGCTTCGTCCAAGACCACGTAGTCGGCGCGGTCGAGACCAATGGCCTGCCGCATCAGCAGATCGACCAACCGACCCGGCGTCGCGACCACGATCTGAGCGCCGCGCCGCAACTGCTTGATCTGCGCATCCATGTCGGCGCCGCCGTAAACGGCGCAAACGCTTAGCGCCGGTTGAAAAGCGGCGTAATTGCCCAGATCGTTCGCTACCTGTACGCACAACTCCCGAGTGGGGCACAGGATCAGGGCCTGCACGTATTTTTTTGCAGGGTCTATGCGTTGCAACAACGGTAGTCCGAAAGCGGCAGTCTTGCCGGTGCCGGTCTGAGCCAAGGCTATGAAGTCGCTGTCGGAACTCAACGCAACCGGGATGACCAGTTGCTGTACGGGCGTTGGCGCTGTAAAACCCAATGCTTCGACTGCTTGCAGGAGCGAGTCGGCCAAGCCCAAATCTTTGAATGATGTCATGAAAAAAAAGAAAAAAAGTTTGTCGGGGCGGAAACGGCTTTTATAAAAGCGCGCAAAGGTACGATTATTTGCTGATGATCGATCTTATTTTTGCGTTTCGGCATTGTCGCGCGTCATTTCGTTTTTTGGGGCGCGAAGTTTTTTTCCCGCAAGGGACGCGAAGGGGGGGGCGCGCGCAAAAAGTCAGGGGGGTTTTTGGAGGAAAGCGCGCGCGGGGATGCAGCGCGGGCCAAGAAGGATGCGGGAGATATAAAAAAACGGACGTCGTTTTTGAAAATGTGCGTAAATTTGCGGCGAAAACAGGTCCCGTAGCTCAACGGATAGAGCAACTGCCTTCTAAGCAGTAGGTTACAGGTTCGAGCCCTGTCGGGATCACTCAGTCGGATTCCAGCGACTACAGCCGATGCGCCTGATTCACCTATATTTGCGCCCACGCACGGGTAGCGTCTTACTTGTATCGACCTTGTTTTGGATTTGCCTATCCATGCTTCAGGCACAGCGTCCCACCCCTCTGTTTGAAGTTCCGACCTCGCGTTTGAGCGCGCCGGTTACTGTATCCTTCAAAGCGCCGGCGAAAGGGTTCGATCGTTTTGAATGGGATTTTGGCGACGGCTCCGTATCCGATCAGCCTAATCCGACGCATCGCTACGCGCAGTCCGGCAATTATGAGGTGCGCCTGACCGCCTATCGCAAGCGACGGGCGGTAGCATATGTTCAACGCCTGCAGGTCTTTCCGCCCGAAAATTGTCTTGTGGAGATTGAAACCACGCACGGCGTCATGGTGGCGGAGTTGAACGCCGGAACTCCGCTGCATCGCGACAATTTCCTCAAATTAGCGTCTGAGGGTTTCTACGACGATCTGTTGTTTCACCGCGTCATACGCGGATTCGTGGTACAGGGCGGCGACCCCAACTCGCGCAAAGCCGCGCCGGGCGAGATCCTTGGCCACGGCGGTCCCTCGCGCATGATCCCCGCCGAGATTCGCGATAGTTTAGTCCACTTACGTGGCGCGCTTGCCGCCGCCCGCACAGCGAATCCGGAGAAAAAGTCCAACGGCTCTCAATTTTATATCGTACACGGTCGGCCAGTGGGCGAGGCCGACCTGACCCAAATCGAGAACGCGCGCAACTTCAGGTACCGACCCGAACTGCGCGCCGCTTATCTGAAATACGGCGGCGCGCCTCAGCTTGACATGGAGTACACCGTATTCGGACGCATCGTAGAGGGCTTGGAGGTGTTGGACAAAATAGCCGAGTTGCCTACAGACGCCAACGAACGCCCCGCATCCGATGTGCGCATGCACATACGTCCGATCTATTGACGCGGCCCCATGTGGTAAAGCGAGGGGCGATTTTTTTCTGAAGCTAAAAATCTGAAGCCAGGGCGGCCAGATACGGCCCGCTCTTGAGCAGACGACTTCCGTACCACGAGAACAACTCTCCGTCAACCAGACGTACTCTGGCGCCGCGGCAAATTTCCTGCAATTCCCGCAGGTGCCTGTCCTTGAACGGATACGGTTCCGACGACAGCAGCACCCACTCAGGCGCAGCCTCCGCCAGTTGTTCGGCGCTGACTTCGGGATAGCGATTCATGTGTCCAAACACGTTTTCGAAGCCTGCGCGGGTCAGCATGTCGTCTATGAACGTATCGCCGCCGGCAGCCATGTAAGGTTTGCGCCAGATCAGATAGGCCGCCCGACGGGGCGCAGACGCAGGCGGAATGGCCGCAAATGCGACTGCAATATCTGCGCACAGGTCCGCCGCCGCTTCGTTACGGCCGACCAGTTGGCCTACGCCGCGTATCATGGCCAGCGCTCCGTACAGATCGCGCACGTCGCTGACCCATACCGGACAGCCGGCCTTTTCCAATTGCAGGACCGTGTCGCGGGCATTTTCCTCCTGATTGGCGATTGCGAGATCGGGTTTCAGGGCGCAGATACGATCGATATGCGGATTCTTTGTCCCGCCGATGCGCGGTTTGCTGCGGAACCATTCGCTTGGATGCACGCAGAATTTGGTGATGCCGACAACCTCTTCGCGCAACCCCAACGCGTGTAACAGTTCGGTCTGCGAAGGTACTAAGGACACAATGCGGCGCGGTGGGAAGGCGCTCAGGCGCACCTCCCGGCCGATCTGGTCGCGCGTTACGAAGGCGTTCATGCTGCAAAAATAGTCAGGCTGCTATATTTGGCTCAGTTTGACTACCTTTGCAGCGCGTAGGGGGCGGCACACAACGGTTTGTCCCACTCCCTCTATCCGTGCCAGCCCATTTTCTCTGCCCGCTCTCTACACGTCTCTATCGTCCGTCAGAATACGCCCGCATGCACACATTCACGGCGCCCCAACCCGAATCGCTTATCGCGCTCATGCCCGCTCTCTTCGATGCCTTGGCCGGGCGCCGGAAAATTGCGTTGTACGGCGAGATGGGGGCTGGTAAGACAGCGCTGGTCAAGGCGTTTGCACAATTTTTAGGCGTATTGACCCCTACCTCCAGCCCGACCTTTGCTCTGGTCAACGAATACGCCTATCCGCGCGCCGGCGGTGGCGAGGGTCTGATCCGACACTTAGACCTGTACCGCATCGAGCGGCCCGAGGAAGCGGCCGATATCGGGCTTGA
The DNA here is from genome assembly GCA_046296435.1 of Saprospiraceae bacterium. Taxonomy (GTDB): domain Bacteria; phylum Bacteroidota; class Bacteroidia; order Chitinophagales; family Saprospiraceae; genus M3007. The sequence goes on along the minus strand of JBKBLI010000081.1, from coordinate 821 downwards.
GGATATGCTCTGGGACGACTCCTATTGCTTGATCGAATGGCCCCAAATCGCCGAGCCTTTTTTCCCGGACAACATGGCGCGCATTACCGTCGTCGCTTTAGAAGATGGGGTCAGGGAGATTACAGTGGCGTAGCGGCAGGCGCGGTTAGCGTCTTTTTTGCGCGCAAGCGCCGCGTTGTCGCGAACCGCCGTCACTTGCGCAAAGAGCAGAGAAAAATATTTTCTGAAAACCCAAAAAACTTTTAGCGATAAAAAAAAGACCTAAATTTGCACTTAAAATCTAAATTCATCAACCAAACACTGAAAATATAAAAAGCCCGTTTGACGATTTGTACCCGGAAAGCAGGGTAAGTTCTTGTCGTACTTTTTGTATTGTCAAGGGCAACAATACAAAAAGTGCGACAAAACTTTCGTATATTTGTGAGTTAGCGGTCATTGCATCCCAACTACAAACCATAGACAAAAGTATTAGACTAAATTTGCATTAATACAATCATGACAAAAAAAGAAAACCAGAATATTGACCAAAGAAGTGCCATATATGAAATTGTCATGAAATATATGGACGGGCTGCAATTTGAAACTCAAAATATTGACTACGATAAACTTGACAAACACAAAAGAATTGTTGAAACTTTAGCAGAGGTTACTAATTCTTCCATTCAAATATTTGATTTGAACGAAAAGAAAATAGTGTTTTTTTCAAAAAACTATGCCAATATTTTAGGCTATGCCAAAAGTGAATTTGAAGCACTGAATTACGCATTTTTTGAAGCCAAAATTCATCCCGATGACAAATATGACTTGGCAATGTTTGGGCT
>JBKBLI010000080.1:0-11964 GCA_046296435.1 Saprospiraceae bacterium | reverse complement strand
GGGCGCGAGAAAGGGGGAGCGGGAGTGGAACGTAGGCATGGGGCTGACCGACAACCAAAAGTTTGACCGCTACGAAGCCCTTGTAGAGTATGAGTGGGCGCCCATCGACCGTTTGGGTTTGGAGATTGAGTTGCCTTTCACCTTCTATTACCCGCTCAATGGCGACGGTCGGGATGTGGCTCCGGGCGACCGGCTGAACGGCCTGAAAACAGCCGCGCAATGGACTTTTTGGGTATCCGAAAAGCACAAGACCTCGTTGGCTTTGGGATACTTGAACGAATTAGAATTTGTGCCGTTTCGGGATTACAGCAAAGGGGCTGTATTTTATGGAAACATTTTCAACCCGTTTTTTATAGGGGCCAAGCGGCTGAGCTCCAATTGGCATGCTTTGATTTACACTGGGCCGGAGATACACTACAATTTTCGGCGAAAAAGTGCGCAAACCGAATGGCATATTAACAGCAATATACATTATATGATCAGCGGTACGCGCAATTTTATCGGAATTGAAGCGAACAAGTCATTCGGGCCGGGGGGCGCTCAGATCATCGTGCGGCCGCAAATGCGCTTGTGTATCAGCGACAACCTGATGATAGGCATTGTCGCCGGCGTGCCGGTCAGTCGTCAGAACGAACGCTTCAGCACCTTCTTTCGAATCATATACGAGCCGCCTCACCATTAAAGCGGGTCTGGTGTGTTAATCGCGGGTTGTGTGTTTCGCGCCCGGGCTTATCTTTGCGGCGTAATTGACCATTTCACGACACAACCCGAAATTGCGTGTTAACTGCCGACGACTTCTATTGGATTGCCAGCGTGGCCATTTTCGCTCCTTGGATAGCGCTCCTTTTTGCGCCTCGTTGGAAGCATACTGAATTGTTTGTGTTTGGATTTGCGGTAGTGCTGTTATTCGGCGCTGCCTTTTTTACGTTCAGGCATCTGTTCAGCCCTTTGGAAAGCGGAAGCCTGCTCACGCTTGAGGGGCTGACTAACTTGTTTCGCAGTAAAAACATGCTGCTGACCGGTTGGCTCAATTATCTGTCTTTTTGCCTGCTGGCGGGATTGTGGGTGAGTCGCGACGGCCGCGAGTTAAAGCTGGCTCCTTGGCTCATCGCCATTCCATTGCTTTTGATTATGATCACAGGTCCGGCGGGCCTGCTGGCGTATTTGTTGATTAGATTTGCCAAAACCCGTCGTTGGGACATCCAATGAGCGTCTTGTTCGAAGCCCGTGCCAACGGCAAGCTCTTGATCAGCGCCGAGTATCTGGTGCTGCGCGGCGCCCTTGCTCTTGCCCTGCCCACGCGCCTGGGCCAGTCGTTGCGTGTAAGCGCTTGCGCCGAGTCGCCCGGGCGCTTGTTGTGGCGCGCTTACGACCATGTCGGCGCGCTGTGGATGGAAGCCGACTTTGAGCTTCTGGATATGCGCTTGGCGAGACAGTCGGGCGCATCTGCGGAGCGGCTGCATGCGATGCTGTCTTGCGCGCGCGGGCAGATGTCGGGTTGGTTGGATCCGCAATTGGGCTATCTGGCGGAAACGCGCTTGGATTTTCCGGGCGACTGGGGCTTGGGCAGCAGCAGCACCCTGACGGCGCTGCTCGCGCGTTGGAGCGGGGTTGATCCCTACGCTTTGCTGGAGGTCGGGTTTGGCGGCTCGGGCTACGACGTGGCTTGCGCATTTGCCGAGGGGCCGATACTGTACAGGCTCGAAAGCGCCGGCCGCTCCGTTCGACCGGCGCCTGAATTTGCGCCGCCATTTCGGGATCACTTGTTGTTCGTTTTTCTCGGGCGGAAGCAAGATAGCCGCGCGGCTATGGAGCATTTCAACGCTGTGGCGCCTGCCGACCTCACTTCGCTTGTACGTCAAGCTGAAGCGCTGACCTTGCGCGCGTGTTTGGCCCGCACCCTTGCCGAGTTTGAGGCATGGATGGTCGAACACGAGCAGCTACTCTCCCGCGTGCTTGGTATTCGAGCGCTTAAAGAACGCTTGTTCCCTGAGTTTCCCGGCGCGCTGAAGAGTCTTGGGGGTTGGGGCGGCGATTTTGCCTTGGCAACGGCGAAAGATCCGGATGCCGCGCGGCGTTATTTTGCCGAAAAAAATCTATTTCAAGTATTTGGCTGGGACGAGCTGATCTACGCTACAGCCTCCGGTTAGAAGCGCTGCATCTTTATGATTTGGGCGTATTCACCCGTTTCAATTCTGCAAAAATAAGCGCCCGGAACGCGGGCTAATCCGGCGTGTAGCGTTACCTCGCTCCAGCCTTGCGCGAAAGATCCGGATTGCGTCCAACACAGCCGCCCCTGGTCGTCGAACAGACTTATCGTCGCCTCGTCGGCTTTGGGCATGAAAAAGCGCAGCGCGGCGCGCTCTGTCCAGGGGTTGGGTTGGCACAACGCGAGCAAGGGGTTCGGCTCCAGCGGCATGTTTTTTTGTGAAAAAACGGCCAGCGGACGCCGCATGATCCCATCCTCGCGATAGGCCGCCGCTTGCGTCAGGCGGTCGCTGAAGGCTATGCGCGGGCTTGCATCGCCGGCTTTTTTCCGAAAAAATAAAACAACGGGCGCGTCGCTCTCGCCAATGGAGAGGGTGAGGGCCTGCGAGTGTGGCGAGAGGCATTCGGAGCCGACACCAGGAGGCAGTTGAATGTTTGTCAGTTCCAGATCGGGGTGTTCAAGCGTCGTTTGCCACGCTACGATCCCCGGTGGCGGCGCGATTTCTACGCGTACTGAACCGCCGGCAGCTTCGTCCAAACTGCACAAGAATGGTAGCGGGTCGCCGTTTTCGCGGTCGCCAGTCGCTTTACCCTGAAGTGCGCCCACGGCGGCCGAATTATTGACATCGCCTATTTTGACGGCTATCCAGTCGGCGTCGGGTTGGCTGAATAGCAGAGGGTCCCACGTCATCTTCTCCGTGAAGATAGGATAGTTTCCATCCCAGGGGTTCTGGGGATTGGGAAAAACAAATTTTGCATCTACGAATCGCCAGGAGGTATTTTGCGGGAACTCGTCGTATATCCCCAGAATGAGTTTGCGCAACTCGACGATATCAAACGTGGTGATGGTGCCCGACTTGTTGATATCGGCGGCGAGCAGTTTGTACGGGCTATTGAGCAATTGCTGACCAAGGATGTGGCGGTTGATGAGCACAAGATCAAAGGTAGTCACGCCATTGAGCGGGAAGGTGTTTTTGGAGGCCTGGAGCTCGACGTGGCTTCCCGGGATCAAGGAGTTCTGGAATAGGTACGCGCCGGCGTCGCCGGTCAGGATTTGTTGGGTTTGGCCGGGCATGGATTGCAATTGGATCCACACGTCTTCTACGCCTTTGGCTTCTTCTGTTTTAACGTGGCCGGCTATTTGTACGGGGTCAATCGGGTCGCAGATCCCCGTTGTGCTTTGAAGCAGGACGTATGTTTGGCAGAAATCCGCATTTCCGGCCAAATCTATGGCCCACAGTTCTACCAAATGAAGCCCCAGTTCAGAGCAATGAAACGCGACTTCCTGATTGCCGTCTATCCCATTGGCCGCAAATGGAAAACCCAAGCCGGTCCCGGAACGGCGTATGCCGTAGCGGAGTTTGGACGCGGGCGTGCAGTTGTCGGATCCGTATTGGAGAAAGTCGTTTGCCCAGAGTGAGATGAATCCGGCCTGCATAACATTGACGCTCAAACCGTTGATGCAGACCACGGTAGGCTTTTTACAGTCCTTTACCTCGACCATGTATTCGCAGGATTTCTCGCCGCCGCAGCCGTCGTTGGCGATCCATTTGATCTTGTGCTTGCCGTAGGGGAGTTCCGGAGTTACGTATGTGTTAGGCGCGTCGGGCGTGTTCCACCGAACGCGCGCCGTGCGGCTGTTGCCGGTGTCGAAGGTCTCTACGGCAAACTGGTATTTTTGGCTTGTAGGCACGGCGCGCCGGTCGAATTCGATCGGCGCGCCGCCCGCAAAGTTGGGCGTAAGCGCATTGCCGATCTGTATAAATCCGGGGGGCGGGGGAAGGGCGCTGTTGACGACGGTTTCCAACTCGCCGTTGTTGTCAAGATCCAGAAAAAGCAGATACCTGAAGTTGATGTTCGAGCCGGTACAAGCGTCGCTGGCGTTGACGCTCAGGTCTGCAGGTCCTTCGCAAAGGTCGTGTTGTTCGGTCTGTGAGTCGTAAAAACTCGGCCCGCTCCAGAGTAAGGGATCGTTGTCGGTGAGGTCGCAGTGGGTGTCTGTGCCGCTTGGGCAATTCAGCGTTGGAGGCTTGAGATCCTGAATAACGATGATCTGCGTGTACTTGTAGCAGTTGGCGTTGGGCGACCAAAAGATGCTGTAATTAGTCACATCCGGATCGCTGGGGTGCACTTTGACGATCGTTGGCGACCAAGGCGACGGGGTATTAACCGGCGATACGATCGGGCCCGGGAGTATGAATGGACGCTCGATGCTGATATCCGGGTTGGGAACGAAGATACATCCCATGTTGGGGTTGTAGGTACACCAGTTGATAATTGTCCAGTTGCGCTCGATGCGGTAGCAGGCGTCTGTGACCAGCGTGAAGATCACATCTTCATATGAGAAGCCAATGATTTCGCAGCCATTGGCTTTGATGACCGGCTCGCCGAATGAGCCGGTTCCGTCGCAGAGGTTCACAATCTTATCGTCGGGAAATCGGATGAAATATCCTTGCTCGTATTGGGTCACAATTTTTTGGTTGCATTGGCTCACATTGCCATAGCAGTCCCATGCCCTGAAGGTGCGGATGATAGTTCCGCGGTTGCAAGTTGTATCAAATAGGGTGTAGTTGGGCGTGTGGGTCAACCCGATTTGGCCCAAATATACTTTTTGCGTGTCGAGACAGCAGTTGTCCGACACGATGGCCTTGCCATACGCCCAGAGGCTGGGGTCGAAGTTGACGCAACTGACCGTTACGTCGGGCGGAGGGATGCAGGCCGGTCTTACTTTGTCCTCCACCAGCGCCTTGATCAGGCAGGCGCTGTGATGCGCCGCGAATGCAGCCGGTCCCATGGGGCCTTTCGGAGGTTCGATGTCATAAACGCGCAGTTCGACCAGAATTGTATCGCCAATGTCCGCGCAGCAAAATCGCACGATATCGTCGAAGAACAGGGTATCCGAGCAGGCGCTGTGCTGAAGCCTGCGGGCTTTAAAAAAAACCGGTCCGCAGGCATCGTACGAGCCGTCGTCGAATGTGGCGGCAGAAATCAGGGCCACGCCGTCGGCCCCTAATCCAATCTTTGTCCATTCGTCGCATGCTACCGCCGGCGGGATGGCGTCCACCACAGCGAGCGAAAACTGACAAGCGCTGCTCTGCCCGCAATCGTCGATGGCGCGGTATTCGAAGCGATATTGGCCGGGGGCAAGTGGAGCAGTGACGCCTAAAACAGCCAAGGTGTCGGGCTTGTTGGGATTATTGCCCGGGAAGTCGCTAAGTATGGCTTTTTTTGAAAAAATCAAAACGTCGCCTTGCGCGCCCCATAGGGCCTCGACCTCGTGAATCCGCGAGCAGGAATCGCTCACAATGATCGAAGGCATCGCAAAGGCAAGATCGCATTGGCCCGGATCAATGCTGACAGTCAGGTCTTTCGGGCAGACGAATTGCGGGCCTTGGGCATCTGTTGTTTTGATGATCTGCACGCGTTGTTTGGGGTTGGGATTCAGGGGGTCGGGCGAGGTGGGCGCGCACCAGTCGATGACCGTCCAGTTTCGCACGATTTTCTGGCTGCCGTCGCAGATGGCAAACACTTCGTCGTTGAACACACTCTGTAATTCGCAATAAGCCGCCGAGGGGAAAATCGTAAAGATTTGTCCGGCAAACGCCGCGTAAGGCGCCCCGGTCTGCGCAGGGTCTGTATCGGGGTTGAGACAGGACAGATTTACGTCGTCCGGGAAGATCACATCAGCGAGCGTCAGTCGAGTTTGAGCAATTTGTTGCTGACAAACGGACTGATTGCCAAATTGATCGACTGCGCTCCAGGTGCGGCGCAATTCCGAACTGAGCCCCTGCGGATTGTCACAGTTCAGATCTAACCACTCATCGCTGTAAGTGAGCGTATAAGCGCTGCAATCGGCTACTTGGGGCCAAGCCTCTTCGATTTGTAGCGCTCCATAAAGTTCGGCGGGCGACAACTGCGTCACAATACAAGGCACGCTGATGTCGGCGCAGGTCAGCTTAGGCGGCAATTTGTCTTCAATCTGAATAAGCCCATGCGTCGTCACGCAGGTCAAAACATGTTGGGCCGCATACCGCAGCGTCTGGCCGACAAACGATGCGGGTATCGGATTAGGCGCTTTGGCGCCCTGAGGCGTGGTAATCTCAATGGTAAAAAATCCGCCCAAAGGATACCAAGCTTCTGTGCAGTAGGCATTCAAACCTTCGATCAACATGCTGCTGTTGACCGGGGCCTCGCAATCGGGCGATATGGAGATCGAGATCAGGCTGTTGCCTGCATAGTTTTGGGAAAGTTGGAGGCAGGGACCGAGGAAAGTAGGGTCGTCCGTTCCTCCCGTATCGCCCGGATAGCCCACATTGGCGCTGAGCGGGTCGGGGCCGCCGTCGCTGAGATCAAAGAAGGCTACCCCCTTGCTCTCTGCCCACACCTGCGCCTGAATACGCGGAGCGTTGGGCGCAGCGGGCGCGTCGGGATGCAGCGTCGCCCGAAAGCGAAGGGTCAGGCGTCCGCCGGGATTCAGAGCGCCGCCTGTGACGAACAGTTGGGTCGAATTGGCGCCATTGTAATCAGGATGTAGTTGCGGCGGTACGGCGCCGACGCTTTCTACGATCGAAAGAGGAGCCGATAGCCCAAGAAGCATCGCACCCAAAGCCCCCGGGGCGGCAAGGGGCAATTCCGCCTGTATTTCACTTAGGGTATCCGATCCGGCGTTGAAGATGCGGAGTTCGATCCAGGCATCTGCGTGTCCGCATACGCCGTCGCTGGCGGGAGCAAACCCCGCAAAAGCCAATGCCACACGCAAAGGCGAACCGGACGTAGAGGGAGGGGCCTCCGCTCGAAGGAGCGAGAATTGACATGCATAAGCGCAAATAATCAAAGGCAGGATTAAACTTTTCATGCAACGGGCTTTTACCAATGTGAATCAAACATGTAACCTGTCTCATCAGCGCAACCATAAGGCCATTCGAATAGCTTTTTGGTTACGCCCCGAAACAAGGCGCGCTACAGTTGGAACATCAGTATTATACCAATCTTATGCAGAGAGAGGAAGGCGGTTTGTGAGATTGGACGGGTAAATCCAAACGACGATAGAGCTTTCCTCAGGGGATTAAAAAAAACGGATTACAAAGAAAAACGCAGTAAAGATACTGCCAAAGGTCTTTGGTGAGCGTCAACCAGCAAATTTTTAACAAATTTGTTTAAAAATAATGTATAAGCGAATGATATTCAAGTCTATTTTTAAGGGCTCCTGCCAAGCGTCAAAATGAGATTGTGGTCTCAGGCGCTTTGCATATCTGCGTATCGCTCACCCTTTTTTTCGCGCCTGCGCTTTTTATATGCTCAAAAAAGCATCTATGATGGCGCACATTTTCTCACAAAAAGTTGAAACTGTGTCGGAGGGTCGAACTAAAGAGCAAGTAAACCTTGCGCTTGTCGGATACCCGAATGCGCTCTTCAGCGACCCGTTCGGCAGGCGCGCTTTTGATTTTGGCAAACAGTTGCGTGTAATACTTGTAAGCCAGGTAAACGCCGAGGCGGGCGCCTCGGGGCAGTTGACGAATGCCCTCCAGGCCGGCTTCGAAATCGGCTTTGATATCAGCTTCGATCTGCGCCTTGTCCTTGTCGCTGAAATTAGAAAAATCTACTCCGGGGAAATAAACCCGACCCCGGTCGTCGAAGTCGCTCTTAATGTCGCGCAAAAAGTTGATTTTCTGAAAAGCGGCGCCGAGCTTGCGAGCCGGCGATTTGAGTCGCTGGTACAACGCGTCGTCGCCCTCGACGAATACGCGCAGGCACATCAGGCCAACTACCTCCGCCGATCCGTAGATGTACTCGTTGTAGCCGGCTGAGTCATACGCCTGGTTGTCCAGGTCCATGCGCATGCTGTGAAGGAAGGCTTCGATCAGTTCGCGCTCTATCCCGTAAGTATGAACTACCTCCTGAAAACTATGCAGCACAGGGTTGAGGCTGATCCGCTGATCAATAGCCATCCAGGTATCTTCGCAAAACCTGTCTAAAAGAGTCGCCTTGGGTTTGTCATGAAACGTATCCACGATCTCGTCGGCAAAGCGAACAAATCCGTAGATCCCATAAATCGGAGCGCGGAGACGCTTGTCAAACAGGCGGATACCCATCGAGAAGGAAGTGGAATACCTCTGGGTGATCAGGCGGCTGCATTGACTGCAAGTACTGTTGAAGAGTAGCTGATGATTCATAAAAAAGCAAACGGTTCTGAATGTGCGAGAAAATGCCTTAGCGCTTAAATTGCTTAACAATCTCAGCAGCTACGACCTTGCCGCTGATCAACGAAGGCGGAACGCCGGGGCCGGGAACGGTCAATTGTCCCGTATAATAGAGATTATTGACCTTTCGGCTTTTTAAACGCGGTTTGAGAAAGGCCGTTTGCAACAAAGTATTGGCCAGACCGTAGGCGTTGCCCTTGAAGGCGTGATAATCACGTACAAAATCGGCATGTGCAAAACTGCGCTTGTAAACCACCGCATCGCGAACGCTTTGGCCGGTGATACGTTCTAAACGCTCCATGACTAAGTCGTAGTACCGCTCGCGGATAGATTCTGTATCTTGCAAGCCCGGCGCCACCGGAACCAATATGAAAAGATTCTCGCAGCCCTCTGGCGCTACGGATAGATCCGTCACCGATGGCGCGCTCACATAGAACAAGGGCCTGCTCGGCCAACGCGGCGACTCGTAAATCTCTATCGCATGCGTCGCAAAATCCTCATCAAAAAACAGGTTGTGGTGCAACAGATTTTTCAATCGCTTGTTGACGCCCACATAATAAAGCAAGCAGGATGGCGCCATTACGCGACCCTCCCAATACTTATCTGAGTAGTTGCGCTTGTGCTCCGGCAACAGGCGGGTCTCAATGTGGTGATAATCGGCGGCGCCCACGATCACGTCGGCCGGGTATGCGCCTTTGGTCGTGAGGGCTTCGGAGGCATGGCCGTTAGGCGTCACAATCTGACGTACTTCCTCTCCCAGTCGAATATCCACGCCCAACTCGCGTACCAGCGACGTCATGCCCTCCACAATGCGGTGCATGCCGCCCATGGGGTACCAAGTGCCCAAAGCCATATCGGCATAATTCATTAAGGTGTACAGCGCGGGCGTTTTTTGCGGCGTCGCCCCCAGAAACAAAACCGGAAATTCCAACAACTCCACCAGGCGCCGATCCCGAAACAGACCCCGCACTTGCTTGGAGACGGAACTGAACATCTGGAGCTTGAACAAACTGCTCACAATTCTCCAATCCGCAAACTCCATCACGCTCAAACTTGGCTTCTGTACAAACTCGCCCATGCCTACCTTATACTTGTATTCGGCTTCCGCCAAAAAGGCCCGCAACTTGGGCGCGCTGCCCGGTTCGACGCGCTCGAACATTGCTTCGATCGCTTCCAACCCGGCGGGAATATCCAAATAATCGTCTTGACCGTAATACACGCGGTAGGACGGATCTAAGCGCTTCAACTCATAATAATCCGACACTTTTCTGCCAAAATCCGCAAAAAAATTTTCAAATACCTCCGGCATCCAATACCACGAAGGCCCCATGTCAAACATGAAACCTTGGGCCTCAAATTTACGCGCCCGCCCGCCGGTCATTTCATTTTTTTCTAAAATAGTCACGACAAACCCGTCTCGCGACAGGTGTGCGGCGGCGGACAAACCCGCAAAACCCGATCCAATGACAAGCGCTTTTTTTTGCGACATGGTTATTTTTTTTGCTTACAGCATCTTAGCAACGCGACAAATGACGTTCTGATGTCTTTGGAACCGCTACAAATACATTCAGAGCGCGATTGCTCGCACTATTTTCTACTGAAACATATTGTCAAAGGACTTGTTTAATTTTTGCTAAAAAAAAGTTCAACAAATGGACGTCTATTCGCGAAAGAAATATTGGAAATGGTATCTGGCCGCCATCGGCGTCGGTATCGTCATTATTTCTTTGGCTTACACCCGATACGTTGCCGACAAATTGACCCAACGCGAACAGCAACAGGCGGACCAATTCGCCGAAGCGGTGCGTTACATCATGCGCTTAGAGACCGATACGCTCCAACTCTATTACTGCGACCTGACCCTGCAAAGCAAAATCATTGAGCAGAACACCACCATCCCGGCCGTCATCGTCAATGCCGCCAGCGGCAGAATAGAGTCCTATCGCAATATCGATAAAGACAATCCGGAGGAATTAGATACCTTGCTCGTGCGCCAAGCGCTCAACCGCATGATCGCCGAGGGCGCCGATACGATCGACATTTCTATACCGCCCGAGCGCGGCGTTTCTCTGCTGATCTTTTCTCACTCGCAACTGCTAAACCAACTGCGCTGGTATCCCTACATCCAACTGATGCTGATCGCGGCGTTCATCCTGTTTGGGTATATGGGCTTCAGCGCCGCCCGCCGGGCAGAAGAAAATTTAGTCTGGCTCGGGATGGCCAAAGAAACCGCTCACCAGTTGGGCACCCCCATCTCGGCCATACTCGGTTGGATAGAGGCGCTCAAAGCGCTCAACGAAGACAATGCCGCCAATACCGAAATGCTCGACGAACTGCAAAAAGACGTGGTGCGTCTTGAACTGGTGGCCGATCGCTTCTCCAAAATCGGCGCCCAACCCGATCTGCACGTGGTCAACCTCTACGAAGAACTCGAAAAATGTCGGGTATATATGCAACGCAGGGCGCCCCGCCGCGTCGCCTTCGAATTTCCCGACCCCTACGCCCAGGACCCCATCATGGTGCGCATCAACCAACACCTCTTCGACTGGGTGATCGAAAACCTGCTCCGCAACGCCATCGATGCCATGGAAGATGGATCCGGCCGCATCGCTTGCCAGGTCAGCGCCGACCGACAATATGCCCAGATTGAGATCAGCGATACCGGCAAAGGCATTCCGGCCTCCAAGTTTAGCGCCGTTTTCAAGCCCGGCTATTCTACCAAGACCCGCGGTTGGGGCCTTGGCCTCTCCTTGTCCAAGCGCATCGTCGAGCAATATCACGGCGGCAAAATTTTTGTCAAAAAATCAGAATTGGGCAAGGGTACAACCTTCTGCATCAAACTGCCGCTCTAAAGTCGCGCATGCCGCACGACTTTGTTTTCAAACGAAGGGCGCGAAGAATATACCGCCTTTGCGTGAACCCTTTTCCCAAGCAAGGGACGCAACCTGAGCCGGCTGTATTCTTTCGCATTTGACTAGAGACAGCGCTCGATTTTATGCAAAACAAAGCTGGGTTTCGCAAGGCGGCATATATTTGCGCACATGTCAAAAAAAAGCAACAAAAAGCAAAATTTGCGACAAGCTGCGCCGGCGGCAGTCGTCAAAGCGCCGCCTAAAGATTATCTTCAGCGCCACAGCGACGAAACTACCGATGCAAATGCTCTTTGGCGCAGGATCTTTGCAGGCTTGGCGGCCTTCGGGTTGCTGCTGCTTTTGTTGCTTTCGCTGCGTAGCGGCATCAACGCCGACGACCGCTTTCAGGTGGACTATTCCGAAAAACTGATAAATTACTACGGCTCTTGGGGACGCGACACGGCGGCGCTGAACATCCCCGATGGCAACATGCACCTCTACGGCGGCTTCTTCGAAACGCTGGCCGGCGCCGTCAACAAAATTGCCGGGCTGGATCCCAACCAATTGGCTTATCACCAAACGCGCCACCTGCTCAGCGCCTTTTGGGGCTGGGTCGCCATCCTTTGCGCCGGCTTGCTGGCCCGCCGCATCGCCGGCTGGCGCGCCGGGTGTTTGGCAGTGATCCTGCTGCTTGTCTCGCCCCG
>JBKBLI010000079.1:0-12321 GCA_046296435.1 Saprospiraceae bacterium | reverse complement strand
ATGACCCGGTAGTTGTAGCGATGAAAGAAATTCGATACGGCAGTTCTTGAATACGGCGCAAAAAAGTTGCTCAAAATAGCTCAGCAATTTTCAATCGGGTATTCATGAACAATTATGATGCAAAAGTAAGTTCTTTTATTCGAAACGCCAATAGTCTTTGCGGTAAATTTTCAAAAAAAAAATTTTTTCTCGATTTTTGACGCAAAATAGCATTTTTTTGACCGTATGGACTGTGTTGAGGGAGGCGGATAGGTATCCGCTCGCTCCTTTGCCCGCGCTTCCACCGCTAAGCGTTATATCATTTTTTCTCACAAACTGAGCCGCAGGCTGAGCCGCGGGCGCAGATTTTCGCTGAACTTATCTGACCTTAGTCCGCCCCATTGATAAAAGACAGCGCAGCCTAGGCCCAGCCGCGCCAAATTGGCGTAGTTTAATTGAATCAGGTGGTCCAGCCGGATACCGCTTTCCAGCAAGGCGCGATCGACGCGCGCAAATCCAACCAGAAGATGCGCTTCGGGCGCGCCTAACCCGCTCCAGGACAGGTGCTGATGAAGACTAAGTTGCGGAGAAGAAAGTTTATGCCGGTACAACACCGGGCCGAGTTCCCAGACCAGATATGCGTTCACAAAGCGGTCGCTCAAGAAAAGCGTATCAGCTAAGGCTTGAAATGTATTGGGTAATACGAATAACGCCAATCCGCCTGACGCCGTTTGGTTGAGTGTGAATAGTTTGGACATAGGCGCCTCGCCTTGCGCCCATCCGGCCTCTACGCGCCAATTGACCTGCCCCAAAGACCGAATCCCCACCGTCTGATACACGCTCAACAAATAACGCCGATAGGCATAGCGCCCTCCGGCCACGCCGTCGAATCCCTGTGTGAATGCCGCTTCGGCTACCGGCCACCGCTGTATGGCGCCCACGCTTTGTCCCAGCAAGCGCTGGGTGCGCTCTGCGGGCGCAAAACGCAAAAACAAACTGCTCTCAAACGCCTCAAAGCGAGCGGCGGGCATTTGCTCGGCCTTTGCGAAGGCGTAAGGATAATTGGGCGTCAGTTGTTGGCGGCGCAGGGACGCCCGCAACTGCAGCGAGCGACTGAGGGGCATTTCGACAGCCAGCGCAGCCTGTCGGACGCGGTCTGTGCGTATGGCGTAAAGGCTGCGATCGAAGAGCGCCGGGGGGGTCAATTCGTACAGCGTTCCTGGCTCGATCAGATCATCCTGAACTTCTATGCGAAACAGGGCGCGGCGATGAGGGCCGGGGCGCCAATGGAGGTAGGCGCCATATTTCCAGGTCTTGTCGCGCAGCCCGTAACCTGCATAGACTCCGTTCTCCCAGCGGCGGCGGGGCTGAAGCGCTTGCCATGCGCCGTGGCTCAGGCCTAAGCCGAGCCGCGCGCCTTCGTACTCGTTGAAGCGTATCAGGCGGTTGAGATCCAAGCAGAGCTGTTCGCGCAGCGGCCAGCGACCTGTAATGGAAGCCTGCGCCAATTTGCCCCAGGCATCCAGATTCCTTTGGTCGCCTATGCTGTCCATGACGGTATAGGTGCGTCGTTCCTTGTCGTCGAGCGGCGTATCTTGCCGCCAGATTTGCCACACGCTGTCGTTGCGGGTCTCGGCGTCCGGCGACAGCGTTAGCGTTTGTGAGGGGTCAAACGACAGGGGCGACAGATGGAGCGGCGCAGTATCAACCTCTCGAATGTAACTGCGCCCTTGCAGGCGAAGCCCCATTTCCGGCGCAGGATAGCGCGGGGTTTCGATCTCGAAGTGCAATTGTTCGGGGAACCATTGCGCCTCTCCCCCTCCGTCGGCTACCCACTGATAAGCCTGCTCTATTCGCAGCCGAAAAAGTTCGGACGGGAAAGCGGGGCGCGCGCGCACCCGCCGGACGGCCCATTGCCGCGAACTGATGTGTAATTCCCCTTCGAGCGCTTCGAACACTTTGCCGCGTCGGGGCCTGAACGTAATGACCCACGTGGTATCGCCTTCAGCAAACAGCGTATCCTGCAACTGAAAGAGGTAAAGCGCGGGGCTGCCCGGGCGCGTTGGATTCACAAAGTTTTTGTCCAACACAGGCAGGTAATCTCCATAAAAGCTGAACGGCTGCACGGCGTGCGCCAAAGCCGCGATGCCGCTGTTGCGAAAACCGCTAACCCGGTTGAGCAGCACCGTTTCGCGCACCAAATCTGGATAGCGGTAGGCGCGTCTCACGACGCTCTCCATCAACATGAGGTGTTGTTCGGCGGCGCGGAGTTCGCTTTTTTCAAAGGCCTCGATTTCTCTTCGGATGCCGGGGCGCTCCTGATTTTTACCGCTGATGCGTTTGTCGAATGCGGGGCGGTTGAGGAGCATTTCAAAGTTCATCTTGCTATATAGCGTGCATTCGTATGCGGGTTTTCGCTCGGGATTGTTCAGATGTCGGTGGGCCGCCACTTTGCGCATGATGAGATCGGCAGGATTCTCGCCCGGCAAAATCAACGCTTCCGGAAGATCGTAAACGGCCGCTTGAAGGATGACCCGCAGTTCGCCGCTTCCGAATTCTGCCCGGCGTAGGGTCAGCGTCTCGAAACCTGTGTAGCGAAACGTCAAATGGCTGATGCGCTCGCTGCGGGCCACTGCAAAGCGACCTTGGATATCCGTATGAACGACCTCCGTATTGGCCCCGTTGACCAGCACGCTCACAAATGCAAGCGGCTCACCCGTCGCATCTCGCACCGTGCCGCGCAATACCTCAGACTGGGAATAGGCCGTTGTCAAACAGCCGGCGCATAGCAAAAGCGCAGCCGGATTGCGGAGCAGAGAATTTACGGGCATGGCAGTCTGAATGGATCAAATTGTGAACCGAAGACGCTTTTTGCGCAAATGCGCCAAGTAGATTTTTGACGCGCTTATCCTTTTTTTCTTCCGAAGAGATCCGTTCCTTTGCGCTGATCGAGTACAGGCGCGGGGCGCGGGGCTTCGTCCATGACGTCGTTGAATACCTTGTTGACAAATATCCAGCGCCCTTTTTCTAATCGATAGCCGTCATAACTGCCGTCGGTCACGTTGACCAGTCCCCCTGTTATGGGGTTGGGGATCGGAATGAGGTGATCGAACAGGATCATCTTGTACTGCTCGTCATAATTGAGACGGACTGCGCCTTCGGCAGAATAAGTCAGCGACACGCGATAGGCGGGTCGGCGGTCTTTGCGTTCGAAAACGGGAGCGCCCAGTTCGATCTCGCCATTTTTGCCAAAACCCAATACTTCGATCAACTTGCGCCGCTCAGAGAAGCCATAGCGATTGAATCCAAATAGGAGGTAACGTCTGCCTAATGTTGGATGGTCGAACTGGCGAATATTGTAGTAAACGGCGCCGTACCATTCGTCGGGGCCAAAGCGCTCCGTGAGCAGGTCGTATTCGCTGATATTCGGGCTTTTGTCCTGCAATTCGATGAGGCGCGGCTCATCAGTTCGGGTGGTTTGTAAGATGCCGTAATAGTTAGAAACGGTATCGTTGAGGATCAATTGCCAGGTAAAGACGCGAAAACTGCTGTCCGGCGGAGCCAGGATGGACAACCCATCAATCTGGGGAAAGCGATAGCGCTGCGCATCTGGTTCAGATAAGGCCGTCGGCAGGACGCGACGGATGGCCTCAGCGGCAGCCACGCGCTTTTCGGCAACCGAATCCAGATAAAGCGATTCGCAAAGTTGCCGCAATTGTGCTGCGTAATCCTCAAACACCTGCAAGCGCTCCGGCGACAAGGGCTGCGGTTTGAATTTCCGACTTTGGGCATTGGCAGAAATACCGAGACAGCAAAGGGCCGTCAGAACAGGGAGCAAATATCGATACGACAAGCACATGATCATATAACGTTTGTCGAAAACAATCCAATGTATTCAAGACGCGGCGCTCAACTTTTGCAGCAGCCAGGCTGCATTGGCGATTTGACTTTTATTTCTTTCGATTTCGGCTCTCAACTTCTCTTTTTCCGAAGCGGGCGACTGAATGACATTCGCCAATCGCCGGACATATTTAACGAAATTGAGAAAACTCTTTTTGCGCACCTCGGGCAATTTTTCCTGCCGCCGCAAAAAAACTTGAAACGTATCCAGAAAATTGTGCAGCGCGTCAAACTCCTGCAATTCGAAATATGTAATGATCAGGAGCATCTTACCCAACAGCGCCTGCATGCTGTCTTCAAACTCTACATGCCGGAGCAAATCGAGCACGTCGCTGTACCGACCCTGAAACCTGCGCAACCGGGCCATATTGAATTTGTAGATATTCTCGCGCGAACGCTCTGGAAGGTAGCCTTTGTAATCCTCAATAAAGCGCTCTACCCATGCAATGTTGCCCATGCCAAGCACCACTGCCGCGATGTTGAGATAATGCCAGGACGATATCTGGTTATCTGTAAGGAAGATTTGGTTTTCCAGCGCAAAATTGGCCAAATCCAGATACTCCTGCCGAAAGGCATAAAGGCCGGCGTTGATCTGGCCGATACAGTAGTTCATGGCATGCTCAAAAAGATTGAGCGCTTCGCTGCGATTGATTCGGGCCCCATGCTCCAAAAGGTAGTCTCTGAGTTGTCTGAAGTGTTCGGGATTATCCGGCTCAGTCTGCAGGAGAAGCACGTACAAATACAGAGAAACTTCAGGGCTGCTGGGATTGGCAAACTGCTTTGCCCATTCGATGATTTCGTCTTTGTAAGAGAGGCGATAGTTGTGTTTAAAAACTTTTTGCTGGCTGTTTACCAAGCTGAACAACTTGAGCTTTTCAAACACAAAATAGACATCCAAACTATCTGACACCTCTTCAAAATTCAACTTTTGGCCCACTTTATTCTCATCGACCACATCGACAATGGAGCGCTGCATCTCATATACGTAGCGTTTAAAAAAACGACGTTGCGCGCCAAAACTTTTTGATAGATTTTGCTCAACTTTTCTGAAAAGACCGCTTTGCAGCGGATTTATTCGTTTGCGAACCGCCAGTTCAAGCACCTCAGTCTCATAATTCTCCGGATTTTTTTGGATGTCGTAATGCAGGAGAAATTCTTGAAACTGCTGAAGCGCATTGGAGCAATGCTTCCGAAAGACCTGATCGTCGTAGGGTTTGTTCACTCCTATCGACCGCCAGGCCGCTTCTTTGTCCGGACGCTCGCTCCCTTTTCTGATTTGCGCGATAAATTCCGTCGCCAAGGCTTCGTTAACCTTACTCCGCCCAAAAAACGGCGATTGAAGATACAACACAAAAGCCTTTTGCTCGTCGGCGTTGAGCGACAATAATGCGCTGAAAAACTTATTATGCCCTTGTCCGGTTTTTTCTTGGCTCATCTACTTTTTTTTAACGCTTCAAATGGGCGATACTTAAACGCCTGCTGCAGATGGATAGTATCAACATACATTTTTTTGGGTAATTTGCGTTAATTTTCTCGAAACTTCGACTAATTTGAAATAAAGGTGTGATTTTTGCATAATGAATAGCGATTGACTGATCAAACATGGATAAAAACATACATTTACTCAGGTTAGTAGTTGTTTTTGCTTTTTGTTGGGCCTTGAATGCTGCGGGATTCGCGCAATCAAGCGAAGGCGTAAAGCGCCTGGAAACGGCGGCTAATCAGATGGTATTCGATACAGTCGGCGGCATGGGCATGTCTGTGCAGGTAATCAGCCCGCTGCCTGCCCATGGCTCAGTCCAAGTGCAATTGATCCAGGCTGGCGGCGGCGGCAATCCGCACATATATCAGATTCGATATACCCCAAACGCACAATTTCAAGGCTTAGATCGCTTTATACTCGAACTAAACTACAACGGACAGCCGCCCTATTACCAGTACCGCGCTTTTGAGGTGGCTGTCAAACCCTCGCTGCTCAAAGCCGGCGCCGATTACGCCTACACGCCGGTCAATACCCCGGTCTCTATCCCCGTACTCGACAACGACCAAAGTTCGCATCCGCCCGTATCGCTTTCCTTTGTCGCGCTCAGCAATCAAGGCGTAGCTGAAATACAAGGTTCTGAATTGCTCTTCACGCCGGCGTCGGGATTTAAGGGCGTCGCGCATGTGGTTTACTCGGTGTGCGACGCAGCCGGCAATTGCGAGCACGGACACGTCAACATCTATGTACATCCGGCTCATCCGCCCGTCAACGACACCGTATGGATCAATGCAAGCGTCAGAAAGCCTTATGAATTCCCCCTGCGTCGCGACGGTTACGTTTTGCACCAACCGCCGTCCAAAGGCTCTGCAAGCATCCTGAACAACCGCAGCGTGCGCTACACGCCCAATAGCGGAGCTTCCGGCGCCGACGTCTTCAGACTCCTCAGAGCCGAAAACGGCGATACGGTAATACAAACCGTCCTGGTCAAGATCTACGCGAGTCCCCCCGTAAATTACAGCGCTATCGACGATTATGTCAGCACTCCGCGCAACACGCCCATCACGTTCAATGTCCGCAGCAACGATATCGGCGCCATGACCGTCAGGGCATGGAACACGCAGGGACTGCAAGGCACGTTGAGCGGTCTTTCGTCCAACGGTCAGGCAACCTTTACGCCAAACGCCGGCTTCAGTGGCGTCACTTCGTTTAAATACACCTTGGGCAACCAATTTCAAAACAACGTAGAAACCGCCACCGTCCATATTACGGTACATGACGCGGCGCCTTCAGCTTCGGCCTTTGATCTGTTTACTCCGGAAGCCACGCCCTTAGTCATCCGCTATCCCGCTCCGTTCGAACAGTTCGAACTCCAGGTGCTCGCCGCGCCCGCACATGGCCAGACGAGCTATCATCCGGGGTACAGTTCACAAACCCTGCAAGGTCAAGACGTGAGCGGATACAACCTGCTGATCTACACGCCCGACAACGGCTTTACGGGATTGGACTCCATCCAAATCAACTATTGCACGCCTACCAACGGCGCTTGCGTTTCGGCATGGCTGCGCATTGAAGTAGCCAGTATTTCGGTCGAAAATCCCCCCTATTGCCTGCAAGATTGCGTATGGCCGGGCGATATGGGCTACGACGGAAAAGTAAGCGCCGCCGACCTGATTACGCAAGGCAAATTCTTAGGACGCCAAGGCCCAGACAGGGCCGCCCCACCCACCCCATGGCGCCCGCAACACGCCGACGATTGGAGCGTCGCCTACCTCGGGTATCCTACCGACCTGAAGCACTTGGATGCAGACGGCGACGGCATGATCACCGCCGCCGACACCCTGTTTATAGGCCAAAATTACGGTAAAACGCACCAGCCGCTCGCCGGCGCTCCCGTATCCGGAAAAGGACTGCCGTTCATATACCAATCGCTCAATCCTAATCCCCAAATTGGCGATACGGTCAGGGTAAAAGTCTTTTTAGGCAATCATATCTTGCCGGTAGTGGATATGAACGGCTTCGGACTAAACTTTGTAGTCGCTTCAGACATTGTCCCGGCCAATCTCCGTATGGATTTTGATCCAAACGCATGGATCGCCCGTCAGCATCCTTACATCCATACGCAGCATGTCGCAGGAAGCAACCGACTCGAGACGGCATTCGTCCTTGCTAATGGGCTTGACGGGTCAGGCGAAGGGTTGATTGGCACATTCAGTTTCGTGATCATCGACATGGTGGAAATTACGCGACCGCCGGATGAATTCACGCTCGTCCCTTATGTCACGGCAGAAGGCTGGGCTGAGTTTGCCGACGGACAACGACAAGCGGCGGAGCCGACAAATGTATTCCGAACGGGCGGAAATAGCCCTTCCGATTTTACATCCACGCAATCGGCGATCAAGACGCCGCAATGGCGCGTCTTTCCCAATCCCGTCGCCGGAACGCTTCGCCTGCAATTCGACGAACTGACGCTTATCCAGCAAGCTGACATTTTCAACGCAGCGGGTCAACGGGTTTGGAGCATGGGATCGCGTCTGACGCAAAACCTGGAGATCGAGACCGGCGCTTGGGCATCGGGCGCGTATCACGTCCGGATAGTAACGCCTCAGGGGCTGCTATCGCGCGTATTTGTTCGTCTGTAAATCGGTATCGCCCTACAAAACGCGATATGGCTTAGGGCTTACGTGGTCAATTTCTCCCTCAAGGCGCCTCTTTTTCGAAAAAAGCATGAAAAAAAGGGCGCGGGCAAGCGGCGACACACCCGCTAATTTAGCCCGCGCCCTTTTCCTTTTCCCAAAAGGTAAAAACAGCGTACCTAAAGCCGTAATTCTAATCTTATTTAGCTACGGCCATCTCCAACAATTCTTTGACGCCGCTATTCTCGCATGATTTCAACCAGTGATGCTCGTCGGCGGTAAGACCTGCGCGAAGCATATCGATATGTTTTTTGAGGCGGGTCCCTATCGGACGATTTTGCTCATTTATTTCAGAAAGCTCCATGCGCCGGTCCCGCCACGTGATTTCGCTAATGTGGCTAACTACCGCCGCCGTACCTGCGCCAAAGCACTCCTGCAACTGCCCGCGCCAATAAGCATCGGCAATTTCGGCAATGCTCAGCAGGCGGTCTTCCACGGTGTAGCCCCATTCTTTGAGCAGCAAAATGAAACTATCGCGCGTCACGCCGCGCAATATGGTACCGGTAGTAGCCGGAGTGATTACCTTGCCGTCGATGACAAAAAACAGGTTCATCGTGCCCACTTCTTGCACGTATTTTTTCTCAACGGCATCCATCCACATGACCTGATCGTAACCGGCCATCTGTGCGCGACGGGTTGGGAGCAGCGCAGCGCCATAATTACCGGCGCATTTGGCCTCGCCGGCGCCGCCTTGGGCGGCGCGCGTAAACACCTCCTCTACCCACAACTTGATAGGCTTTGGGTAGTATGGACCAACCGGACCGGTGAAAACAATCAGGCGATATTTCTCAGAAGCGTGAACGCCAAAATATTCATCGGTAGCAAACATGAAAGGCCGTATGTAAAGCGAATAGCCAGGCGTATCCGGGATCCAGTCAATATCCAATTCGCAAAGCATCTGGATTCCTTTGAGGAGCAGTTGCTCATTCACGGCGGGCATGCACATCCGCTCGGCGGAAAGGGTAAAACGCCTCAGGTGCATTTCCGGGCGAAAAAGGTAGGCTTTTCCGCCAAATTTCGACGCTTTCATCCCTTCAAAGATACTCTGTCCGTAATGAAGCGCTAAATTTGCAGGCGAAATTTCCAAATTTCCAAAAGGAACAATACGCGGATCGACCCATTCGCGCCCATTGTAATCCATCACGAACATATGATCCGACAACACGCGGCCAAACGGAATATTGACAAAATCCACTTCATGGATTCTGGATTGAGAAGTTGGGGTAATTCTGATTTTGAAATTGTTGCTCATGGCATGTATAAAATTTAGGAATTAGCGTATGAAATCGCTAAAGCGCCGCAAAGTTACGACGATTCGGCATAACATAAGCGATATTTGGGGAAATCGCGGAGGGCCGTTCCTTTAGAGGTTAGTCAGGCAAATATTGGCCGCTCTTGCGCAACACAAAGCGAATTGGCATTCGTTTCTGCACAAAGATAAAACATGTTTTTGAATTCAGACCAAATTTTTCGCATTCCGGAAATTATCGCCTCTTGCGAGGACGATAGGAGCATTTTCGTGTTTTTCGAGCGCACGGATGAAGACCCCGAGACCATGGCGCTCTTGCACAACATTCTTAAAGCGGCAGATGCAGCCTATCAGGTCAAAACAAAAAAAATAGCGCTGGAACCCAATCAAAATCTGCTCGCGTATCCACTCACGCAAACAAAACACCCAAAAAGAATTTTAGTTTTTGGCGCGGACCTTGAAAGGCTGGGATTTCACCTAACCCCCTCGAAATATACGCCCGTACAGATCGGCGCCGCTAACCTCCTGTGGGGCGATAACCTGAGCGCCATCAATACCGACAAATCACTCAAAATAGCCCTTTGGAAGGCCATACAAAATATGTTCAAACCCACCTGAGAACTGAAGCGCCGGCGGCCCGTAAAAATTCAGAACCGCCATCGATCAAAACGCATCCGCACAAAAAAAAAGCCCGTTTCACTTTGCAGCGAACGGGCCAGACATCCTTCTAAAAACCTTTTTGCTGTTATGTTAAAACGAACAAGAAGCGAAATAGTTTTACTTTTTAAAAAAAAAGTTTAACTATTTTTTATTTCGCCTTTCGGACCGTGGCTAACAAAATTGATGTCGCCTATTTCATAACGGTCATGAAAACCCTCTAAGGTCAAATTTATACCTTTGGCGGGCGCTTTGACTTCCGCGAAATCATGTATGATTTCCAACACGTCAAAATCGATGTAAGCGGTATCTTTAGCGTCGATGACGACCGTCGATCCCTCGGGCAGATGCTCCAGCGTCAGTTTAATGCTGGCCTTATTTAGGAATGAAACCTCCTGAGATAGCTTGATTTTGATGATTTCGCCGTCTTGAAATTTTTCTTTTCTGAAAAAATAAGAATTTTTCATATTGCCGCGTAAGAGTGCGAATATGCTGGCAAAAAGCCCAATGACAACCCCGGTGAGGAGGTCTGTCAATACAATGGCTACCACCGTGACGACAAACGGCCAAAACTGATATTTTCCGTTTTCCCACATTTTTTTAAACAATGTCGGTTTGGCCAATTTGTAACCTATCTGTATCAAAATAGCGGCAAGGGCAGCTAAGGGGATCTTGTTCAGCAGGTTGGGTATCAGCAAAACGCACAAAAGCATCAATACGCCGTGGATAATAGCGGCCATCTTGGTGCGCGCGCCTGCGTTTAGGTTTGCAGAACTGCGCACGATAACGGAGGTAATGGGCAAGCCGCCGATCAGGCCCGACAAAATATTGCCCACGCCCTGAGCTTTTAGCTCGACATTCGGGTTTGACACGCGCTTGTACGGGTCTAACTTGTCCACCGCCTCGATACACAGGAGGGTCTCAATGGAGGCAATAGCGGCGATAGTCAAGGTCTGGGCAAGCACTTTCTCTACCATTCCGGCGCTTAAGGCGCCCTGAATATCGGGAAATGTGAATCCATCCAAAAAAGCTGAGAGTCCTGAGAATACCGGCAGATTGACCAAATGGTTGGAATCAATCACCCATTTTTCACCTAAAAAGGGATAAAACGCATTTAGCAGAATGCTTGCGATCACCGCCACCAAAGCGCCGGGCAAAAAACTCAGCCGGCGCGACCACTCCCATTTTTCCCAAAATCCCAAAATCGCCAACGAGATAATGGCTGTAAGCGTAGCTCCGGGATGAATATAAACCGTCAAGGCGTTCCAAAGACTGCTAAACGTATTCGAACCGCCCGCTTCCCAAAAGGATAGATCGCCCTCCGCATCTTTGTCGTACCCCAAAGCATGGGGAATCTGTTTCAGGACGATGATAATTCCAATCCCGGTGAGCATGCCTTTGATCACGCTGTTGGGAAAATAATTTGCAATAGTACCCGCCTTCAAGTAGCCCAACAATATTTGAATGACGCCGGCAAGTACCACACACACCAGAAAAATCTCAAAGCGTTGAAGCGTCGTGATGGCAATCAACACCACGGCGGTGAGACCCGCAGCCGGGCCGCTCACGCTGGTATGCGAAGCGCTCAGCACGCCTACGACTACACCGCCAATCACCCCGGATATCAGACCGGAAAAAAGCGGAGCGCCCGAGGCCAGCGCAATACCCAGACACAAGGGCAAAGCAACCAGAAAAACCACCAACCCGGCGGCAAAGTCAAATTTCAGATTTTGAAGATAGTTAGCATTTTGCATGCACAGCAAACATTTTTATCGAGCAAACGAATGTGCAAAACACTCGAAGCCTGGACGTCAATATAATATTACCCACCGCTCCGTAAAGGCCATAACGTTAAGCAATCTTAGGATAAAAAACTAAAGACACTTGCCCCTACTGCTAAAAAAAGCGCGTTTTAAACCCATGGGCAGATTTTCTTGCAAAAGTAAATGTTATTTTGAAAATAGCATTGCATTCTTCGAAATCCCTCAATTTAAGCGTATAATTCTCAATTTCAGCTCCAATACGCCCATTTTCATTTTCTTTATACAATACATACTATCGCCAACGACCCAACGTTCAACCTTATACGATTGACATAGTCCGCCAGTCGAACGCCGCCCATCTTCAAGCGTCTTGACGTTTTCAGCCTTCCTGCGATTATTCAAAACACCAGTTGCGTTATTGATCATGGATGACTCTTCAAAAAAATCGTGGTATGTCCTGTCCGTCAGGCCGAATGCCGAACGCAAGGTCGAAGCGGCGCTACTATCTAAAGGAATTGCCGCCATTGCACCGGTTCAAAAACAATGGCGGCAGTGGAGCGATCGCCGCAAATGTGTCGAAGTCGTACTTTTCCCACG
>JBKBLI010000078.1:0-12929 GCA_046296435.1 Saprospiraceae bacterium | reverse complement strand
ACAGAAAACGCAGCAGGTTGACGAGGCAACCGACACTTATGACACGGTCGAGTGGCTACTCCGAAACGTAGCGGGACACAACGGCAAAGTTGGGGTGTATGGCATCTCGTATCCGGGCTTCTACGCGACCATGAGCCTGCTTGCCCGACACCCGGCCATTGCGGCCGTATCGCCGCAGGCGCCGGTGACCGATTGGTTTATTGGCGACGACTTCCACCACAACGGAGCGTTTATGCTGATGGACGCCTTTTCGTTTTGCTCCGTATTTGGCAAACCGCGCCCTAAACCCACGACCAAAGGCAATCCAGGATTTTCGGACTGGCGGACGCCGGACAACTATCAGTTTTTCCTGAAAGCGGGCGCTTTGCGCAACTTCTCGGAAAAATACGGCATGGCCGATATTCCCTTTTGGCAAGAACTTATGCAACATCCGGATTACGACGAATGGTGGCGCGCCCGCACCCCGCTCCCACACCTGCGCAACGTGAAGGCCGCCGTGCTGACGGTGGGCGGCTTGTTTGACGCCGAGGATACCTGGGGAGCATGGAACACTTACAAGGCCATCGAGCGCCAGAATGCCCCAACGGTAAGCAATCGCGTAGTCATGGGGCCTTGGGTGCACGGCGGATGGTCGCGTACCCGCGGCGACCGCCTGGGCAATGTATCCTTCGGAAAGCCCACCACTCCTTTCTATCAGGATAGCGTCGAGTTTCCGTTTTTTGAGTACCACCTCAAGGGGAGCGAAACCCTGTCGCTGCCCGAAGCCTTAGTATTTGAGACTGGCGCCAACCGCTGGCTCTTTTTGGAGGCCTGGCCGCCCCCGCAGGCCCGCGAGCGGTTTTTCTTTTTTGAAAAAAATAAAAAACTCTCAGATAGTAAGCCGG
Organism: Saprospiraceae bacterium; assembly: GCA_046296435.1. GTDB lineage: Bacteria > Bacteroidota > Bacteroidia > Chitinophagales > Saprospiraceae > M3007. The sequence goes on along the minus strand of JBKBLI010000078.1, from coordinate 12,045 downwards.
CTGCAAACGCCGTCAACGAGCCAATAAGCATGCTCCCCTTGCGAACAGAGGCATTTAGCCAGTATGTGAGCGATCCGGACAACCCCGTCCCTTATACCGGGGATGTCCACCTGCGCCGAACCCGCGAATACATGACCGACGATCAGCGCTTTGCCGACCGACGCCCGGATGTGCTGAGTTGGCAAACGGATGTGCTGGATAAAGAGATCCGCGTCGCCGGACCCATCGAAGCCGAAATCTGGTTTTCGACCACAGGCACGGATGCGGATCTGGTCGTCAAGGTCATAGACGTATTCCCCGATACCCTGAAGGAGCGGCACAACGGCGTGCCCCTGGGGGGCTACCAGATGCTGGTGCGCGGCGAAATCTTCAGGGGCCGGTACCGCAACGGCTTCGACAAACCAGAGGCGTTTGTGCCGGGCGAGCCAACGTTGGTACGCTTTGAATTGCCGGACATCGCGCATGCGTTCAAGCCGGGCCACCGCCTGATGATTCAGGTGCAAAGTTCGTGGTTCCCTTTGGCCGATCGCAACCCCCAGCAATTCATCAATATCTATGAGGCCCGCGACGAGGATTTTATCCCGGCCACGCATCGCATCTGGCACAGCGAAACCTATCCCTCGGGGGTGCGGATGAAGGTGTGGGATTGAGTTTTGCCCGCGCCAATTGGACCGAAAGAAACCCCTTTATCCCCGACGCTCTTCCCTATCCACCTTTCTTGACTCAAAAATACATCGCAGGTGGAGATAAATGCGCGGTCGCGGATAAGGGGAAGCAGGCGTGGGGTGTGCAAAGGCTTCTGGTATGGCTTGGGCTTTCGCGGCCGCTCAACCTTCAAACCCTGCAAGGGGCGGTCTGAAAGCAACGCCTATGCCCATGCCCCGCTAAGTTTTTTTAGCAGCTTATATACTTTGAGATCAAGCGAGGGGTTGATATGGAAGTAGCGGCCGTTGATGAGGAGCCAATCGCGGCGTTTCTCGAGATTTTCGAGTTCTTCGTAATAAACGGCGGCGGATTTTTGCATGGGCGACTTCCAATAGATTGCTTTATTGCTCATGGCAAAACCCTCGGCGCCAACGCCCTTGAGGGAGGTGTCGCACAGGAAGAGTACCCGCTCATCGCTTCCGGCTTTGAGGAATTTGAGACAGGCCGTGAGCAATACTTCGCGCTGGATATTTATAAAGTCGGTGTAAATACGCTCTTTCTCGCGTTTCAGATCCAGATAATCGAATACCATGCGCGGTAGGGTTTCGGGCGTTGGGCGCACTTGCTCGTAACGCAGAATCTCGCTGGGTAGGATCACCGGACACAGATCGGCGCAATGTTGTATGATGAAGTAATCCAACAGACCATCGAACGCGCGCCCGATGAGGCGGTCAATATCGGGCAGAGCATCCATACCGAAGCGCTCCCAACGGGATGCGGACTCTTCCGCAATTTGTTTGCAGCGAACCGAATACACCGTGCGGAATCGGGAGTCGTAAAACCTGGCTACGAACTCATTGTAGCGCCGTTCGTCGCCCTCTTCGCGCACCCGCTCGCGCAGGCTTTTGAAAAACAAGGCGTCCACCTGATCAATCAGGTTTCCTTTGCTGAACGATAGCGGATACGCCGCCTGATACACATTAGGCTTGGCCTCCGCTGGGGGCTTGAGATGATACCCGCAATGCTGGCAATAGACCGCGTTGAATCCGTTGCTTTTGTTACATGATGGGCAGGTTTGCTTGCGCGCGGCTAAGTGGTCGCCGCAACGGTGGCAGTATTTTGAACCGGGTATGATATCGGCCGAACACTTTGGACAGAAGGTCATGGCTGCACTTTTTGGGGCAAATATACCACAAAAAGTTTTTTAACAAACAAAAAGTTTTAAATCTTAAAAATTCTGGCCAAAACCGGCGCTAAAAGCAGATCGCAAAACAAGGCCGCCGCCAAGGTGACGCTGATCAAGGCGCCGACGATGACCGAAGGCGGATTGATGGAAAACAACATCACAAGGAAGCTAAAAAACAGCACGATGCTGCTCAGGGTCATGGCTTTGCCGGTCTCGTGCAGGGTTGTCTGAAGGGTGTGTTCCAGGTCAGGATTGTGCGCACGGTTGATTCTGAATGCGCTGAGAAAGTGAATCGTGTCGTCGGTCGCGATACCAAAGATGATGCTAAAAATGGTGGCAATACCCGCCTCAAGGGGTATGCCAAAGTAGCCGATCAGCCCTGCGGCTATGAATAGCGGCAGGATGTTGGGCACATAAAATACGGCGATAACCCGCCAATCTCTGAACAAAAACAGCATGATTAAACCCACGGCCAGCACCGACAATCCGAGACCCTGCAACATATTATCGCGTATGTAGCGCGAATTTTTATCCAGAACGATGCCTGTCCCTGTAATTCGAAACTGCGCTACGCTGCTGTCGCTGTGCCGGGCGATCCAATAGTTGAGCCGCTCCTCGATAGCGGCCACCGTATCGCGGCCTACGTCGAGCATGCGGGCGGCGATGCGGGCTTTGTCGCCGTCGCGGCTGACCAACACCTCCGGCGACACGCCCGAAAGTCGTTCGGCAAGGGGTTGCAGCCGCTCGAATTCGTAGAGGCTATCGGGCAGGCGGTATGCCTCGGGCTTGTTGCCGTAGTACATGGCGTTGAGGCTGCGATACAGGTCATTGACCGACAGCACAGAACGAATGGCAGGTTCGGCGCGTAGGCGGCGTTCGAGTTTGTCCATTTCGCGAAGCACCTCGAAGTCTTTGGCACGATAGCCATTCTGGGGTAGCACGGCAAACTCGACGGGCCGGAAACCGGCGAATTTTTTCTCGAAAAACAAAAAATCGCTGGTGATATCCTGTCCCCTCGGCAAATTATTGGTGATGCGGTAGTTGGTGGTAATTTGCGCCGCGCCAATTGAGCAAATCAGGATCAATGCCGCCATGCCCCACATGATCTGCCTGGGCTTAGCGAGCGTAACCCGATAAATCCAAGCCGTAAACCGGTCGATGGCCGCATACTCCTGTCCGCCGCGCACAAGGCGGTCGGCGTCGAAACGCGGCAACAAGGCCCAGAGCCAGGCTAGCACCACAAAATAGGTGAAGATGACCCCCAGGGCGGCATTCAAGCCGAAAGACTGAATAGGCATGGTGCGGCTGGTCATGAGCGAAGCCAAGCCGATCGCCGTCGTGGCGCTAGTGATAAAGGTGGCCAATCCCACATCGCGCAGCGTGACCCGGAAGGCTTCCTCGCGACTCTTGCCCCTACCCAATTCGTCCACATACTTGGTGAGCAAGTGGATCACGTCAGCCACGCCCACTATACAAATGAGCACGGGATAGAGTCCGGAAAGGGCGTTCAGTTCGCGGCCCAAGGCCGACAGCAAGCCCATGAACAAAAGCAGCGCCAGGCCGATACCGGTCATGGCAATGAGCACTGTAAGGCTTCTTCGGAAGAAAAAAAACAGGACAATCGAAGCAAACAGAGCCGAAATGACCGTCGATATGGCGATCTCGCGCTTTTGCATCCACACCAGATCCCGCTGGAAACGCGCCCGCCCCAACACCCGCGCCGACTCAAAATCATACCGCCTGAGCAAACGGTCGAGACTATCCATCAAGGCCTGCGCCTGCTCCAAAGAGCTTTGATTGACGGTTTTGAGCAACACATTGAGGGCGGTGCCGTCGCCGCTGATGAGGTTGTTGACAAATCGGGGGTCGCTCATCACGCGGGCGCTGTCGGCCGCGTAGCGCGACGGGTCATCGATATGAATCACCGGCACCGAGGTAATCCCAAAAGGCGTGCGCAGCGGATACGACAACTTGGTGAGAGACGCCGATGAGGTCACATGCGGCAGACGAGCGGCTTCCAACGCAAATGCGTGCGATTTTTGCAAAAAAGCAGAGTCGAACACACCCTGCTCCCGGCTCACTGCAACGAGCAGAAAATTGTCGTCGCTCTCAAACTCGTCGATAAATTCTTTGAAAAAAGCGTAATCCGGATCGCCTTGCGGAAAAAACTGCTCAAAATCGAAGGAAAAACGCAGATACGGCAGGAGCAAAGACGCGACTACAGTCGCCATGCCAAACGCTCCCAAGGCCCAATTGCGACGCGCATGCAACATGTCAGGGATTTTTTGCGCTATGTAACAAAATCAACGCGGTAAGGTTTGAGGCGAAGACGCGGGAAAAGGGTGCGGGCAACCTTGCAGGCGCGGCATAGCTGAAGTCCGGAGACCTGCGCACAGTGAAATATTTGCTTAAGGATATAGCAAAAAATCGTTTGCCGAATAATATTTGCTTTTGGTCGTTTTTTTTCAACCCTTGGGAAAACATTTTTACCCACTAAATGTTTCCTGCGTACTTTCACACCATCAATTTGTCGATGATAGATACGCACAGAACATGGTTGAGCCGCGTAGAGGAGCTTTTCATTCGCTACGGCATCAAAAGCGTGACGATGGACGTCGTGGCGCGCGAATTAGGTATATCTAAAAAGACGCTTTACCAATTCGTACGCAACAAGGACGAACTGGTCCGAAAGGTGCTCAAAGCGCACATAGAAGAAGAACAACTCATGGGCGAACGCTGCAAAAACGAAGCAGACAATGCGATAGAAGAGATTTTTCAGGTCATCGCCTACGCGCAATCTGATTTCAGCCGCATCAAAACCGGCGTGCTCTACGATCTGAAAAAATACCATCCCGAAGCCTGGGAAATGATGCGCACGCACCACAATGAACACCTGATGCGCAATATGCGCAACAATTTGGAGCGAGGCATTCGCGAGGGGCTGTACCGCAGCGACTTTGATCCCGAGGTCATCGCCCGACTGCACGTGGCCGACTCTTTCATCTTGCTGGACGAGGCTTGGTTTCCGCGCTCCCACTTTTCGTTGGTATCTATTTTTCGCGAATACATGCTCTTCTATCTGCACGGAATCGTGTCGGATCGCGGCAGAACGCTCTTGCAACTTAAACTCTCCTGAATATGTACAAACGCCTTTTTTGCTTTGCAATAACGCTTGGGGTATGGATCGGCAACGCTCACGCGCAAAAACCGCTCAGCCTCGAGGATTGTATCAGCTACGCACTCAACAACAACCCGCAGATGCGCATTGCGCAACTGCAAATCGCCGACGCCGAATGGCGCGTCAAAGAGAATCTCTACTCGGGATTCCCGCAATTCACCGCCGGCGCCGACTACTCCTACTTTTTGCAAAAGCCCGTATTTTTGGTGCCCGACTTTACGGGCCAAACCGAGGAGCGGCAAAAAGTAGCTTTTGTGCTGGCCAACAACCTCAACTTCAATGTCAACTACCAACAGTTGTTGTTCAACAGCAGCTACTTGCTCGGATTGCGCGCGGCGCGACATTACAAGGAATTTGTCACCGAGCAAGAACTTGCCACCCGACAAACGATCCGCAGCCAGGTTACCGACGCCTACCTACCGGCGCTTTTACTGAGCGAAAACCTGCTCATCTTAGACAAAAACATCGCCAACTTAGAGCGGCTCCTCAACGAAACCCGCGCCATCGTCAAAGCCGGATTCGGCGAACAACTCGACGCCGACCGGATCGAACTCTCGCTTGCCACCCTACAGAGCGAGCGCGCCAACCTCGAGCGCCAGCGCGAAACTGCTCTCGAAGCGCTCAAGTTCGCCATGGGCTACCCCTCAGCCGAACCCCTGCGCGTATCCGACCGGCTCGAGCCCCTGCTCGACGATTTTGCCAATATCAACATCGACGCGCCCCTCAATTTTCAGAGCCGGGGCGATTATCGCGCCGCTTTAGCCGGCCGCAGGCTCAATGTAGTGCAGGAAGACCTCTATCGCAAGGCTTGGATGCCGACTTTGGCCGGATTTGTCAGCTACCAGGGCGGCTGGCAGGGAGAGCCGCTGTTTGGCTCAAACTCGTTTTTCATCCCGCAGGCGGTAGCCGGCATCAGCCTGAGCATCCCGGTGTGGGACGGCGGCCAGACCCGCGCCAAGAAGGAGCGCGCCATACTTGCCACCCTCCAAACCGAGCAACAAATCAAGCTCCTCGAAGGGGCAATCGCCCTCGAAACCGAAGCGGCCCGCAAACTACACCGCAACGCACTGGAGCGCCGCCAAAACCAACAAAAAAACTTAGCCCTGGCGCAACGCATCTACAACACCACCCAGACCAAATACAAAGCAGGCGCGGGCGCAAGTTTCGAATTGATTCAGGCCGAACAACAGGTTTATGCCGCCCAACAAGCGTTGTTGCAGGCCGAATACGACCTGATTCAGGCAGTCGCCGCCTTCCGCAAAGCCACAGGACAATAATTTTTTTCTCGAAAAAATAAAAAAAAACAAATCCACTCAACATGAAATACGCATTCATCACCCTGACCGGTCTGGCGCTCTTGTGGGCTGCCTGCGGCGGCGCATCCAAAGACCCCGCCCAACAACTCGCCCAACTCCGCGAGCAAAAAGCCGCCATCGAAGCGCAAATCGCCGAACTCGAAAAGCAAGCCGGCGGAAATGAGCCGGCCGAAAAACGCATCCGGCTCATCGGCGTGAGCGAAGTGCAGCCGGGGCCATTCCGCCACTATATCGACATTCAGGGACGCGTAGAAGCGGAAGACAACGTACCCGTTACCGCCAAAATGCCCGGAGTGCTCACCAAAGTACTGGTCAAAAACGGCGATGCCGTGCGCAAGGGCCAACTCCTCGCCGTACTCGACGACGAGGTCATGCAACGCGGACTGGCCGAACTCGAACTCCAGTTGCGCACCGCCGAAGACCTTTTCAACCGCCAAAAATCGCTCTGGGACCAAGGCATAGGATCCGAGATACAACTCATACAAGCCCGCACCAACAAAGAAGCCGTGGAGCAGCGCATCGCCACCACCAAAGAACAGATGGCGCAAAGCAAAATATACGCGCCCATCGCCGGCACAGTCGATATGGTGATCCTCAAGCAAGGACAAGCCATCTCGCCAGGCGTACCGCTTTGCAATATCGTCAACCTCGGCGCGCTCAAAGTACACGGCGAGATTCCGGAGACCTACGTCAGCAAAGTACGCCAAGGCGCTCCGGTCAAAGTCTTTTTCCCGGACCTGAAAAAAGAAATCGACACCCGCATCACGTACGTCAGCAAGACCATCAACCCTACCGGACGCACCTTCGCCGTAGAGTGCGCGCTGCCTGCCGGCGCAGAATACCGCGCCAACATGATCGCCGTACTCAAGATCATCGATTACGAAAATGCCAAAGCCCTGACCGTCCCGGTCAACGTCATCCAGACCGCCGATGACGGCGACTTCATTCTCACGCTCGAAAAAACCGGCGAACGGCAAGGCGTCGCCCGCAAAACTACCGTAAAACAAGGCGTCAACTACAACGGGCAAGTGGAGATCGTCCGCGGACTGGACGCCGGACAGTTGGTCATCACCACCGGATTTCAGGAAGTCAACAACGGCGAAACCGTCGCATTCTAATCACCTCAACACAATGATGCCATGAAAGAGTTCAAGCCCACCAGTTGGGCCATAGATAACCGCATGACGATCTTCGTCGTCACGATCATCATCACCCTCTTTGGGATTAGTTCGTACAACGCCATCCCCAAGGAGCAGTTTCCGGATGTGGTCGTCCCTCAGATCTTCGTCACGACCATCTATCCGGGCGCCTCGCCCTCGGATATGGAAAACCTCGTGACCCGCCACATCGAAAAGGAAATTAAAGCCATCAGCGGCGTCAAAAAAGTGCTGTCCAATTCGGTGCAGGACTTCTCGAGCGTCATCGCCGAGTTTGACACCGAAGTGGACGTCATCATCGCCAAGCAAAAGGTCAAGGACGCCGTGGATAAAGCCAAGCGCGACCTGCCCAAAGACCTGCTCACGGACCCAACCGTGACCGAGTTTGACATTTCGGAGATCCCGATCATGACCATCAACGTATCCGGCGATTATAGCTTAGCCCGACTCAAAGAGTACGCCGAAAAGCTCAAAGACCGGATCGAAGAGTTCAAAGAAATCACCCGCGTGGACATGATCGGCGCCCTCGACGAAGAGGTGCAGATCAACCTCGACAAGTACAAGATGAACGCCGCCATGCTCAGCTTTCGCGACGTTGAAAACGCCATTGCTTACGAAAACCTGACCATCTCGGCAGGCAACATCGACATAGGCGGCATGACGCGCTCCATCTCTGTCCGGGGCGATTTTACGGACGTGGAACAGATCAAAAACATCGTAGTCGCCTCGCAATCGGGCGCCATGGTCTATCTTAAAGACGTGGCCGAAGTGAAAATGGGCTTCAAAGATCAGGAGAGTTTTGGACGCCTCAACGGCAAAAATGTCATCGCGCTCAACGTGATCAAACGCTCCGGCGAAAACCTCCTCAACGCCTCCGACAAGATCAAAGCCGTGGTCAACGAAATGCGCATGACCGACTTCCCGGACGAACTCAAGGTAGTCATCACCGGCGACCAGAGCAACAACACCCGCGTCACCCTGCACGACCTGATCAACACCATCATCATCGGGTTTATCCTGGTGACCATCATCCTGATGTTTTTCATGGGCGCCACCAATGCCATTTTCGTGGCGCTTTCGGTGCCGCTCTCTATGTGTATTGCCTTTATGGTGCTGCCGGGCATCGGGTTTACGCTCAACTTCATCGTCTTGTTTGCCTTTCTGCTCGGACTGGGCATCGTGGTGGACGACGCCATTGTAGTAATCGAAAACACCCACCGCATCTATCACGACGAAAAGCTGAGCATCGTTCAAGCGGCCAAAAAGGCAGCCGGCGAAGTGTTCATCCCCGTGCTCGCAGGCACCGCCACCACCCTCGCGCCCTTTTTCCCGCTGGCGTTTTGGAAGGGCGTAGTCGGCAAGTTCATGCACTACATGCCCGTCACCATTATCATCACGCTGACCGCCTCCTTGCTGGTAGCTTACCTGATCAACCCCGTATTCGCCGTATGGTTTATGAAAAAAGAGGGCGCGGAGGCTGAGCAAGAGGCGGCGGAAGCCAAAGCGCATCCGGCGCGCCAACGCCGCCGCCTGATCGCCGGATGGGCAATCAGCATCCTGGCCATCCTGTTCTTCTATGCCTCCGGCTCCAAATTGATGGGCAACCTCGGCGTCACGCTGATCGCCTTGGTCTTACTCTACCGCTATGTGCTGGAACGCGCCGTCAATTGGTTCCAACAACGCGCCTGGCCCGCATTTCAGGAGCGCTACGCCCGCTTCCTGCGCCGCGCGCTGCGCTACCCCTGGGCCACCATGGGAGTCATGGGGCTGATCTTTCTGCTGTCTTTTATCCTGACAGCAATGCGCAGCCCAAAGGTCATCTTCTTCCCACAATCCGACCCTAACTTCATCTACGTCTATCTGACCATGCCCATCGGCACGGATGTCAAAGTGACCGATTCGCTCACCCAGATCATCGAGCGAAAAGTGACCGAAGTGGTGGGCGCCGACAACCCGATCGTCGAGTCCATCATCGCCAACGTAGCCCTGGGCGCTTCAGAAGATCAGTTCGACCGCTCCGCCACCTCCAACAAAGGCAAGGTCGGCGTAGCCTTTGTCGAATACGCTAAGCGCAATGGCGTCAGCACCGCCGCATACAAAGACCAAATTCGCGAGGCGGTACGCGGCCTGATACCCGGCGGCGAGATCGTGGTCGATCAAGAACAGGCCGGCCCGCCCACCGGCAAGCCCATCAGCATCGAAATCACCGGCGAGCGCTTCGACGAACTCATCAAAGCCTCCACCGCCCTCAAACGCTATCTCGACTCCTTAGCTATACCCGGCGTAGAAGAGTTGCGCAGCGACCTGATCGTCAGCAAACCGGAGATCAACATCCGCATCGACCGAGAACGCGCCAACCGCGAAGGCATCAGCACCGCACAGATCGGCTCCGAGTTCCGTACAGCCATACTCGGCAAAGAGGCCGGCAAGTACCGCGACGGCAACGACGAAATCCCGATCAACATACGCCTCGAACGCGACCAGCGCCAGAACATCAACGCCGTCGAAAATCTCAACATCGTATTCCGCGACATGAACATGGGCGGCATCCTGCGATCTGTACCCATGGCATCCCTGTCTGAAGTGCGCTACGGCAACACCTACGGCGGCATCCGCCGCAAAAATCAGGAGCGCATGGTCACCCTGTCGTCCAACGTGCTCAGCGATTACAACCCCAACGAAGTGGTTGCCAAAGTACAGGCTGCTACGGCCCAGTTCCGCTCCCCCGTGCCAGCCGACCGCGTGCGCATCGGATTCGGCGGCGAGCAGGAAGAGCAGGCCGAAGCCTCCGCCTTCCTCGGGCGCTCGCTGCTCCTGTCTCTGGGCCTGATCCTGCTCATCCTGATCACACAGTTCAACTCCGTGGGCAAAACGCTCATCATCCTGACTGAGGTGATCTTCTCGATTGTCGGCGTCTTGTTGGGCCTGGCCATTTTCAACATGGACTTCTCCATCGTGATGATGGGCATCGGCATCGTAGCCTTGGCAGGCATCGTGGTGCGCAATGGCATCCTGCTCGTAGAGTTCACCGATCTGCTGCGCTCCCGCGGCGTGCCCACGCCCGAGGCCATCGTCGAGGCCGGACGCATCCGGATGACCCCTGTGCTACTCACCGCCACAGCCACCATTCTGGGGCTCGTGCCTCTGGCCGTCGGTTTCAACATCGACTTTGTCAGCCTGTTCGAAACCGGCAATCCGAAGATATTCTTCGGCGGCGATTCGGTCGCATTTTGGGGGCCGTTATCTTGGACGATCGTGTTTGGACTGAGTTTCGCCACCTTCATCACGCTGATCATCCTGCCGGTCATGTACCTGCTGGGCTGGCGATTCATGAAATGGCAGCGCAAACTCTGAACAGAGCGCAAAAAATGTCCCGCCGAACAACAAGCGCAAAAGCGTAGGGAGCGCGGGCCGCAAGGGAGCGCGGGCACAGGGCAAGGGGCACCCCCGAACCCCTCTGCCCGCGCCCTTTTTCTTGATGAAAAAACGCGACGCAGGAAGCGCGGGAGAAGCGCCGGCGACTCGTCCGCAAATGTCAACGAATACCTAATGGGTTGACCCTTACCAGCGTTTTGCACTATTTTTGCAGCGTTTTTTCAAAAAAAACTACAAAAAAGGATCATGACGTTGAAACACTGGATCAACCTGAGCTGCGCGGCAATCCTCGCCGTCTTCAATGTACTCAGCGCGCAAGAGGCCGAAGGCGCCCTGATAGAGGTCAGGATGAAAGGCATGCAAAACGGCAAAGTGCGCCTTGTGGGTATGGTGGGCGATCAAAACTATCTGGCGGACTCTACCGAAGCCATCGACGGCGCCTTTGTATTGCGTAGGTCCAAACCCTTGCTCTCCGGATTTTACTACTTTCTGATCCCGGGCAACAAGAGTTTTTCTATCCTGATCGACGACGCCGAACAACGCCTGAGCTTAGAAGCCGATCTGGCAGACGTAACCAGGTCCATGCAGGTGCAAGGCTCCATCAACACAGACCTGCTGTATCAAAACTTCCGGTTTCAGGACGCGCAAGACCCCGAACTCAAAAAGCTGGCCGAAACGATGAAGGCCAACCCGCCTCAGAGCGAAGCCTACGCCAAAGCCAAGGCGCGCCAAAAACAATTGATGGACGAACGCCAGGCGCACTTAGACGAACTGTACCGTAAGTACCCAGACTCATTTTTTACCGTCTTCAAAAAAGCGGGGCAAAATCCAGAGTTCGTGGAGTACTTCAAACCCAACGGCGATATCGACACCATCCGCCAGGTGGTCAATTACCGCAAGCGCTTCTGGGACAACGTCGATCTGAGCGACGAACGCCTGATCCGCACGCCGGTCATCGCCAACAAGCTGCGCCGTTACATCAAAGACCTCACGCCACAACGCCCGGACTCGCTGATCAAGGTGTCCGACGAGTTGATTCGCCGCTCTTTGCCGCACAAGGAGTACTTCAAGTTCTTTGCCAACTGGATCGCGCTGCAATACGAAAATGGCAAAACAAACGTCATGGACGGCGAGGCGGTCTATGTGCACATCGTGCAAAACTTTTTTACGAACGAACTCGCCTTTTGG
>JBKBLI010000077.1:13414-14966 GCA_046296435.1 Saprospiraceae bacterium | reverse complement strand
CGGCCGTGGGTGTGCAGACCCTTCAATTGCAGACGGTCAACGGCTGCGACAGCACGGTGGTGATCAATACGACGCCGTACCCCAACATCGGCGCAGTCAGCACCGAAACGCGCCTGTTGTGTAACGGCCCGCTCAGTTCTTATGCCGATACGTTTTACTTGCAAACCATTCATGGTTGCGACAGCGTGGCTATAGTGATCACAGAGGCCGGATTTGACGTGGTCGTGCCGATGCAGACGGTCATTTGCGAAGGAGAGAGTTATGCTTTCGGGAGCCAGAATCTGAATGAGAGCGGCGTTTATACGCGTGTGGTCAATACTGCGGGCGGCTGCGATACGATTTTTCAACTCAGCCTAACGGTCAGCCGGCTTACGCTGGACTTGGGGCCTGATCTGACCTTGAATTTGGGCCAAAGCGTACGCCTCAATCCGGTATTGAGCGGCAGTCCGGCCCAAATCTGGGTGTGGTCTGATACCCGATACTTATCCTGTTCGAATTGTTGGACGCCAGATTTCACGCCTTTGGAGAGCGGGGTGCTTTCGCTCGTCGTGCAAGACCTGTATGGTTGTATGGCAGAGGATGCGTTGGCCTATGTGGTGCGGCCGGAGCCGCGTATTTTTGTGCCCAACATCTTTTCGCCGAATGGCGACGGTCAGAACGACTACCTCACCGTGTTTGGCGGACCGGAGCTGGAGCGGATTGCTTTCATGCGCGTCTTTGACCGCTGGGGTGAAATGCTCTATGAAGGGTATGACCTGACGCCGAACAGCCTGAACTCGGGTTGGGACGGCTCCTTTAGGGGGCGGGAGATGAACCCCGGCGTATTTGTCTGGGTGATTCGCGCGGTGTTGATCGACGGATCGGAGATGGATCTGAGCGGCGATGTTACGCTGACCCGTTAGCAGGCAACGCGAGAACGAACCAAACAAGACGCATGCGGTTGCCGCTTGATCTGTGTTTGCTCCCTTTTTCACCCATACACGCTGGTTCCGCGCTTGTTTTTTCATAAAAACAAGCGTGGGAGGGGGGCTCAGAGCATGGCTTCGTCGGCAAAACTGTAATATCCCTTGTCGCCTGAAATGATTAGGTGATCCAACAATCGGATATCGAGAAGCCTTGCGCCCTCATGAATTTTTTGGGTTAGTTTGATATCTGCGTCGCTGGGTTTCAGGTTCCCGGAGGGGTGGTTGTGCAGGGCGATGATACCGGAGGCGAGGGCTTGGAGGGCTTCTTTGAAGATGAGTTTTACATCGACCACTGTGCCGCTGACGCCGCCTGAACTGATCTGACGGCGGCCAATGATCTGGTTGGCCCGGTTGAGCAAAATGATGTGAAACTCTTCGTGTGGGAGGTCTTGCATCCATGGCGCGGCGTACGCATAGGCGTCGCGGCTTGTAGTGATCGTCAGTCTGTCGGGCGTTGGTTCGGCGCGGCGGCGGCGGCCAAGTTCGAGCGCGGCCATCAGGGTGAGGGCCTTTGCTTCGCCTATTCCTTTGAAGGCGCTGAGTTGTTTTATCTCCATTTTGCCCAACTCATGGAGTTTGTTGTCGGC
>JBKBLI010000077.1:11621-13316 GCA_046296435.1 Saprospiraceae bacterium | reverse complement strand
CCTTTGCTTCGCCTATTCCTTTGAAGGCGCTGAGTTGTTTTATCTCCATTTTGCCCAACTCATGGAGTTTGTTGTCGGCAGATTGCAGGATTTTCCGGGCCAGATCCACGGCGCTTTCGCCGCGCGATCCGGAGCCGAGTAGGATGGCGATCAACTCTGCGTCGCTGAGGGCGTTTTTGCCTTTGAGGAGCAATTTTTCACGGGGGCGGTCTTCTTGCGACCATTGGCGGATGGGCTGATATTCCATAGGTTGGCGTTGTTTTTTTTAAGGCCGGCCCTTGGTAGGCTCAAGAGCGCACGGGTATTCCGATAGGTTACTTCGGCGCTTCATCTGGTCCCGTTTCTGCCGGTCTTTGCTTTTTTCAAAAAAAAACAGACCGCCGAGTCGCTCAACGGCAGGGCCAGACGTAATCGGACAGGGGGAAATTAGCGCCTTTATACGAAAAATGCCACCATTCGGTGCGTATGCCTTTGAATCCGGACGCTTCCATGACCTGGCGAAGGATCTGGCGGTTTCGGAGTACTTCCTGGGGGAGTTGGAGGTAATCGGCATGCGCCTCGGGTCCGAAAAAGTCGTAAGGCGTACCCATGTCTAATTCTTTGCCTTCGGCGTTGACCAGGGTCAGATCTACGGCCGCTCCGCGTGAGTGCATGGAGCCTTTGGCCGGGGGCGTGACGTAGTTCGGGTCCGGCTTCTTGTCCCAGAGGCGCTGCTGATAGGGGCGGGGACGATAGCAGTCGAATACTTTGATCCCCATGCCGACGGCCTGCAACCTTTGCTGTGCTTGCGCGAGGGCCTTGGCGACGGGTTCCCGGAGCAGGCAAGCGGCGCAGTCGTAGATTTTTTCACCCATGAAGTTGTTGTCGCTGGCATAGCGGATTTCTTGGATGATCTCGGGAGCAACGACGCTTATGTCTGCAAAACCCTCTGGATGCCGGCGGGTGTGTCGGGGCGCGGCGGCCGGAGCTGCGGCTTCAGCTTGGTCGGATATGGCGTCGTTCAGATAGGCTGCCTGATTGTCGGCATCTTGGTTAGCTGCGCCGGAGGATTCCGGCGCTTCGCCGGGTGACTCCGGCGTTTTGTCGGCGAGTCTTTCGGTTGTCTGATGCGATTTTTGCTCGCTTTGGGCGCACTGCGCAGTCAGGAAAAGACAGACAAGGGCTTGAATTAAGTTGAGTCGCATAGGTCTGGGCCAGGGCCAGGGCGGCGGGCACGGGTACGGGGCGAGGAGCAAGGGTGTTTAAAGCGCCGCATCAATTATGCAAAAGTAGGTAAAAATCTGTTTTTGGACGAAAAACAATCTGCTTAGCGCGATTCAAGGGGATCATCACGGTACTTTAGGCGCCCCCGCTCCTGTCCGTGCTAGGGCATTGGTCTTTGGGCGAAGTTGGGGCGCTCAGCGTTTGCGCTTGGCTTCGACGGCGAGTTGTAGCGGGATGTTGTCGTCGATCATTTTATCTTTGGCTACGCCGAGTATGCCCGATTGAAAATTGATTCCCCATTGCGTGCGATTGATCATGAACGCGGGCGACTCGGCCTTGAGTTCGTCGCCTTTGATGTCGAGGCGCACGGGTATATTTACGCTTTGGGTTATGCCTTTGAGCGTGAGGTTGCCAATGGCAACGGCGTTGAAGGCTTCGTTTTGGCTGGGCGTCACTTCTCTGATGAGGAATTCGCCCTGAGGGAATTTTTTC
>JBKBLI010000077.1:0-11522 GCA_046296435.1 Saprospiraceae bacterium | reverse complement strand
ATGGCAACGGCGTTGAAGGCTTCGTTTTGGCTGGGCGTCACTTCTCTGATGAGGAATTCGCCCTGAGGGAATTTTTTCACTTCGAAGAAGTCGCTGTCTTTCAGGTGGGCTTCCAGGTCTGTGCGTTCGCGCGGGTCTTGCAGGTCTGTGACGCGGATGGAGTTCATGTCTATCACTATTCTCCCGCCGCTCAGCGTCGATCCGTTGACCAAAAGGAAGCCCTCGGCGACCTGTATGGTCCCGGTGTGCTCGCCTCCGATGTTCTTTTTGCCCAACCAGCGTATGGAGCCTTCGGTTACGACGAAGGTGTCGGAATCCGCAGCGGTCGCCGGGTTAGGGTTGGGCAGCTTTTCGGCTGTTGTGTCCGATGGATTGTGTTTTGCGGGCGTTTCGCCGGCGCAGGAAGCCAGAAAAATTGCGAGGGTTGCGGCCGTCGTCTTTAGCAAGTTTTTCATATGCCTAATGCTACAAAAAAGCGTTGCCGCCGTTTTCACAGCGGCAACGCCCGGTTTGTAATACTTTTTTTGAAAAGCCCGGCAGTCTATTTGCCGGCTTTGGACTGTTCGATTACCTGTTTGGCGATACCTTCCGGCGCTGCCTGATAGTGGCTGAATTCCATGCTTGAAGCGGCGCGTCCCGAGGTGAGGGTGCGGAGGGTGGTCACGTAGCCAAACATTTCGGAGAGGGGTACTTCCGCCTGGATAGCTACTGCGCCGCCCGGGCGGCCTTCCTGACCTTTGGGCAAACCGCGGCGGCGGTTGAGGTCGCCGATCACCGAACCTACGTACTCCTCTGGCGTGACGACTTCCAGTTTCATGATCGGCTCCATAATTTGCGGCTTGGTCTTAGGGGCCGCTTCGCGGAAGCCGTCTTTAGCGCATAGTTCGAAAGCGATCGGTTTCGAGTCCACTGCGTGCATCGAGCCGTCCACGACGCGCACTTTCATGGAGTCGATGTTATAGCCGGCGAGGACGCCGTTTTTCATCATCTGGGTGAAACCGTCGGTGATGGGCTTGATGTAGTTTTTATCGATGGCGCCGCCGACGATATCCCATACGAACTGGAGTTTCTTTTTGCCAGATTTGAAGTCGTCGGACTCGAGGAATTCGGGGTCGGCTGGTCCGAGTTCAAATTCCATATCTGCGAACAAACCGGCGCCGCCTGTTTGCTTTTTGAGGCGTTCGCGGTGGCGAACAGTAACGTTGAGCGCCTCTTTGTAGTTTACTTGCGGCGCGCCTTGATTACATTCTACCTTGAATTCGCGGCGCAAGCGATCCACGATGATTTCCAGGTGCAGTTCGCCCATTCCTGAGATAACTGTCTGGTTGGTTTCTTCGTTGAATTGCACGCGGAAAGTTGGGTCTTCCTCGGCCAATTTGTTGAGGGCCATACCGAGGCGGTCGGCGTCTTTCTGCGTTTTGGGTTCGATGGCCAGACCGATTACCGGTTCTGGGAATATCATGCTTTCGAGCACGATCGGGTGGGCCACATCGCACAGCGTATCGCCGGTGCGGATATCCTTAAAGCCTACGGCTGCGGCAATATCGCCGGCTTCTACGCTTTCGATTGGATTCTGTTTGTTGGCGTGCATCTGGTAAATGCGGCTGATGCGCTCTTTGTCGCCAGTACGGGTATTCAGCACATATGAGCCGGCATCCAATTTGCCCGAATAAACGCGGATGAAGCACAGGCGACCTACGAAGGGGTCTGTAGCAATCTTGAATGCGAGGGCGGTGAAGGGGTCGTCAACCGTTGGTTTGCGCGTGATCTCTGCTTCGGTACGCGGATCGGTTCCTTTGACGGCCTGTATATCAATCGGCGAAGGCAGAAAGTAGCATACGGCATCGAGACAGGCTTGCACGCCTTTGTTTTTGAAGGCTGAGCCGCACATGACCGGAGTCATTTTCATGTCGATGACGGCTGCGCGGATCGCTGCGCGCATTTCTTCGACAGTGATCGAATTGGGATCGTCGAAAAATTTTTCGAGCAGATTGTCGTCATATCCGGCCACCTCTTCCACCAATTTTTGACGGTATTCGTTGACTGTTTCGACCAGATCGGCTGGGATAGGCACGATTTCGTAAGTCATACCCTGGTCGTGTTCGTTCCAGATGATGGCTTGGTTTGTCACCAAATCTACCACCCCTTTGAAGGCGTCTTCTGCGCCGATGGGCACCTGTAGCGGCACTGCATTTGCGCCCAACTTGGCCTTCATGTCGGCTACCACATTGAAGAAGTCGGCGCCGGAGCGGTCCATTTTGTTGACGAACCCGATGCGCGGCACGCGGTAGTTGTCAGCCAGGCGCCAGTTAGTTTCGGACTGAGGCTCAACGCCGTCAACAGCCGAGAACAAGAATACCAAGCCGTCAAGGACGCGAAGCGAACGGTTTACTTCCACCGTGAAGTCCACGTGACCTGGCGTATCGATGATGTTGAAGTCAAACTTTTGACCTTCTACCGTCCAGGAGCATTTGGTGGCGGCTGAAGTGATGGTGATCCCACGCTCCTGCTCTTGCTCCATCCAGTCCATAGTAGCGGCGCCTTCGTGCACCTCGCCCAATTTGTAATTCACGCCGGTATAATACAGGATGCGCTCGGTAGTGGTGGTCTTACCTGCGTCAATGTGTGCGGCGATACCGATATTTCGGGTAAACCGAAGATCTCTTGCCATGACAATTATGCTTGGTTAAAAATGAAAGAGTGATCAAAAAAAAGTTGGCGCTGGTTCTCGCGTTAAGCGAAAGTTAAGCCAATGTTAAATCATTAGGATGACTTGGGGCCTAAAACTCAAAACCGTCGAAATATCGCGTATGAGCAGATATTTCGACGGCAATAAGCAAGCAAGACGTCTAAAACTCAAGCGCGGAAGTGTGCAAAAGCGCGGTTGGCTTCAGCCATTTTGTGTGTATCTTCGCGTTTTTTCACGGCGCTGCCTTCGCCTTTGCTTGCTGCAATAATTTCTGCGGCAAGTTTTTCGGGCATACCTTTACCGCTGCGGGCGCGCGCATATTTGATCAACCACTTCATGCCGATCGAAATTTTCCTGTTGGCCGGCAACTCGGTCGGAATTTGGAAGGTTGCGCCGCCGATACGGCGGGAGCGCACTTCTACTTGCGGCATAACGTTGTTCAACGCTTTTTTCCAAATCTGCAACTCGTCCTCGTTGGTGCGACCTTTTACGATGTCAAGCGCTTCGTAAAAAATGCCAAATGCCACGCTCTTCTTGCCTTCCCACATCAGGTTATTGACAAAACGGGTGACCATCGTGTCGTTATACCGGGCGTCGGGAGCCAATACTCGAGGTTTCGGTTTGTGTTTACGCATCGTTGATGATGGTGTTTGTTGAAAATTTTATGATTGCTCGCGCGACTGCCCCGGGGGGCGTCGGCGTAGATTTTGCATGGATTATTTTTTCGGCCGCTTCGTGCCGTATTGGCTGCGGCTTTTCTTGCGGTTGTTGACGCCTGCGGTATCCAAAGCGCCGCGAACAATCGTGTAGCGAACGCCGGGCAAGTCTTTCACGCGACCGCCGCGCACCAGCACGATAGAGTGTTCCTGAAGGTTATGTCCTTCGCCGGGGATGTAGCAGATCACTTCAATGCCGTTGGTCAGGCGCACCTTGGCCACCTTGCGCATAGCCGAGTTAGGCTTTTTGGGCGTAGTGGTGTAAACGCGCGTACAAACGCCGCGACGCTGCGGACAGGAGTCCAATGCGCGACTCTTACTTTTGTACTCTACTTTTTCACGACTCTTGCGCACAAGCTGATTAATGGTTGGCATACCTCTTATGGTGTCAGATTTGTTGTAACTCGTTGTTAATCAATGCTTTAAACAGCCGGCGCGATGCAGGCTTTCCAAAAGCGACCGCAAAGGTACGATAGCTAGCGGCAGACGACCAAATTTTTTTGTATTTTTTTTGGAAAAGCGCCAAACGTTACTGCATGTTGTAATTCACGCCCAGCCGAAAAAAACGGCCCGGTTGCGGGTTGTAAATCAGATCGTCGGGGCTTGCTGCGGCGTCAAGGCCAGCGTACCGTTTGCCGAATACATTTTGCAAAATGATGTACGCCGAGAAGTGCTGATTGAGATAAAGCCTGGCCCATAGGTCTGTATAGCGGGTTTGGGCCTGGCGTTCCAACACGAGGGGCGTGCCGTAGTCTGCCGAATACAAGCGGGCGGCGGTCGCGGCCTTGCCGTGGCGCGTTAAGGCCATACCCATTTGCAACTTGGAAGTGAGGATGCTCAAGCGGGTATGGGACATCCAGCGGGGCTGATTGGCAATCTCGGACAAATACGCCTCGCCTTCGGCAATTCGCTCTTTGCCTTGGGCGTACTGCATCCAAAACGCTAAACGAAGGGTCACCGGAATGCGGCGACCGTCAGCCATTGAGAAGTATAGGCTTTTCGGATTGTTCTGAAGCGTGGTTCCGGCTTGGATGCCCCAAATGCTTGAAGAGCGGCGAGGGCCGGAGGCGTATCCCCAGATAGCAAAACTATCCGAAGGGCTCAAGTCGCGCATGCCGCGTAAGCCGGCTGGACGCACCAGCCCGTCCACCTCCTGATAGAAGGCATTCAGATACAGCCGATTGTGACGTCCGGAGCGTCGATAGCCAATCTCAGATACCCGTCCTCGTTCATTGCCCACGCCTCTGCCCGCGCCTGCGTCAGCCTCTCCCGTATAGCGGTTGATCCGAAGCGTGCCAACTGACTCAGCCATGCTCGGACGCCTGGAGCCTACGGCGTGATAAGCGTATAGCGAGCGCAGGCTGTCGATCTGATAAAATACGCCTATGCGGGGTGTTGTCGCCGGAACTCCCAGATTGTTGTAGTGTTGTGCAATGCCGGTCGTGAGCGACCAACGCTTGCGTCGCCAGTCCAATTGTGCAAAGATATTCAGATCAAAAATGGTTGACCTGGGAATATCTATCGGGTTGGCAGACGCCCCGCCGCCCGATACGCGCTGATGGCCCGCCGGCGGCGAGCCAATGGCCAGGTTGCCTTGCGCGCCCCCGTCGAAGAAAAGACTGGGCCTGAGCGCCGCATTAAGTCGGCTCTCGTAGCGCAGATCTAACCCCGAGGCCGTAAAGTGCCGCTCGCCTGCGCCATACTGATCATAGATGCGTTGCGGCAATGTCGCCAGAGCGGCCTGGTCTGTCTGAAGCGGCGCCATCGCCGCATATATGGCTTGAGGCAAAGCGCCAAAAATGGGCGCGCCCGACGAGGTGGAAGCGTAAGCATAGCGCAAAAGAGATAGCGTGTTGTAGCTCGTGCGCTTGGCCTTGCGCTTCTTGAATGCCAGCGAAAGCGCCTCAATAGACTCTTCTATCCGGTCTGCTCCGTTGAATCCTGACCAGGCCAGGGGGCTGTAGCCCGTTGCGGAGTGCTCCAGACGCTTCATGCGGTTGTAGCTCAGGCCAATACCCCGCCAGGTAAGGTTCACGCCCACCAGCCGCCCTTCTTGTACATAGGGCGCGCTGCGCGCAAGCGCGCCATCGGCGGGGTCAGAGCGGAAATTATCCAGTCCGGCCAAAAAATCGGCGCTTAGATAGTTCGGTTTGTACAGGCGGGTGTCCAACAGCAAGCGGTTGCCGTCGGCAAATAAATCCTCTTGACTCCGCACCGTACTGCTCCCGTACATACTGAAGCGAAAGATGTTTTTGTCGCGACCCAGCTTACCGCCGAACATCAGATCCAGGCTGTTGTACCCAAAACGGCCTAAAGACAAATCGGCCTGCGTAAAAACCGGCCTTTCAGTCTCTTTGATGATGATATTGACCACGCCTGCCAGCGCCTCGTCGCCATAAATTGCGCTACCGGGGCCGATCATCACTTCGATGCGCTCGGCTTGCCGTATCGGCAACTGGGCGCCGACAGGCATGCCGACGGCGGCGGCGGGTTTTACCGGCACGTCGTTGATCAGGATTTTGAAATAACGGTTGCCGATGAGCCCCCTGACCATGAACGTCTCTCCCTCCAAAGCGTTGCCCGGCTGCGACACCCGGATGCCCGGTACGTTGCGCAGCGCATCCGCCAGCGTAACGTAGCCGTTGGTCACGATCTCCTGCGAACTGATGATCCACACCTGAAAGGGGAGAGCGTCGGGCGATTCCGGGCTGCGCGTCGCGCTGACGGTCATCTCGCGCAGCGCTTTGGCGTCGCGCCGTATCACATCTGATCCCTGCAAACGCTCCGGTTGAATGAGGGTAGCGCTGTCGCTTTGCGCAGACGCGCCGCCCCCCGTCGTCCCGCACCACAACACGAGTGCCGCCACGGCGCTTTTTTTATTGAAAACGACGCCCGAAGTTCCAAAATCGCGAATAAAGCGAATTAGGCGGCCTGTTCTCTTCGTTATGCCCATTAGCGTCATAATTACAATAGGATCCGGC
The DNA here is from genome assembly GCA_046296435.1 of Saprospiraceae bacterium. Lineage (GTDB taxonomy): Bacteria > Bacteroidota > Bacteroidia > Chitinophagales > Saprospiraceae > M3007. The sequence continues at coordinate 5,136 of JBKBLI010000077.1, read as the reverse complement.
ATTTGCGCCGCAACGCGGCGCAAATGTACGATCGTGCAAGATTGTGCAGAGGTTTATTTACAGTCGCATCGGCCCAACAGGCCCGGACGCCGCCGGGCAATAGATGAAACTCGTGGCAGTCGGTCGGCGCCTCTTTTCCGCCGCAACGCATGCGGATGCAAACCTCCGGCCGGGCCATTTAGTCATCCATACGCCTGGTCAATTGTTGGACCACCCTGAACTCGCTGAAGAATATCCGAGCCACTACCCGCATCACCGTGTAAACCGGTATGCCGAGTATCATCCCTGCAATGCCGCCCAATTTGGCGGCCATCAGGGTAACCAGGAAAATCTCTACCGGATGCGCGCGAACGCTTTTGGAGAAGATAATCGGCTGGCTCAATACATTGTCAATCACCTGTGTCAGTCCGAAGGCGGCTAAAACTTTGACCAGCAGCGGCCAAAGCACCGAAAAATCTTGCTCAATATGTGCCGAAAGGGTGATAAATGCGCCGAAAAGCCCGCCCAATAAAGGTCCAATGTATGGCACTACATTGAACAGGCCGCCCACGAATGCAATCAATAGCGCATTTTTGATGCCTAAAAAACTCAGCGTTAAGAACAGAACCGTCGTAAAAACAGCCATTTGCGCCAATAGCCCGCCGAAATAGCGGGTCAGGGCATGGCTCGAGTCGTCAATGGCGTGGCTGATCTTTGGCGCTAATTTTTCCGGCGCAAGTACATTGATCATACTGAAAAATAAACGGCCTTCTTTTAAGAAAAAAAACAGGATAAACGTCACTGCAAACAGCGCGGCGACCAAATTGCCCAAGGCGCTCAGCGCCGAGCCAAGCATATCGCCTACGCGCGCCGGTTGAAAAAAATTAACCAGCGAGCCTTGCACAAAAGTAACGATGGACTCATCCCACTCGAGCAGCCCCAGTTGCCGTAACTGCGCATCGAGATTGGCAAACGGTCCGCGCCATTTTTCGCCGATGGCATTGTAGTCGATTGCCGACAAATATTTTGCCTGGCTGACGATCGTCGGAATGAAGGTCCATCCCAGCACGATCAGTATTCCATAGAAAAATAATATGGTAATCAATGCCGCAAGCGCATGGGTTATTTTGACCCGCCCGATGCGTCCGTGTCTGATCAAAAAGTTCATCACAGGCTGTCCAAGCAGCGAAATGACCCAAGCAATCATTACATAGCTGACGATGGCGGCAAAATACCATACAAACCACATCAGAAGTAACACCCCCGGGACCCACAGCCAGTTTCGATTTACGCCAGGCGCCATAACCGTATTTTATGTTTGACAAACCTGCGCAAAGGTAGCGTGAAAACGCCAAATGCCTCCTCGCGCCCTTACCCTGTGCGCGTTTGTCGCTTTTTTAGAAAAAAACAACCTTGTAGAGCCAGGGCCGGTTCCGCTAACTGATGTCAGAACACTCATTCAGCGCAGACAGTTCGTAAAACAAATGCGGCGGCCAACTTCGCAAGGCGTCTGGCAGGATGTACCCCTCGGGCAACGTAACAAATCGGATTTGGCGAATATATCTGGCCAACTGACGCCATATGGCGCTGTCGGCGGTTATGCCGCCGGATAGGGTTAATCCTTGAACTTCGGGATCTAATTTGAACTGATCGTATGCGAGCAATATGAAGTATAATGCGTCGGCAGGTTCGTTGAAAAAGAAGGAATTGTAAAAAAGCAGGTTTTCCCGTTCAAAAACGGCTAAGGTAGCCTGTCGGCTGCGAAAATGCGCCGCAACTGTATGCGCCCGATCCCGCGCATATCCGGAAAGGGTGCGGATGAGAGGCGACGCGATGTGCGTTGCCGGCGTTTCGTCGAAATAAAGGCTTACAATGTGTTCGAACGCCGGAGCGCCGGCCCACAGCAGGTAGGCTTCCTGTTCGGGCACAGGGCGCGCATGATAGACGTAGTCGCCCTCAGGTAAGAGCAGTTTGAAATACTGGGCTTGCGCCTCGGAACGGTATAAACGCCGGGGTACGAGCGTCAGGGTCGGATGTGCAAAGGCGAGCTTGCGTCGTGCAAAAGGGAGCGAGAGCAAGGGGCAAAGAGCAAGGCTACGGCGCAAATTGTCGTCTTGCGCCTCAAAATCATCCGCATACGCCGCATGGATGCCGCGTTGAGCGTCGATGGCCCATATCAGGACGCTCTCCGGGCCTATAACGGCGCACAGGGTATGCGCATTCGCCGTTTCGGCGTGTAACGCCGTGCGATTCCAGTAGTCTAACTTACGTGATTCACTCATTCTGCGTCGCAAAAGTCGTAATAAAATTGAATTCGTAATATTTGTTCTTGGCGTTGCTGTGCCGTGCGGCGGCGTTTTGCGCGCAGAAGAGGTCCGCCGCTGCGGCCAGAGCGCCTTGTTTTTTTTGCGTATCTCATGCTTTTACGGGCAAAAACGGCGCATACTCTCCAAAATTGCTTGCTTTTTTGAAGCAAAACCGCAAAGACGAGTTTTTAGTTATTTTTGCGCCGATTTTTTTTAACCATAATACGACACAATGAGCAAAATAACTGTAGTAGGCGCCGGCAACGTAGGCGCAACCTGCGCTAACGTGTTGGCGCATGCCGACGTGTGCACGGAGATCGTGTTGATTGACATCCAGGAAGGTACGGCGAAAGGCAAGGCGCTTGATACTTGGCAGCAGGCGCCTGTTGACGGCTACTCGACGCGGGTAGTGGGCGGCGTGGATTATGCGCTGACCGCAGGCTCGGACATCGTCATCATTACGGCCGGCATCCCGCGCAAGCCCGGTATGAGCCGCGACGATCTCATCTCTACCAACGCCAAAATTGTGATCTCCGTAACCCGCGAAATCCTCAAGCATTCGCGCAATCCGATCATTATTGTGGTATCTAACCCGCTTGATGTGATGACCTACGCGGCCTGGAAGGCTTCAGGGCTGAACGATAAGCGCGTAATCGGTATGGCCGGCGTGTTGGACACGGCGCGCTATCGCGCTTTTCTTGCTGAGGAGCTCAACGTGTCGCCCAAAGATATCCAGGCCATGCTCATGGGCGGACACGGCGATACGATGGTGCCTCTGCCCCGCTACACTACCGTGAGCGGTATCCCGGTGACCGAACTGTTGCGCGACAAGGACAAGCTCAACGCCATCATCGAGCGCACCAAAAAAGGCGGCGGCGAGTTGGTGGAACTCATGGGCACCTCGGCCTGGTATGCGCCCGGCGCCGCAGCCGCTCAAATGGCCATCAGCATACTGCGCGACGAAAAGCGGATATATCCCTGTTGCGTACGCCTCACTAACCATTATGGTCTCAAAGACATCTTCGTGGGCGCTCCAATCAAACTGGGCCGCAAAGGTGTGGAGCAGATCATCCGCTTGCGCCTGCGCAAAGACGAAACCGAACTCCTGCACAAATCGGCAGGCGCCGTCAAAGAGGTGTGCGACGTGTTGGACGCCATGAACTTATTCTGACGCTGCCGCGCGCAAGCGCAAACGCTTACCCAAAGGGCGAACGATCTTGAATTGTTCGCCCTTTGGCGTTTTGAACAACTTATCGAACCAATTGTTATTGAGTCCTGAATATACAGCAAGTTAAGTTTCCAACGTATTCAATTGCAGTGTATTGCAGCCGATCAAACGCGTTTTTGTCATGTCCAACTTAGCAACTCGACCCGGCTTGTGGGAGCAAATGATCACTTCGGGCGGCGATTCGATCGCTCAACTTGCGGAAGACCAACCCGTGCTTTTGGTGTTTTTGAGATTTTTCGGATGCTCTTTTTGCAGAGAAGCCATCAGCGATATTGCCAAAAAACGGCGGACGTTGGAAGATCAGGGATTTCGTATTGTTTTTGTGCATATGGCTCCCGACGGCGCGATTGCCGAAAAGTTTTTCAGAAAATATAAATTGATGCCGGTGGATCACGTATGCGATCCAGACAAACAATACTATGCCGCTTTCGGATTGGGCAAAGGCCGTCCGGAGCAATTGTTTGGGCTGATGAATTGGATTCGCGGGTTCCAGGCCGGCGTTGTGGAGGGGCATGGATTCAGTTATCACAGCGATGAATTGGGCGACGGATTCCAGATGCCCGGCGTATTTGTATTGCACAAGGGTGAAATCAAAAATCAGTTTGTGCACAAGTATCCGTACGATCGCCCCGACTATGAGGCGATCTGTAAAATAGCCCAATAGGCTATGTCTCTCAAGAAAAATATTCGAGAGCTTAGATCGCTTCGGCTCATTCCGCGCTTCCTACGCATGATCTGGCAAATTGCGCCCCGATTAGCGGTCTCCAATGCGCTTTTGAGACTGACGCAAGCTGCTATCCCGCTGCTTATGCTCTATGCGGGCAAGCAGATCATCGACGAGATCGTTCGCCTTGTAAGTCAGAATCAGGCAGCGCAGGATTGGCGCAATCTCGAAGTATTGTGGATATGGGTGGGCGTCGAACTGGCCCTGGCTGCAATCAATAGCGTATTGGCGCGCGCCATAGCGCTTACTGACAGCCTGTTGGGCGATCTGGTCAGCAACGATAGCAGCGTGCGCATCATGCGGCATGCCGCCTCTTTGGATCTATTTCAGTTTGAAAACGCTGAATTTTACGACAAGCTGGAAAAAGCGCGCACCCAGACCAACGGGCGCACCATGCTTTTGAGCATGGTTTTGTCAGAAATACAGGATTTTACGACTTTTGTATTTTTAGTCGCCGGTCTGGCCGCTTACAGCCCATGGCTCATTGCGCTTCTGGCGTTGGCGATTATTCCGTCCTTTGTAGGCGAAACGCATTTCAACCGGCGCTCCTATTCGCTGACCAATTCGTGGACGCCCGAACGCCGCGAACTGGATTACTTGAGGTTTATCGGGGCCGGCGACCAGACGGCCAAAGAAATCAAACTCTTCGGATTAGAGCATTTCCTGACCGATCGCTTCAAAAACATCTCACACCGGTACTATTTGGCCAACCGCACGCTCGCCATCAGCCGCGCAGTCTGGGGCGCTTTGTTTGGCCTAATTGCCATATTGGCATATTACGGAGCATACGCCGTGATCATATGGCAGACGGTGCAGGGCTTGTTGACGCTGGGTACCTTGGGTTTTTTGGCTGGATCTTTCCAGCGGATTCAGGGGCTGCTCCAGGGCATCATGACCCG
>JBKBLI010000076.1:8241-15111 GCA_046296435.1 Saprospiraceae bacterium | reverse complement strand
AGTTCTAAGAGGATCCATCACACTTGCTAATACTTGTCCCGAGCCATATAAGTTGCTAACAGAACCCATAGCGGTTTCGTCGTGGTCGCCAGTTACATTCTCCCTGTATAAAAACTCTCCGCCCCCGGGCCCTTGATTATTGCCTACTCCTCCTGTACTGGAAAAAGTAGTACCACTCGACGTAAAACTGCCGTTATTCTCCAAGGTAAAATTACCGCTCGAGCAATCTATACCTGCGATCAATAAATCTCCTCCAATAACATATCTAATTCCAGTAGTGGAAACGGCTAAATGTTGGAAATTTCGATCACCCCATACATCGCCGCCTCTATCTGTAAAAGACATAATCAAGTCCCCGCGATCAGAAAAGTCAATATCCGTGAGCATGGGCGAGGGATAAGTCCCAGAATTATCGCCCGGATCAACATCAATGACGTCAGTATTATCTAACCAAGGATACCATTGATCCCCCCGATAAGGGAGCGACTTGCTTGCCCAAGCCGCTCCCTTTTGGTAATTCAACGCATACGAGATTGCCGGCGTCCCGCTAAACGATGCGCTTTTTCATGAGAAGAAATTATTAAAAAAAACTTTGGCGCAAAAGTCCCATCTCTGCAAGGAAAAGCTACGGACGGCGCCAAAGTTTTTTATCTATCGGCTTTGCGTCAAAACCAAGCGTAATGCAGCGATAAAATATTGAATATCAGACTGGTGGATAAGCACGTCTTGCGGTCGCCCCCTTAATCGGCGATGTTTCCCCGCACATGACTAACTTAATTCTTGACTACCGTAGTTACGCGGCATACAGGAACGCCACATCCGTACCCCACATCAAACGAGTGGCTATTCCGGCCGGCGCTTCCTGTGGTGAAAGGAATGACCCCAGCCGCATCGGCATCCGAATCGCGCACATCGGCATTCGGATCTAAGCCGCCATTATTGGGCATAGTCAGATTCAATCCGCCCACGCTGGCAGGGAATCGCAGCTCATAGTTCATATTGGGCTGCAACTGGGTCACGCCTCGCGTGATTCCGTCTGTAGATGCCCCTGGAGCGCTGCTAAAAATATATTGCCCGTTGGCGTCGGTCAACACTCCGGCTATGGCCGTAAAATTGCCCGGCGAAGTCTCCTTCCAAAGCGTTACGTTAACGCCGGCCAGACCGGGTTCGTCGGCATCCTGAATACCATTCCCGTTAGCGTCGTTCCACACGCGGTTGCCGATCTCGATGGGCACATCGGGATAAAAAGCATTCAATTCGGCATCTCCTAGGCCATTTGCCTTGCCGCTTAATCCTGAATATAGTTGATAACCCGAAGTACCCGCCCCTGTTAACGTGGACAGTCTCCGCGTGCCGCCGCTCCAGACACCGATGGGGTCCATGAAAGTGGTGATAAATTCATTAGCGCCAGGCAAAACAGCGAAGCCCCCCATAGAGGACTCCAAATGCACAGCGCCATCGCCATAGAAAAACTCGCCATTGCCCGGCCCTTGTAGATTACTTGCACCGAGGGTGGAAATCACCAGACCTCCGATAGAAGTGATTTGGGCATTGTTTTCAAGCGTGTAAGTTCCATTACAGTCCACACCGGCTATGAGGATCTCCCCTCCGATAACAGCATCTGCTAAGGTCAGGTTCACACTACTCAAATACATACGATTGAAGTGGCCAAATTGATTGCCGTGGCGATCCATGAAGTTCAGCATCAGGTCGCCTCTATCGGAGAATTCGATATTGGAAAGTATCGGAGAAGGACGAGCGCGGCAAAGGGTTACCGCCGTATAATAGCCCGCCTCATCTGTCCAGGGATACCAGCGATTGGAAAGCCCGCCATCGGCAGAACCCTTTAAGTAATTGAGGGGGAAAGTAATGACTGGCGCCGGATCGAAGGAAGGAGCGCCTCCAGTGGGATCATCCAATTTGAATACATAGGCATATAGATCTGTGGCTCCGTTCACAATGTTCTGTCCCCCATTCTCACCACTACATACCGCTCCGATATACACTTTGTCGCGATAATACTTTACAGCAAAGGGGCGAAGCACGCCATTGTTGCAAGAAACAGCAGGAATAGGATAGGACTGGACATTCACCACTGAGGTCGGATTACTCGGATTGTCCAGTTCTAAGCGAAACAGACGCCGACTGTATAGATTCATCACAAACAGGAAGCGGCCATCGTCACTGATCTCCAAATCACCTAAGCCTACCTTTCCCGTTTGGTCAAAAGCCGCTGGGTCAAAAGACGGGGTTGATAAGGCTGTGGGCAAGTCACGCGCACTATTAGAGCCGACAACACCAAGGCCTTCAGGCTGGCCTGTGAGAGGATCCACCGGTCCGAGGAAGGTGGCGATAGTCCCTGCTGGGTTAATGTTGAAACTGCTACCACTACCGTAGGGCACTGCAGAAGCAGCTGCACGCGTTCGATGCCCGTTGGCATCCATGTCGTAAAACGGCGTTACTGTAAATGTAGTACCAGTTGGAGTGAGCATGTAAATGCCTCCTGTCCCTAAAGTACCCAAGCCTACGTGTCGCTTTAAAAAGGCGGCTGTAAATATTTTTTCCGCTTGTTTGCTGTAAGCAGTTCCCCAGTTAGCCCCAATAATAGCCCCGTTTAATTTGCGTGCTGGAGGGGTAAGGCCAGAACTAGTGTAAGGGAAACCTACGAACCAATCAATCGCTCCACAAGGGCTGCCGGGCGGTAGCGGGTCGCCATTGGCATAGCAAGGGATGAACACTTCGATCCCACTGCTGCTGGGATAATACTGTGTAGGATCAATAATGCCAAAATTGACATTCGTACTGTTGCCGTTGACAAAGCGCACATCACTTAAAGCCGTACCGTTGCCATGCGCCAAGCCATCCAAGTTTTTATTTACGCAAACCGTCGGCGTATTGGGCACGATAAACTCTACCCGTACCGACCCGGTACCACAACCGGGCACGCTGTAGTTAGGGGCCGTGGCGCCTCCCGATGTAGCCGTGCCGCAAAGCGCATTACTTGCATCGTAAACATTTATGATGACTCCGGGTACCAAAGGCTCGTTGGATTCTCTTGTACCATTGCCGTTAAAATCGCGGAATACCGAACCTCTTACCTGCGCATCTAATCTCAGCGCAGCCATAGCGGACAAAGTTATTAAAAATAGCAAGAAGTTGAAATGTCCTTTCATGAGAAGAAATGTTTTATTAAAAATTTTAGCAAAGGTCTGTCAAATCAAGAGGCAGGCGCCAGACAGTTATTATCGTAAAAACACATACATTTTTCAAGCAATCAAAGGACGAAGATCAGCTAAAGCGTTAAAGGTCAATACAGTAGGAAGATGAAATGCCACCCGTATCTTCTCCAAAAACAACAATCAAAACTATCCAAACAAAAAAACAGAATAAACAATAGACTAAGCAGATAGTGTATCCCCCAAACCACGACAAAAAAATCAGATATCCAAAATATATTCCGAAAACCCCCATCCGCCTTATTTTGGGAAATGAATACGCGTTGGGTGTTCAAAGAATCGCGCGAAACACCTGCGCGCCCACGCCTGATACCCAGGCGCCCTTCAACCTAAAACCGGACAAACGACGCGTCAAATAAGGCGAGACAGCGCCGTCAAGCCCCGCAGCCTCAACCTTACAAACCCCGCGCCATCGCGCCTTCGCCGCGCAATACGCTAAATCGGTCGATCCGCTCGGCAAAGCGACGCATTTCCGATCTACAACGCCGGCATGGCCGCGATCATCGCCGCGCACAGCGCCGCCGTCTCGGTGCGCAGGCGCGCATCGCCCAGGCTCACTGCGCCGTATCCGCTCTGAAAAGCCAACGTCAACTCCGAAGGGCTGAAATCGCCCTCCGGACCAATCAAGATACAAGATGGACAACGGCGATCCAGCACTTCAAATAAGTGCGGTTTAGGGTCGGGGCTGCATGCTGCAATGAAGCGCTGCGCAAGCGCGTCATTTTGTGTTTTCAAAAAAACAGGCAGGGGCGTCAAAGCATCTATCTGAGGCGCCCAAAGGCGCATAGACTGCTTCATCGCGCTCAGGGCAATCTTCTGCAAGCGCTCGCCGCGCAATGCGCGGCGCTCGGAACGCTCGCACAACAGAGGAGTAATGCGCCGCACGCCCATCTCCACCGCCTTTTCGACCATCCACTCCATGCGGTCGGCATGCTTGGTAGGGGCTACGGCCAGATGCAGGAGCGCCGGGTCAGGCGCAGGCTCGGGGATCGGTCCAAGGGCGCGGGCGATCAGCGCGCGCTTGCCGATCTCAACGATCTGCGCCACACAACGCCGCCCCCGACCGTCGCAAAGCAGCAAAGTATCGCCTACTTTACGGCGCAACACAGCCGCAATGTGCCGGCTTTCCTCTTCGTCCAGCACAATCAGCGGAGCGTCCAGATCGCCGGCGTAAAAAAGCGCGTCATCCGTCGTCGTCATGGCTCAAAGTAGCCTACGCTAGCGCCCACCCAGGTTTTACCTTTGTTGTAACGCACGCCAACCATTTCCCCTTTGCTCATGCGCACGAGGTTGTTGACCAGACGAGGGGCCTCCCAACCCTTCTTCCACAGAAGCATCATGCGGATCTCGCATTTGGTCGGCTCTTCGGGATCCAGCGTCTCGATCCCCGCCACATACTGCACCTTGCGCTGCAGAATATATTCGGCCGGGTTCCGAACGGCCTCAATGTCTTCGGGCGTCACATTGACCTTTACGCCCATGCCCGAGAAAGAGAACAAAGGCTTGAGCACCCACTGATGCAGATCGTCGGGCGGCGCGGCAAGTTCGCTCAGAAAGCGCGTCTGCGGCACAAAGTCGCTGCGCAGATACGGCAGCGTATGCTTGCTGATACGGAAAAACCAATTCGGATGGCCAATCCATTCGGCGTTGACTTCAGAAAGCATATCCCACTCGCGAGGAAGATCGGCGCGCTTTTCTAACTCATCGAAGATGATGCGGTTGTAGATCCGCTCCACGCCCACACGGCGCCCTGACCCATCCACATAATATAGATCGCGCCCCTCGCGACGCAGTTTGCTCAGGCACACAGACCGGATGCCCAGATACTTTTCGCTGCCCCAAAAGTCGATGCGCGTATTCTGCTTCTCGGGTTCGATTTCAAGCAAAATCACATTCTCAGGCTTCGCGTCGCCCACAATCGTCTGCCGCAACACATCAATGTATCCAGCCTCGTCCAATCCGCCGAACAAGTGATGAAAATCGGCAGGCACATCAAAAAAACGCCGATAGCTCTGCGCCAATAGATGTTGAAAAAAATAAAGCGAAGGGAAACCCTGCAACTCGATCAACTGAGGCGTAAAGCCCCCCCCGGCATCGCGGCATATGCCGAAGTCCAACTGCAAAAACTCCGTATGCGCCGTTTCGTCCGGCACGCGCAGGTGGGGCGGAATGGCCGCTTCACTTTTGGCCCTGAAATCAGGAGCCGTGATCACCGCGCAAATGTCCTCCACCGCTCGCAACAACTGCGCCTTCAACTCCCGAGGTACAAATACCGGCGTTTCGCTCACCCTGAAGGTGCAGGCCTCGCCGTAAGCGGTATTCACTTCGTTCAGAAAAGCATCGTATTTTTCGGGCGTGAATGAGGCGTTATATCGCCTGCGGGCTTCCTTGTGCATATACGCTTAGTTTTGAAATATGCCTGCGAAGATGTCGCATTTCTCCGAAACTACACCTCCAAAGCTAAAAAAAACGTGTTTTACCAGTATTGGCCTGTATTTTTAAGCAAAAAAGCAGCCAATTGTCGTAATTTTGCGTTTTGTTTTTTCACAGCGTAGCAGGCTTCTTATCTTGCACATTATGGACGACTTGAAATCCCTGATTATCCCCGAAAAAGCGCCAAGGCATATCGCCATCATCATGGACGGCAACGGACGCTGGGCCAAGCAAAAAGGAATGCCCCGCGTGTGGGGCCACCGCAACGGCGTCAAAAGCGTGCGCGAAGTAACCGAAGGCTGCGGCGAAATCGGCGTCGAGTACCTCACCCTCTACGCCTTCAGCACCGAAAACTGGAGTCGTCCGCCAGAAGAAGTAAACACGCTGATGAACCTTTTGGTCGATACCATCAAACGCGAAATCAACAACCTCAATAAAAACAACGTGCGCCTCCTCACCATCGGCGACATCAGCGCCTTGCCCGAAGCCAACTACAGGGCCTTGCTGGAAGGCATGGAACAAACCCGACACAACACCGGCCTCAAACTCGTCCTTGCGCTCAACTACTCCGCCAAATGGGAAATCATACAAGCCGCCCGCATATTGGCCCAACAAGCCGCTGCGGGCGCCATCCGCCCAGACGATATCGACGAAGTCCGATTTGCAGACGCTCTGGGCACAAGCGGCATGCCCGATCCCGAGCTCCTCATCCGAACCAGCGGTGAAACCCGCATCTCCAACTTCCTCCTCTGGCAAATCGCCTACTCCGAACTGTATTTTACGCCCGTATTCTGGCCCGATTTCGGAAAAAAAGAACTGTTCGAAGCCGTCATCAGCTACCAGCGCCGCGAACGCCGCTTCGGCCGTATCAGCGAACAAATGGCAGGATAAAACCGCGCCCAGCCTCCCAAGCCTGCGCGCCCCGATCTCTCGCCCCCGTCCCACACTCCCCCAAGCGCCATCTCCCACACCCCGCTTTTCACCCTTCACTTTTCACTCCCCAGCGCCAGTTCTGCACGCAAGGTTATTTTTTTTCGAAAAAAAAACCAAACAAAAACATTTTGTTTACTTTTGCGGTGCGCTAATCAAACAACGCGTTTGTTCATCACTTTTTTTAGCAAAAAATACAGACCTCATGGCGGACGAAAAAGATCAGAAACTCAAAACCCTTCAGGCGACCCTCGACCGCCTCGAAAAAACC
>JBKBLI010000076.1:6856-8142 GCA_046296435.1 Saprospiraceae bacterium | reverse complement strand
AATACAGACCTCATGGCGGACGAAAAAGATCAGAAACTCAAAACCCTTCAGGCGACCCTCGACCGCCTCGAAAAAACCTACGGCAAAGGCACGGTCATGCGCCTGGGCGACAAACAAGCCATCGAAGTGGAGACCATCCCATCCGGCTCGATCGGTCTGGACATCGCCCTGGGCTGCAACGGCTACCCGAAAGGACGGATCATAGAGATATACGGCCCCGAATCGTCCGGCAAAACGACGCTGGCCATCCATGCCATCGCAGAATGTCAAAAGCGGGGAGGCATCGCCGCCATCATCGACGCCGAACACGCCTTCGACCGCTTCTACGCCGAAGCCCTCGGCGTGGACGTCAACAACCTGCTGATCAGCCAACCCGACAACGGCGAGCAAGCCCTCGAAATCGCCGAAAACCTCATCCGATCCGGCGCCGTGGATATCGTTGTCGTTGACTCGGTAGCCGCCCTGGTGCCGCGCTCCGAGATCGAAGGCGAAATGGGCGACTCCAAAGTAGGCCTTCAGGCGCGTCTCATGAGCCAAGCCATGCGCAAACTCACCGCAGCCATCGGCCGAACGGGGTGCTGCTGCATTTTCATCAACCAGTTGCGCGAAAAAATAGGCGTCATGTTCGGCAACCCCGAAACGACCACGGGCGGCAACGCGCTCAAGTTCTACGCCTCCGTGCGCCTAGATATCCGCAAAAGCGGCGCAGCCATCAAAGACAAAGAAGGCAACGTAGTCGGCAATCAGGTAAAAGTCAAAGTCGTCAAAAACAAACTTGCCCCGCCCTTCCGGATTGCCGCATTCGACATCGTGTTCGGCGAAGGCATTTCCAAAGCAGGCGAATTGGTGGACCTCGGTTCGGAGCTGGAAGTCCTCCAAAAAAGCGGCGCATGGTACAGTTACAACGGCGCCAAAATTGCGCAGGGACGCGACGCCGCCAAGCAGTTCATGCACGACAACCCCGAAACGGCCGCCGAAATCGAACAAAAAATCAAGGAAAAAATCAGCGCAGGCCCCGTCAAACAAAGCGTAGGCGGCAAACCGCTCAGCCTGCCCCCCCTCGACGAAGACGAAGATTGAGAATAAAATCGGCGGCGTCCGATTTTCCCGACAATAGCCCAAACCTGAATGCACGCTTTTTTCGAAAAAAACAGCCCCAAACGCCCAACGCAAAGCGCAGACACGGGAGAGTAGAGCGCAGAAAATCCGGGGCCCGATCCGGGCGCTCAGTGTGAAGCGCAAAGCATACCTTTGCGCTTTGCGCGCTTTCGCTGCAAAAAACGAAA
>JBKBLI010000076.1:5223-6756 GCA_046296435.1 Saprospiraceae bacterium | reverse complement strand
AGACAAGACCCCAGCCGCCCCAGCCTCGCCGCAAGGCCCGCACACCCCGCGCTCGCCGCTCTCTCGTTTTTTGCCCAAAAAAATGCAGACGGCTTGTCTATGCCGCTCAAAGCGCGCCCGACGGAGCCGAGGCGCCGCGGGCCTCAGCAAGGCAGATAAGACCCTCAAGGCCGCTCATACACCGACAAAACTCATGCGCCAATCTTGTATTCTTGCGATCGACCAGGGCACCACCGGCAGCCGCGCCATCGCCTACGACCGGCAAGGGCGCCCCATAGCAAGCGCCTATCGCGAATTCACCCAATACTTCCCGCAGCCCGGATGGGTAGAGCACGATGCGGACGAAATCTGGGAATCCGTTCGGGCCGTCTGCGAAGAGGCCCTCGCCCAAACCGAGGGCCTGCACGTGCACGCCGTCGGGATCGCCAACCAACGCGAGACCTGCGTGATATGGGAGCGGGACACAGGCCGGCCGGCATATCGCGCCATCGTCTGGCAAAGCCGGCAAAGCGTGGACATCTGCGAGCGCCTGCGCCGCGAGGGATGGGAAGAGCGGGTGCGGCAGAAAACCGGACTGCTGATCGACGCCTACTTCTCGGCCACCAAAATCCGCTGGATACTCGACCGCATCCCCAACGGCCAAGCCCGCGCCCGGGCCGGCGAACTGGCGTTTGGCACGATCGACTCCTGGCTGCTCTGGAAGCTCTGCGGCAAGCATGCCACCGACATATCTAACGCCTGCCGCACCATGCTGTACAACATCCACACCCAAAGCTGGGACCCCGAACTGTTTGCCATGCTGGACATCCCGACAGGCATGGCGCCAGAGGTATGCGACAACGCCGCCGACTTCGGCGCCGTCGGCGACGCCATTCCGTCGCTACGCGGCGTACCGGTGTGCGGCATGGCCGGCGACCAGCAGGCCGCCTTGTTCGGCCAAACCTGTTTTGAGCCGGGCATGGTCAAAAACACCTACGGCACCGGCTGCTTCATGTTGATGAACGTGGGCGAGCGCCCGGCCCGACCCACACAAGGGCTGCTCAGCACAGTGGCCTGGCGCATGGGCGGCGCGACAACCTATGCCTTAGAGGGCGCCGTTTTTGTGGCCGGAAGCGCCGTCAAGTGGATGCGCGACGCCGTACAGTGGGTCGAATCAGCCTCCGAAACGGAAGCGTTGGCCCTCAGCCTGCCCTCTGCAGAGGGCGTAGTCATGGTACCTGCTTTTGTCGGCCTGGGAGCCCCCTACTGGGACCCGCGCGCCCGGGGCGCCATCTTGGGGTTGACGCGCGGATCCACCCGCGCCCATCTGGTGCGCGCCGCGCTCGAAAGCGTGGCATTCCAGACCAAAGATTTGTTGCAAATGATGGAATCCGAATCCGGATTGCGGCTTTCGTCCCTGCGCGTAGATGGAGGCATGACAGCCAACAACTTCCTGATGCAGTTTCAGAGCGACCTGCTGGGGGCCGCCGTCGAGCGTCCGGCGCTACAGGAAAGCACCGCCCTCGGCGCAGCTTATTTGGCCGGCTTGCAATC
>JBKBLI010000076.1:0-5124 GCA_046296435.1 Saprospiraceae bacterium | reverse complement strand
ACTGGGGGCCGCCGTCGAGCGTCCGGCGCTACAGGAAAGCACCGCCCTCGGCGCAGCTTATTTGGCCGGCTTGCAATCGGGATATTGGACGGGGCTGGACGAAATCGTCCGGTTTAGGCAGGTCGAACGGCTATTCGAACCTCAGATGGCGCCGTCGGCCGCCCAAGCGCTGTACAAGCGCTGGCAAAAAGCGGTAGAGGCGGTGCGGCTGTTCGGATCAGAGTGAGTTTTTGTTCTAAAAAGCAATAGGAGTTCAGGCGAGAGCCCCCCGCCCGAACTCCTATTGCCTTGGCTATTGCCGAAGTATTTCGCGCTTTTTTTATTCGCCCAAATAGGTCTTGAGCATCTTGCTGCGCGTCGGGGCGCGCAACTTATTGATCGCTTTGTCTTTGATCTGTCTGACGCGCTCGCGCGTCAGACCAAAGCGGTCGCCAATATCTTCCAATGAGAGCGGATGATCTACGCCGATACCGTAGTAGAGCTTGATCACGTCTGCCTGACGCTCGGTGAGGGTATCGAGCGAGCGTTCGATTTCGCGACGAAGGGAGTCGTTATACTCCAGATGCTGGTCGGCGCCGGGCATGGAGTCGTTTTCGAGCACATCGAGGAGCGAGTTATCTTCGCCCTCCACAAAAGGCGCGTCCATAGATACATGGCGGGCAGCCACGCCAAGGGTCGTTTCGACCTCGTCGGAAGAAATTTCGAGCAGTTCGGCCAATTCCTCGGCGCTGGGTTCGCGCTCGTACTGCTGCTCGAGTTCAGAGAACGCTTTGTTGATCTTGTTGAGCGAGCCGACTTTGTTGAGGGGCAGGCGCACAATGCGGCTTTGCTCGGCCAAGGCTTGCAGGATGCTTTGGCGAATCCACCACACCGCATATGAAATGAATTTGAAGCCGCGGGTCTCATCGAATCGCTGGGCGGCTTTGATGAGGCCGAGATTGCCCTCGTTGATCAGATCCGACAAACTCAAACCCTGATTCTGATACTGTTTGGCCACCGACACCACGAAGCGAAGGTTGGCTTTGGTCAACTTTTCTAACGCAGCTTGGTCGTTCTGCTTGATGCGTTTGGCCAGATCTACCTCTTCTTCAGGGGTCAACAGATCCACTTTGCCAATCTCTTGGAGGTACTTCTCCAGCGATTGGCTCTCGCGGTTGGTGATAGATTTTGTAATTTTTAACTGCCTCATGTGCTGTAACTTGTGTGACCGTGCCGGGAAAATATGACAACAGGGGTGTTTTTTGTCAATCCTGATTAACGTTCAATCCTCAAATTTGTTTTTTGCCTGCAAAAAAAGATGCGCAACCTCCGGATGCAAAGCGGCACGCACCCGGGTAGCAGCCATACATGCCGGCCAGATGCCGCTCAACGGATCGCCAGTTTTTGGACGGACCTGCCGTGGGCAGTCTCCAAAGCCAGCGTATAAACGCCGGGCGGATAGCGATCCGCAAACAGGAAGCGGCGGAACTCGCCGGCCGGAATATCGCCCTCGTACAGCGTATCCATCCGGCGGCCCAGCGCGTCATACAGCAAGAGCGCGCCGCGGGTGGCCCGGTCGCTGTGTATCGGGATGCAGGTGACGCCCGATGCCGGGTTTGGAAACGCGGCCTGCATGTACGCCTGTGGTTCAGGACCGACGCCGACCAATTCCTCTACACAAAACGACCAGTAGCCCGCCGGCGCCGTTAGCGGACGAACGACTGTTTTGCCGCTCTTAGACGTTGCCTGAATGTAATAGTACACCGTGACGCCTGCCTGCTGCGGCGGAATGAATCCGCGGTAATTGAACGTAGTATCGTCCAAACCATAATATGGCATATTTGCCTCTTGCCATGGACCGTTCGGGTCGTTGGCATAGAAGATTTTTGCGGAAGCGATACCGCTCTTGTGTTGTATGGTGGCCCAGACAGGATACCCCTGCGAAAAATCCAGCCACTCCTGACAGGAGGGAATCTCCTGGTGCAAAATATAAATCGGATCGGGCGCGCCAACCTCTTTGGTGATACAATGGATCGCGCCCAAAGATGGGATAATGGCGTTGCAATTGATCCCCACAATTTTGTAGCCGGGCATGGCCTCCTCCCAGATGCGGCGCGCCGTGGTGTCGTACCGCTGATCGTAAAAAGGAACGATCACGGTCTTATTGACGATCACCGAATTGGCGTAGGTGCGATAGTGCGCGCCCGAGGTGTTCGGGTATTGCCCCTCGTTCGGACCGGGCGGCATAAGGATACGCTTGATCTTGTAAGGCGTGCCAAAGGGCGAGGTGAAATTGCTCAACACATATTGGATATTGGCCTCAATCTGCGGTCCGTCGGCGATGCCTTCGGGATATTGTCCAACCAGCAGGGTTTCTTCATCCAGCAATTTCATGTGCATATCGATATGGTTGATCTGGTCGTAAGGGAGCGGCGCCATTTTGATGTAGCGGCCGATGCCCATGTACTGATACATGATCTCATCGATATCGGCCTCAGTCTTGGCGCTCACGCCGTATGGATTACCAGGTTTGTTTTCTTCGAGAATGAGCCGCGACGAAAAGCCTGTACCCAGACCGTCCGACATAAAGTTGCCGCCCGTGTGCACCAGATCGTTCGGCGATTTAGATGTCGTATAGAGCGGAACGCCCAGATAGGGCGCCAAAGTAGTCGAAACGGTATCGTCTTTGCGCCGCGAAGGGCGATTGTATATCCAGTCCACCAGATAGAGCGAGTCCACCCCACCCGCATACACGCTGTTGGGGCCGTAGTCCCTGATCCAGATCGAATTGGTCGGTGTAATCAGAAATTCCACATTGGAAGACCAATTCACGCCGGCGGCATTGAGCGAATTCTGAGCGCTACTGATCGTAGCCTGATTCTCGCAAAGGATGATGACGCGGCATTCCTCCCGGGCGGCCCTGACAATTTCGGTCAGGATCGCCGGATGGCTGCGCCAGGTAATCAGGAGCGCCTGCAATTCTTCCCACTCGGCCATGGTTCGGCCGGGATAAGCGGGCGGATCAACCATGGCGCCGACGGGATCCCACGAGCCGGGCAAACCGGCCTGTGCCGCATGTATTTTTTCCCAAAGGGTTTCATAGCGTGGAAGATCTTCGGGAGTTTGGGCGAATGTCGAAAATACAATCAAGCCCGCCAAAGCGCCGATAAGCATACATTTTTTAGTCATAACCTTAATTTCGATAGAGATGGTTGTTACGCGCCGCACCAGCGCAAAATTTTAGAACAGCATCACAAAGTTACGAAATATTTTTCCAGCAAACGCCCCAAAATTCAAGTTGACGCTTTTTCACAAGGCGCGAGGCCGTGTGGCCTTCTTTGATTTTAATTTGAAAAAGGAATCCGCCCCCCCCCGCCAATTGTTCATCATGCGTCAGGATGTACCCATTGCGCTTTTGCAGCGTCAAAACGCGAAAAAATAGTAAATTTGCGGGCAAGGTAAATCAGAGCAAACTGCCTGTTTGCTTTTTTTGCAGCGATTTGGAATTTTGAGCATGGTTTTTGCCATCTTAACGCAAAAAAGCAAGCCGCGCCCTTCAACAAATCGGATTTTAATCGCAACCATGGACATACAGTTTGTACTACGCATCCTTCTTCGCCGCAAGTGGCTCATCATTGCCGCCGCTGTATCTTGCGCTGCCCTTGCTTTCTACTGGGCCGGGCGCAAGCCCAACCAATACCGCGCCACAGTAGTATTGGCCACCGGCATCGTCAATTACAAAGGCATCAACTCCGACAAAGACGCCAGTTTCGTACAGCAGTATCAGGTCGAAAACGCCTTCTCAAACCTGATGGACTTTGCGCGTTCCCGATCCAGCGTCAAACTGTTGAGCATCCAAATGCTCATGCATGATCTGGAAGCCAATCTCGAGGGCAAGGGCGTCGCCTTTCGGCAGCCTAACCTCCAGTTGTACGCCTTCGAACAAGGCAAAGAAGACAGGGAATTATTGAGTATGATGCGCAAAATCAACCTCGACAGCATCAGCGACCCCGCCTTCAGCCAGCAGTTCGATTTCCTGCTCGACCGCGTATCGCGCGCCTACGGATACGACCACGACGCCATACAGCGCGCGCTCCAAATGCGCCGCAAGGGCGATACCGACAACCTGCTCATCGAAATGGTAGCCGATCAGCCCCAGTTGGCTCAATTTATGGCCAACCAATTTGTCAAGCGTTTTGTAACCTATTATCACAACCTATCGGTGCGCGAAAAGCGTAAAAATGTCGCTTTTTACCAAAAGTTAGCCGAAGACAAAAAATGGGCGGTGGACTCCATCAAGGCCATCAAATACGATTACCTGCGCCAACGCGGTCTTCCGGCACTCGGCAAACAAAGCGAGGAACTGGTCAGTTCGCTTTCTGAACTCGAAATGGCGCGCCAAAAAACCATCGCCAAACTCCAGGCCTCGCGCGAGGGCTACGACCGCATTCAAAAGCACATCGACGAGCGCGGATCCGCAGATGCAGGAGAGACCCGCAACCGCGTAGCCGAAAAATATGCCGTGGCCGAACTCAGCGACCGCGCCCGCGAACTCCGCGAACAAAGCCTTAAATCGGGCGGAAAAAACAAAGATATCGAACGCGAATTGGCCGAAATCAACGCCGAACTTGAGGAGGCCCTGCGCAGCGGCGCCCGGAATATAGGAAAAGCCCGACAAACCGACGAATCCCGACGCACCAATGAAGACCTGTATAAAGACAAGGTAAACATAGACATCAACCGCATCGAAGCCGAAAAATCGCTCGGCCAGATTGATCGCGAAATCGGTTCGCTGCGCGGCAAGCTCAGTTCATATGTGGTCAACGACGAAATCGCTAACAAATTAGAGTCTGAACAAAAAATCGCCGAGGAGGAATTCAGCAAGGTGAACGACCAACTGATCGAAGCCCGCCTGGCTTTAGAAAACAGCGAAAACAGGCTCATCGTCATCGAAAACGCCCAGCTACCCGAATGGTCTGAGCCCAAACGGCGCAGCATCATTACAGCCTTTGCGGGCATTACGGGCGGCGTGCTGGCCACCATAGGGACGCTCCTCTTGGCCTTCTTCGACATGCGCGTTCGCAATCCCGAACTGCTCAAAAGATTTCTTGGCCCCCTCCCTGTGCTCGGCGCCATCGCCGCCAC
>JBKBLI010000075.1:0-15152 GCA_046296435.1 Saprospiraceae bacterium | reverse complement strand
ACCCTTATCGTCTGAAACGGGCGGCTTAGCGGCGGCTTGAGCGGGATCATCCGGCAAGGACGCAAAGTCTTTTGACGTCATTTGGCCAACGATGGCCAGATTGATGTGGGCCAGATGGTGTCGGCAATGCCAGGCGTAAAGCGCGATCGCTTCTGAGAGCGGGACCGACCTTCGATATTCGGGATGGAAATAACAGCGGTCTAAATCGTCCTCGGTCAACAACTTGAGAAAATACGACCATCGTTCGTGAAGCGCCGAGAGGAGTTTGAGCGAAAGTTTGACCGGGGCAGAACTGCCGTCCTCAGTATCTGCCCAAAGATGCTCCTCGTAAGTTTTAATTACCGGATTGGGTTCAGTCAGGGCCATTTTCATCCGGATATAAGCATTCATGTGGCTATCTGCCAGATGATGAATAATTTGTCGCACCGTCCACCCCCCCTTTCGATAGGCGCACTTGAGGTCGCCCGGTTTGATTTTTTTCAGAAGCGTCTTGAGCGCTTTAGGAAACTTGCTGATGGTTTTAATATCCTTTCGGAGGTTGTCAATGCCGTAATCGGCATGGAATTCAAACCGACCTATCGGATAGCGCAGACTTTCGTCTTTGTTTGAATGCGTCATGTGAGTTAACTTATTAAAAATGCGCTTGGCACAGGTTGTTTTTGAGTTCGAAAGCATGTCTGTTTCGGCCCACGAAACGACGGTTTTAATGCCGGTATTGTTATGATTATTGTGCGTTTTTTTCTTTTTTGGAAAAAAAAAGAAAAAAACAGGCTTAAGTGCTGAAAAGACTATAATATTGCTGCCCGGATGGTCAAAAAAGACTTCCGACGCTGAGAATGGGATTTCAAAAGGTAAATACAGCCGATAATTCGCAGGAAATGTTGCGGTTTGTACGCAGCCTGTTGTTTGATGTGCGCGCCTTTGAGTATATGCTTGAGAACGACTGGTTCGAAAGCGACATTGTCCGAATTGGAGCCGAACAGGAGATGTGTCTGGTGCACAATGAAACCTACAAGCCTGCATGTATCAATATGGAGGTGCTCGAAAAACTGGGGGACAGGCCTTGGTGCGTTACAGAGTTGGCCAAATTCAACTTGGAGGTCAATCTCAACCCGCGTGAATTCACGGGAGAGTGCCTGAGCCTCATGGAGGCCGAAAACCTCGGCTATCTGGCGGAGATTCAAAAAGTGCTTGACGGTTTTGACGCCAGCATCGTGCTCTGCGGAATTCTTCCTACTTTGCGCAAGCACGATCTGGAAATGCATAATCTTACGCCCAAAGAACGCTACTTTGCGCTGATGGCTGCGATTCAAAAGCATCTGCTCGGATCCGCTTTTGAGCTGCGGGTCGAGGGCATCGACGAGTTATTGGTCAAACACGACTCCCCGCTGCTCGAAGCCTGCAACACCAGCTTTCAGGTACATTTGCAGGTTTCGCCCAACGAATTTGTAAAAATGTATAACATCGCCCAAGCCCTTGCGGGCCCCGTCATTGCGCTGGGGGCCAATTCGCCTTTGGTATTCGGGCGCCGGTTGTGGCACGAAACCCGGATCGCCCTGTTCCAGCAAAGTTTGGACACCCGCACGACAAGCGACCACATGCGCGAACGGCTGCCGCGCGTCAACTTTGGAAGCGGCTGGCTGCGCGGCGACATTACCCAGATCTACCGCGAAGACATTAGCCGCTTCAGGGTCCTACTGGCCGGCGATACGGAGGAGGATTCGCTCGAAATGGTGCGCGCAGGCAAGACCCCCAAACTTCGCGCCCTGCAAATACACAACTCAACCGTCTATCGCTGGAACCGTCCTTGCTATGGCATATCGCCCAACGGCAAACCGCACCTGCGTATCGAAAACCGGGTCCTGCCCTCCGGCCCAAGCGTAGCCGACGAAATGGCCAACGCCGCTTTCTGGCTCGGCGCAATGGTGGGCTTGGGCGGCAATCTGGACGACATCACCAAAAAAATGGATTTTCCGGACGTGCGGGATAATTTTGTCAAAGCCTCCAAATTCGGGATCGACAGCAATTTCACCTGGTTTGGCGACTCAAAGGTATCCGCAAAAGAATTGCTCCTCAAAGAGCTTCTCCCCATTGCTCGCGAAGGACTCAAACAGCGCAAAGTAAAATCGACCGACATCAACAGATACCTCGGCATCGTCGAAGCCCGCATCAAAGCCCACCGAACGGGCGCGCGCTGGGCCTTGCGCACTTTTACGGCGCTGCAAAAAAGCGTGACCAGCGAAGAAGCGCTCACCGCCGTAACCGCCTCTATGGTCAAAAATCAAAAAAACAACCAACCTGTGCATACCTGGAAAGAAGCGACTGTGTCAGATCTCGAAACCTGGCACCCCTCCAAGTTGATGGTCGAGGAATTCATGTCAACCGACCTCTTCACCGTACAACGCGACGACCTGATCGAATTGGTCGCCGAAATAATGGATTGGCGCCGGATTCGCTACATGCCCGTCGAGAACAACCGCTGTGAATTGGTAGGCTTGGTCTCGTCGCGCATGCTCCTTCGCCATTTTGCACGCTGCCGCAAATCCGACGACGAGTGCCCCATTACCGTCAAAGACATCATGATCGAAAAACCCATCACCGTGACTCCGGACACCACTGTCATGGATGCGATGACCAAAATGCGGGAGAACCGCATCGGCTGTCTGCCTGTGGTCAAAGGGAAAGAACTCGTTGGCATCATTACGGAAATGGACTTCCTGCGCATCACCGGACGCCTGATGGAGCGCGTAGAAAAACAGTGAATACGCCTTTGCCCGAACGCCTGGCCGTAGTCCGCGTACGCGCCCTTGCGCTTTTCATGAGCGCCTGGGCGTCGGCTTCGTTGCTGCAGGCCCAGACCGTCGAGTTTGCGCGGCGCTCGCCAGCGCAATACGCGCTGGAACGCATCGAGATGCTCACGACCCGAAGCCTGCCCTTTCATGCGCAACTGGCCCCTTATCCGCGACCCGATGCCTTGGCCGCCTTGTCAACCTTAGACACGCTCCAGACCCTGCCCCTTAGCCTGAGGCAAGATTTGCGGGATCTGGCTGAAGAAATAAGGGCCGAAACGCCCGATAGCCTGCCCTTCAAGCCCCCCGCGCAACGAGGACTGTGGGGCGCGTTCTTCAGAAGCCGCGCCAACTTATTCGAAGTGACGACGCCGCATTTCGCTATGCAGGTCAACCCCATGCTCTACTTAAGCGCAGACTTCGACCGAGCCGACAGCCTCCTTTTGTTCGAAAATTCCAGGGGGATTGAAGTGCGGGGACAGGTAGATAACTTCCTGTATTTTTACACCAACCTGATCGAAACCCAAGCCCGCTTCCCGAGTTACGTGCGAGAATGGACCCGCGCGCAAAAAGCCGTACCGGGCGCCGGCTTTTTCAAACCCTTCAATACAAAGCGATTCGACAGCCGTGAGTCTTTTGATTTCAACGTGGCTACAGCTTATATCGGCTTTCGTCTGAGTCGTCACATACACCTCCAATTTGGCCACGGCGCCCATTTTATCGGTTTTGGCGCTCGGTCGCTCCTGCTTTCAGATTTTGGGCCGCCCCGCTTTTTCTTGCGGATGCATACCCGCGTCTGGAAACTGCACTACCAAAACCTGTTCATGGAATTAAGCCCCGTGTCGCAGATACAGGTACCCGACGGCACGCGTTTGCCCAAAAAATATGCGGCGCTTCACTACCTCAGTTTCCGGCCGACGCCAAGGCTTAGCGTTGGTTTTTTTGAGGGCACGATATTGCACCGAAGCCGCCAGTTCGAGTTCCAGTACCTCAATCCGGTTATTTTCTACCGCACCGTGGAGGGCATGATCGGAAGCCCCGATAACATCGTGCTGGGCGCCGACGCCCACTGGGATCCGAAGCCGGGGATCAGGCTGTACGGACAGTTCATGCTGGATGAGTTGATCGTGTCTGAACTGCTATCGCGGCGCGGCTGGTGGGGCAACAAATACGGCGTACAAGCCGGCCTGAAGTACTGCGACGCCTTCGGCGTAGCACACTTAGACCTACAGGGCGAGTTCAACGCCGTCAGACCCTACGCTTACGCCCACGGCGACTCCCTCAATAGCTACACGCACTACAATCAGCCCCTGGCCCATCCTTTGGGCGCCAATTTCAAGGAATGGGTCTTCGCTGCGCGTTATCGACCGCTGCCGCGCCTGTTCATGAACGCACGCTGGATAGCATATCGACGCGGCGAAGATCAGCCCGGAAAAAACTGGGGGAGCAACCCCCTGTTGAGCTACGACCGCCGGGTGCAAGATTTTAACAACCGCACGGGCCAGGGCGATGACCGGCGAGTCAGCCATCTGGCCTTAGACATTGCGTGGCGCTTCATGCCCAACCTGTTTGGCGAGTTCCGGATGCGGTTGCGGACATCGGCTTCCGGCGACGCGCCTGAGCGCCGCATCGCTCAACCCCTCGGGCTGGCCCTGCGCTGGAACATGTGGCCGCGCGACATCGACTGGTGAGCCGGCAAGCCTATCCCGCACCCGTCAATAGGCCAACAGCCCATTCCGCCGTGCTCGGGCAAGGGAAAGAGAAAACAAACAAGGATCTGGCATAATATCCCTTCAAGCGTACGCCCCATCATCTCGCCCTGGGCAGCGGTCTGCCGACCGGCGTCGAAATCCGCATTTCAAACGCGCCAGCGCATTTTTTTCACAAAAAAAAATCATTTATTGCAGCTTTTGTACTTTTGCTGCACGGCGAGCAAGAGCGCTTCGCTGCATTTTTGAGGAACTATGAATGTAAAATTATGCGATAAACGCATACCCGATACCCTGGTTGCGCCATTATTTAAAGACGAACGACTTGCCGACACGCTTCGATTGATCGCCGAACGCGCAGGCGTTGATCCCCACGCATTGCAAAACGATTTTGAGGCTGAAAAACAAGAGACCTTAACGCTTTACGCCAACCTCACTCCCGCCAAACGCTACCATCTGGCCGGCGCAGGTACGAATGCAAATTTCGCCGGCATGCTTTTCGCCACGCGCTATTGGATGTACAAGCACCGAAAAAAAATACCCAAACGACTGGGGTTAGACCTGCGCCACATCCCGGAGACGAACATCGCCCGCTTGTGCGAGGCGGCCGTATGCGGCTTGCTTTTGGGCTTGTACGAAATACCCAATTACAGCCGTCAAAAGAAAGAAAAAAGCGAGTCCGCGCTTCAGGACCTGGAAGTCTTGACGCCTCCCAACACCCAAAGGCAAGCCCAGGATGCCATCGAGCGCGCCCGTATTTTTGCAAAAACGCTGACCGATATTTTACACCTGGTCAACGCTCCTGCCAACCACAAAACGCCCGAGTCGATGGCGGAGCTATGCGCGGATTGGGCCAAAGAGAACGGCCTGAAAATCACGACGCTGAAACACGACGAAATTGCGGCCAAAGGCTTGAACGCCCTGTCGGCCGTGGGAAAGGGCAGCGCCAATCCGCCCACCCTCATTCTGCTCGAGTACGGACCCAAATCACGCAAAAAAAAGATCCCGACAGTCGGATTGGTCGGCAAAGGCGTCACTTTCGATACCGGCGGCATCAGCATTAAGCCCTCCGCCAACATGCACTACATGAAAAGCGACATGGGCGGAGCGGCGGCAGTAATCGGCGCCATCTGTATCGCCGCGCAACTTCGCCTGCCGGCGCGCATTGTGGCCGCCATCCCCTGCGCTGAGAACATGCCGGACGGGCGCGCCTTCAAGCCCGGCGACACCCTCCTGACTTTCTCCGGAAAAACTGTCGAAGTGACCGATACCGACGCCGAAGGCAGATTGGTCCTGGCTGATGCCATGTCGTGGCTGCTCGCGCGCGAAAAGCCCGACGTGCTCATCGATGTGGCCACCCTGACCGGTAGCGTGGTCAGGACCCTGGGCTACACTGCCGGCGGACTTTTTACAGCCAACGACCGCCTGGCCGACAACCTCGGCGCCATCGGAGAGGCCTGCGGCGAACGCTTGTGGCGCCTACCCCTGTGGGACGAATACGGCGCCGACCTCAAAAGCGACGTCGCCGACCTGCGTCACTATACCGGCAAACCCATAGCCGAAGCCATTAGCGCCGCCAAATTCCTCGAGCATTTCACAGAAAACCACGAAGCATGGGCGCATCTGGATATCGCCGGCGTAGCCTTTGGCGATTCGCCCTTCGCGCTACAAAAGTCCGCTACCGGCTACGGCGTCAGGCTGCTCGTCGAGTATATCGAAAGCATGTGCTGAACTTTCGGCAAAGGACGGTGTTTTGACGGCAAGATTGCCCCCGAGCGCCCCTCAACGCAGGCGTAGCTACGCTTGCCGACCTGTCATGAGCACGCAAATCTATAAGGAAAATCAACGCTATTTGACGGAGGCCTACGCCAAGTCGCCTACCGTGGCGAGCGTCGCCCATACCCTTGCCCGCACCCCTGAGGCCGCGCGCATAGAGCTTCAAGGGATGAGCGGCGGGCAAGAGGCCTTTGTGCTGGCAGCCGCCCTTCGCGCTTGCGCGGCGCCGATGTTTGTCTATGTGGCCAACGACAAGGAGAGCGCCGCGTACCTGTACAATGAACTTTGCGCTATCCTCGGCGCCCAAGCCGTATTTTTTTTCCCGGATTCTTTCAAGCGCCCTGCCTTTTTTGACATCATCCACAATGCGCAGGCCCTCCAGCGTTCTGAGTTGGTCAACCAAATCAGCGGCATCAAAGAGCGGGCCGTCGCCGTGACCTACCCCGAAGCCCTTTTCGAAAAAGTCGTGCGACCGCAAGAACTCGAGAGCCAGCGGATCCAAATCCAGGTGGGCGAGCGCCTCGACATGGATTTTTTGATCTCCGTGCTGGTTGAGTATGGTTTTTACCGTTCCGACTTCGTCTATGAGCCGGGCCAGTTTAGCGTGCGCGGCGGGATTATCGACCTATTTTCGTACGGCAACGACCTACCCTATCGCATCGAACTGTTCGACGATACGGTCGAGACCATTCGGATATTCGCCCCCCTTACCCAACTGTCGGTGCGCAACCTGTCTGAAGTACGCATCGTACCCAACCTTAATACCCGCTTCGAACAATCTCAGAAAGATTCGTTGTTCAACGTCCTGCCCAAAGGAACGGTCGTCTGGGTCAAAAATATGGAGCTTGTCAACGCAAGCCTGCAAACCTGCTTCGAAAATGCCGAAAACTTCGCCCGCAACCTCTCCGCGCTTGATGCGCAGGAGGTGCGCGAAATGTTTCGCGACCGCGCATTCCTCTACCCCAACGACATTCTGGAGGACATGCTCCAAGGCCCCTTGGTTTTGTGCGAAAAACAAGACAAACCCCAGTTTCTCGAAAAACAAACGTTTGAACCTATTGTGTTCCGTTCGCACCCACAGCCAGACTTCAACAAGAACTTCGATTTGTTGGCCCAATTCCTGCATGACCAAAAAAAAGCCGGATACGCCACCTTCATCTTCTCCGAAAACCCCCGACAGTTCAACCGCCTGAGCGCCATCTTCGAAAACCTCGGCGCCAAAGCAGAGTGGTCGCCCGTCGAAGCGCCCATACATAGCGGCTTTATAGACGACGAACTGCGCATTGCGTGTCTGACCGACCACCAGATTTTCCGCAGACATCACCACTACAAGCTGAGACCGGGCTTTTCGCAGGAACAGGCCCTAAACATCCGCCTCATCCGCGAGCTGCAGCCGGGCGATTATGTCACCCACATCGACCACGGCATAGGGCGCTTCAGCGGACTGCAAAAGATCGAAATCGGCGGCCAGACCCAAGAGGCCGTCCGACTGATTTACAAAAACAACGACATCTTGTACGTCAGCATCCACTCGCTGCACAAGATCAGCAAATACGTCGGCCAAGACGGCGCCGCCCCCCAGCTCTCCAAGCTCGGATCCGACGCTTGGAAACAACTCAAAAATCGCACCAAGCGAAAAATCAAAGATATCGCCGCCGAACTGATCAAGCTCTACGCCAAGCGGCGCGCCACACCCGGACACGCCTTCCCCCCCGACGGCTATCTGCAAAACGAACTCGAAGCCTCCTTCCTCTACGAGGACACGCCCGATCAGTTCAAATCCACGCAGGAAATCAAGGCCGATATGGAAAAACCCTACCCGATGGATCGCCTCGTATGCGGCGACGTGGGTTTCGGGAAAACCGAAGTAGCCGTGCGCGCCGCTTTCAAAGCCGCAACCGACGGCAAACAAGTCGCCATCTTGGCCCCCACAACCATCCTCACCCTGCAACACTACCGCACCTTCAGCGAGCGGCTGAGCGATTTCGGGGTGCGGGTGGACTACCTCAACCGCTTGCGCTCCGCCAAAGAAAAAAAAGAGCTATTGGCCGATCTCAAGGCCGGCAAAATTGATATCGTCATCGGAACCCATGCCCTTTTAGGGAAAGAAATCAGCTTCAAGGACCTCGGACTGCTCATCGTGGACGAAGAGCAAAAATTCGGCGTAGCCGCCAAAGAAAAATTGCGATCCCTCAAAGTCAATGTCGATACCCTCACCCTGACCGCCACGCCCATCCCCCGCACCCTCCAATTCAGCCTCATGTCTGCTCGCGACTTATCGGTCATCCGCACGCCGCCGCCCAACCGGCAGCCCATCCACACCGAAGTGCGCGTTATCAACGACGACCTGATCCGCAACGCCATCATCGCCGAAGTCAACCGCGGCGGACAAGTTTTCTTTGTGCACAACGTGGTGACGGAACTCCCCAAAATCGCCGACTCGCTGAGCAAACTCTGCCCCGACCTCCATATTGGCGTGGCGCATGGCCAAATGCCCACCGAACAACTCGAGGACGCGCTGACCCGATTCATCAATCGCCAGTACGATGTGCTCTGCTGCACCAACATCATCGAAACCGGATTGGATATCCCAAATGCCAACACCATCATCATCAACCGCGCCGAACGTTTTGGCCTGAGCGACCTGCACCAATTGCGCGGCCGGGTCGGACGCAGCAACCAAAAAGCCTTTTGCTACCTCCTTGCGCCTCCTCTAAGCACCCTCACCCCCGAAGCCCGCAAACGCCTGCGCACCATCGAAGAGTTCAGTGAACTGGGCAGCGGCTTTCAGGTCGCCATGCGCGACCTGGACATACGCGGCGCAGGCAACCTGCTCGGCGGCGAACAATCGGGCTTTATCGCCGATATCGGCTTCGAAACTTACCAGAAAATCTTGGATGAGGCCATCCAAGAACTCAAGGAGACCGACTTCAAGGACCTGTTCAAAGATGAGATCGCCCAAAAAGGCGATTATGTACGCGACGTAACCATCGAAACCGACATCGAAATGCTCATCCCAAGCGAATACGTCAGCAATACGCAGGAGCGCCTCGCCCTCTACACCGAACTGAACAACATCGACACCGAAGAGGGCATAACCGCTTACGCACAACGCCTCCAAGACCGCTTCGGGAAGCTCCCCAAACCGGTTAACGCCTTGTTCGAAGCCCTGCGATTACAGTGGCTATGCCGCCGCGTCGGCTTCGAACGCCTCATCCTCAAGGGCGGCAAACTGCGCTGCTACTTCCTCAACAACCCCCAATCCTCCTTTTACGAAACCGCGCATTTCCAACGCATGATGGGCCTCATACAGCAAAAAGGCCGCATCCTCGGCGTCAGCCTCAAACAAACCACGCGCGAACTCATTCTCGTCCATGACGATATCCGCAGCCTCAAACAGGCCAAATCCTTGCTTGAGCAACTGACGCTCTGATTTTTTTCAAAAAAATACAACGCAGCAGTCCGCTCGCAAAAAAGCCGCGGGCGCGGGGCGTAGAGCGCGGCCCCGCACCCGCAGCTCACTCTCCTTTTTTCACAAAAAGCCTGCAGGCGAAGATCGCCCAACCGGCAATCAACGGGCCACCACTACGCGGACTGCGGCGCTGCCCCGCTCATCCCAGATACGCAACAAATATACGCCCTCGGGCAAATCCTCTATCGCCATGACCGCCCGGTAACCGCCGGACGCGCCGCGACCAAATACGCTGCGGCGCACATGGCGTCCCAACGCGTCGAGCAACTCAGCCCGCGCTGTATCGGTCTGGCGCTCGAACTCGATGACAACCTGCGTCTGAGCCGGATTGGGCCACACGCGCAGCCCCCATTCCGCGACGGGATTGCGCATACTGCTCGTAATCACCAGGCCGCTCTCAATTGCTTCACAGCCGTTGGCATCCATCGCAGTGACCGCGTAGGTCCCCGGCGCCAGATCGGCAAATACTCCCGAGTCCTGAAAAAGAAGGCCATCTATGCTGTAGGCATAAGGCGGAACCCCGCCAGAAGCCGAAGCGTCGATTTGATTGTTGGTCGCCGAGGCGACCAGTTGCAGCGGCTCAGGGTTGAGCAGCGTCAGGGGCGCAAGCGTCAGACTGTACCCGGTAACCTGATCCGTGATGGTGAACGCATAGTCGCCGGCGTCTAATTCGCCCGACTCAAATGCGAGCGCACAGCCCGGGATACTGACCGGCGCCATCGGGACTGTGCCGGCGATGGTCGCGTTGTCGCTGCCCGACACACACACGGTGATGCTCCCGTTTGCGTCGTTGTGACAGACGATCGGCAACACAAGCGCCTGCGCCGACAGCGGGTTGGGCACAACCGTAAACGTTGACGACGCAGTACAACCATTGACGTCGCTCACGATCAGGATGTAGTCGCCCGGATCCATACCGATCAGGTCGCCGGCTTCGACCGGCAGACCGTTGAGCGAAATCAAAGTGTAAGGCGGCAGACCGCCAAATATAGATACGCTTGCGTTGTTGGCACTCACCGATACGCTGACGTTCATGGGCGCCGGCGCCGTCAACATCTGTTCGACGACGGCTATAGCGCCCAGCGCATCCCGCACTTCAAAAGTCAACAGGCCCGCGGGCACATCCACAAAAATCGCATTGCTCTGCCAGGCGCCGCCATTGAGGCGGTAACTATACGGCGGCGCGCCGCCGACTGCCACAACCTGAAACACACCCAAATCGCCAAAACACAGGATGGGCGTCAATGCGGCAACCGTCGCGGTCAGGGGCGGGATATCGATCGAAAAGTTCGCAAGCGCTACGCATCCATTCTCATCGCGAACAAAGACCGTGTAGTCGCCGTTCCCCAATCCGCCGAATACATTGAGAGCTTGGTAGTCGTCGCCGTCCAGGCTATACGTCAGAGCGCCCGTGCCGCCGCTCGCTGTTACGATGGCCGTGTTGAGCAACACGTTTACGCTCACGACAATGGAGTCCGGGGCGTTAAGCGCAATCGGGCCGCTCGCAACGCTCAATCCCTGCGCATCCGTAATAACCACTTCATAGACGCCCGCACCCAGCCCCCCGACCAGCGGATCGCTTGTCGGCGCCCCACCGTCGATGCTGTACATATAAGGCGGCACGCCTCCCATAACCTTGATGAAAATACTCCCTTGGTCGCCGTCGGCGCATAGCGGATGCGCAATCTGGATAGACTCGATAATTAAGGTATCGATATTGGCAATTACAAAATTGGCAGCGGCGAGGCACCCCAAAGCGTCGCGAACCGTCAACGCGTAAACGCCGTTCGGCAAATCGGCAAACAAAGGCTCATCCTGAAAGCCGACGCCGTCGATGCTGTACCGGTATGGCGGCGTGCCGCCGCCGGCCAGAGCCGTCACGTCGGCGTCGTCAACCGTCGCTTCGACTATGAGGGTATCCGGTTGCGTCAATACGATGGGGCCTATCGAGGCCGTAAACCCAAACTGTCCGATTACAGTCACGGTATAAACGCCGGCTGTCACCCCTCCGAATTCAGGCGAATCCTGCGGATCGCCGTCGTTGAGTCGGTACTGATAGTTGCCGTCAAGCCCTGACGCCGATACGCGGATCAGGCCATTGGCGGCGCCGAAGCAAGTAGGCGACACGATGGTATCTTCCTCTATTATGAGGTTGTTTTTGACGATAAGGACCAAAAATGCCACATCGTGCGCCCAAGTCTTCGCCTCGGCGTCGAAAGCATCGAAACGGAATTGATCCGCATCGTTGTCGTCGCCATTATGGGCGTAAGCCACAGCGCCGGCATTGAGATCTGCTTGCGTGAAACGCGCATGCAAATCCAGCACAGCGCCGTTGAGCAGGAGATCGCCATGGCTGGGCATCTCCATGAGATAAAAATATTGCCATTCAGGCGCGCCGCCGCTTTGATTCTCCAGTTCGGCCTCGCTGAGGGACGTCGTCTGGCCTTCAGGCGCCAGAAGCGGCAGGTTGAGCAGGCTCGGAGGCACGTTTTCGCCTTCAAAGCAGAAATCCAGACTCCATGCAATCAGGGCGCCGCCGTCCTCTTCCGGGTAACGGTCGTCCACGACAAGGCGCCATTCGCCGGCGGCAGGGCGGGCGACAAGCGTGGATAAGGGCGTGATAGGCTGAAATATTCCGGCAATAGCCGGCAACGTCGCACAGGTATTGGACAGATCGGACGCCGTCAAGGGCGCCTGGTCGTCGAAGCTCAGGTCCAGGTTATCGCCCGGGCATCCGAAATCGTTGATCTGCGGCAAGCCCGGGCGGTCGATGAGCCGGATGGAGTCGCCGCTTGGCGACACCAACGTAATGACGAGGTCGCCTACCCAGGTATGTTCGACCTGCAGGTTGACCTTTACGCTGGCAATAATGCGCGCGTCGGCAATCTCGATACGCGAAACGATAGGCGTCGCACTGACCTCGCTGATGGCGATAGGCAGGTCTTCTGCCCCGAAGCTAAAATTGCCCGCGCTGTCTGCGCAAACCGATCCGGCCACTTGAAATCCGGCAAAGTCCGAATAAGGCCCGACACCGCAGGCATTCTCACCCCGAACGCGCCAATAGTATGCCTGCCCCAGCGGCAGCGCCGCTTCCGCGCTCAGACCGGATACGCTCAAGGCGACGGCGATTGGCTCAAAATTGGGAGACTCTGATATCTCCAAAAGGTAGGCGTCGGCAAAAGTCGCCGGCGTCCATTCGAACACGCTCGAGGCGGCAATGTTTATCTGACCGTCTAACGGCGCGCCGGCGCTTGGCGCATCCGTAGGCGCTCCGGGCAGGATGCGCAGTTGCAACTCAGCCGTACGGATGATCGTATCGCCCGTAGCCGTGAGGGTCAAGACGTAATCGCCCGCCATCGCGGCGCTCAGGTTGCTCAGCGTCAGCGCGCCGCTGCCGGAGGAGATCACGGGATTGGGCCCGAGGGCAAGCATGGCGCCCGCAGGAGCGCCGCTCACGCTCAGGGTCACCGGCGCGTCAAAGCCCCCAAGCGCCGCAATCTGGTATCCAAACGTTGCCTCTTCGCCCGCGCACACCTGCTGCGACGCCCCGCTCACAGTCAGCGTAAAATCGGGAACTGGCGGCTCCTGAATCCGAAAATTCTGATTAGAAACATCAAAAAAGATGTTGCCGACGCCCTCCACCTTGATCCGGCAAGTATTTGATATCTGAAATGGCACGACCACATTGGCGCTGCCTGTGTTGGGCGCCGCATCAGCCAGAACAAACGGAAAGGTCTGCCCGCCATCTGTAGACAGCGCAATGCGCACTTCGGCGCAACTCACCGGAGGCAGGTCCGTATTGGCCACATTCCAGGTTACGGCGCGCGTTTCGCCGACGTACCAAAGCACATTGGTGTTGGGGTTAGTTACCACAAAAGGCCCCGCGTTGTCCGCCACCGTGACGACCACGTCGTCTTCGTCGGTACATCCGCCGTTGGGGTGATTGTCGCGCACCGTTACGCGAAATTTCATCGTGCGGCCCACATTGGGCAGTCGTTGCCAGGTGTTGATGGTATTGTTGAGAATGTTGGACAGCGGCGGAAAAAAGCGCGTAGGCGAGGGCGAGGGCAAAAGCGAGCGGAACATCGGGCCGTTTGCATTGGTCGGCATGGGGGGCATAGATGCAAACTCCGGATCCATTTGCTCCCAGCAATACGTCAACTGGCCGCCCAGGTTGGGATCCGTAGCCTTGGCAGTAAGGGCAAAAGGCGTATTGCGCGGAATGATATAATCCGGGCCGCCATCGACGCTGGGCTTGTCGTTAGGTATAGCCGTCTTCAACGGGCAGTTATTGCCCGCCCCATTGACGATAAAGTTGCTGATCTGCTGCACGCTGATTGCATGGAAGTAATCGTCGCTGAAATTCTGCACGTTCGGGCTGCAAATACCGGCGTAACCCATGATGGTAGAAGCGCTGCCGGGTTCCATAGAAGAGCTGGCCACCCGGTTGCAATTGTTGTTCTGCGTGTGCTGGGCGCCGAATTGGTGCCCCATCTCATGCGCCACATAGTCCACATCGAACGGATCGCCAATCGGCGATCCCAGACCGGTCACCCCGCGCGCTTTGCTGCTGGTACATACGCAGCTCAACTGGGCTACGCCGCCGCCGCCGGTGCTGAATACATGCCCGATATCGTAATTCGCCGCGCCGATAAGGTTGTCTATGGTCGTCTGGTTTTGGCCCAACATCGAAGATCCATTGTTGTTGGTATAAGGGTCGGTAGCCGCATCCAAAAAAATCAGGGTATCATTATTGGGGATCAGTTGCATGAATACGGCAAATTCACGCTCGTATATGCCATTCACACGGTTCATACTCGTATTCATGGCGGCGAGCACGAGAGGCTTCGTCCCGCCATGAAAATTTGCGTATTCGCCTGTGCAGGCCAAGGCAAGCCGATAGCGACGCCGTTGACAGTCGCCGGCCATCTCGCCCACGTCGTTTATTTTAACGCCCGGCAACACGTCGTCCGCCGCCTCGCAGACGAAGCGCTGCTCGCTCCTCAGCACGTAATCTTTTTTCGAAAAAACGACATAGTAGCGGTCGTCGCCATGCAAATACGGATCGACAAAAGCGGCAGACTTATCGGGCGCCAGCGTCATTGCGTGAAACCCCCACGGAGTAAGGTCGCATTTGAGCAAGACGGCCGGATCGTCCACGCCAATACCGGTGTACGTGCGGATCTGCGGATACTTAACCTGCAATTCAGGCGCCATGACGGGCGTCTGCGTAATCCGGAAACGCTGCGACGCGCCATCGGGCATAGGGATCTCAAGAATCGTCTGACTTTGCGGATCCGCCATGCCCTCCCACGAAATCGGCGCTTCGGCGAGCAAAGCAGATAGGGCAGCCACATCAAGCGCCCGCGTCTGGTAGCGCTGCGGCTTGATCCGACGCTCAAGGCC
>JBKBLI010000074.1:0-15156 GCA_046296435.1 Saprospiraceae bacterium | reverse complement strand
GCGGCGAACTCAGCGGCCGCAATCACTTCCCCACGCCCGACTGGATGCAGACCCTTCTGGAAAGAGAAGGGGTACGGGTCGAAGAGAACAAGGTATGCGACTTCGATCGCATCGTCTGGTCGCCCCAAGAATGGGACGGCGATTGATCCCTCACCAGAACACGATGTAAATCGCCGCCAATAAGCCGCAGATGGCCAAAGAAATCGCCGAAAAAATCGGACTCACCCGAAAATCGGCCGGATCAATTTCAATGGCGCGCAAACGACTGCGCCCCGCCGCGTCGAACAGACTGATCAGCGCCATGACGCCGACCAAAAACAAAAATACCCAGCCCATGCGGTGCAAAAAAGGCATATCCGGCCGGATGTAGTTGATCAGAAGCCCCAGAGGAATGGTGATCAGCGCTCCGGCTAAAGCTGCCGTCGAGGTCGTTTTTTTCCAGAAAAACCCCAACACAAATATGGCCACAACACCCGGAGAAATCAACCCCGTAAAATCCTGAATGAACTGAAAAGCCTGCCCGAAGTTAGCCAGCAACGGCGCCATGAAAAAGGCGACGACCAGCGCAACCCCTATAGCTAACTTACCTACCAAGGTCTGCTTTTGCTCGCTTGCATCCGGATTGAGATATTTTTTGTAAATATCCAGCGTAAAAATGGTCGAGATGCTGTTGGCCTGGCCCGCCAGCGACGAGACAATAGCCGCCGTCAGCGCGGCAAATGCCAAGCCCTTGAGGCCCGCCGGCAGCAGATTGAGCAGCACCGGATAAGCGTTGTCCGGAAACACGTGCCCCTTGTCGTTGAGCATTGCGCCGCCCAAGACCCCCTCGCGGTGCAATACATAAGCCGCTATACCGGGCAACACCACAATGAGGGGCATCAGCATCTTCAGAAATGCGGCAAAAAGTATGCCCTTGCGCGCCGTATCGAGTTGCGCGCCCAAAGCCCGCTGGGTGATGTACTGGTTGAAGGCCCAATAGTTGAGATTGGCAACCCACATGGCGCCAAACAACACAGCCAAGCCCGGCAGCTTGTTGTAGGCGTCGGCTTGTCCGCCTTTGCCGTCGGGCATCATCATCTGGCCCGGCTCAAAAATCATGTGAAAATGCGAGTCGGCTTCTCTCAGCATCAGCCGCAAACCCGACCAGGCTCCGCCTGCCTCAAAATGTGTCGCTACCAGGTTCAGCGCAATATAGGTGGTAGCCAAACCGCCCACAACGAGCACCAGCACCTGAATCACGTCCGTATAGCCGATGACTTTCATGCCGCCCAGCGTGATAAACAACGCAAACACGCCCAATCCCAACGCGCAATACCCGAAACTAATCCCCGAAATCTGACTCACCGCCAATCCGCCAAGATAGAGTATAGAGGTCAGGTTGACAAACACATACACCAACAGCCAGAATACGGCCATCAGCGTGGCCACCACCGGCCCGAAGCGCTGCGCCAAAAACTGCGGCATCGTGTATATGCGGTTGCGCAGGTAAATGGGCAGAAAAAAAATAGCCACCACAATCAGCGTAGCCGCCGCCATCCACTCGTATGACGCAATGGCCAGACCCAGCGCATAACTTGATCCCGACATGCCGATGAACTGCTCCGCGCTGATGTTCGAAGCAATCAGCGAAGCCCCAATCGCCCACCAGGTAAGCGCTCCCTCCGCCAAAAAAAAATCTTTGGCCCCCGGCTGCGCCGCCTGCTTACGGCGATAGATCCAGTAGCCATAGATTGCCACTACGGCAAAGTACAGAAAAAAAACGACGTAATCTGTCGAGAGTAAAGTTTTGTTCATGTGCGCGCGCGGCTTACGTGAAATGAAAATTTGCAGCGGCAAATATGCACATTGTGCGGCTTATGTCCTTTTTTCTTTTTGCTTATCGCTTTAAAAACCCTAACGAAGCGTTTTTTTTGAGAAAAAATCAAATTTTGTCGCCAAAATAAAAAAAAGTGCGTACCT
Source organism: Saprospiraceae bacterium (assembly GCA_046296435.1). GTDB lineage: Bacteria > Bacteroidota > Bacteroidia > Chitinophagales > Saprospiraceae > M3007. The sequence continues at coordinate 13,197 of JBKBLI010000074.1, read as the reverse complement.
TTGCGTTCGCTTTAACCAATATGGTATCGTGGCCGAGTGGTTAGGCTCAGGTCTGCAAAACCTGCTACAGCGGTTCGAATCCGCTCGATACCTCCCAAGTTTTTCCGGCTTCAGAGACGCCCTTAGCTTTTGAGCAAGGGCTTTTTTTTTGAAAAAAACCATGAGCGGCAAGCGCGGGCCTGCCTTAGGCCCAAGACCCGCTTCCCGTCGCTTACCTATGCGCCCTGCATAGCCCCTTGGGCATGGGGCTTTTTTGCAGATTCAATAAAGACGCGATGCAAGAGGCCTGCAAAACGCTTTGAACTGCGTTGAAATAGCTACCTTTGCCCCGTGTTAGCGCTTTTTAGGAATTCGGATATCCTAACGGGAGTGTTGCTGTTGTTTTGGACAGCCGCATCCCGACCATTTATTTGGTTTTACCCGGAACTGCTTCCGGCGGCGGATTCGAGCGGCGCGGGCGCGCTGTATATTGCCTGCTCTTCGCTTTGGTCGCATACTCCCGTCACAGGCGCTATCGCAGCCGTATTGGCAATTTTTATTCAGGCAGTTTTGATCAATCAGGCCTGCAATCGCTTTCGGCTCATGCCGGATCGCAACTGGATACCTGGAGCCGTTTACGTGCTGCTGAGCGGTTCGCTGGGTCATACGATGCAGATTAACCCGGCCATGCTTGGCGCGACATTTTTGCCGCTGCTGTACATGCAGGCTTTTTCGACCTACAAGGCGGCTCAGGCCAACGCCAACATTTTCAACACCGGATTTCTGGTGGGTTTAGCCGCGTTAGTTTTCGCTCCGGCGATCTGGTGGGCCGCAGGCGCATATCTGATGTTGCACATCATGCGCAAGTTCAGCCTGCGCGAACAGGCGGTGTGGCTGAGCGGCCTGCTGACGCCGCTCTACTTAGGCGCGCTTGGATTCTGGATCCTGGACCAAGGCAAGTTTTTTATCCGGACGCAATTTTTGCAGGACTGGGCTTTGGGCATTGGTTTTGACCGGCAAGATTCGCATGGCTGGTTGTCGCTCGGTTTTTGGGGCATTCTCATCATTGCGGCGCTTTTGGGATACGGCGCATCTACCTCGCGACAGTTGATACACCCCAAGAAGTGCCTGAATGCGCTGTACTGGATGTTGTTGATCAGCGCGTTGAGTTGGTTCATACGCCGCGATACAGATACCGTATGGCTATTGTGGGCGGCGCCCTCTTTGAGCGTGCTGTTGTCGCTTGCACTGCAGCGCGCCCCGAGACGCGCAATTGCCGAGATGGCGTTCTTTTTATTATTCGCAGCAGCGATCACCATTCAATTTTACTTTTTATGGCCATAAAATTTGGCGTAGTAGTTTTCCCCGGCTCCAATTGCGACGACGATATGGCACACGTGCTGGGGCCTGTGATGGGCCATGACGTCGTCAAGGTATGGCACAAGGAGCGCGATTTGCCAGCATTAGACTGCGTCGTGCTGCCGGGCGGCTTTTCGTATGGCGATTATCTGCGCTCAGGCGCGATTGCGCGTTTTTCGCCGATTATGCAGGCCGTTCAGGCCTTTTCGGCGGCCGGAGGCTACGTTTTGGGGATATGCAATGGCTTTCAGATCTTGTGCGAAGCGGGAATGCTACCCGGCGCGCTGCTGCGCAATACGGGGCGGCTTTTTATTTGCGACAACATCTGGATGCGCGCAGAGCATGCGAACAGCGCCTTGACTTCGAAGTTGACGCCTATGCGCGCGCTCAAAATCCCGATCGCACACGCCGACGGACGTTACTATGCGCCCGAGGCGACGCTCGACGCAATGGAAGCTGCGGGCCAAGTCTTATTTCGCTATTGCGATGCGCAAGGATCGGCCACGCCGGAGTCCAACCCCAACGGCTCATCGCGCAATATTGCGGGTATATGCAATGCAGCAGGAAATGTATTCGGGATGATGCCGCATCCGGAGCGGGCGGCGGAGTCCGTGTTGGGCAATACTGACGGGCTGGCCATTTTTGAATCGTTGACCGGTCGCCTTGCCACGGCAATGACCTCTGCGACGAGCTAAACGCGCAGACCTACCCTCCAAATCTACGGGGGCGACGGGAATCAACTGCCTTTGCCTTCGCGGCGTTTGATTTCGTCGCGGATTTTGGCTGCCGACTCATAGTCTTCCCTGCTGAGCGCTTCCTGAAGTTTGGCCTGCAAAACTTCGGGAGAGTCGTATTCCCAGCTTTCGGCATTGTCGCGGCGGCTGCGGCCGCGAATCGGCTCGTCGGCGGTGTCTATCACTACGCCGGCGTCGTTGAGAATCGTGTCGTAGGTCCAAATCGGGCATCTGAATCGAACAGCCAGAGCCACCGCATCGGATGTGCGCGAGTCAATTTCGAGCGTGGTTCCGTTCTGCTCGCAAACGAGCACGGAATAAAATACGCCCTCGTGCAATTTGTTGATGACTACTTCGCGCAACTGGATGTTGAGCGCTTCAAAAACGCTGCGCAACAGATCGTGCGTAAAAGGGCGCTTAGGCTCGATGTGCTCCAGCGCCAAAGCAATCGCCCGAGCCTCGCAACCGCCGATGACAACCGGAAGCCTGCGGTTGCCGCCAATCTCGCCCAGCACCAAAGCGTAGTTGTTGCTGCTCGTAACGCTATCGGATATGGCCAGTATCTCAAGTTCTACTCGACTCATGGTATGCCTGTTTTGAGTGATGTGCTCCAATAGATGGCAAATATCAATTGGCCGAAGCCTTGTAACGCTTAATGGCCTCGGTAAGGCGTGGCACCACCTCAAACAGATCGCCCTCCACGCCATAATCTGCTGCTTTGAAAAATGGCGCTTCGGGGTCTTTATTGATCACCACAATCACCTTGGAGTTATTGACGCCCGCAAGGTGCTGGATGGCCCCGCTGATACCGATGGCGATATACAGGTTCGGGCGTATGGCGATACCGGTCTGGCCGACGTGTTCGTGGTGCGGGCGCCAATGGCTATCCGCCACCGGTCGCGAACAGGCCGTGGTAGCGTTGAGCGCCTCGGCCAATTCTTCGACGATGCCCCAGTTGGAGGGATCTTTCATGCCGCGACCGGCGGATACCACCACTTCAGCCTCGGGAAGCGGCACGCGGCCCTCTTGAGTGCGGGTCTCCAGCACCCGAACGCGAGGGGCTGCAACTGCAAAGGCAATGTCTTCAACAGCGGCGTCCGCGCCTGTGACCTCGGGGCGAATGGCGTTGCCCATCAGGCTGAGTATCTTGACGGGCGTGGCGATGCGGCAAGTGGCGATCGCCTTTCCGGAGAACACCGATTTTTTGACCAAAAAAGCGCCGTCCACGATTTCGGGCAGCGCATTTACGCCCGATACGAGACCTGCTTTCATGCGGACGGACAAGCGACCCGCTATTTGCTTGCCGGTAGAGGTGTGGCTGAGAATCAGCGCTTGGCCGCCAAGCTGCGCGCAGACCTCGGCGACGACCTGCGTATAGGCCTGGCTGTCCACCTGGTTCAGGGCCGGATCGGCAACGCGAAGGATCTTGTCCGCGCCATAACGCCCGAGTTGTTCGGGCTGAGACGCCTCAGTTCCGAGCGTCAGCGCGACGCATTCGACGCCCAATTGGGCGGCCAATTTCTTTCCATAGGTAAGCGCTTCGAAACTTGCTTTCTTGAATTGTCCACCCGGACTTTCTGCCAAAACGATGACCATAATGCTATGCGGATGTGTTGTTGTTGTCGTGTTTCAAAAAAAATTATAGCCGCAGGGCGCTCAGATGACTTTAGCCTCCTCATGCAGCAGGCGCACCAATTCGTCCATGTTGTCCGGTTCGATCATTTTGACGCCGGATTTGGCCGGAGGAAGATCGAAGCGCAGCGCCTCAACCATGGGCGCGTAAGCGGCCGGCGCAACTACGGCCAACGGTTTAGTGCGGGCCGACATGATGCCTCGCATGTTGGGGATGCGCTGCTCGGCCATGCCTTTGGCGGCGCTCGCTACAAAAGGCAAATCGACCTCCAGACGCTGCACGCCGCCCTCGATCTCGCGCTCAACGATGGCCTTAGAGCCGTCGATGTCGAGTTTGTTCGCAAAAGCCACATAGGGCAAATCCAGCATTTCGGCCAGCATAGCGCCCGTCTCGGCGCCGTTGTAATCGATGGTCTCCTTGCCGAGTAAAATCAGGTCGTAGCCTTTGTCGCGGGCATACTCGGCGATCTGGAAAGCCGCGTAGTCGGCGCTGGACGCCTCGGCATCGATACGCACGGCGTCATCGGCGCCGATGGCCAGAGCTTTGCGGATGGTATTGTCGTTGGCGGCTGGGCCTACGTTGATTACCGTAACGCTACCGCCGAGGGTTTCTTTGAGTTCGCAGGCGCGCACCAAGGCATACCATTCGTCGTAGGGGTTCATGATGTATTGCACGCCGGCGCTATTGAAGGTCTTGCCGTCGGCGCTGAAAGATATTTTTGCCGTCGTGTCCGGCGTCTGGCTGATGCAAACTAAAATCTTCATAAATCCGTTTTAGTGGAAAAACGAGCGTTTTCGAATCCAAATTATGACTGCGCAAATTTAGCGGCGCAAAGGTACGATTTTCGCCCAAGTTTTTCGCCATTTCGCGTAGGTTATTATGCTTTTTTTCAAGGCCTTGACATGAGTAACGACCGTTTGGACATTTTGTTCAATATGCTGGAACAATCGCCCGACGACGCCTTTCTGATGTTCGCCATCGCCAAAGAGCGCGAGAAGCGGGGAGAAGGCGAAGCGGCGCTCGCTCAGTTCGAAACCCTGCGACAACGCCACCCCGATTACGTCGGGCTGTACTATCACCTGGGCAGGCTTGAAGAAACGCTTCGCGACCACGCCGCGGCAGCCGCCACCTACCGGCAGGGCATCTCTGTAGCCCGAGCCGTCGGCGACGCCCATGCCGCCTCCGAACTCATGGGCGCGCTCTGCGCCATAGATCCCGATTGCGACGATGATCTCTACGCCTAAATGCCCCCCCTTATTTGCTCCCTTAGCTCTCCTCGCGCTCTGCGCCCTCGCCCTTTTTTTTTCCTGTAAAAAAAATCGCGTAGAAGCCCTGACCGCGCCGGCCCGACCTGCTGCGACGCCGCGCCCTGCTGAGCAATTGCTCGGCCGCCTGCGCGAACGCCAGACGGCCGACTCTTGGGATCGACTGTATGCGCGCGCTGATGTGTTCGCCGACGGCGTCAGCGCTTCGGCCCAGATCGTATGGGTGCGCGACAGCGCGATCTGGATTCAGGTCAAAAAGCTGGGCGTAGAAGCGGCCCGCATACTGGTCACGCCTGACTCGCTGTGGGCTATCAATCGCATTGACCGCGTTTATACAGCGCAGAGCATGATCCGCATCGCCGACGAATACCGGCTCCCGGGGGGATTTGACCTGATCCAGAATCTGCTGCTCGGCCGCGCTGCGATAGCCGATACTTCCGGCGAATGGCGCAGCGATATCCGCGACGAAATGCACCGCGTCTTTCGCCGAGAAGACGGCCGGTTGACCGAATATTACCTCGAAGAAGGCCCCCTGACGCTGCGACGGGCCGCCTTCAGCGACCTGAGTCGCGCTGCGCAGGCCTCCGTGATGTTCGGCGCTTACCTCCGCAAATCCAAGGCTGTCGGACTTTTCCCCTATTCTCGCACCCTGTACGCTTACAGCGGACAGACGGGAGAGTTACGCATGGACATGCAATTCACCGAACTGGCTCCGGGCGCATACAGACCTATCCGCTTCGAGATCCCGGCGCATTACGAGCGCATGGAATAAGGGCAAGACGCGTGAACATAAACCCGCCGTTCTTATTGCCGGGGTTTGATGGCTTTACTTGTCAGTGTCTCCGTCGGTCCGAAAGCTACGCTCGCTCAATCGACTGTTCGTTCACCTTGCATTTACCCCGCTTCTTCGCATGGATCCTGCATGCGCCGAATCCCCCAATCGCGCAGGCTATCTATCACGGGAAATAAGCTTTTGCCTAAATCGGTAATGATGTATTCGACGCGCGGCGGAGTCTCTGCATAGGCCACTCGGGTCAATATGCCGTCCGCCTCCAATTCGCGCAGTTGATTAACCAGCATCTGCTTGCTGATGGCAGGTATGGCGCGGCTGAGCAAACTAAAGCGCGTACAATCGCTTCGAATAAGATGAAGAATCACAGCCTTCCATTTGCCGCCAATGATATTCAGCGCATAAGTTACCGGACAGTTATTGGGCGCAAAGTCCTTGTTTTTTCGCATGTATCCAAAAGTCTGTTTTTTTATTCTTAGACCAATTTTTCAGACCATTGATTTCCTTGCGAATAACGTCGTCACCTTTGCGGCATTGTTTCATCAAAAAAAATTCTTATGCACAACCAAATTCTTTTTTTTGCCGCACTGCTGACTTTATTGTCCGCTTGCCATAGCCGACAACGCGCTGAGGCCATTCGCCGATTGGCAGAACCGCAAACCCTGAATGCAGTAAAAGAATACATGAACGGGAAATGGGAGAGCATCGCCGTTGAACTGCGCCCGGGCGAAGACAGGACAGGCTCAGGCCAGGTACAATCTACTTATCTGCGCCGTCGCTTTGAATACCATGCCAATGACATGTTCACAGGGGTGATCACACTGTACGCTGACAATTATGGCAAACTGCCCTTGATGGAGTTTGAGTTTAGGGGGCATTTGAACTGGGGTGAGCCCCATTCTGTCGCTAAGGGCGCCTGGAATCTGGATTATGTGCTCGACGAAGGCTTTGGCGTGACTCCGCTTCACGAACAAGCTGCAGATATGCTCAATACGGCGCTGCCACCCGGTATGCCTTCATTTAAGTCGGGAGTCAAACAAGATATTCTGCGCAAAGCATTCCCCTTGTTCAATATTTCGGAGGGCCAGATTGTCACGGACTATGATCTCATTTATTTTTCTCACGGGATGCTATTCATGGGCGCCAAACACGTAAACGGCATGCCCTTTGATAAACCTGAGAACAGGCCGCACCAGCTTCAGATACCTCTGAGGAAAACATCTTAGCCCAACCCGACGCATAGCGTTTCGATTGAGATTTGTGGACGCTCAAGGTTTGACGCGGGCTGTTGTGGCAATAGCGATCTACGCAAATTTGCATGCGCAAAGATGTTCAGGCGGCTCAGACCGTTTTTTTAAAAACGCAATTAGCCCAACCGTCGCCGCTTTCCTTTAGCGTAAGAGTTTGGATCGCCAGGAGCATAGCTTTTTTTGTCAGAAAAAAAGGGCCTGAGCGGCGCGCACGTGCAACGGGCGGGGGCAAGCTCTGCCTATTGCGAAGCAGGCCCTTGCGCCCAGGCTACCCGTCAACCAACCCACGGCTACGCGCCGGCCAAAAAATGACACAAATCGGCCGCCGGATAGACGGTGCGCCCTTGATAACAACGCGGCGCATCCAAAAGACGCCCGAGGGCTGGGGCGACTTCGGGCGTCTTGTCGAGCCATTGACTCAGGATACGCGTCACTTTGACGTGTCGCCCAGGGTCGTGTTGCGTCGGGATATCGCGGGCGCCCAGTCGCTGTAAGGCGGCGCGCAGCGCCGAAAATTCGTAGGGAGCATACGCTTCGGGGTAGCGCAAGGCGAGATACAGGCAGATCATGCGGTAATCGCCATGGAAGTGGTCGTTGTCCGGGCTGAGAGGATTGGCCTCCCGGTAGTCTTGCAGCAGCAGATCGCACCCAAAGGCAAAGCGTCCGATTCGGGCCTCAATCAAGCGGGTTTCGTCGAACAAATCGGCAAAGAGCATGCGCGTGGTCATGGGATCAAATTCCCAGAAGCGCAACATCATGCGCTTGGGCGACCACCGCTCGTCTTGCCACAGCCGACGGGTAGAGGGGTTTTGCAGGCAAGCGTCGAACATGGCCTGCGGATCGGCGGCCTGCGGATCCCAGGCGGCCTGAAAATGCTGAGCGGTTTCCCACCAGCAGCGGCGGGGGTGATCTTTCAAACGGCTTAGCCAGGCGACATAATCGTCGATGGCGGCGCGAATTTTATCGACGACCATGCGGCTCAGACTTCGAGATAGCGCATGAACGACTGATAGCGTTCGCGCATAGGCTCGTCAAACTCCAGCGCGCTGTAAGACTCCAACACCTCGTACCCGAAGCGCTCAAAGGAAGCAATGATACGGCTAACGTCATTGCGGTTGATTTTGAGCGTCAGCGACATGTACTCCGGATCGGAGAGCGAGCCGACGGCGACGCTGAGGATCTTGGCGTTTTCCTCTTCGACGATGCGGGCGAGTTGCGCGAGAGAATAGTCGCGTTTGGGCATGCGCAGCACCACAAGAGCGCCCTGCTCCGAAAAAGCGCCCAATTCGGCAATGCAGCGCAAAATATCCGATTCGGTGATGAGTCCGACGTAGCGGTCTTCGTCGTCAAGCACCGGCACGGCCGAAAGCTGGTGCTGGGCCATGAGCCTGAACGCCTCAAACACATGGTCGTTAGCCCTAACCACAATGGGCGCATGCTGCGAGAAATCGAGCGTCTCCAGCGTGTCGTAAAGGCGGTTGCCGAAGATGTCGTCTTCCGACAGCATGCCGGCAAGGCGACCTTCATCGACCACGGGCAGATGCCTCACGCGCAGATCGCTCATCAGGTGAAAAGCGTCGCGACCAGTCTGCGTCAATGTTAGAGGGCGCAATTCTAAATCCGCTATTTCACGGGCTGTCATCGCTTATTTTTGAACATTAGACGCATGAGCCGTAGTTTTGTTGCGATTCTTCAAAAAAAATTATGCCATGCGGAGCAGCAAGCAACTTTTTCTTCAATACGTCGCGCAAACCTCGCCCGCGCCCCTCGCCCTGCACATCGAGCGAGCCGATGGGATGTGGCTCTACGGCCCGGACGGCCAACGCTGGCTTGACCTCATCTCGGGCATTGGCCCCAGCGTACTGGGGCACAACCACCCCGAAATCAAGGCGGCGGTGCAGGCTCAACTCGAGCGTTATTGGCACACCATGGTATATGGGGAGTACATCTTGTCGCCGCAGGTGGAGTTGGCAACGCTGCTGGCCGAGCTTACGCCCGGTTTGGACTCGACGTACTACGTCAATTCGGGCGCCGAAGCTGTAGAAGGGGCCATGAAATTAGCCAAGCGCTACACGGGGCGCAGCGGCTTCGCGGCCTGCCGGTACGCATACCACGGCAGCACCCACGGGCCGGCCAGCCTGATGAGCCCCGCCGACTTCACCCTGCCTTACTATCCGATGTTGCCGGGGATACGACATATTTCCTTCAATTGCGACATCTGTTTAGAGCGGATAGACGCCTCGGTCGCCGCCGTGATCGTCGAAACCATCCAGGGCGAAGCGGGAGTGCTGACGCCCCGCCCCGAGTGGCTGCGCGCACTCCGCCAACGCTGTACCGAGGTGGGCGCGCTCCTGGTGTTCGACGAAATTCAGGCCGCTTACGGACGAACGGGCTATCTCTTTGCTTTTGAACGATACGGCGTCGCGCCTGATATCCTGCTGCTGGGCAAGGGATTCGGGGGCGGGATGCCTGCGGCGGCCTTTCTGGCGCGTCGCGAAGTGATGGCCTGCTTGTCTGAAAATCCCGTCCTGGGCCACATCACCACCTTCGGCGGACATCCGGTCTGTATCGCCGCAGCCCTGCGCACTTTGCAAATCCTGCGCGACATGCCCCTGCTCCAGATCGCCTCTGAAAAGGAGGCCTTGTTTCGCAGCCTGCTTCGGCATCCGGCCATCCGCGAACTGCGCAGCGCGGGATTGTGGCTCGCCGTCGATCTGGACGACGCGGAGAAGGTACGGCGCTGTATCGCCTACTGCGTCGCTCATGGCGTAGTGACCGATTGGTTTTTGTTCAACGACCGCAGCATTCGCATTGCGCCTCCGCTCACCATCTCAGAGGCAGAGATCCGCTTTGCCTGCCAAACCCTGCTGGCCGGTTTGGAGGGGTAAAAAAAACTGCGCCCAAATACGCCTGTCGATTCACGCAATCGCCCCGTAGCAGCTCATGATTGCAGCCGGATTGTCCAAGCGCTCAATTGCGGGCAAGGCGAAAGCCGATGCCGCTGCCGCGCAGGGTCGGCGCGCCTGCGTAGCGAAATGAAACCCGGCAGACCAGCGGATCAAAACTCCAACCGCCGCCGCGGAATACGCGCTCGGCGCCTTCCCCGAGGCCTCTGGGATTGGTTTTGGCGTCGGCCGTGTAGGGGCCTTTTCGATCCCAGCACCACTCCCAAACGTTGCCGGACATGTCATGCAAACCCAAAGCGTTCGGGGTATTCAGACTTCCTACCGGGACGGTCTTACCGCGATATTCGCCTATTACGGAACAGGCCTTTTTGTACTCTGCCCGCGCGTCAAAATTCATCTCCCGCGCATCCGCTACATCCTTCCCATTGCCAAACAATACCGACTTGCCGCCGCCGCGCGCGGCGTATTCCCATTCTGCCTCTGTGGGTAGGCGATAGCCGTTTTTCGTAAAATCGCAGCGTATGTCTTCGCAACTGCCAGCGTAACATGGCTCGTACCCGTGCTGGGCACTCAGCCAGTTGCAGTACGCCGTAGCGTCGCACCAGCTTATGTTGATGGCCGGGCGTTTGCCGCGCCCCCAACCCTGATCGCCCGGTTTTTGCCGCCCCTCGGACTTGCAAAAAGCATCGTATTCCTCAAAGGTCACTTCATACAGGCCCAGATAAAAATCCGATACCGTAACGCGAAAAGCGGGCTTCTCATCGCCATCGCAACCCTGCTGCTCCGATGTGCAGCCCATGGTAAAACTTCCGCCCGGTATGCGCGCCATATCGGGTAGCGCCACTGCGCGCGCGGAAGCCGTCTGCGCCGATTTGTCTATTTCGGCGATGCGTCTTCGGGCTGAGGCGACGTGCCGGCAATCCGGGTATTGCTTGAGGAATTTTTGATAGGCGGCTTTGGTATCCGCAGCTTTGATCGTTTCGTAGGCTTCGTCGCAGGCATTGGGGGCTATTTCGCGTTGGCGGGCTTGCCCGGTTTTTTGCTGTTGTCCGGCTGCGGTATTCTTTTTATGCTGTCTTCCCCTGGCTTTTTGGATGAGCGCATCGAGTTCGGGGCATTTAGCGGCATCCGAACACTTTTTTCCGCTACTCCAAAAGCGGATGGCATCTTCGTAGTCCTCCCTATCGAAAGCGGCCTGTCCTTTTTGCTTTGACATCAGGCAGCACGAGGTATGCTGCGCCTTCATGGGCCACGTCGAGCAGAAGAGGAGGCAGCATGCGAAGAAGTACTGTCGGTGCTGCAAGAGCGAAAAAAAGGCGGATATGTGGCGACTCATCTCTTGACTGTTTGGTATTGCGCTAATCGGGCGAGCAGCCCGCATCCTCCATTTGTCGGCGTATGTCGCTATTGGCAGGATTTATGCGAAGCGCGGCGCGCAAGCGTTGACAGGCGTCGTCCTTTTCGTCCAGTTCCAAGGCTACCAAAGCGTCGTTGATCAAGGCTTCGCACTCGGCATTGAGCCTTTCAATATGCTGTCGAGCAGCTTCGCTTTGTTTGGCGTTGGGGTGCTTTGCGAGAAAATCCGTCCATGCCGGCAGCGTATTTTCAGATTCCGCTCGACGCCAATCTTCGCGATATGCGCTTGCGCCATCCTTTTCGCGGCTCACTCTGTGAAAGCTGCCGGCAGCCTTGGCTACCAGCAAAAACGCCAACAAGGCGCCGGCGGTTATAGACGCCCATCGGAGGTAGGGCGGCGAAGCGGAGGAGGACTGACGGAAGCGGACCTCAGCCTCGCCGACGAGCTTCGAAGCGGCGTTGTCGCCAGGCGCAAGAGCAAGGGCCGCTTGTGCATAATTGACCACGCCCGGCCAATCGCGGCGGCGCTTACATCTGCGGGCTTCGGCAATGTAATACGCGTATTCGGCCTGCAACTCTTTGCGTTCTGTCTCGTCCGCGTAGCGCCGCTGCGTCTCGCCGGCGTTCTGTTGCCGCTGCTGCGTTGCGGCGTGGACGGATGAAGCCTCAGTCCCTTTAGCTGCTCTGTGATCGGCTGTCTCTCTGAGACGGTGCGATTCGGCGGCTTTTTCTCGTTTATGCTGCTCAAGGAAGTCTGCCATCGCCAACAACGCTCTTGCCGCATCGGCATAGGCTTTCTCACGGTCGGACCAAAAGACGACAGGCTTGCCATTTTGGGGTATGGCCTGCAGCTTGGCCAAAGACGTAGCTTCCCATGCGCAGGGACGCAGGATCATGAGCGCCACGCGGACTTCGCCCATGAGGTGTCGCTCCAAAACTTCGGACACCTCCTTTTCGTAGAAAAAATCTGAGGCGATCGCATCGGCGCTTATTAAAAACAGGATGATATCCGAAACGTACAAACGCCGTTTGGTTTCGTAATCCCACACAGCGCCCGGTTCATTGAGACAGTGATACCAGATCTGGATCTTTCTGCCGCGCTCCAGCGGCTTGAGATGCATACGAAACTCATCAAGAAGGGCGTCGTCGCGGCGAGCGTATGCAATGAATATTTGTATGACGTGGCTCATAGAGGCTCATTAAACGATCCGGATGTTCAGCGCGGCATATTCGGCGCTTGCGCTCCTCCGATAAGACAATGCCATTTGGACAAGACGTGGGCGTCAAGTCGAAGAAGTCCTTATTTTGACTGCAAATGTACTGAAAAAAAATTCTACCTGCCGCATATACTTCGAACAGTTCGTCTTTTCGGCGACCGACGGGGCTTCGTCGGCCTTTGACGTTTGCGCGCGCCGGATTTGTCTTAAAAAGCGGATGCCGTACCCCCCACTGCGGACAGGCGGCGCAATGCCGTCTGAACGCTTGCACACGAAGTTTAGCGGAGCGTCGTCTTGAATATGCGTTCGCTCTTGGCCCAATTGGCCTGCTCCATCCGGAGGACGTACACGCCTGCAGGCAGGGCGTTCAGGTCGAACTCAAAGCCCTGCTCTCCCACTCTGACCTGACCGGCGCGCAGCAGCGCCCCGTCGCTTGCAAACACCCGCCAGTGGGTATCGGACTCCGTCGGTTTGTCGAATGCCACGCGGGCTGTGCCGCTCACGGGCATGGGCGAGATGACGTATCCGGGGCCGTCCATGCGCACGCTGACCACCGGGCTGTACTCCGACGCGCCGTCGTAGTCTGTCTGACGCAGGCGGTAGTAGTTGACGCCCGGCAGCGGATCGAGGTCGTCGAATGCGTAGGCTTGCGGGATCTGCGTCGTGCCTGCGCCCTTCACCCGTCCGATGGAAGCAAACGCAGTCCCG
>JBKBLI010000073.1:11682-15397 GCA_046296435.1 Saprospiraceae bacterium | reverse complement strand
AGTCGATACGGCAGTTCTTGAATACGGCGCAAAAAAGTTGCTCAAAATGGCTCAGCAATTTTCAATCGGGTATTCATAAACAATTATGATGCAAAGGTAAGTTCTTTTATTCGAAACGCCAATAGTCTTTGTGGTAAATTTTCAAAAAAAAAATTTTTTTCTCGATTTTTGACGCAAAATAGCGTTTCTGGGGGAGCATCTGAATGGCCAATAATATGTATTGGGGCCGCACGAGAAGGTTGGGCCTTTTTACCTTGACGTTCATTCTCCAATCCCGCTCTCTTTGCGCACTCCATATGCCTTTACGTCATGTTTTTTCGAAAATAGGCGTGTGTGCCAGCGGTGTAAGCCGCGCCAGAAACCCCAACCATAAGCGACGTGTAACACAAAAAAAGCGGCCATTCCGCGCCAAAAGTTGGCGCCTAAGTTCCTGCTAAACCAAAATGAGAGCAACGAGTACAGCGCGAGCGGCGCAGCCCACCACATCCAAAAAAAAGCGAGCGGAAAGCTTGCTAAGTACAGGACAAACATGGCGGGTATCAGGTGCCTGAGCCGCAAACCGGAACGCACTTTGGCAATCACCAAAGGCTTGTAGAAACCGTAACCGTCATACTGGCGCCACAAGGCCGGCAGGGTTTCGCGCACATAATACTCCGTGCGCAGGTCGGGTAGCATGAGCATGCGAAAACCGGCAGCGTTGAGCCGGTAGTGAAATTCATCGTCTTGATTGCGTACCAACTCTTCGTCGAAGAGGCCGCAGCGTTCGAACACCCTACGACTATAAACGGCAAAAGCAACGCTGTCCACATACGCTTCTGTGGGCGCAGTGCGAAAAGCCGTATCTCCCACTCCGAAGCGCGAACCCATTGCATGGGCGATGGCCCTGCCCATGGGCGTTCGGCCCCGCTGGACGAGGAATCCGCCGCAAGCGTCGCAGCGACCCGACTCGATGGTCGCCACGCAGCGTTGAAAATAGCCCTCTGGATAATGAGCGTGGGCGCCGACCAAGGCCACGTATTCGCCGCGCGCAACGGCGTAAGCGCGGTTGAAGCCTTGACTGACGTAGCGCTCCGGATTTTCAACCAAACGCAGTTCGGGGCGTGTGGCGGCCAGTGCGCGGATACGTTCGCGCGTGTCGTCGGTCGATCCGCCATCGACCAGCAAGACCTCCCGGGAGAAGTCGGCCGCAGACAGCAGCGAATCGACCATGCGCTCGACGTAGGCGCTTTCGTTGAGCACGGGCACGATGATGGAGAGCTTGAGCGGGTATGTCACCGGCGGTTCCATGCAGAGATCACAGCTTTAAATTTACCGTTCGGGCCGCGGGGTATTGCATCAACCACTTCAAAGTCCACTTTGCAATCATCACCCACCTGACTTTTGAGACGCGACGCCATCTGGCGCCGGGACTCATCGTCGAGCGGCGCGCCCAAGGTTACCCGAATGGCGTAGCGTTCAGGACTATACTGAATGATCTGCCCTTCGACCACGGGGGTCATGCCGATAAAGATGCTGTGAAAACGTACCATCAGACGCCCGTCGCGGGTTTCGATCAGGTCTTCGGTACGCCCGTCTATGGCTTCTACAGTAGGCATATCGACATCGGGCGACGCGGCGAGTCCCCGGCGCGCCAGATCGCCGCAGCGGTAGCGGATAAGGGGTTGGTCTTGATTGAGCAAACCTGTGCAGACCAGTTCGCCCGTTTCTCCGGGAGCGACAGGGCGCCCCGCGGGGTCGAGTATTTCTACGATGCCCACATCGGGCTGGATGGCCAATTGGCCCGAGGGCGTCTCGGCGATCAGAGCGCAATTTTCTACGCCGCTGTACGTATCGAACGTGCGGCAGCCGTATATCCGCCGGAAAGTATCGCGCATTTCGGGGGTGAGTTTTTCGCTGGAAGTGATGACGGCTTTCAGCTCGGGCGCGCGCAGACCGGCCCGTCCAATGGCCTGCGCCAAAAGGTAATTGCTCATCGCGTAGCCGGTCATGTAGGCCGTCTTGCCGCTGCGCATACCGCGCACGTAATCCGCCGCGTTTGCCGTCGAGATATGGTAGGCGGAGAAATAAGTCTGTTTTTCGAAAAAGTTGTATCGGTAAAAGGGCGCCGATTCGTGGGCGCGAGGTAGCACGCGCCGCCCGCCGATCATACCGCGCGGCGTGTGGCCGTCCACTCCGGCCCAGGCCCGCACCCGCGCCTCCATGGCCGCATTGACGCGCTGATGAAAAGCGTGCGAGTAGCGTATCTGTACCGGCGCGCCGGTACTGCCGCTGCTGCCAAAAAAAGCGCCGCCAGGTTCGAGGCGCGTCGAGAGCAATTCGCCGGTCCCGTACCTGCGCAGTTCGTCTTTTTCCAAAAAAGGCAGTCGCGGCAGGTCTTCAAGTTCGAAGCGGGCAAGGGAGGCTGCGGTGAGGCCGCAGGCGGCGTATTTTTTTCGATAAAAAAGCGTCGTCTCGAATGCGTGTATGAGCAGTTCGCGCAGGCGGACTGTCTGGTAATCTCGCCACTGTTGCGCGTCGAAAGATTCGCGGCGTTTGAATTCCGCCACTTCCTGCGCAAATATACCGCCAAAGCGCCTGCGCTTCCATTGCCAGCCGTAGGCCGACACCATCAGGTTCTGCGCCCAGATGGGGCTGTGCGCATATATCGTTTCTTTCCAGTTCATCAGCAATGCGGGATTAGGGAGAGAGGTGCGCCAGCGCCTTTGCGATGCGGATACCGGCCTTGCCATCCCAAAGGGGCGGCGGCGAGGCGATAGGCCAGTCGTCTTCAAACAGCCGGTCTAGGGCGCTTTGGATGGCCTGCGGATCGGCGTCAGCCAGCACGCAGGCGCCCGATTCGAGGGTCTCTGGCCTTTCGGTCACGCGACGCAGCACGATGCAGGGCTTGCGCAAAACCGTTGCTTCCTCGCTCACGCCGCCCGAGTCGCTGAGTACGGCCCGACAGCGCGACAACAGAAACAAAAACTCCAGATACCCCTGCGCGGGCAGCAGCAAGAGGCCAGGGGGCAAGGCCAGGGCATGGGTCTTGAGGCGCGGATGCGCGGGCCAGACGATGGGCAGCCCTCGGCTTCGCGCTGCGGCGGCGTCAATTATGGCCTGCATGCGTTCCGGATGGTCCGCATTGGAGGGCCGGTGGATGGTGAGCAGTAGGAATCTGTCCGCCTTGAGGCCCGCGCGCGCCCAAAAATCAGGTTTGCGGGCGTAAGGCAGGCTGTACAGCAAGGTATCCGCCATGGTGTTGCCGACCCTAAATATGCTATCGGCGGGCATTCCTTCTCGCAGCAGATTCTGATCGGCCCATTCGCCGGTGGTAAAAAAATAATCGCTCACGCTATCCGTAGCAATGCGGTTGATCTCCTCAGGCATGCTGCGATCGCCGGAGCGCAGGCCAGCCTCCACGTGGGCCAAAGGGATACTCAGCTTTTTGGCGGCAAGCGCGCAGGCCAGCGTCGAGTTGACATCGCCAACCACCACGACCATATCCGGGCGGTTAGCCGTCAGTTCGGCTTCAAAGCGCACCATGATATCGGCCGTCTGGCGCGCATGAGTATCGCCTTGCGCTTCGAGGAAGGCGTGAGGGGTAGGTATCTCCAATTGGGCGATCAGGCGCTCGCGCATGTTTGGGTCGAAGTGTTGTCCGGTATGCACCAGCCGAACGCATACGGGCATGCCCGCACCCTTTTCGCGCTCCTCTTTCAGGGCGCGCAAGATGGGC
>JBKBLI010000073.1:0-11583 GCA_046296435.1 Saprospiraceae bacterium | reverse complement strand
GCGATCTTCATCAGATTTGGTCTCACCCCTGCCACGATGGTGACGCGCATGCTCTTTTTTTTGCGCAAAGATACGCCGCCGCAGGGGAGCGAAAGCAATGCGCTTGAGATTTGCGCCACATTTTGGCGCCGGCCGGCACAAAATAATATGACGCGTTGCGGCGTTGCATACGCCAAATTCACGTACTTGCGCCAATCATTTGTTTCGATCATAGGAGTGCTGCACGTTCCGGAGCATATTGAGATGCTTAGGGATTGGCTCCATGCGCTGCACGGGCAGGTCAGCGGCTACTTTAGCGACTATGAGTTTGTGTTGGTCAACAACGGCCAGTCCATGCCTCGGATTGAGCGCGCCGTAGGCGCGTTGCCCGAAGAGTTGCGCAAAAACGTATTTCTGCTCAACCTCAGCGCGCCGGTCAATCGCGACTATGCCATCATCGCCGGTTTGGACCGCGCCAACGGCGACTACACCATCATTTTCGAGTTTGACTTTGCCGCGCATGCCGGATTGGTCAGAGCGCTTTGGGAAAAAGGGCAGGAAGGTTACGACATCGTCTATCTGCGCGGCCGAAAACGCCGCCTGCCTTATGCGCAGCGCCTGCTTTACGCCGTTTTTTATCGGGTGATGCGGCGCAACTCGGGCCTGGTGCTTGACCCCATGGCCCACCATAGCCGCTTAATCAGCCGCCGCGCGCTCAATTCGCTGCTCCGGCTTCGGGAAAACAGCCGCTATCTCAAGGCGCTGTACGCTATCGTGGGGTACAATACATGCGCCATTGAGGTGGACGTGCCGCTCCATGCCGACGAGCGCGCCGGATTGGCGGATCAGTTTCGCTCAGCTTTGGTAGCCGTCACTTCCTTCACCACTTTTTTGCGCAGCCTCTTGTTTTGGATTTTTGTGATCGCATGCGGAATTGCAGGATTGGCCATCCTCAACGCCTTTTTAGTGAAGTTCACCCAGCGCGACATTTTTGGGGACGTATATCAATCTCAAAGCGGTTGGGCGTATTTGGTGGTGCTGATTTCAGTGTTTTTTGCCATCACTTGCCTGATGCTGTACATCATGTCGATCTACTTATCCAATATCTACAGCGAGATCAAAAACCGCCCGCTGTATATCATCGAATCGGTCAAGCGCTTTTGAGACCTTCCGACTGATTGGCAAGCGCAGCGTACAGCACCGGCTGCCAGGGACTCCAAAAAGGCGTCTGCCACGAGGAGTTGTGCCAGAGCACTGTGAACTGCCCGCCGTGCAATTCGCACTGCTCCCGCAACTTGCGCAGGTGCGTCCGCGCTGCGTCGGGCGTATCGCCGCGATAACGCGCATAGGATACGTCCATGGCCACTAAGGGCTGCGCAAGCAGAGGCAGAGGGCGGCGGGCAAGGAAATCAAAGGTCGGATACTCCCGACACATACCCGACCGGAAACCCGGTCGCTCAGCATATCCGAGCGAAGCCTCCGCGCGCAACCCGTGCTCGGACCAGTTTCGCCACGTGAAAGGGGCCTCGAACAGCAGGTAATGATGCCTTCCCGAAGCTATCGCTGCGGGGCTGAGGGCGCGCAGCCGCTCGAGTTCGGCGCCAAAAAGCGCTTTGTCGGCCGCCGCCTCTCGCGAGGGGTGGAAACCTATGGCATGCCCGCCCTCCGCCATGAGGCGCAGCAGTTGTTGAAAGTCGGCGGCGGCGATATCAAACTGACACGCGTCAGAGGGCCCCGGTTGCAGGATATTGAATTGCAGGCGCAACTCGAGGCTGTCGGCCATCGCCATCCATGCTCCAAACACGTCGTAGGGATCCTGCCGACGCCATAATGGTCCCGCCAGCCAAGCTGCGCATTCGCGCAGGCCCTTGCGGCGCCATAAGCTGCCCGCCAACGTGCGCAACCGATCGGCGGGTCGGGTCCATAGTCGCGGACAATCTACATCGCAGGACCATACCCGCTCAAACGGTCGCCGTAGCGGCGGCCGCCGGTAACCCAAAGCGGCAAGCGCCCGGGCAATCCAATCAGCATACTCATGTACGACGGGCCGCTCGACGAATCCTGCCTTGACCGCCGCCGCACATTCCGCCGGAAAACGCCCCCATACGTCGCGCTCCGCAACCGCGTACTCCTCCCAACGCGAGGCCATAAAAAATGCCGAGGCCAACCAATCGGCCCCTGTCTCCCACTCCCGCACCCCTTTTTTCAGATAAAAATCGCCGTATAGAACGGGCGGAGGCGGGGCTTCGGACAAAGATGGGTGAGCAAGCGCAGGCAGACGGGCGCGGGTGTAGAGCCGTTCAGGGGGCATCTCGTCTCTGAAAAAGACGTCGGCCATGCTCAAGACTGCTCCTTCGGGGGTCAGAAGTCGATAAGCGCCGGGACGTCCCGTCCAACTGATGCGGTACGGGAATCCCAGTATTTCACCGAGCAGTAGTTGCGCGCAGTAGGTTTTCTCTGCGCAATTGGTCGGGAAACATTCGAGCGTGAGCATGGCGCGGGATTTAGGGCAAGCGCAAGTGCAACAGGGCCCAGCGACCTTTGGCGTTTTCCCGTTCGGATACGAAACCCTGCCGTTCGGCGGCCTTGCGCACCAAGGCGGCATCCTCGGTCAGGAATCCTGACAGGAGCAGCCAGGCGTCCGGGCGGGCAAGGGCGCGGAGCGCGGGCAGATTTTGCAGGATGACGTTGCGGTTGATATTAGCAAAAATACCATCGAAAGCCCGACCTGCGGCGCGATCGATATCGCCGTGCAGGGCCTCAATTTGAGAAGCCACGCCGTTGAGTCGCGCATTTTCGTATGTGGCTTCGACCGATTCCAACTGGATATCCAAGCCCAGGGCCGATTGCGCCCCCGCCATTAGGGCTGCAATGGCAAGGATGCCGGCGCCGCATCCGTAGTCCAACAGTTGACGGCCCGCAAGCGGCAGCGATTGCAGCGCGTCGAGACACATCCAGGTGGTTTCGTGGTGTCCGGTGCCAAAGGCCATCTTGGGCAGGATGACCACGTCGTAGCGGACATCGGGCGCGGGCGGATGGAAGTCGGCCCTTACCGCGATAAAGTCGCCCACGCGTACAGGCTCGTAGGCGCTCTCCCAAAGGGCATTCCAATTCTGACCCGGGATTTGCTTTTTCTCCCATAAAAAATCAAAATCATCGCGCAGCGCATTCAGGATCTGCTCGATAGCGGCGATGTCGGCCTTCTCTTGCGCATAGGCGCGCAGACCGCTCTCGCTTTCTTCGAAGGCTTCGATGTCTGTATCCTGCAGGAAAGCGGGGAGTATTTCGGCCACTTCAGGGCCGCAGTACAGTTCGAAGACGCAATAGTTCACTCGACGACAATTTTGACGCTTTCCTGCGCTTTGCGGGTGGCCACCAGGTTGATTTCGACTTTATTGACGCCGTCGTCGATGATCATGCTGGCGCTGTTGGGTTCTGCTTTGCCGAAGTCCTCGGCATGCAGGGTGATATAGTGTTCTTTGCCGGGCGGCAGCTCGATCTCAAAGGTTTTAGGCTGCTTGCGCAAATAGATATTGCGGAGCACTTTTTCATCGTTGACGTACACAGACACGATGTCGCCGTCTTCTACTTGGTTGTCCCAGAGCGAGATTTTGATCTTGCGCCCTTTCACTTCGGCGGTGCGTCGCACCTTCACTTCGCGGCCTTCTATGCGTTCGGGCTTGGGGGCAGACGGAGGTTCGGGCGCTGTGGCGGTTTTAGATGACTCAGATTTGGGAGGGGGTGCGGGTTTGGGTTTGGGCGCTTCGGCGATTGTCTTTGGCGGATCGGTATCGCAAGGCAGGTATGCCGATCCGCCAAAGTTGATGTCAAAGCCCGAAGTGGAGGTGATGTTGCTGATCAGGATGACATACTTCTCGCCGGCGACAGTTTTCAACGGCGCCAGCCAAGTATTATCGCCTTCGTCGGTACATCCGGCGTCTTCGCTGGTATCGGTTTCGCCTTCGCGCAGGCCGGTTGGGCCCATGCAGGGGCTACTTAGGGCATTGCCGGGCTGGTCGCCTGCAGCCATACACCTGACAATGCGCTTGTAACGGCAGTCGCCGTCGTTAGGCAATTTGAACACCACAAAATCAATATCGTCGTCGAACTTATGGGGCGTGATCACAAAAGTCAGGGAGCCGCCTTTGAGCACTTCAAATTTGATCCAGGTGGAATTCCGCTCGGCTTGTCCAAAGTTTTCGCCGTTCATAAAGCAAGCGATCAGATCGGCTTCTGTTCGATCGGCGCCCTCACCCGCAGCTTTTTTGATAGTATAGGTCTGTTTTTTACAAATATCCATCGCGTTGACGCAATCGGCGTTTTGCTGCGCGCGGGTGGGGGCTGGCAAGAGCGCGACGCACAGCCCAAGCAGAAATATGCAAACAACAGGTCTTCTCATGTCTGAAAAACGCCTGTCCCTGACAGTTATTTTGATTCTCGAAAAAAAAACGATACGTTCTTTCCTTCACCTGCAATAAAAAAGGACGCCAACTCTTTTGCCGACGTCCTTTTTTAGGCGTTCACTATGTGTAGTGTTGGTATGTAAATCCGTATATATTTAAAATTTGAAATTAATAAAAAGCGCATTGACGAATAATCATCGAATCCCAGCAAACTTTTTTGCTGAAACACACTGCAAAGTTAAGGCCGTAGCAGCATGAAGCGCATAGACAACAATCTCAGACAATGGATGTCGATCTTGTGACAAAAAACGCACCGATAATGACCAAAAACGCTGACTATCAATTGATTGTCCTGTTCTCTTCGCAGTGTTTTTACCCCCTAAAAAGAACCTGACCGCTGTCTATGCGCACAACAAAAGAACAAAAAGTGCGAAAAAAAAGAAGTAAACAAAAGCCATACGCCGCTCAAAACGCATGATCCGGCCGGCGCCAAAATTAGAGCGCTTGCGCAAAAGATTTCCGGAGACGATGACCTGTAGCAATATCAAGGACACCAGAACATAGGCCAGCAGGTATATTTTATCCATGAGCACCATATAGCCGGTATCGGGCAATGCGCTGCTGTAGGTCTGTTGGAGAAAAACCGCCGTCAATAGTCCGCCAATAGGCAACGCGGAGCGCGTATCAATGTAGGTAGGATGCAACAGTAGGGCGCCAAGGCTGACCAGCATAACCACCGCCAGCGGCAAAAACATTTTGAGGAAAAAGAAACTGATTGGACGCCGCAGCGTGACGATAAAACTCAAATTGCTGTAGCGCTGGGCCGGGGCGTCAGGTTTGCCAAAATCGGTTCCGTAATCCTGTACGACATGTTCCATACGCGCCGACAGATCTTGCCAGCCGACCAATTTGAGCGAAGGACGAACGAGTATCCGCGCCGTATCCGGCACGAAAACCAACTCTTGAGAAGTGTATTCGGGGTGTTCAATTTGTATGTCCAGATCGTGGCGGTCCAAGGGAAAGCGCCCCAGCAGAAACGAGTGAAAAAACCGCCCCTCTACGCGATAAATTCGGTAATTAGAGCCGTCAACGAGCAGGCTATCCGCCTCGTTGCCCGATATGCCCGAAGTCATGCTCCACTTCTCGATCTGATTAACAAATTCGAAATTGGTCGGATCCAGATCGCCGTCCCACCTGAACCAGATGTAAAAATCGGCATAAAACGAATGCTCGTCCATGTTCAGATCGTAGAGGTTCATCAGGTAAACGCCGGTGTAAACCCGTTGGGGCTGGGCGGCCAGGTCAATCCCGCCCCAACACCACAAAAGCGCACACCCAAACAGATATTTGCATATCGACATAGCACAAAAGATCTTAAAGAGCTATCTGTTGGCGCCCTGCGCGCCTGCAAAGGTATTCTTAGTCTCAAGATTGGCCAGATTTGACCTTGTTTGCATCAAATCTTTGTAAAAAACCCTTCGCGCCCTTTGCGTGAAAAATCTAAACCGAGGGCTTACAGCACAGGCGTATCCTTAAAAAAATCCAAATACCACAACAACAAGACAAGGATACCCAAAGCAATGCGGTAATATCCAAATATTTTGAATCCGTGGCGCCCCAGATAGCCGATGAAAGACCGGATGGCCAACATAGCCACGATGTACGCCACGATATTACCAACCGCCAAAGCCTGCCATTCGCTCGGTCCAAATTGAGCGCCCGCCACTTTGATGTGGTCGTAAAGCGACTTAACCGTAGCGGCAAACATGGTAGGCACAGCCAAAAAGAAAGAAAACTCAGCCGCCGTGCGCGGCGAGTATCCCTGGGTCAGTCCGCCGATAATGGTAGCCGCCGAGCGGCTGACGCCGGGTATCATGCTGATGGTCTGAAAAAAGCCAATGTTCAGGGCCTGTTTGTAAGTGATTTGATCCGTGCTATCCTCAAGCCCTATGCGGCTGCGGAACCAGCCGTCGATCCACAAAAACACGACGCCGCCCAGGATGAGCGCAATGGCCACCGCTGCGATATTCTCCAACAGCGCGTCGATATAGGATTTGAACAACAAACCCATGACCGCCGCAGGAATGAAAGCCACAAAGAGCAATACATAAAAGCGCACGCTGCGAAAAAACTTGCGCCAATACAGCGTGACTACCGAAAGAATGGCGCCAAATTGAATGGCCACCGTAAAAACTTTGACAAAAGGATCGGAAGCAATCCCCATCGTCGCGGACCCCAAGATAATGTGGCCGGTCGAAGATACCGGAAGGAACTCCGTAAGCCCCTCGATGATCGCCAAAACTATTGCCTGCCAGAGACTCATACCTGTTCTGCCTCCGGATTGTCGGCTGACGTTACCGCGTCCTTATTCCCCGCAAAAATTCCGTAAACCAGGATGCCAAATCCCAGTACCATGCACAGCGGCGCAAGCGTAATACGGCGAAAGCTGTAAATACGCTCGGGCTCCCAGCGCTCGGGATCGGGCATGGCGCCGCCGGCCATCAGCAGCAAACCCAGCAGCACAAGAGCCAATCCGGCGCCAAAAATCATAAACGATTTCCGATCGTAGATCAGTTGTCGGTCTCCCTGGGTAAACTTGTTTTGCGCCGAAACCTTTTCAGGGCGCACAGGCGCAGGCGCCGGTTTGGCGGCAGACTTAGCGGGCGTTGGTTTGATATTTTTTTTTGCCATGTTCGTGGTGTTACTTGTTCAGAAGCATGATTGCATGAGCGGGCTGCGTCCGAAGCGTCGGCGATATTCCGCTGGATATTTTGTGTCGAGATATACTTTTTTGGGGCATGGTATTCAGTACAAATCGTCGATGCGGAGTCGTAGGAACTTGTTGACCACCAGCCAGGTGCTCAGACCGGATATCGCGACGCCGAGGACTGTCAGCGCGGCCATGATGATCGCGACGCCGACGGGGTCTTCCAGATCTGCAATATCGGGCGACATTTTCTGTGCGACATACAGAAGGCCCAGCAGCGCTGCGATGGCCAAGCCCGCGCTCCACAAGCCGTTCAAAATCCCCCGAACGACGAAAGGTTTGCTGATATACCCCCAAGAGGCGCCGACCAATTCCTGATTTTTGATCAAAAAGCGGTTGGCATACAGCGCCAGTCGCAGGGTGTTGTGAATCAATACAACGGCTGCAAAGATGAGCAAAGCAGCCATGCCCAGCGCGATGTAGCCTATACGTTCGATGTTTTTGCCAACGTTGCCTACGGAGGTAGCTTCCAAAAAAACTTCAGCCACGGCAGTATCGGCGCGCAGCTCCGATCGCCACAAGGTCAGGGCGTCCTCGTCCAACATATCGGCGCGCACATTGAAGCGGATGACATCGCGCATCAGATCGGGCAATTCGGTCAGCAAACTTTCCTCGCCGAGGTCTTGCCGCATTTGCGCAACGGCCTCCTCCCGACGAATGTATTGCACAGATTCGGGTTTGACATGAGGCTGGCTCTGCAAATAACGCACCAGACGGTCGGCGGCATCAGCCATCGCATCGGGTTCTATTTCGATCCAAAGATCTATTTTTTCTTGAAACAAAAGCGACAAGCGGCGTCCGTGCAAGGCGGTCAACGCAAAAAAACCTATCATAAACAAAACCAGCGCAATGCTGACAATTACGTAAAAGAATGAAGGTTTTGTACGCGACATGTGCAAATTCGGACGTTATACAACGCGCAAAGTTATTCACGGCCCCTTAAATGCGCTTAATTGTTCGAAAAATGAAGGTTTTTTTCAGCTTTTGTGGAATATTCCCCCTTTTTGTAAGCACGGTCCTGTTTCAGAGCGAACGAATCTACCTGCGCAATCCCTCCTTCGAAGATGCGCCCGGACACAACAAGACGCCCAAGGGTTGGTATTCTGCCACTCCGGGCAGCACGCCCGATATTTTTCCGGGAGCCTGGGGCATATCCCATGTGCAGCCTCAGCATGGCGCTTCCTGCCTCGGACTGATCACCCGCGAAGACGGCACCACAGAAGATATCTCTCAGTTTTTGGGCGAGAAACTGATCGCCGGCAACTGCTACACTTTCAAAATATGGCTCGCCCACAGCGCCTCTTACGTCGGGTACGACAGACCTGTCCGTGTCAGGGTGTGGGGCGGGACGAGCAAAAGCGCCAAAGAATGCCTGCTCGATATATCGCCCGTTATTTCAGAAGCGCAGTGGAAAGAATACAAGTTTCAGTTCATGGCCAAGAGCAATTACACCCACCTGACGCTGGAGGCCTGGTACGGACCCGGTTGCGGATTCTACAGGGGCAATATTCTGTTGGACAATTGCTCGCCCATTCAGCGTTGCAGCAGGGCCTGATTCGACGCCTCCTTGCGGTTGTTGCGGTCGGCGCGCACAATCAAAGCGGCTGAAATAAAGAAAAAAGAACCAATCTTGTCAGTTTCGACAAAATCGTTCATCAGCATCAGCAACAAAATCGACGCAAAACACAATATGGCGGCGGCCACAAACCGGCGCGCCTCCGCCCCCCGGGTCTGATGATACACCCTTTCGCCATACAGCAATAAGCCAATGCTGAACACCAGAAAGAAAATCAACCCCGGAATACCCTGCTCTACCGCAGTCATCAGATAATAATTGTGCATGCCAGACCTTTCAGGATTGTCGCTGACGTAAGTCTTAAAGCTGTTGACCGTGTAATTTTGATAGAAAAAGTAAAAAGAACCCGGCCCAAAGCCCGTCAAAGGCCGATCCTGAACCATGTAAACGCCGGCCACCCAACGATACACGCGCTCCATGACCGATATGTCTTCCAGGCGGGTCGTAGCCTCGAGCAAACTCTCAAAACGGGTATGCGTGATCGTACGCTCGTAATTGGGAGCAAAGCGCAGCCAATTGTCTCCCTTAGCGACAAAACCGATAAAAACAGCCATCCCGAAAGCAAACGCCAACAAGGCCAATTTTAGCGCCCGCATCCGCACCACCCAGTACAAAGCGACCGCCGCCAGCAGCGCTACATATGCCGCGCGCGTGTACGCAAAGTTGATCGCCGCCAACAACAGCAACATGCTCAACAACAACAGCAACCACGTCGCGCTCCAACGCCTGACGCCCATAATCCGATACCAGAAAAATGGCAAAAAAATCGCCGGAAAACACGCGTACATCACGTGATTGCGGTAAAAGGGACCAACTACCGAGTTAACACGATCAAACGAAAATCCAATCGCCGCATGTCTGGCAAACACGTATAACACCGTCAGAACCAACGGAATGGCCGTCCACACAAAAAAACGGCGAAAATCGCGCTCCGAGCGGAATATCCCCAAAGCCAAAAAGTAAAAAGTAACCACGTACCAGCCCTTGGCCAGCAGATGCTTGAAAGAAATCGAAAAGGCCTGAGAAGTCAGTACGCACAACGAAAGCCAGCCCAAATGCGCCAGCAACAGCAGGGTAATCGGATGCCTCAGATAAAAGGCGGGAATATGCCGCCAGTAACGCGCCAACCACAATAACGAAATACCCGTCAACGCCCACATCAATTGCTCCGAAGGAAAATCGGTCCCCAGCCCGCCCGGCAACTCCACCTCAACAGATAGCGGAAGCGAGGCGCCTAAAATAAGATACAAATACCGAAAGCGATAAAACCCAACACCAACCACCAGCAACACGCCCGGCAGCAAGGCCGCATACCACAACTCGAGCCCCACGGCCAACCATGCGCTCAGCGCGACAAGCGCCCCGATGGCTCCTGTCCAAACGGCATGGCTGCGCCGGATATCTATACTGCTTATGGCCATATACCAACCGGCTTATGCGGCGACCTCGACGCGCATCTGCTTGATCGAATCTAACAACAACAAACCCAGTACCGAGAAAATAAAGGCGGCAAACACCGCGGCGACAACCAGCAGCGTTCGGGTCGGCCGGCTCTTGTAGGGCGGCGCCTCGGCCGCCTCAAGTAAGTGAATCGCAGGAATTTCGGTCTTGTAGGCTGCCATGATCTGGTTGTAACGCTCCAAATCGTAGCTCAACTGTCGGCGCGCCTGAAAATGCAGATCGTTGACCACATTGATCAACGAAGCCGCCTCGTTGAAACGCTTGACGGTAATAACGCCCTCCGAAACATCGTCGGACAACAAACTGCGGCGTTCTGACTCAAATGCCGAAAGATTAGCCCGGATGTACGGCAAGGTATCGCGAGGCACCAAAGTATCTTTCTCCAGCACTTCCAGCTTGGCTCTGTTGCGCGTAATCTCCGTCTCGGCATCGGCCAAACGCGTGGATAAGCGCTCGCTTATCACCCCGACATTATATATGCTGTAGCGCCTTTGCAAGGTCTGTATGCTGTCCGAAAGCAATTGCAATTCCTGTTTCTTGCGGTAAATGTTGTTTTCAAACGACGCTAAGAGGCGCTCTTGGCTCCGCTTGATCATCTGTACGGCAATCTCGTTGATTTTATCCCGCGCAGCGTTGGCCATTTCGGCAGCCAGTTGCTTATCCTGATCCTCTACGCTCAGTTCAATGGCGTCGTTCCTGTTCTTGAGCGCCGAATACAGCTTCCGAAAGCGCTTGCGCACCTTGTGCTTGGCGAATCTGGCTGTAGAATCGATTTTGTAATGCTCGTACAATCCGAATCGCGTAATCAGGTAGTCCATCACCTCGCGGCTGTTGGCAATCTCGGCGAGACGATCCAAATCGCGGTCGCCGCCGTAGTAATTGGTCACCTGGCCCGTGTATCCAAAAATCAGCTCAGGATTCGCCAATTCAGGACTCGCCGGATAAAAAATCGTCGTCGCTCTGTAATAGTTAGGCAAAAATAGCGAAATGATCACGCTGCCTAACGCTACGACGCCACAAAACATCAACACCTTCCGGCGCTGAGCATACAAAAAACTTAAAATGCCCAGTAAATTATCTGATGGTGGATTCATGCTGAGAAGTTTGGAACGATTTTTGGCCAAAACGGCCGCAAAGATAACTCACCCGCAGCAATCGCGCTGTTTTTAAGACACAAAGCAGTGGTTAGTGGTTAGTGGTTAGCGGTTAGTGGTTAGTGGTTAGTGGTTAGTGGTTAGTGGTTAGTGGTTAGTGGTTAGTGGTTAGTGGTTAGCGGTTAGTGGTTAGTGGTTAGTGGTTAGTGGTTAGTGGTTAGTGGTTAGTGGTTAGCGGTTAGCGGTTAGTGGTTAGTGGTTAGTGGTTAGTGGTTAGTGGTTAGTGGTTAGTGGTTAGTGGTT
>JBKBLI010000072.1:0-16183 GCA_046296435.1 Saprospiraceae bacterium | reverse complement strand
CTAACAACTAACAACTAACAACTAACAACTAACAACTAACAACTAACAACTAACAACTAACAACTAACAACTAACAAATTGCGACAGGGCGTAATCTACGCCTCTCGCCCTGCCGTGACGACCACGATTTCGCCTTTGACTTCTTTTTGGGCGAAGTAGTCGCGCAGCCCCTGAAGGGTGTCGCGGCGGATTTCTTCGTGCAGTTTGGTCAGTTCGCGGGCTACGCAGGCTGCGCGTTCGGGGCCGCAATGCGCGATGAGTTCGTCGAGGCAGCGCAACAAGCGGTGCGGCGACTCATAGAGGATGAAAGTTTCGTTCAGGCCGGCGAGGTAGCGCAGGCGGGTTTGCCTGCCCTTTTTGTGGGGTAGGAAGCCCTCAAAATGGAAGGCATGCGCGGGCAATCCAGAGGCAACCAGAGCGGGCACGAAGGCCGTAGCGCCGGGTAAGCACTCTACCTTGATGCCGCGTCGCACACATTCGCGCACGAGCAGGAAGCCCGGATCGCTGATGCCCGGGGTGCCGGCATCGCTCACCAATGCCATGACGACGCCGGAGGCCATTTCGTCGGCCAGGCGGGCGACGGTCTGGTGTTCGTTGTGGGCGTGGTAGGCGCGCAAGGGCGTGGCGATCTGATAGTGATCGAGCAGGCGACGGGTCGTACGCGTGTCTTCGGCCAGGATGAGGGCGACCTCGCGCAGGATGCGCAGGACGCGCAGGGTGACGTCTTCGAGATTGCCGATGGGCGTTGGCGCTACGTAGAGCATTCAGACGCTTTGTAGGGTGTAGGCGTAGGTCTCTACGATCGGATTGGCCAGGAGTTTGGAGCCGGCGGCTTCGACCTGCGCCCGAGCTCCGGCCTCGTCGCGGGCTTCCAGTTCCATGCGGATCAAACGGCCCACGCGCACGTCGCTCACGCCGTCGATATCCAGGTGGCTGAGATTATTCAGCACGGCTTTGCCTTGGGGGTCGAGGAGTTCGGGGCGAGGCATCACTTCAATTTTTGCTACAAATTTCATGTCAGAGCGTGTTTTTCTTTTTTTTTTAAAATCGGTCAAAAGTGGACGGCGCTGCGGGGTCAGGGCGGTATTGGGATCGCCTTTGCGAGTAGAGGGCCTTTTTTCGAAAAAGATCACATCGCTGCAGCCAATACTTGTCGGCGAAACAACAGCGAGGCGAGGATATAGAGAGCGACGGCGATCGAAAAAGCCAGCCACCCGAACTGTCTGAAAAGTAGGGCGAGCGCTGCGGCAGGGGCCATGAGCCAGAGGTTTCGCAGTCCTGCGTCGCGTTTGAATTTGAGGCCGAACATTGGGATTTCGCTGACCATCAGGGCCGATAGGACGGCGATAAGCGGGTAGGCGACGGCCTTGCTGTGGAGGACCTGCGCCCAACTACCGGCAGCGCTGGAGTGGGCGGAAAGCGTGTATCCCAGTACAAACAGGGTGCAAGCGGGGGTACTCAAGCCAAGGAAGTAGCCCTGTTGACGGGTGTCGATATTGAACTTGGCCAGGCGATACGCCGCAAAGGCGCTGAGCGCAAAACCTGCGAGTGCGGGCACAGAGAGCGAGAAGGGCGCAGGCAACGGGCCGGGGAGCGGCGCATGGGCCGGCGCGTCGAGTACAGACCAGAGCATGGCCCCGGGAACGACGCCGAAGCTGACCACGTCGGCCAGAGAGTCCAACTGCTTGCCCATGGGCGAACTGACGCCCAGGGCGCGGGCGACCAATCCGTCGGCGTAGTCGAAGAAAAAGGCGCCGGCCAGACAAAACGCCGCCTCATGGTACTGTGCGGAGACGACGCACAGCAGGGCTGCGCATCCGCACAGCAGGTTGCAAAGGGTCAGGATATTGGGTATCTGTGCCATGGGCGATGTTTGCGTTGTAGGGCGTAGGCTCAGGTCTTGGCCTTTTTTTCTCGGCGGCAGCGGTCGCTACAGTATTTCACTTCGTCCCATACTTTCTCCCATTTTTTTCTCCATACAAATGGGCGTCCGCAGGTGAGGCAGATTTTCTGGGGCAAGTCGCTCTTTTTGATTTGCTTCGGCACGGCAAAGTTACGACAGGCAGGCTTTTACGAACGAAATAAATAGTGGGTGAGGAGATTCGACGGTGCTTTTAAGTTCGGGGTGAAATTGCACGCCCACGAACCAGGGATGATCTTTGAGTTCGATGATTTCGACCAGTCCGGAGTCGGGGTTAATGCCGGAGGCTTGCATGCCCGCCGCTTCGAATTGCGCCAGATAAGCATTATTGAACTCCCAGCGGTGTCGGTGGCGCTCCGAGACGAGGGCGCTTTTGTAGGCATCGTAGGCCTTGGTTTTCTTTTTGAGTTCGCAGGGGAAGGCGCCGAGGCGCATGGTGCCGCCTTTGTGCGACACGTCTTTCTGGGCATCCATCAGGTCGATGACCGGATGGGGGGTATGGGGATCGACCTCAGTGGAAGCGGCGCGCGCCAGTCCGAGCACGTTGCGGGCAAATTCGATGCAGGCCGTCTGCATACCGAGACATATGCCGAAGAAGGGGATCTGGTTTTCGCGGGCATGGCGTATGGCAGCCAATTTACCTTCGATGCCACGCTCGCCGAATCCGGGGGCTACGAGCACGCCTTTGCAGTGTGCGAGGGCTTGGGCAATATCGGCTTTGGGGTTGTCGTAGGTTTCGGCGTGTATCGGATGGACGACCACCTTGCAGGAATTGACGGCGCCGGCGTGCGTAAAGGACTCGTAGATGGATTTGTAGGCGTCGGGGAGTTCGTTGTACTTGCCTACAAGGGCAATGTGGATTTCGCGCTTTGGGCTTTTGAGCTTTTGGATGAAGGATTTCCAGGACTGGAGATTGGGGTTGCGCGTGTCGCGGAGGTGTAGTTTGTTCATCACCACGGCATCCAACTTTTCCTCCAGCAGTAGCAGCGGCACGTCGTAGATGGTCTCGGCGTCGAGGGCTTCGATAACCGCCTGGGTTTCGACGTTGCAGAATTGGGCGAGTTTGCGGCGCAGGTCGATGCCCAAGGGGTGTTCGCTGCGGCAGGCGAGGATGTCCGGCTGCACGCCGAGGCTGAGCAGTTCTTTGACGGAGTGTTGGGTGGGTTTGGTTTTGAGTTCTTTGGCGGCGCGCAGGTAGGGAATGAGGGTGAGGTGAATGACGATGCAGTTTTCGCGCCCCAGATCCCAGCGCAATTGGCGTACGGACTCGATGTAGGGCAGCGATTCGATATCGCCTACGGTGCCGCCAAGTTCGGTGATGACTACGTCGAACTTGCCGGTCT
This sequence comes from Saprospiraceae bacterium, assembly GCA_046296435.1. Lineage (GTDB taxonomy): Bacteria > Bacteroidota > Bacteroidia > Chitinophagales > Saprospiraceae > M3007. The sequence goes on along the minus strand of JBKBLI010000072.1, from coordinate 12,919 downwards.
GCCCCAGCAGGAGCATGCGGCGTTTGATTTCGTCGGTGATGTGGGGGATGACCTGCACCGTTTTGCCGAGGTAGGCGCCTTCGCGCTCGCGCTCAATCACCGTCTTATATACGGCGCCTGTAGTAACGTTGTTGGCGCGCGAGGTGGGCACGTTGAGGAAGCGCTCGTAGTGCCCGAGATCGAGGTCGGTTTCGGCGCCGTCCTCGGTCACGTAGCATTCGCCGTGTTCGTAGGGATTGAGCGTACCCGGATCGACGTTGATGTAGGGGTCAAATTTTTGAATGGTGACGGATAGTCCGCGCGCCTGAAGCAATTTGGCTAGCGAGGCGCACAAAATTCCCTTGCCGAGGGAGGAGGTGACGCCGCCCGTAACAAAAATGTGTTTGGTCATGGTGCTTTTGCGTTCGTATTGTTACGGGATGCAAAGGTATGGCGATTTTCAGAAGACAAGGGTCAAAAGTGGTCCAGGCCTCAAAAAAACTGAAAATCAGGCGGCGTGAAGATAAAAACCCTGCGCGCCCGCGCCCCGTCGCTCATGGCTTTTCGAGGAAAGCCGACGCCATTCAGGCGGCTGCCTGCGCGGTTTTTTCAGCCGATTGCTATTTGCCGAAGATGGGCGAGGGGGGGTGCGCTGTTTTCGAAAAAAACACTTGGGCTTTTTTTTTGTTTAGCAAGGATGCAAACAGTGCAAATACAGGATTTGGGCGTCATGGACTATGCGCAGGCATGGGAGTACCAGACTGCTTTGCACCGGAATTTGATCGCCTGCAAGCTGCGTTTGCGCGAGCATCCGGATCCGTCCTATCAGCCGGACCACCGTCTTTTGTATGTGGAGCATCCCCACGTGTTTACGCTGGGCAAAGGCGGCAGCGCCTCAAATCTGCTGCTTTCGGAGGCTGAACTGCAAGGGCGCGGCATCGCCTATTTTCCGATCAATCGGGGCGGCGACATTACGTACCATGGACCCGGGCAATTGGTCGGTTACCCGATATTAGATCTGGATTTTTTTTTCAACGATATACGCCGATATGTCCGTTTCGTAGAAGAGACGATCATCCGCACGCTGTCCGACTATGGGATATCCGGCGAGCGCCTGCAAGGCTATACGGGTGTGTGGGTGAGCGACGGGCAAGGTGGCTGGGGTAAAGTTTGCGCCATTGGGGTGCACTTAAGTCGCTGGGTGACTATGCACGGATTCGCATTCAACGTCAATACTGAATTGCGGTATTTCGATTTTATCGTACCTTGCGGCATTGAAGACAGCGATAAATACGTTGCCTCGATGCAAAGTTTGCTTGGCAGAAAGCTGCTTTTGGCGGAGGTGCGGGATTGCGTGAGCAAGCATTTTGCGGAGGTGTTTGGCTGTCGCATTGTTGAACAAAAAGAAGCGCAAACGTTATGATAAAAGATATTCCGATTCGAAAAGTGGAGGACCTGATTGTCGCTCTTGCCCCGCGTCTGCCGCACGAAGAAGACAGCGATTTATTCTGGGATGCCTGGATGATCAACCTCAAAGACGAGCCGCTGCGCTCTGTGCTGGTCAACTCCCGCGGCTATGGCGAGATCGACGGCGAGCAAAGACAAACCGGCTCGATGCGTTATTTTTGGGATTACATCGGGCCGATGGAAGCCGTGCGCATAGAGCCGGTGCAAAAGGCGGTGCTCGGATTGGCCAATGAGTTTTGGATTAGCTTTTCGTACAATGATTACTTGTACGACAAACGCTATGTGTTCGTATCCGGCAGTTTGGAAGAGATCAACTTTACAGATTTGCCATTCATCAACCGTCGGGGCGTGATGATCCGCTGAGGTGTTACCGGTTTAAATAAAAAATGAGAAACAAATCGGATACTATGTTTTACTTGTCGCCGCCCAGGCAGGCATTGCTGGTTTTTGGAGCCTCGCTCCTCATTATCGTGTGCGGCTGGCTGGCCAATGTGACGGGACTGGTTGAGGGCGATCCGCTTTTTGCCTGGTCGATTGCCACGGCGTTCATGTTGCTCTTTGCGGTGCTCAATAGCTTAGTGAGTATCTCTGCGGCCAATACTTTGCGTTATTGGCGCGATTCGGTGTACAGCTACATAGGTTTGGCGGCGCTCAACGCTGTTGCCGCCTGGGGTGTCTCGGGCATTTCGATCGGCGAAGCGGGCTCGTACAAGTGGATTTACTTTGTAGTTACGTTCAGTTTTTTGGTTTTCCTGTCCATGGTCAACTTGATGAAACGCATTGTAAAGTTTGCCGAACGCGAAGAGTGGAGCCAGCCGCGCCGAAGGCGCTGAACGCTCTGTTGGGCAGCGCGCGCCGCTTCCTGCGCTTCAGGAGTTAGCGTTTGATGCGCTGGCAGGCAATTTTTGCAACAAACCCATGAGTTGAACATTCCTGTCATCCGTATATCGCAAAGAGCGACGCCGGCCATATTCCGGCATGCTCTCAAAGAGCGACCAAGTATTGCGCTATATGCTCAAAATCGCATGGTCTCCCGTATATCGCTACCAACTGCCCGAGGGGCATCGCTTCCCGATGCTCAAGTACGAGTTGTTGCCCGAGCAATTGCTCTATGAAGGATCGGCGAGCGACGACAATTTTTTTGCGCCGGCCCCATTGGCCCGCGAAACGGCGCTGCGCGTCCATACGCCCGAATACTGGGACAAACTTGAGCGGCTCGAATTGAGCGCGCGCGAAGAACGCGCCATTGGTTTTCCGATCAACGAAAAGTTTATCATCAGGGGGCGACACATTAGTCAAGGTACGATCGACTGCGCCCTGTACGCCCTGCAATACGGGGTGGCCCTCAACACGGCGGGCGGCACCCATCACGCCTTTGCCGATCGAGGCGAGGGGTATTGTTGTTTCAACGACCAAGCCGTAGCGGCCCGCTACCTACTCGACCATGGGTTGGCACAGCGCATTTTGATCATCGATCTGGATGTGCACCAAGGCAACGGCACGGCTGCAATCTTTGCCGACGAGCCACGGGTGTTCACCTTTTCGATGCACGGCGAGCGCAACTACCCCCTGCGCAAGGAGCGCTCCTCGCTTGATATCGGACTTCCCGACGGCATGGACGACCGCGCCTACCTGCGCCTGTTGGAGCAGACCCTACCGCGCCTGTTTGACGAATTTCAACCTGATTTTGTTTTCTATCAGAGCGGGGTGGACATATTGGCCACCGACAAGCTCGGCAGACTTGCGCTCAGTCGCGAGGGTTGCCGCAGCCGCGACCTATGCGTCTTTTCGCTATGCAAAAAAAACGGCGTGCCGGTGGCCGTGAGCATGGGGGGCGGGTATTCGCCGCGCATCGCCGATATCGTCGAGGCCCATGCCAACACTTTCCGCAGCGCACAATGGGTATATTTTTGATCGAAAAAAGGAGCAAATCTAAACCCAACCACTAACCACTAACCACTAACCACTAACAACTAACAACTAACAACTATTTTCAGCGAATGATCTTGTTGAGGGCGCCATCCTCGCCGAGGTATTGTCGCGACATCTTATTGTAAGCCAGAGCAGCCTGTTCGGCGGTGTCGAACACCCCTATGTGTATCTGCTTGCCCTGAATCGAGATGCAAGCGCGAAAGCGGTTATTGCTGGTTTCATACACGCCCAGGTATCCCGTTCGGTTGGATGTGCGGCGCTTGCGACTGAGGACGGCGCGGTTGCGGTATTCCAGGTTTTCGATACGGCAGTCGCGTTTGTCGCCGTTTTTAAAGGAGACCAATCGTTTTTCATCGGTTTTTTTGGGGGGGAGAAAGCGCTCGGCTATGAGGCGGTGCAGGTATATGGTCATGTTTCTGTTCAGACCGGTGGTTCGGCTTTTCCAGTTTTTTTGATAAAAGACATAGCCAGAGGTATGCAGTCGGAGGTTTTGCAGGAATGCGATTTCAGTAAGCCAGGAGTCGGAATTGAGCCATTCATAGACTTCGGCGTCCACTTTGGCGTTCAGTTCAGAGTTTTTCAGAAGGAGTTTGTAATACATACCCAAAAAAATTTGACGATGTCGTCCGGCAAAGATAGCGCGTTTGGGCGATTAAGCGACCGTCGTTTTTTCAGAGCAGGCGCATGCCGTTTGGCACAGGTTTGTCGGGAGCGATCAGCGTCACCGGCCCGCCTTGTTCGTGCATTAGCCCCAGAGCGAGCGCTTCGGACAAAAAGGGACCAATCTGTCGGGGCGTGAAGTTGACCACTGCAAGCACTTGTCGGCCGACGAGCGATTCGGGCGTGTAGTAATGGGTAATCTGCGCGCTGCTCTTCTTGATGCCGAGCGCGGGGCCAAAGTCGATCCACAGGCGATAAGCCGGCTTGCGGGCTTCGGGAAATTCTTTGGCCTCCACAATGGTTCCCACGCGAATATCGATCTTCAAAAAATCGTCGAAAGTGATATTATTTGTCATAAAAATGCCGTTGCGATGTCGGGTTTGAAAAAATTCCTACTTTTGGCCGTGAAAATCAAGTCACAAATACGCCACATTTTTATGAAACCATATCTCGTTTTGTTGATTTTTGGCGCTTGGAGCGGGATTTGCTGGCGTTGGTATGTGTGCGACATCAAGCAGCAATGCGCCGGATCGGCCCTTGAGACTCCGGCTCAATTCAGCGCGGATGCGCCGTCCGGGCAGTCAGCCTACGTGCCTGAAGCGCTCGATTCGTCAGTTGCCGCCGCGCCTACGTCCGGTCCCGCGCCTACGTCCGGTCCCGCGTCTGCGCCGGCTTATCCCGCCGCTGCCGACGAAAGGGCCATCGACAAAGTTCAGATTGTAAACGCAAGCGGCGCGACGCTCATCCATTTTCCGTACAACTCTGTCCGCCGCGAGGACAACGAATCCATCGACGCATTTTTGAATGATTTGGCGGCGCAATTGATCGCCGACGGCGCCAAGGTGAAGCTCATAGGGCATACCGATTTCGTAGGCACGGCTGCGAAAAACAAAAAACTGGGTTTGCTGCGCGCGCACAGCATTCGCGACGCGTTGGTCAAGCGCGGCGTACCGGCCTCGCAGATCATCTGCAGTTCCATGGGCGAGCGCAAGCCGATCGGATCCAACGACTACCCTGGAGGGCGCTACAAAAACCGACGGGTTGAGATACAAGTCGTTCAATAAGTCTTTTTTTTTTAAAAAACAAAACTCGCCACGATGTTCAAGAACATTACGCTCGGTCCTGACTTTACGACGCATACGTTTGAGATATTGATCATGTTGCTCGGCGCCTTCTTGCTGGGACTTTGGCTTGGTTGGCTGCTCTGGAGCAAATACAAGAAAGAGGCGGAGCGGCTGCTTTTAGAAACACAAAGCCTCGAAAGCGCCAACCAAATCCTGAAAGAAGAAAACGACCGTTTCAAACAGCGCTTGAAAGATGAGGAGGCGCAGCGCCTGTCGCTCCTAAACCAGCGCGATGAAATGGCCGGCAGTCGCCAACTGCTGGAAGCCAAACACCGCGCCGCCATGGAATCCCTGATGGAAGCCGAGGAGAAGATCCGGCGTTTGGAAACCGAATTGGCCCTGGCTGCGACTAAATCCACGACGCCCGATGTGTCTGCGGTCCAAATTGCGCCCCTCTCGGCCTACGAAGAGGAGCCCCCCTACGCCGGAGCGGATACCTCGCAGGCTCCTGTAATGGAGACTATTGAGTTTGACTCGGGCGGCGAAAATTTTGCGCAAGAGGAGTTTGTGGTCACTGACGACATGCTCAACGAAGCCAGCGAGGAGGAGGATATGCCTCCCGCCATCTCTGAAAAGTCGGCAGATCTACCGCCGGCCACCGCAGAATCGCCGGTGGTCGATGCGGCCGATATCAATCCCGAGTTGATCGAAATAGAGGTCGTGGCGCCCCCGTTTGCCGCCAAGCGCGACGATTTGAAGAAAATCGAAGGCATCGGACCCAAGATATCTGAACTGCTCAACCAGTACGGCATTTACACCTTCGAACAGTTGGCCAAAACTGAAGTGCGCCGGTTGAAAGAGATCCTGAGCGCCGCAGGCCCGCAACTGGCGATGCACGACCCGGGCACCTGGCCTTCGCAGGCCAATCTGGCCGCCAATGGCGAGTGGAAAAACTTAGAATTTTTTCAAGAAATGCTCAAAGGAGGCAAAGCGCCAAAATAACCGACGCTTTTACGTTTTGGATTGGCAGTTCGGATTTTTGCGCTAATTTTGCGCCGCGCGGCGATCACAGCATTTTTTTGAGAGAAAAAATGCCGGTTTTCTGAACGAAGCGGCGCGAAACTTGTTTTTTCAAGAAGTAAAACTTTTACGTCAAATATGGAGCCGAGCGGATATATTCCCATCGTTTTGCAGTCCTTGGTCGCCCTGGGTTTCGTGGGTTTCGTCATGGCGGCCACCCACATTTTAGGCCCTTCACGGCGTGGCAAGCGCAAAGACGAGTCTTTTGAATGCGGTATAGAGGTACAGGGCAATGCGCGCATTCCCATTTCTATCAAGTACTTCATGACGGCCATTCTTTTTGTATTGTTCGATGTGGAGATCATCTTTTTTTACCCCTATGCCGTCATCTTTCGCGAAATGGGCATGGACGGTTTTCTGGCTGTTCTTTTGTTTGTCTCTGTGTTTTTGGCAGGGTTTTACTATATTTTGCGCAAAGGCGCCTTGGAGTGGGATCGTTGATGTCTCGCGAAGTCATTTTTTTCTAGAAAAAAAGTAAAAACAATGGCAGTTAACACGGTAGAGATGCCCGAAGGCCTGAGCGGAGAAGGCTTTTTCGCCACATCCTTGTCTAAAGCGGTGGGTTTGGCGCGCGCCAACTCCCTGTGGCCGCTTCCGTTTGCCACCTCGTGCTGCGGTATTGAGTTTATGGCCACCATGGGCGTCAATTATGACCTGGCCAGATTTGGCATGGAGCGCATGTCCTTTTCGCCCCGTCAGGCTGACTTGCTGATGGTGATGGGCACCATCGCCAAAAAAATGGGACCGATCCTGAAGCAGGTTTACACCCAGATGGCTGAGCCTAAGTGGGTCATCGCCGTAGGCGCTTGCGCCAGTTCGGGCGGCATATTTGATACGTATTCGGTGCTTCAGGGCATCGATAAGGTGATACCGGTAGATGTCTATGTGCCCGGATGTCCGCCGCGTCCCGAGCAGATCATCGACGGCATTATGAAAATTCAGGAACTGGTCAAAAACGAGCCGCTCCGCCGCCGTCACTCGCCGGAATACCAGCACTTGCTGGAAAAATATCAGATTAGTTGATTTCTCCAGATATGCAAATAACAAACGAGACCATCATCGGCGCGTTAGAATCCGCCATGCCCGGAGTCGTGCTGCGCCATGACGAGTCATACGGCATGCTAAACATCGAGGCGCCTCGGGAGCAAATCATCCCTGCGCTCAAATTCCTCAAAGAAGATGAGCGCACACAAATGATGTTTTTGACTACAGCCTGCGCATCACATTTCCCCGACGATCCCGGACGCGAGTTGTGCATGATGTATCAACTGCACAACCTGCCGGCTAACAAGCGCATGCGCGTCAAAACCTATTTCCCTATCGACGACGCGCGCCTGCCCACGGCCACAACCCTTTGGGCTGCGGCCAACTGGATGGAGCGGGAGGCATACGATTTTTTTGGCGTCGTATTCGAAGGGCACCCCAATCTCAAGCGCATCCTGAACGTCGAGGACATGCAGGTGTTCCCTTTGCGCAAAGAATATCGCCTCGAAGACGGCACGCGCACCGACAAAGACGATCGTTTTTTTGGTCGCGACGGCAACGAAGGCATCAAATTCGACTAACTCATGAGCACAGAAATCATCACCCGACCATCCTACATCAGCGAGGTGGACAGCCTTGAGGGCGAACTGACCACCCTCAATCTCGGACCTACGCACCCCGCTACGCACGGTATCTTTCAGAACGTGCTCAAGATGGACGGCGAACGCATACTCTCCGCCGAACAAACGATCGGTTACATTCACAGGGCCTTCGAAAAATTGGCCGAGCGCCGCCCATACAACCAAATCACGCCCATCACCGACCGACTAAATTACTGCTCGTCGCCCATCAATAACATGGGCTGGTTCATGACCGTCGAAAAGCTGATCGGTTGCGAAGTGCCCAAGCGCGCCCAGTACATGCGCGTAATCATGATGGAGCTGGCCCGCATCGCCGACCACCTGGTCTGCAACTCGGTGATCGGCGTGGACACCGGCGCTTTGACAGGGTTCACCTATATGTTTCAGGAGCGCGAACGCATTTACGAAATGTACGAAGAAGTGTGCGGCGCCCGGCTGACCACCAACATGGGCCGTATCGGCGGTATGGAACGCGACTTCTCCCCGGCCTTTCACGCCAAACTCAAAGACTTCCTCAAAACTTTCCCGCCCAAATTCGAAGAATTCAACAGCCTGCTCGAACGCAACCGCATCTTCATGGATCGTTGCATCGGCGCAGGCCCCATCAGCGCCGAGCGCGCGCTCGAATACGGATTCACCGGCCCAAACCTGCGCGCCGCCGGCGTGGACTACGACGTGCGGGTGATGGAGCCTTATTCGTCGTATGAAGACTTCGAGTTCGACATTCCCGTGGGTAAAAACGGCGACACCTACGACCGTTTCATGGTGCGCCAAGAAGAAATCAGGCAAAGCATTCGCATCATCGAGCAAGCCTACAAAAATTTGCCCCAAGGCAGCTATCACGCCGATGTGCCAGACTTCTACCTCCCGCCCAAGGACGATGTCTATACCAAAATGGAAGCCCTGATCTACCACTTCAAGGTCGTGATGGGCGAGGTGCCCGTTCCGAAGGGAGAGGTCTATCACGCCGTAGAGGGCGGCAATGGCGAACTGGGCTTTTACCTCATCAGCGACGGCGGACGACAGCCCTATCGCCTGCATTTCCGCCGCCCCTGCTTCATTTACTATCAGGCATTCCCCGAGATGATCAATGGCTCCCTGCTTTCAGACGCCATTTTGACCATGAGTTCGCTCAATGTGATCGCCGGCGAGTTGGATGCGTGAGACCTACACAGTCCGCTTTTGCTTTTTTGAAAAAAAAAGCGCGCGAGCCAATGGCGCCTAAACCGACCCGATAACAAAGCCAGACGAACAACGCAGCATAAAGAACACGCAGTACAATGGAAAATACAGCGACAACCAGTTTCCGATTATCGGAAAGCGCCCTTGAAGAGGCCAAAATGCTTATGGGGCGCTTCCCGCAAGGGAAGCACAAAAGCGCCATATTGCGCATCTTGCACATTGCACAGGAAGAAAACGGCGGCTGGCTCAGCGTAGAAGCGATGGACCACGTGGCCGAAGCGATGGGACTGCAACCCATAGAGGTGTATGAAGTGGCCACTTTCTACAGCATGTACAACCACCAGCCGGTGGGTCGCTATGTGCTCGAATTCTGCCATACAGGCCCCTGCGCCATCGAAGGCGCCGAGCGGCTCATCGACTACGCCCAGGCCAAACTCGGCATCGGCAAAAACGAAACGACGCCCGACGGAATGTTCACCATCAAAACAGTGGAGTGCCTCGGCGCCTGCGGCTATGCCCCCATGATGCAGGTCGGCCAGTACTACCACGAACACCTGACAGAAGAAAAATTTGATCGCTTTGTCGAGGACTGCCGGGCAGGCAAAATCGACAAAGGAACCTGGAAAATGAAATAAACCACCCGGGCGAGAGCGCAGGGTAAGAGCGGCGCAGACCCAAAGCGCAGGGCGCGCCCCACAACCCACTCCCCTACCCCGCTTTTTTTCGAAAACAACTCCTTGAAGACCAGATAAAAACGCAAAGACGATCATGCAACATCGCGAAGCGGACATATTGGAAAAGAAGCCTCAGGGACGGTACAAGTACTTCGTGACCGAAACCTCCCGCACCGAAGAGGTGTGGGCCTTGAGCGACCAAGAAGGCTGGCTCATCCTGGGAGAAGCAGGTAGCGCAGCGCAGGGCGTCATGCCCATATTCCCGGGACAATCCTACGCCGAGGCTTATCGCCAAAGCGGCGGATTGGACGAGTACGCCTGCGAAACCATCGATCTTAACGAATTCATAGAATGGTTGCCCGACCTGCAACAAAAGAGCATACAGGTAGCCGTTTTTCCGCATCCCGATCCCGAACAGCCATGCATCGTTACTAATGCCGAGAAATTGGCTAAAGATTTTCGCGTACAATTCGCTAAAGAAAAAGGCGAGTAAAACAAAAACAGTCGTTCACACGCAATCCAACACAGGCCATGAGTCGAAAAATATTGTTGCAGCACGACCACATCGAGGGTATCAACACCTACGAAGTGTACCGCAAACACGGCGGATACCGCTCCGTCGAAAAAGCGCTCAAGACCATGACGCCCGACGAAGTAGTCGAAGAAGTCAAAAAGTCAGGACTGCGCGGCCGGGGCGGCGCAGGCTTCCCTACCGGCATGAAATGGTCCTTCTTAGCCAAACCCGAAGGCGTGCCCCGCTATTTGCTCTGCAATGCCGACGAGTCAGAGCCGGGCACCTTCAAAGATCGCTACCTGATGGAGCGCATCCCGCACCTGCTCATCGAGGGCATGATCACGTCCAGCTACGCGCTTGGCGCCAACACGGCCTATATATACATCCGCGGCGAATACGCCTGGATCGTCAAGATCCTCGAAAAGGCCATCGCCGAGGCTTATCAAGCCGGATGGCTGGGCAAAAACATCCTGGGCGCCGGGTATGATCTCGACCTGTACGTCACGCCCGGCGCCGGCGCCTACATCTGCGGCGAAGAAACAGCGCTGATCGAAAGCCTCGAGGGTAAACGCGGCAACCCGCGTATCAAACCGCCCTTCCCCGCCGTCAAGGGCCTGTGGCAGTGCCCCTCAGTCGTCAACAACGTCGAAACCATTGCCGCTGTAGTCCCTATCGTCAACGACGGCGGCGAAGAATACGCCAAAATAGGCATTGGACGCAGTACAGGCACCAAACTCATCAGCGCCTGCGGCAACATCAACCGCCCCGGCGTGTACGAAATCGAGTTGGGCGTTCCGGTCGAGGAATTTATCTACTCGGACCAGTACTGCGGCGGCATCAAACGGGGCAAACGCCTCAAGGCCATGGTGGCCGGCGGTTCGTCTGTACCCATCTTGCCGCACTACCTGTGCACCAAGACTGCCAACGGCGAAACCCGCCTGATGACCTACGAAAGCCTGGCCGACGGCGGCTTTGTCAGCGGGACCATGCTTGGCTCGGGCGGTTTCATCATTTACGACGAGGATCAGTGCATCGTCCGCAACACCTGGAATTTCACCCGCTTCTACCACCACGAGTCTTGCGGACAATGCTCGCCCTGCCGCGAGGGCACCGGATGGATGGAAAAAGTGCTCTGGCGCCTCGAAAACGGTCAAGGAAAAATGAGCGATATCGATCTGCTGACAGATATCGCCAAAAAAATCGAAGGCAACACCATCTGCCCGCTCGGCGATGCGGCCGCCTGGCCCGTGGCTTCGGCCATTCGCCACTTCCGCGACGAGTTCGAGTGGCACGTCAACGAACCCAAACTTTGCTTAGAGCGCAACTACGGATTGGCAAACGAGCCGGTGACGGCGTAAAAAAGAAATGCTACTATGGCCAAAGTAAAAATCGACGGCTTTGAAATCGAGGCCCCCGACGGCACGACCATCCTCAATGCGGCCCGCATGATCGGGGGCGACATTGTGCCGCCGGCGATGTGCTATTATTCGACCCTCAAAGGCAGCGGCGGCAAATGCCGCACCTGCTTAGTGAAAGTCACCAAAGGCTCGGACAAAGACCCGCGCCCCATGCCCAAACTCGTGGCCTCCTGCCAGACGACCATCATGGATGGCATGGAAGTGGCCAATATCACCAGCGAAGAGGTGCTCAACGCACGCAAAGGCGTGGTAGAGTTCCTGCTGATCAACCACCCGCTCGACTGCCCCATCTGCGACCAAGCAGGCGAATGCCACTTGCAAGACCTCGCATTTGAGCACGGGGCAGAAGGCACGAGATACGAGTTCGATCGCCGCACCTTCGAGAAGATCGACATCGGCCCCTACATCAAGTTGCACATGACGCGCTGTATCCTCTGCTACCGCTGCGTATATGTGGCCGACCAGCTGACCGACCAGCGCGTGCACGGCATCGTGAATCGCGGCGACCACGCCGAAATCAGCACCTACATCGAAAAAGCTATCGACAACGACTTCTCCGGCAACGTGATCGACGTGTGCCCGGTGGGCGCCTTGACAGACCGGACCTTCCGCTTCAAAAGCCGTGTGTGGTTCCTTAAGCCCATGGATGTGCATCGCGACTGCGACAAGTGCTCTGGCAAGGCAGTAGCCTGGATGTACGGCAAAGAAATATTCCGCATCACAGCCCGCAAAGATGAATACGGCGAGGTGAAAGAGTTTATCTGCAACACCTGCCGCTTTGATAAAAAAGCGCCCGGCGACTGGACCATTGAAGGTCCGCGCAATATTGAGCGCAAATCGGTTATGTCCCAAAACCTCTACAAAGGCGGTACCGTCACCGTCGTCTAATCCCCCCTCACTCACAACGCACCACAATTGTCATGCTAAGTTTAATTCTTGTTCTGGGCGTCGTCATCATGGAAAAAATGCTGCTCGTGCTGGTATTGTTCCTCGTGACGCTGGGCATAGCCGCCTACTCTACCTACGGCGAGCGCAAAGTGGCCGCATTCTTGCAAGACCGGATCGGTCCCGATCGCGCCGGCCCCTTCGGACTCTTGCAGCCGATAGCCGACGGGGTGAAGATGTTCATGAAAGAAGATTTTATTCCCAATCCGGCGGAGCGTTGGTTGTTCATCCTCGGCCCGGGGATATTCATGGCATTTGCATTGATGACCAGCGCAGTGATTCCATGGGGCACTGAACTGACGCTCTTTGGAGGGGCAATTGATCTGCAGGTGGCCGATCTGAACATCGGCATACTCTATGTAGTGGGCTTTGTGTCGCT
>JBKBLI010000071.1:13066-17283 GCA_046296435.1 Saprospiraceae bacterium | reverse complement strand
GTGAGGAGCGAAAGCGCAATGAGTTTTTTCTTCAAACGTTCGCACAATTTCTCATAGGCCTTTACAAAATCTTTAGACCCATAAAGATACCTGGCAGCCTCCTCATGCGATTGGATTTTACCGCTTGCTATACAGCGGTAGAGGTCCATCATTTTGCCTTTCAACTCGCTGACTTCGCCGAGGTGCTTGATCTTTTTCAGCGATACGAGTTGGACAAGTTCTCGCAAAGATTCAAATGTCATGTGTTTGTGCCTGTATTTGCCTACGGGGGCAAAGTTATCAAAAAATGCCAAGCACGATCCCAAAAAAACATCTGGGCTTTTATATGAATAAAAATCTTAAATCAATCGAATTTCGACGCTTGCGGGTCGTAGTTTGGACCGTGCGTGAGTTGTTTTTTTGAACTGTGAATTACTTCGTGTTACCGGCCTCAGGTTGTTCCTCGGCGCGGGCAAGTTCGGAGTGTGCGCTGAGGGCGCAGGGCATAGAATTTGGCGCATGAGGCGCGGACCATGTCTTCCTCTACTTTTCCTATCTAGATCCAAATCTATTTTGAAGATCCTTGCACGAAGACAAAAGGGAAATTATCTGTAATTTGCAGGTGAGGAATTTTTTTCTCCAGTAGCTCGGGCGTTTTGGTAGAAATTGTGCATAAACCAGATGTGCGGCGCGCTCACAGCCGCTAAAAAGACAAACATAGCGGGGAGTATCCCCTCAAAGGGCAGATCGGCGAGTCGGTCGAGCGCTAATAGCCCCCCGAAAAGCGCAAACGCGCCCAGCGAGAAAGGCGTCGCCATTTTTAGCAGGGCCGGGGTTGTTGTTTGTAATCCGGATCGCAGGTGTAACCAACTCCGCAAGCTGTGCAAACCAATGAAATAAAGCCCAAAGGCGACGATGAGCGGCAGCCAGGCGCCAATCAACAGGACGATCGCCGTATGTAGCCAGGCCCGACGACCGGCAGGAGGCGTCAGTATGCCGATGCCGACTATGCCCGCCAGCCCCACAGCCGCCGTTGCTTGGAGCAGAACGGGAGAAAGTTGTACGGGCAAGTCCAGGCCCAATGCCCGGAGGTAGTATTCAAGTTCGGTCGGATGAACCGCAAGTAGAAAAGCCAGCAGCGCAATCCCGTAAATCAAAGCCAGATAAGGTCGAAAAGCGCCCCAGTCGCGCAAATCCGTCTCGCCAAAGTGCCATGCAGAGTAGAGAAGGAAAACGCCAAGGCCAAGCAAGGGCGAGAGTTTCCAGATCGCTAATACCAGGGCCATGATGCCTACATAAGTTGCGATAAATCGCCAAAGTCGGCGTCCTTGTAGTCGCCCTGCCATACTTAGGCAGTGGTCGAGCGCGCCGTGCGGTATGCCCGGAAAAATCATCCCTGCCAGTAAAAGCGGCGGCGCTATTCGTTCAAGCGCCGCGGGTGCAATCCATTGGAATATCCATGCCAGAATGGCCAGTCCCACAGTCGCAGCGCCGGCCTGGAGCTTGGCGGGCCAAGAGACCCACGCATACGGCGCGCGGGTATAAATCTGAAAAAGCGCTTGTAGAAAAGGCCGCATGGGAAGCGACAGAAGCAGAGAAATATCTTGCCATACTGTGCTCTTTTCATCCAGAAAAGTCAGAACGCGCTTTAAACAGACGCGTTTAAACAAGCGCTCGAAAATGATTTTGCCAAGCGCTGGACGAACAATCAACAAATGCAAGAGCAATGTGTCATAGAATGCAAATCGAGGCGCCGTCCGGGGAGTGGGTAGGGGAGTCCCCTGTATCAGAGCCGTCGTTATGCCGCGGGCGTGGTCGAACATTCGGCGCAACGCATAGCCTGTCGAGGCTTTTACCGCTCCTGCCGCCGTTCCGATTGGAATAATTCTGGCCTCTATCGGATGTTGAGGTGCTGAGGCATTCAGCGCCTGGCTCATGGGGATACAGCCGGATTCTCTTTCGAGCACTTCATAGCGGCTGGATCGACCTTCTAACCAGGCACTCAGGAGTTGTTCAGCGCGCCGCTCCTCGATGGGCGCTACGCCAAAGCGGGTTACCTCCACCAGCGCCTCGCATGACGAAGTAGGCACTACGTAAATAAATTGCGTGGCCTCGTCCTGAGCGATGCCGAAATCCATGAGTCGTATGGCTCCCGGCGCATCCATGGGCGACGCCTGCCGAATGCGCCAGCCGACGAACGATTGCCACAAAGTTTGTCCGTTTTGCAGGTTGTTCAACTGCTCGGGACGTAGGCGGCTGTCAAACACATGTCCGGCCCAATAGATTTGTCCCTCCGCCCTGACCCAGACGCCCGATGTCGTTTCGCCGACTGCATCGGCCTGAGCAGACAACCATTGCACCTCAGGATAACGGACGATCAGATCCTTTATATAGCGATATAGATCCGCGCTGCGCAAATGATAATAGCTGTATGGATCAAGCGGCTGATTTTGACCGCCAGCCCATGCCTGACCCCAATTGCTCATGGGTATCGCTTCTAAGCTTCGTACTATGGGATCCTCAACTTTGGCCCAAAAACACCACGTTCGGTCATTTTGAGACTTGCCATCCGGCTCAATAACAAGCAACCGCTTGTCGCGTAGCCAGCCGCTTTCGTGCATGGACAGCAGCAGACACATCCCCGCTCCGCCGGCGCCGATAAGAATCGCGTCATATTTTTCGGAAGGATCCCTATCCAGTTGATCAGGCTTACCCATAAAAAATTGACTTTAGGGATCGAAACAAAGAAATAACCCCGGGGTTCATCGCGCCCGACCGGAATAAAGCGCTCTTATATCGTCAGGCAGTTTTGAGCGTCTCTGTCCAGCGAAAACATACGCAATTGCACGGAACAGCGTAGAATGCCGGCTGTCTTTCGTCGGCCGCCTGCGGATAATACGCAATGTAAAGGTCATTGTCCTTCAGCGCCCGCCTGTAAGATGATCAAATTCGTTTGAATAGGCTCTTAAAATGTAGCTCCGGCGAAAGGCTGCGCGCCTTAGGTGCATACCCCAGCCTCAAGAGGCCCAACTTCAGGGCGGGAAAAATATTTTTCACCAAATTTGTCATATAATGATCTTTTTTTTGAAAAAAAACAACGCTAAATCATCGATTAAATGCCGTTTTTACGCGCTAATTGATGGTTTGTGAGTGTATTTATTGTACATTAAAAGATTTTTACCTTGGGGTTTTTCGTCAATAAGCGTACTTTTTTGCATCACAAATACATGAGACCTTTGTGTCGAAATTGTAAGGAAAGCAGTTTTCTGACATAAGTAAGCGCTTAGTTTCGATGGTTTACTTGCTCAGTCAGGCTCAAGTTCTTTGAAATTGTTGGCGTTTAGTTGTATGGCGCGTCGCGCTAAGCAGCAGTAAAGTATGCCTCCGGGCGTTATCGGGGTCTTGGGCGCTAAGATTAAAAATAATAAAAAGATTTGTGCAGTAGCGTTGACATAAAAAAGCTCTTCAGAAAACTGCATGGCTTCTTTGTATCGTATTGTGTAGATCTACGACGCGATTGACCTTGCGGGTTTTGCCTTGTCCGCGTAATGATAGCGGTGGTTATATGTAGATCCGGGCAGGCATCTATGGTTTGCATGATTATAGTGATTTTGGATTTAAGTGCCATTTTGACTATTCCTCCGACTCAAAAAAGTAAAATAAAGGTAGTTGCAAAAAAAATTAACATATTATGGATGTCGATATTTGAGCTTTTTTTGATAGAAATATGCTAATATTATCGCCTAAATTATAGGAAAAAAGCCCGTTGTATTTACTTTTAGAGCAAGTTGGCGGTGTCTGAAGTCGATTTTACTTTGGGTAATTTCGTCGCTAAGTGTACTTTTTCAGCTTAGGATAAGGGCTGATCTTTGCATTGAATTTTACATAAAAAAATGCAAAAAAAATGGCACTTCTGACACTCATTTTAGCGCTTCTCCTTGGTCCTGTTGCAACCCCGATTCAAGGAAACGATCCAATCTCCATAGAAAACCCCAAGCAACAAAACTCAGATTTTATCATCATCAACGATATTGAGCCCTGATTGAGAGAAATTCAGTTTTGAAAAGCAACATATACTAATTTTTACAATCTTCCTTTTGTTTTTTTGCTCCTATGTAGGGTAGCAAGGAGTATGTTAAGTGTTTTCTTTTGAAGGAGCGGCGGAGATGCTGTGCTCTTGTAAGTTGCCTGGGGGGTTTAGGTAAGCAGTGATTGTTTGGTAGTCACTGCTTACTAAA
>JBKBLI010000071.1:0-12967 GCA_046296435.1 Saprospiraceae bacterium | reverse complement strand
TCTTTCAAGTCGCGCATTGCATGGTGGGACTTGTTGGACTTGATATTCATGCAATGAAAGCCTGTTTTAATGCGTTTAAGCAAAAAAACAGCACAGTTCATGCGAATTTTTTGCCTTATTTTAGCGATTACTGCGGTCCATGTTACGGCCGCCAGCGCTCAGACCGTATTGCTCAAATCTCAACAACAAGAGACGCCAACAGGTCAGTTTGCTCCTCCCTCTTCCGCCCCCAAACCTTCGTCAGTGCAGTCTTCTAAGGCTTCGGAAGATGAGGCCGCTATTGCCGAAAGAGAGCGCCGCGAAGCCGCGCTCAACAAGGTCAAGGGCGTCGGTTATAAACCGGCGTCGGAGGCAAAAGGGAGAGCGGCGGGGCCTGCGATGTACAGTACAAACCAAACGGGCGTCCAGAGTAGTGTTGCAGCGCCGGATCCGGCGACCAGCATGACTGTGCATGGCGAGCGGGTAGCCCGTAGCGTCAAGTCGGGCGTCGGGCAGGCGGGCTACGAGATTTTTACGCCCGTGAACCAGCTCCATTATGTTCAATTTGCCGTTTATTGCCAAGATACGCCGGTGGATAAGGCGCCGCCGGTCGAAGGATTGTATCTTTTGTGGCATCCAGACAGCGTCTGTCCCGGCGGCGCCAAGGGCGCCAGTTACATCGTCAAAGGATACCAGAGTCGGGAGGAAGCCTTGGGGGCGGTGAATTTCTTCAAAGCGAAAAAGATAGATTGCTGGTACAACGCTGCGCTCACAGGGGCTGAAGTAGAAGTGATCGGCGTTCGGTAAGCGTCCCTTTGCGTCTAAAAAGTCATCGGCGGCGGTCGGACGCGAAGTCTGACCGCCGCCGCATACAGGGCCAAATTGCAAGACCGTTTTGCGCGCCTTTGTCCACTGTGATACGCCCCACGTATTAACGCTGTTTGCGGCGAAGGCGTGCGTGCGACCGTCTGCGGGTGTCGCCGGCGCGAAGTTCCCCAAGGCGCATTTATCCCTTTGCGCGAGCGATTTCCACTTCGCGGCGTTCCAACACCGGCACGTTGCGCACGACCAATTGTACCGTTTTGCGGATGCGCTCTTCATAGAGCACAACTTTGCCTTTGCGCATGCTTTGCACAGTATCTTCGTTGTAGTGGCGGATGGTGATCAGTTCGAGACCTTCTTCTTTTTTGACGCGAAATTGATCGGACACATCGGCGATAAACGCCTCGATGCGGTCTTGTACATTGGGCACGCAGATCGAGAAGCTGATGGCCGTGTTTTGCATCATGTTGACGAAAATACGCAGGTCGGCCAGTTTTCCAAAGAGCCTGGCCATGTGGTGCTCGGCCACAAAGGAGTAATCAAGGGTGCTGATATGGAGCAGGGCCTGGTTTTTTTCGACCATCACCATGGGCGGATAGTGGTCGTCTGCGTCGCTACTGATCTCGGTACCGGCGCCGGCGGGTTCGATAAACGACTTGACGTACAGCGGGATATTTTTGTTTTGGAGGGGTTTGATCGTCTTGGGGTGGATGACGGTAGCGCCGTAATAGGTCATTTCGATGGCCTCTCTGTAAGATAGGCGGTCGAGTTTGGTGACATTTTCAAAGAGGCGCGGGTCGGCGGTGAGCACCCCGGGTACGTCCTTCCAGATGACCATGCGTTCGGCGTCGAGGCAATGCGAAAAGATGGCCGCCGAATAGTCAGAGCCTTCGCGTCCAAGGGTGGTGGTAAAGTTTTCGGAAGTGGAGCCTATGAATCCCTGAGTGAGCACAAAACCCCCTTGGCGCAGCAAGGGAGCGGCATGCTCTGCGGCAGCTTTTTTGGTGGCGTCCCAGATGACCCAGCCTTCGCGGTAGGTGTTGTCCGTCTTGACCACGTCGCGGGCGTCGAGCCAGTGCGTGCGCAGACCTGATTTGTTCAGATAAGCGGCCACTATCCGAGAGGATACCAACTCGCCTACGCTCACCAACTGATCGTACATGTAGTCGTAATCAGCGGCGGGCGCATCGTCAAGCACCCATTCGCCCTCAACGAAGGTATCGTTTACCTCTGTAAAGGCTTCGTCGTTGGGATCGAACAGTTCGCGCATCAGTTCATAGTGGCGCTGCTTGACAGCTTCGTATAGTTCTCGCGCTTTCCCGTTTTGCTGTGCGTGCGCGGCTACAACCTCTTCGAGCGCGTTAGTGGTTTTGCCCATGGCTGAAACGATGATCACTAAAGGTTCGCCGGCATAGGCCTGCAGGATTGCGGCTACGTTGCGCACGCCTGCGGCGTCTTTGATGCTGGCGCCGCCAAATTTGAATACTTGCATGTGCTATAAGTGTCCTTTCGGGGATAAGAGGAGGCCCGAAAAGCGGCGCAAAAGTACGTATTTCGGGCGGATTAGTCCCCAAGTTTTAGTTGTCGGGCGGCCTCCCAGAGGATGACGCCTGCGGCTACGGCTACGTTGAGCGAGTGTTTGGCTCCGAATTGCGGAATTTCGAGCGCCCCGTCGCAAAGCGCCAGCGCCTCGTCGCTTACCCCCGACACCTCATTGCCCAGTACGATGGCGCAGGGAGTGTTTGCATGGGGGCGCCAATGGTGCAGTGGGGTGGAGGCGTCGGTTTGTTCGGCGGCCCAAAGCCGGTATCCGTTTGCCTTCAGGCGCCGCAGCGCGTCCTCAGTTGTTTCGCAATACATCCAATTTACGCTCGCCGTGCTTCCCAGTGCGGTTTTGAGGATTTCACGGTGAGGCGGGCAAGCTGTAATGCCGCAAAGGACCAGACGCGCGGCCCCCAGCGCATCGGCGCTGCGAAATATCGAACCGACGTTGAGCGCCGATCGGATGTTGTCGAGTACCAGCGCCACGGGAAGTTTGGGGCTGTGCAATGCGGCGTCGATGTCAGGTCTGCCGAGTTCGTACGTGTGTAGCTTACGCATAAAGTAGAAAAATATACTTACAAACAAATACCAATACGCTCGCAACGCAGGTATCGCTCAGCCTCGCGTCTCCTCATCCCGCCATTTTTCAGAAAAAAAAGGCATAAGCGCAGGGTGCGATAGATCAAGCAAGAGCCGCATCCACCACCCACCACCCCTAACCACTAACCACTAACAACTAACAACTAACCACTAACAACTAACAACTAACCACTAACAACTAACAACTAACCACTAACAACTAACCATGGTCAGAATAGTTGCGATGGCCACCGTTTCGCCGGTTTCGTCGTACACATCCACCAGCCATTTGACGATGCCGCGGGGGATAGCCGCTATGCCCTCTTTAGCCGGGTCGTGATCCTGGCGTATTTTTTCCTTGACCGTAAGGCGCACGCCGATGGTCATGCCCGGATAGACGGGTTTGGTGAAGCGGCACTCGTCGATGCCGTAATTGAGCAGCACGGGACCCTTAGCGGGATGAACAAACAGTCCCGCCGCTTTGGACAGGATAAAATAGCCATGCGCCACGCGCTGCTTGAACGGTGTGCCTTCGAGCGCCGTAGCGTCCATATGGGCGTAAAAATTATCGCCGCTGACGTTGGCGAAGTTGTGAATATCCGCTTCGCTGACGGTATGTCGGGCGGTGACCAGCGTTTCGCCGATTTGCAACTCATCGAAGTATTTGCGGAAAGGATGCCTGTCGTATTCGATGGTAGCCGCTCCGGGCTGATATTGGCCGCTCACGTTGGTAATGTCGCTCGGGTGGCCTTGGATGGCTGTGCGCTGCATGTAGTGAAATACGCCGCGCAGGCCGCCCATTTCCTCGCCGCCGCCCGCATGTCCCGGCCCTCCGTGCACGAGTAAGGGCATGGGGGATCCGTGTCCGGTGCTCTCGGGCGCCGAGTCGCGGTTGAGCATGAGGATACGCCCGTTCCAAGGCGCCGCTTGCAGCACGAAGGCGCGTTGGATATCGCGGTCGTAGGTGCAAATGGTGCTTACCAGCGATCCTTTGCCCATGTTGGCGATATCGATGGCTTCTTCGATGGTGCGGTAGGGCATCAGGGTGCTCACGGGGCCGAAGCACTCGGTTTGGTGAGCGATGCGGCGTTGCAGCGGATCGGTGTTGAGTAAGAGTACGGGCGGCAAGAAGGCGCCTGCGCGGGCATCGGCGCCGACCACTTCGATCTGTTCCGGATCGCCGAAAGCCACCTCGCATTCTGTGCGCATCAGTTTGAAGTTGGCCAGTACACGCTCTACTTGTTGGCGGTTGATCAAGGCGCCCATGCGCACGGATTCGTGCTTCGGATCGCCGACGACGACCTTGGCTAAGGCCTTGGTCAGCGCCTCCCGAACGGGTTCGAGCAGATCTTCGGGTACGATGATGCGGCGCACGGCCGTGCACTTTTGTCCGGCTTTGGTGATGATCTCGCGGCGGCATTCTTTGACGAACAGGTCGAACTCAGGCGTTCCGGGTTTTGCGTCTTCGCCAAGTACCGCCGCATTGAGCGAGTCAGCTTCCATATTGAAGGGTACGCTGTATTCGAGTATGGCGGGTGTGGCGCGCAGTTTTTTGCCTGTGGCCGACGATCCGGTAAAGGTGACCACATCTTGGGTTTGGACGTGATCCAGCAATCCGCGCCCGCTGCCAACTAAAAGCTGTAAAGCCCCTTCGGGCAAGATGCCCGAGGCGATGATGTCGCGCGTCATCCGTTCGGTCAGAAAGGAAGTTTGCTCGCTGGCTTTGACCACGGCAGGCATGCCGGCCAGGAGGTTGACCGCAATCTTTTCAAGCATGCCCCAGATCGGGAAATTGAACGCGTTGATGTGCACCGCCACGCCTGTGCGCGGCGTCAGGATATGATGTCCCAAAAAACTTCCGCTCTTAGACAGGCGCGCCAGGTCGCCCTCTACGTGCCAAGGCGAATCCGGTAGGCGTCGGCGCAGGCTGCTGTAGGCGAACAGATTGCCTATGCCGCCCTCAATATCTACCCACGAATCCTGGCGGGTAGCTCCTGTCAGGTGTGAGACCTCGTAGTACGCTTCTTTTCGCTCCAGCAGGAAGAGGGCGAGGGATTTGAGCATGAGGCCGCGCTGCTGGAAGGTCATATGGCGCAGGGCAGGATTGCCAACCCTTCGGGCGTAGTCCAGCACGGCTCCATAGTCGATGCCTTCGTCGGTGGCTGTGGCGATTACTTCGCCGGTGTAAGCATTGTATTGCGGTGTGCCCGCTCCGCTTCCCGGAGTCCAGGCGCCCAGCACGTAGTTTTCGGTTTTGCGCATGATTTGTTTTTTCTTTGTTGAGCGGCTGTAAAAACTGGCGCGTCTTCATCTTGCGTTCTACATGGAGCGGCTTTTGCCAATATTCTCTGCCGACGCGATTTTGCGGTTGCGTTTTTGGAGGGAGGTCAAAGAATTTTTGCACGGCCAAAATTGGCCGCTCGAAAGCCTTGCAAGCCACATCGACGCGCCACAAAAATAGCGCGTCGATGTGGAATAGGCATCCAAAAGGGTTGATTGGGCTTGCGAACGGGGGCGTATGCCCGGGTTGGGGGGCTTGTGGGCGGCCGGGCGCGCCAGCGACCGGCCCCAGGGGCGCTCAGTAAGTAGCTCTGAATTGGAGATCGAGGCGGACGGGCGTCTCTTCGGTCGTAGTTCGGCGCAGCCAAAGTGCTACATCGATGCTGACCAGATCGGCATTGAGGAACTTCTTCAGATCGGCCAGGGTAGGAATCAGCACGACTTCGTTGCCGGGGTCTAAGGGCATGGGTTGGCGAAAGGCCGCTTCCAGGAAGTTTGTGGGGCGCGCCTCTTCATAGACCCTGACGGATATCTGATCGATGAAGTCAAAATTGGCGTCGCCAAAAATGCCGGTCAGCGCACCCTGATTGGTCAGAATGCCGGTCAGATCTTCGGGCTTTAGGGCGCGTTGCTCGAGCAACTGCGTCATGCGCGTAGGGATGTTGCGCAGGTAAAAGTGATGTACCTGAAACACGCCGATGCCAGCTGGAATGATAAAATCCTGCCGAATCTGAAAATCAAAGCCCGGCCGGGAGTCTTCCTTGCGACAGACCGCAAACGACAGCATCACAAAAACGGACAGCAACAAAGTGCGGATCATGAGTAAATAGTTGAATTTGCAGCCCCTTATGGAGCATTACAGACTAATGACGCAGAATAATGGTATGAGGTTTTATTTTTGCAGCGAAAAAACGCGTGGCCATGAATCAGTATTTTTCAATTGCCGTCCGAGCGGCTTTTACTTTTGTTGCTTGCCTGCTCATTCAGTACATGATCCCGTATTATTTGTTGGCCTTTTCCGGCATTGGCATCGGATACTTTTTGCTCAAGGCCGCGGGCGATCGGGTAATGGGCTTGGGGCTGATTATCGGCAGCGCAGCCTTTGGCGTCTTTGCTCTTTTATTTGGCTCCGTATGAGACGCGTGCCCGGCGACCTGTTTTTCCCCTTTATTGTTTAACGCCTGTTATCGTCTTTTCTCTTGCTGAAAGCTGCGCTCGACATTGGCAACACCCGTGCGAAAGCGGGTATTTTTGACAATCAGGTTCTGATTGAGAAAGCGTTTTGGGTGCGTTGGACGTTACCCGAGTTGCGTGATTTTTTGCAAAAAAAAGGGGTGCAGAAGGTCATGATTTCGACGGTCGGCGTATCTGAAGCGGAAATACTTGCAGCCTTTGGGGATATGGCCGTACTTTTGACGCCCCAAACGCCGCTGCCTTTCGAAAATCGGTATGCTACGCCCGCCACGCTCGGAAAAGACCGGCTGGCGGCGGTTGCAGGCGCTTTCGCGCTTTATCCGGGGCAAGACTGCCTGGTAATCGATAGCGGAACGTGTATCAAGTATGATTTGATCGACGCCGCTGGAGCGTATCTGGGGGGTAATATTGCTCCGGGAGCGGCCATGCGCCTGAAGGCTATGCATGCGTTCACGGAGCGGCTGCCGGAGGCGCCGATGGCCATGCCGGAGCATCCGGTGGGCGTAAGCACCGAGACGGCTTTGCAAAACGGGGCTTTGCTCGGAGCTGTTTTGGAAATGCGGGGTTACTACGCGCTGCTTCGTGAACAATATTCGTCGCTGCAGGCAATATTGACCGGAGGCGACGCCGATTTTTTTTACAAATATGCCCAAATCCCCGGCGCGAGGGTAGAGCCAGATCTGGTGCTGCATGGGCTGTGTTTTTTAGTGGTTAGTGGTTAGTTGTTAGTGGTTAGTTGTTGGTGGTTAGTTGTTGGTGGTTAGTTGTTGGTGGTTAGTTGTTGGTGGTTAGTTGTTGGTGGTTAGTTGTTGGTGGTTAGTTGTTGGTGGTTAGTGGTTGGTGGTTAGTGGTTGGTGGTTGGTGGTTGGTGGTTAGTTGTTAGTGGTTGGGGGTTGGTGGTTGGGGTGTTTGTTTTTTTGCATCAGATTGACAAATAGACGCATGATACATATCAAATTATGGGGCAGGATCTTGCTGCCACTTTTGTGGGCGCCATGGGCGCTTGTGGCTCAGAATAGCCAAAACTCGCCTTATTCTCGCTTTGGATTGGGCGATCAGGCGCCTCCTTATTTTGCGATGCACGCAGGTATGGGGGGCTTGAGTATTGCGACTCCCAATCCGTATCATTTCAATCCGGTCAACCCTGCCGCTTTTAGTTCGCTGAGAAGCGCCGCTTTTGAGACCTCGCTTTTTGCCAAAAGAAGCAACTACGCCTCGGCGGGCAATACGCAGAATATCTGGAGTGGTAATGTGGGTTATCTGGCCTTGGGTTTCCCGTTTCGAAATCCGGTGAACGAGGCGCTGGATCGCAATCAGTCGAAGTGGCGTTCGGGTATGGGCGTCCTTTTGACTCCAGTCACTACAGTAGGCTATCGGGTCGAAACCGCGGACTCCTCTAATGCCGAACTGGGGCGTATCGTCAATCGCTTTACCGGATCGGGCGGATTGTATAAGGTCGGCGCAGGCTGGGGGACGCGGTACAAAAACACCGCTTTGGGGGTTTCTGCCGGCTGGGTATTTGGCGCCAACAGCTATGAGGCGATCACCAGTTTTACGGACGAGTTTCTGAATGCTTTTGATAATGTGTTCACAGACAAGATCAACTACCGGGGATTTGTTTGGAACGTCGGGCTGATGCACGACATCAACCTGGAGTATGGCGGTAAGGAAAAAGACCAGCCCCTGCGTTGGATTACGCTGGGACTGACTGCCGAAACCCCGCACCGACTAAACGCCGACGCCTCCTCTCTGCGGCTTCGCAGTCGGGGGCTTTTGCCCAACGGAACGCCTCGCGCTCCGGATACGCTGGCCAGTTCGAACGTAAGCGGGCTGAGCGTCACGTTGCCCCCGTCGCTTGGATTAGGGTTTCACTATACCTTGCTCAACAAATTTCAATGGGGCGCTCAGGCTTCGTGGACGGGTTGGGGCGCTTATCGCAACGCTGCGCGCCCCGAGTCGCTGCGCGATGTGTTCGAGATGCGTGCCGGCGGAGAGTGGATACCCGATTATATATCATACAACCGGTATATGAAGCGGGTGCGCTACCGTGTCGGGGTGTATTACCGCCAGGATCCCCGCAGCGTCAATGGGCAGCCGGTGGACGATCTGGGCATTACGCTTGGTTTTGGCTTGCCTTTGATCTTGCCGCGCCAGCAGACTTCATTTGTCAATATTGCCATCGAGGCGGGTCAGGTTGGCGGGGGTACCGCCATTCGGGAGTTGTACGGCCGGATCACCGCCGGATTTACGCTCAACGACAACACTTGGTTCTTCAAACGCCGCTTTGAATAGACGACCAGGCGCATGAACGTCCGAAAGATTGTTTTCCGCTTGAGCGGGATTGCGCTCAATGCGCTTTCAGCGTTGGCGCCTGGCACAGCGGGACGTTTGGCGATGCGGCTCTTTGGCAGGCCGTATCGGCGTTTGTACTCGGCGTCGGATCAGGAGTTGTTTGCCAAGGCGCGCCGTTCGTTTCGCTTCCAATCGGGCGGCCAAGCGATTCAGGCTTATTGTTGGGCGTTGCCCCAAGCATCCGAAACGGCCCCTGCGGTCTTGTTGCTGCACGGCTGGGAGTCGCACAGCGGCCGTTGGGACTTTTTGATTCCGGCGCTGGCAGATATGGGATATCGGGTGTATGCTATAGACGCTCCTGCGCATGGGCGTTCTGAAGGGACTCGGGCGAATATGCTGATTTATGCCGAAGCGGTGCGCGCTTTGATCCGCCGGGAAGGCGCTATGCAGGCGGTGATCGGGCATTCGTTGGGCGGAGCCGCCGCGATTGCCGCGTTTGCTGATCTGGCGCCCGCCAGGCATCCGTCCCAAATGGTCATCTTGGGCGCCTTCGACCATACCGAGCGCGTGATCGGCGATTTTGCGCAAAGCCTCAACCTGCGTCGGCGCGTAGTGGAGGGCTTGCACCGGGAGATTGAGCGCCTGACGGGCCGTTCGATATCGCATTTTTCAGTAGCCCGTATGGCGGCGGATCTGCATACGCACGGACTGGTGATTCACGATCGGCGCGACGCCATCGTGCCTTTTGCGGAGGGAGAGGCTATTGCCCGGGCCATGCGCAAGGCGGAGTTTATGCCCACCGACGGATTGGGTCATGGGCTGAAGCACGAACAGGTCGCGCGCCGAATTGTCCAATTTTTGCGCGGGTAAGCGTAGCGCATGCATGGCTGATCTTTTGTTGAAAAATCCGATTGGCCCGGCATTATAGCGCATCATGTAAAGGCTTTACAGGGTATGTATGTCTGATTTGCCTGCGAGGCGCTCGACGCGCGCCGCCCCGGGGTATATCTCAGCGCTTTAAGAACTTGAGAAGCGCAGGCTCCATGTCCGCCGCGCGGACGCTGACAAGGTAGATCCCTGCCGGCCAATGCGCGCAGGGAATGCGGAGCGTCCCGTCGCCGCTTTGGTAGCGGCTGTCCATGAGTTGCAAGCCCTTATCATAGGTTTCGACGAGGTACAGTCGCGAGGGGGCTTGCGGATCGGCGATCATGAGCAGTGCTTGCTCTTCGGCAATATTGCCCGCCAGAGCGGCTATGAGTTGCCGACCGGCAATCTCGACGACCCGGATGGGCGACAGGGTTTCGGCGCCGTCAGTATCGCGTTGGCGAAGGCGGTAGTAGTGTCGTCCTGCCGCCAGAGCGGTATGTTCAAAGCGGTACTGGCGGGTAGGCGAAGGGGGCGTAAATCCGACTTCGGTCCAGCGGACGCCGTCGCGGCTGTGTTCGATGGCAAAGCCGGCGTTGTCCTGCTCCTGAGCGGTAGCCCAGCGGAGCAGGGCGGCTTGGTCGCCCGATTTTTCGGCTTCAAAAAATAGCCACGCTACAGGCAGGTTGATCCCGATAGGGGTTAGTTGGATGTCGTGTATGGTCAGCGTGCCGTTGCTCAGGCTGACGGTGGCTGAGTAAGGCTGGAACCCGGCCTTAAATGCGTTCACGGTAAACGTGCCGGCCTGCGCTTGCCCCATTTTGTACTGCCCGTTTTGCATGCTGAATTCGCTGGGGCCTCCGACGATGGTGATTTGGGCGCCGGGTATGGGGTCGCCGGTCTGCGAATGGGTGACGGTACCTTCGAGGTAGCAGCCGCGCACGTAAGTGGGGGTAAGCACCATCATTTCGCCGTTGTTGGTGCCATGAGCGCGGATATTAGAGATGAGCAGGTTGCCGGAGGGTAGGTAGGGATACACGCCCCAGCATCCTTCGAAGCCGTTGCCGCCCTGGTTGGGATAGGTGTCGTAGTTGCCCACCTGAACGAGATTGTCGGGTCTGGAGAAATCTACGATGACCACGCCGTCTTTGTACCATGAGGTGACGGCATATTGGTTGATGGCGTGCGTGTTGTGGACAATGACTCCCGAACCGGGATTGCTCTGTATTTTGTCTAAGAGCACGGGATCGGAAGGGTCGCTGATGTCGTAGGCGGAGAGGAAGGAGTTGCTGACTTCGTCGGTGGTGAGCAGCACATTGCCGCTGCGCCAGGTGTTGTGGGGGAAGTTGTTGGGCGTGTTGAAAGTGCCCAGGGTCGCCGGGCTGTTTTTGTTGCCCATATACACGATGGCGACGGTACCCTGATAGATATGGGCGGAGTACATGGTATCGTTGTTAGTATAGCCGTCGTGTACGTAGCCAATGGGGGTGTATGTTCCGGCGTACGTGGGGTTGTAGGGGTTGGACAGATTCCACACGATGGCCCTGCCGCCATTGACGTTGCTGCCGTAAAGATAGAGAAAACCGCGGGCCTCGTCCACGTCAAGCGCGTGGGCGCGGGTGAGGCCGCCGATGCTGACGTTTTTCCAGACCAGGTTGGTATCGGGCAAATTGCTGAGATTGACGATCTGTACTCCGACGGCGCCGCCTTCGGTCACTACGTAGGCATAGTTTTGGTAGGTGCGTATCTCGCGCCATGGGCTGGTGGGGCCCGGGATTTGCTTGAGTACGACGGGGGCATCCGGATTGGTTACGTTTACGATAATCAGACCGGACGCCCCGCCTACCAAGGCGTACTCGTATCCGTTGGCGGCATAGCCCCAGATATTGGCTAAATTCTGGTTGTTGAACGTGACTGTGGAGCGGTGGGTGATGTTCAGGTTTTGCGATTTGACGGATAAGCAAGCGACCGCTTGGATCATCAAGATTAGCGCGATACCTCTCATGGCGTTTTTTTATTGCAAAAATAAATCAAACTCGAAATGTGGGCGTAGCGCAGCATAAATTTTGCTTAGAGTAGCCACAAAAATATATCCTGGTTTTTGGGGATGTCCGCAGCGGCGCCCCAGCTATGGGATCTGCGCCGCAACTCCCGCGTCTTCGGTCCGAGTTTTTTTCAAAAAAAATAAAAAAGACGCGCGCCAGTTCGCTAATCTACCGCAATCTCGTCCGCGAACAGCCAGGCTTTGTGACCGGCGCCCTGGGCGCCGGGAGGGATGCTGCCGTAATTTGTGGCGACGATCTTCAGGAACCGGGTTTTTTGACCCTTTAGATCGAATGTTGCGGTACAGATGGCGACGCCTCCGTCGGCTTCTATGTGTTGCGTATCTATGGCGCGGTAACGGCGCCCGTCGTCGGAGAGCATCAGGCTGACGCTGCTCGGCGGGTAGATCCAGGAGCCTTTGGCGTTGAGGAAGGAGACGCTTACGCGCGCGAGCGGTTCGATCTGACCCAGGTCGATGGCGGCATCTAAGTCTTCACCGCTCCAGCCTACCCAGTTTTCCCTGCTTTTGAGGCTGCCCTTCACGCCGTTGGTGAGGGCGTAGGCTTCTTGTCCGGTGTATTGCTTGGGGGCGTGGGCGAGGGCGTAGGGTCGGCCGACGGCCTTGTGCTTGTGGAAAGCGGCGCTGCGGATGGCGCCCACCGGGCCTTCGGGGGTGAACGAAGCGGCTCTGACATGCGCGGAGTGGGTCAGAGGCAGGGGGGCGAGATAGCGCGGGGCGCGGGCGTCGGGGTCGGAGCCGTCGAGGGTATATCGGATCTCTAAGTCAGGCATATCGGCCTCCAGATGCAAGGCGCCGTCGCGGAAGCGTATTCGCGGTTCGTAAGCGCTGCGCGCATAGCGCGCTTGCATGGCTTCCAGGCGGGACAGATGGGCGCCGAGCATGGCTGCGAAGCGATGCCAGTCGCGGGCTTCTTTGGGCGACCACAGTACTTCTGCCAGGGCGCAGGCCCGCGGATAGGCCATGTAGCTTACTTGTTCGAAAGTAGGCATGTACTCGGTCCATACATTGCCTTGCGCGCCGAGGATATGGGCGGCTTGGGCGGGCGTAAGCTCGGCAGGCACGGGTTCGTAGTCATAGACTTTGCGCAGGGGCGTGAAGCCGCCTATGGCCAAAGGCTCGGATTCGGGGTCGCCTTGGTAGTGGTCGAAGTAGCAGTGGGACCCCGGGCACATGACGGCGTTGTGCCCGGCGCGAGCGGCGGCGATGCCGCCTTCGACGCCGCGCCAGCTCATCACGGTAGCCGAGGGCGCCAGGCCGCCCTCGAGTATTTCGTCCCAGCCGCAGCGGCGTTTGCCGCGAGCGGCGAGGATTTCTACGATTCTACGGCTGAAGAAACTTTGGAGTGCTTCC
>JBKBLI010000070.1:12595-17307 GCA_046296435.1 Saprospiraceae bacterium | reverse complement strand
ATCACGTAAGGGGGCAAGTTGTGCTTTTTTGCGACGGAGCGCCTCACGTCTTTGAGCATGTTCATCAGTACTTCGTCCAATACGGCGGCGCCCCCTTTTTCATCGTCCACGTCGTATTCGCCGTCGTCGTAGTTGTGGTTGACGGTTATCGAAATCGGGTAAGGTGACTTGAGGTATTGATGGCCGTCTTCTGATACTTTCAGCAGTCCGAATTGTTCGATTTCTTTGTAAACCAATTTGTGAATCATGGCATGCCGGATCACCGAGTTCCAGAAGTTTTCGTCGCGATCGTCGCCTATACCGAAGTTCTCCAGATTGGTGAAGCGGTAGTCCTTCATTTCTTTGGTTTCGCGCCCCATCACAAAATCGACCACCGTTCGGATCAGGTAGTTCTGGTTCATCTCAATAATGGCTTTGATGATCTTCACCATTTCATCTTGTACGTTGATGCGCTCTTTCGGCTCGCGGCAGTTGTCGCACATTTTGCCGCATTGACTGTCATTAAATTCTTCGCCGAAGTAGTGAAGCAGGAAGCGACGCCGGCAGGATGCGGTCTCGGCGTAGGCGATGACCTCTTGCATCAGTTGGGCGCTCATCTCGCGCTCTGATACCGGTTTGTCGCGCAGGAATTTTTCAAGGCGCAGGATGTCGTTGTAGTTGTAAAAAGCGATGCACCTGCCTTGTAGGCCGTCCCTGCCGGCCCTGCCGGTCTCCTGATAATAATTTTCGATGCTCTTGGGGATGTCATAGTGGATCACGAAGCGCACGTCGGGCTTATCGATACCCATGCCGAAGGCAATGGTAGCGCAGATAACATCCAGATCTTCCATTAGGAAAGCGTCTTGCGTAGCGGCGCGCAATTTGGGGTCTAATCCGGCGTGATAAGGGGCCGCTTTGATGTCGTTGACCTGAAGCATTTGGGCGATATCTTCCGCCGTTTTGCGGTTTTGAACGTAGATGATGCCCGATTCGCCCCGAAAATCCTCCTTGATGAGTTGGATGATCGTCCGGATGGTCTGATCTTTTTTGATCTTGGGGCGAACTTCGTAGAAGAGATTTTCGCGATTGAAAGACGAAATGAAGGTAGCAAAATTCTTCATTTCCAGGTTCTTGATGATGTCTTGCTGCACCTTGGGGGTGGCGGTGGCGGTCAGGGCCATG
This sequence comes from Saprospiraceae bacterium, assembly GCA_046296435.1. Classification (GTDB taxonomy): domain Bacteria; phylum Bacteroidota; class Bacteroidia; order Chitinophagales; family Saprospiraceae; genus M3007. Next base: position 16,146 of record JBKBLI010000070.1, on the reverse strand, counting down.
ATAGGCACATCCTGAGCGACGGCGTCGAGCATCAAGCGTATGCGGCGGTATTCGGGCCGGAAGTCGTGACCCCACTCCGATATGCAGTGCGCCTCGTCAACGGCGATAAAAGAGATATTGACCTGTTTGAAGAACTCAATATTTTCCTCCTTAATGAGCGTTTCCGGCGCCACGTAGAGCAGCTTGGTCGTCCCGTCCGTGATGTCTTGCTTTACGTTGCGCATTTGGGTCTTGCTCAGCGAGGAGTTGAGAAAATGCGCAACCTCGTCTTCTGCCGAATAGCCGCGCATACTGTCCACCTGATTTTTCATCAGCGCAATCAGCGGACTAATAACAATGGCCGTGCCCGGAAGCATCAAGGCCGGAAGCTGATAACAAAGGCTTTTGCCCCCGCCGGTTGGCATGATGACAAAAGTGTCTTTACCATCCAGAAGATTTTGTATGATCTTTTTTTGATCGCCCTTAAAAGCGTCAAACCCAAAATATTTCTGAAGGCCTTCCTGAAGAATATCGTGTTCTGTGATTTGCGTATCGCTCATCTCTGTGTAGAATACTATTTTTGAAGCAAAACTGCTTTTCGGCTAAATGTAACGACGTATGCGCTCCAACAAGCAGCCTTTGGGCTTATCGTCTCAAATCATACATGCTCTTTGATTTGGCCCGACAAACATAAGCATTTGGCGCCAAAGAGTGGTCTCTTTTTGCTAAAAAACCAGTGAAAACACTGCAGATTTCCGATCAATCGCGAAAAAGCCTGCAAAGATATAAATTCCGCAGACGACGGCGAGGTGTTTTTTTTCTTAAAAAGTTGTTAACGCAACTTTGCCGGCAAAATAGTCCTGTTGCGCGATGGCGGCTTGGGCCTGTTCATTTGCCCGAGGCGAATGCGTGCTCTAACATTTTGTCGAGTTGCTCGGGCTTCAGATTGACGCCCATGATCACGCCGTCGGGGTTGAGCAGGTAGGTCGTCGGGATGGACCGGATGCCGTATAGCGAGCTGACCAGGCCGCCGAAGTCGCGCGGCTCGTAGATGTGTGTGGGCCATATCAAGCTATCCTGAGCAATGGCTGCCAAAGTGGCTTCCGGGCTTTTGTCAATGGCGATGCTGATCACCTCAAATTGGCGTCCTGCAAATCGTTTGTATATGCGCGTTAACTCGGCGTTTTCGATCCGGCAGGGCCCGCACCAACTCCCCCAAAAGTGCAGCAAAACGTACTTGCCCTTGAACCGCGCCAATTCTATCGCGTTGCCGCTCAAGGTCTTGGCTGTAAAATTTTGCGCCTGGTCTCCGGGATTCTGAGCGGGCCGGCGGTATAAGTACCACGCGACAATGACAAAAAGGAAAAGCGCGGGCCAGAGTAATTTTCTCAATAGCGGCATACCCGTTGGATGTGAATGTTGCAGAATTAGGAAAGTTATTGGTCGAATTCGGGAATTAGACGCACTTTTGTGATGGCTTTGGGCCAAACAAATTTTGTACTCACTTTGTTGTTTTATGCTAAAGATTGATCCCGCACAGACGCCCACCAAGGATTTCCACCAGTTCATGCTTGGCGCCGTGGCCCCCCGGCCCATTGCTTTCGTGAGTTCGGTCAGCCCCGATGGCGTCTCAAATCTCGCGCCTTACAGCTTCTTCAACGCCTTCAGTAGCAACCCGCCCATTGTCGTGTTTTCTTCTAACCGGCGCGTCGAAAACAACACCACCAAAGACACTCTCCGCAATGCCCGCGAAGTCGGCGAATTGGTCATCAACGTCGTGTCGCACGCCATCGCACGACAAATGGCGCTTACCAGCATCGAATACGGCCCAGAGGTGGATGAGTTCGAAATGGCCGGGTTCTCCAAACTCCCCTCCGAGCGCGTTCGGCCCTTTCGCGTGGCCGAAAGTCCGGTGCAAATGGAATGCGTCGTCGATCAGATCATCCCCCTGGGCGAAAGCGCAGGCGCCGGACACCTCATCGTGTGTCGGATCCTGCTTATGCACATCGACGAACGGGTGCTGACTCCAAACGGGCGTATCGACCCTCACAAAATAGATCTGGTAGGCCGCATGGGCCGATTCTGGTATGCCCGGGCCAGCGGCGCCGCGGTTGAAGAGATCGTACAGCCCGTCAATGTCATCGGTATAGGGTTCCCCGGCTTGCCTGAGTCTATCCGGGTCAGTCCGGTGCTCAGCGGCGCCGACCTGGCCGAATTGGCCGCCCTGCCCGCCCTGCCCGACGCGGCGAGCGCAGCCGCCTTGGCCGCCGAAGATCCAGAGGCCGCGCGCGCCCTCGCCGAGGGCCAAGAGGCCCTGCACCGATATATCAAAAAAGCCATTGAAGGCCGCGATATTGACCGCGCAGCCAAAGCGGTTGCGCTGGCAGGTCTCTCCGCGCGTTGACAAGCAGTCCACACGGCGATCCACCCTGAGCGCGCCCGAACCTTTTGGGTCGGATACCTGTTATTCGGCTGTAAAACAAGCGTAGCGCCATGCCCACCATCTGGTACGAAGCCCGCATAAGCCGCATCGAAGATATGACGCCGCAAGTCAGGCGGTTCTTTCTGCAGCTTCCCGACGGCAAGCCGCCCGCGTTTGAGGCCGGACAATTCATCACCCTCGACCTGCCGATAGGCGAAAAGCGCCTACAGCGCTGGCGAAGCTACTCCATCGCCTCCGGCCCGGGCGACGGGCCAGATCTGGAGCTCTGCATCGTGCGCATGGAAGGCGGCGAAGGTACCCGCTACCTTTTCGAAGAGGTGCGCGAGGGCAGCACGCTCCGCTTCAAAGGGCCTGACGGCGCTTTCGTATTGCCCCCTCGCCTGGACGACCGCGATCTGGTGATGGTCTGCACCGGCACGGGTGTGGCCCCGTTCCGCAGCATGTTGCGCGACTTGTTCGCCCGCCGGCAACCTTATCGACGCGCGCACCTCATTTTCGGCGCCCGTACCGAGGCCGATGTTTTGTACCGATATGAATTTGAGGAATATGCCGCCGCGTATCCCAATTTCAAGTACGACGTGGCCCTGTCGCGCCAACCCGACTGGCCCGGTTACCGCGGCCACGTTCACCAGATATATCTGGAGCATTACGCCGAAAAGCGCCCTGATGTCCTTTTTATGTTGTGCGGCTGGAGTCGCATGATCGATGACGCCGTCGCCAATCTGGTCGCGCGGCTGGGATACGCTCCCCATCAGGTTAAATACGAGTTGTACGGCTAATCTCACATGTCTGTATCTCTGCCTGTCGTCCTTTTTTGGGAAAAAAGGGCGCGAAGGCGCGCGCGCAAAGGGCGCCGAGGTTTTTTCACGCGAAGGGCGCGAAAGATATTCCGCCTTTGCGTGAATACTTTTCCCGCGCAAAGCGCGCAAAGTTTTTTCGGGGGGGGCAGACAATGTTTCGGCTAATAACCTGCCGCCGCATCTTCACCCCGCGTATCAGCGGCGCCTTGTAGCTTGCCGTTCGGCAGCCTACGGATGGCTTCGACCCTGCCGATGGGGCTTCGCGGCATGATCTCGTGCCCCATTTGCTCCAGTTTTTGGAGCAGTTCATCCGAGAAGGCGCCTTCCTC
>JBKBLI010000070.1:0-12496 GCA_046296435.1 Saprospiraceae bacterium | reverse complement strand
GATGGGGCTTCGCGGCATGATCTCGTGCCCCATTTGCTCCAGTTTTTGGAGCAGTTCATCCGAGAAGGCGCCTTCCTCCACCTGAATAGCGTCGGGGAGCCATTGGTGGTGGAACCGTCCGGTTTGCACGGCGTCGGGCAAGGTCAGGCCGAACAGATAGACGTTCAGCAATACCTGAATTACCGAAGTCGGGATAGTAGTGCCGCCGGGCGTACCCAGGGCTATCTCAAAAGCGCCGTCGCGGCTGACTATCGCCGGGGTCATGCTGCTCAGCGGCCTTTTGCCCGGAGCGACGGCGTTGGCCTTGCCGCCGATGGCGCCATAAAGATTGGGAGCGCCGGGCTTGGCGCTGAAATCGTCCATTTCGTTGTTGAGGATGAAGCCTGCGCCGCTGACTACCACGCGGCTCCCGTAGGCGTCGTTGAGCGTCGTGGTGACGGCTACGGCGTTGCCTTTGCGGTCCACAATGCTGTAGTGGGTAGTCTCCTCGCTTTGCGGGAAGACGCCCGCTTTCACAGACTGGCTGGGTGTGGCGCGCTCGGGGTTGAAGTCGCGCATGCGGGCGCTCAGATAGTCCGGATGGGTCATGGCCTCGGTCGGCACAGGCCAGAAGTCGGGGTCGGCGACGTGTTGCGCGCGGTCTGCAAAGGCGCGGCGCTCTGCCTCGCAGATGCAGTGTAGCGCCTTGGCCGTCCGGAAGTCGGATTTGGCAAGTTGGCATGTTTCGACCATGCCCAGCACCTGTTGCAGGATGATGCCGCCGCTGCTCGGCGGAGGCATGGTGGCGATGCGCAGCCCTTTCCAGTCGAATTCTAAGGGCGGGCGCCACATGCTGCGGTAGTTTTCCAGATCGGCGGCGCTGATCAAACCGCCGCTGCGCTCCATGGTCTTGAGGATGTAGGTCGCCACGGGGCCCGAATAGAATCCGTCGCGTCCATTGTCGGCTATTTTGCGCAGCGCAAAAGCGAGTTCCTTCTGAATCAACCAATCGCCGGCCTCCCAGGGTCGGTCGAGACGCACAAATGCAGGCAGCATCGTGTTGAATCGGGCAAAAGTCATTTTTTCCTTTTCGAGGTTGGCGGCTTCCCGGGCAGTGATCTGGAATCCTTTTTCGGCGAGTTCGACGGCCGGTTGCACCAAGCGGCCCCAGGGCATGCTGCCGTATTTCTGGTGGGCTGCCCACATGCCGTCAACCGTGCCCGGCACGCCCGCAGCAAACACGCCGTACCGGCTTTTGTTGGTCAACACCTCCCCAAACGTATCCTGAAACATGCGTTCGTGGGCCGTTTCGGGCGCTTTTTCGCGATAATCCAAGGCAGCCGTTTCGCCCTTAGCATTGCGGTAAATCAAGAATCCGCCTCCGCCGATATTGCCCGCCTGCGGATAGACCACCGCCAAAGCAAACTGCACGGCCACCGCGGCGTCGATGGCGTTACCGCCCTTGCGCAGGATGTCTAAGCCTACCTGCGTAGCCAGCGGATGCGCCGTTACGACTGCCGCGCTATCGACCTCGACGACCTTTTCAATCGGATACGGGAATGGCGTGTAAGATTGCGCCGCTACAAAAAAGGCCTGAAGCCAGGCGAACAAGACGAATTTCAATTTGTTACTCATCGTACAAATGGTGCGCAGAACTGGTTGTGCGTAAAAACTGCAAATATACGGCTAAAAGCCGTCAGCCGTACCGCTGCACGGTCTCGACCTCATAACTTTGCGGCAAAAGATGAAAAAAATACTTGTTTACATCCCGGCGTCGCTCATGCTTGTCTTCGCCCTCGCTTGCGGCTCATCGGCGGCCGACGAAATCCGCCAAAGGGCGGAACTCGCCGCGGCGCGCGGCGGCGCTTCGACATCCGAAGGCCCGGACGGGCTTGCCATCTATCGCAAATACTGCGTCAACTGTCACGGCGCCAACGGCAAATTGGGCCTCAGCGGCGCCAAGGATCTCACGAAAAGCGCCTTGACGCTGGAGGAGCGCGCCGTCTTGATCAGGAAGGGCAAAGGTCTGATGACGCCCTTTGGCGAGTTGCTGAACGACGAAGAGATCGCGGCCGTAGCCGCCTACACGCTTACCTTGCGCAAATAAAACATGTCGTCAAGCGATACGCTGATTTTGCTTACAGGCGCCACCGGCTTTCTCGGCGCGCATATTGCCCGTGAGTTGCTGACGCAAGGGTACAGGGTCAGGGGGCTGCGCAGGGCGCAAAGCCGCCCCGAGCTTTCAGACGCCGAGACCTCCGCGATTGAATGGGCCGAAGCGGACCTGACAGATGTTTTCGCCCTTTCGGACGCTTTCGAGGGCGTCACGCACGTGATCCATGCGGGCGCGATGGTCTCCTTTCGCCCCGCCGACGCCCGACAAATGACCCGCGTCAATGTAGAGGGCACGGCTCATATCGTGAATTTGTGTCTCGATTTTGGCGTAAAAAAGCTGGCACATATCAGCAGTATTGCCGCGCTGGGCCGCCCCAAAGACCAACGCCTGATCGACGAAACGATCAAGTGGGCTGAGCATCCCGGGGCTTCCAACTACGCCCTGAGCAAGCATGGCGCCGAGATGGAGGTGCAGCGCGGCATAGCCGAAGGATTGGAGGCCGTTATCCTTTGTCCCTCTGTGATCATAGGGGCGGGCGATTGGCGCAAAGGCTCGGGTCGTTTTTTTTCGCAGATGTACAAGGGCTTGAAGTTTTATCCGGTGGGCGGTACGGGTTTTGTGGATGCGCGCGACGTGGCGCGCGCGGCGACGCTTCTGTTGGACAACGACATCGGCGCCGGGCGCATCATCCTTAATGCCGCGAATTGCTCTTACAAGCGCTTGCTGGAATTGATTGCGCAAGCCATCGGAAGGCGCCCCCCCCAATGGGAATTCGGGCCATGGCTTGCCGAAATCGCCTGGCGTGCAGCGTGGCTTCGCGAAAAAATAAGCGGCGCTCCTCCTCTGCTCACTCGCGAGAGCGCGCGCGCTGCGGTCTCTTCGTCCGCTTACGATAACCGTCTTTCCCTTCAGATCCCCGAATTCGTCTATCGGAACTTCGAGGACACAATCCGCGATGCCGCCGCCGCTTTCCTGGCCGATCAAGGCCGGTGATGCGCTTGAGGGCGCGCGCCGTCCTGCGCTTTTTTTCAGGAAAAAAACAGCGTGTAAAGAGGCGGCATGGGCGCACGAATAAGGTGAGCAGCCGATCTCATCCTTTTGCTTTTTTTTAGTAGGAAAAAAGGCGAGGGCATGCGCCAAAGCAATAAAAGGCAGGGACAAGGGGGCGCATGCGGGCGTAGAGGATGCGGGCATGCGAGACATTTGACCGGATTGGTATGGCGGCCTGTTTACGCCTACGATTGCAAAAACATTCGGGTGGGCTTCTTTTTGACCATGTATGAGGCGCGGGCGCCGTATCTTCGCCGCATGAACGCCGCCGAATTGATCCTTAATCCCGACGGGAGCATCTATCACTTAGCGCTTCATCCGGAGCAGATAGCGGACTTGATCATTTTGGTGGGCGACCCCGATCGCGTGACGCGTGTGAGCCGGCATTTCGACCGCATCGAGTGCCGCGTGCAGAAGCGCGAATTTGTAACCCATACAGGGTATCTCGGCTCCCGGCGCTTGAGCGTGCTTTCGACCGGTATCGGCACAGACAATATAGATATAGCCCTCAACGAGTTGGACGCTTTGCACAATATAGATTTTGCAACCCGCGCCCTGCGCCTGCGCCCCGCGTCGCTCCGGATCATTCGTGTCGGCACCTGCGGGGGTCTGCAATCGGAGCCTGAACCCGGCGATATTGTCGTGTCAGAAGCGGCTTTTGGTTTCGACGGGCTGATGCGCTACTATCGCGCGCCCGATCAGCATCGTTCGCCAGAGTTGCACGCCTGGCACACGCACGCCGCTCATTTGCAGCCCTTTCCGATTGCCCCCTATTTTGCCCGCGCCTCGGCGCGCCTACTTAGCGAATTTGAAGGCTTCGGCCGCAAGGGTTTTACCGCTACGCAGGCGGGATTTTATGGGCCGCAGGGCCGTGTGTTGCGCGCGCCAACAATGGCGCCCGATTATCTGGATACGATGGCAGCATACGCATTTGAGGATCGGCGCATCCTCAATTTGGAGATGGAGACAGCCGGTATATATGGTCTGGCGCAGATGCTGGGTCATGAAGCGCTGTCGCTTAGCGTCATTTTGGCCAATCGACCTCGCGGCCTGTTTAGCAAGGATCCGGGTGGAGCGATAGACCGTCTTATCTCGCAAGTTTTAAGTAAAATTAATTTGGAAGCCTTTGGTGTGGCATAATTTGATTACCTTTCGGGCGTTTTAGCGCAGTATTTTTTCACGAATCTGAAGACGCATGAAATTTTCAAATTTGCTTCGAAACTTTGCCCTGAGCGCCTCTGCGCTTTTATTAGTGGTTGGCTTGCAATCGTGCAGGCCTTGTCTGGATGCCATGAGCGGGCGCAATCTCGATCGGGTGGATACGGAACTGTTATTTCTTGTCAAAAAAGGGAGCGAACCATACGATGCGCATCGGGCAGCGATTGAAGAGATGAAAACGTTCCTCGGCGAAGCTGCCGCCCATTCGAAAGGCGTGAGTCGAAACGCGGAGGCTGCAGGAATCTGGGCAAGTATCGAAAAACAGTTTGGAGGCTTTGCCGAAACATGGCAGCGACAAGGCAAACACAGCCCCGTGTCGGTCGAAGAAAATGCCAAGATTATCGGCCGCAGCGTCAACTCGCTGAAGAACGTCGAAAGCGCCAAGAAAAGATGCACCATTTGATTTTTCAATAAAAAGAGTAAACACATCATGCCCGATTTTAAAAACAAAATACGAAGCACGCTCGACGGCGTCGAAACCGAGGTTATTACGCTGGTGGGCGATACCATCAAGCGTCGCCGCAGAGAATATGAAGACGCCGCCAAGCGATTCTACAGCGAAATGAAGGCCGATTTGGAGCGCTTTGGCGTCATGCTGCTCGAGGGTCAGATTTCCAGAGACGAGTTTGAACTGCTGAGCATGAATCGCGCCGAATTGGTTAAGGTTCAGGTGCTCGAGCAAACCGCCGTGGCCAAAGCCCGGTTCGAGGCCTTGTCTATGCAAATCGCCAAAATTGGCATTAAAGCCGTTTTTGCCTTGTTGCTCTGAGTAGGCTGAACCCTTATGTCGCGCGCGCTTTCGGAGCGTCCCCATTTTGCCAGACTTTCAAAACGGTCGGCTTTGTCTGTGCAAGGCTTCTCGTCCTAATACGTTTGCATTATGAAGCATTTTTTCGCTTTTCTCTTCGTTGGGTCATTCCTTGCATGTCATTTTTCGCTTCAAGCTCAGGATACGTTTTCTATTGTAGCGCTTGATCCGGCTACCGGCGAAATCGGCAGCGCGGGCGCAAGTTGTTTGGACAACAATCAGTTTCCGGGTAGCGGCGGGGCGTACATCATTAGCGATATATTGCCGGGTCGGGGGGCGATTCACACGCAATCTTTTTGGATTCAGGCCAACCAGCAGAATGCGCGCGCCCGCATGCTGGAGGGGCTTTCGCCGCAGGCAATACTGGATTGGCTGAAGGCCAACGATCCGGAGGGTACCTTCAACGCCCAGCGCCGTCAGTACGGGATTGTTGATTTTGACCCTGTAGGCGGCGGGCCGCGTGCGGCGGCTTTTACCGGCACGCTCTGCTTCGATTACAAGGCGCATATCGTGGGCCCTACTTATGCCATACAGGGCAACATACTGCTTGGACAGGCAATATTAGACAGTATGGAGGCCCGTTTTCTGAATACGCCGGGAACATTAGCCGAGAAGTTGATGGCGTCCCTTCAGGGCGCTAAAGTCCCCGGGGCAGATACCCGTTGTCTGCCCAATGGCGTCTCGTCGCTCTCCGCTTTTGTGCGGGTGGCTCGCCCCGACGACTTGCCCGGCGCGTTTTATCTGGATTTGAATGTCCCGTCATTGCCGGCAGGCAAAGAGCCGATCGATTCGCTTCAGACTTTGTTTGACCAGTGGTTGAGTTCATCTGTCTCTTTGCCCCCAGCCCCTGTCCGGCTCTCGCTCTCGCCCAATCCCGCACAAGGGCGTCTGTTTTTGGATTCGTCGGGCGCAGGAGTTCTGGTTTTGTACGACTTGCGCGGCGTCGAGGCTTTTCGAACCGAAGTGACGCCGGGTCTGCAGACGCTTCAGCCTTCGCTTACGCCTGGGGTTTATCTCTACGATTTTTGGGATCAAAAAAGTGCCCGCCGAAGCAGCGGAAAGCTCATCTGGGCGGAATAAGCGCGAAAAGCCGTTTGCCTTTCGCCATGATGCCTTTTTGTGGAGCGAGAGGGCTTGCGGAATCTGTTTTTTTTTGATTTTTTTGCTTGGCTTAAGGATTGAAAAATCAACAAAAAGGTTTTTGGGGGCCGGGATAAAGTGTTTTATTTGTAGGTTTTGCATCGAAATTGCGTTATGTTTTTGCTTTTCATCGAGTATTCGCTTGATTTTTTTTTCAACAAATATATTTTTTTGTCCTTTGCGGCGCATGTGGGTTGCCGCACCTTTGTACCGTCAATGAACGCTAAGCGCTGAACTTGACTGCCGACTAAGACACTTTTCATGAGATTATATACGGGATGCGCGTTTCGAAAGAGAGACGCGCTTTTTTTTTGACCAAGGCTAAGGAGGACTGCGTTTTGAGGCGTTGTGTCGGTTTGTGATTTTGGCTTAATAAGCGATGCGGATTGTTTTTGTAAAAAAAATAAACATTCAGGGTCGTTTTTGATTTTTTGGCATGACTTTGGATATTATTTTATTGCTTCATACAATAGAAACGGTTTAGTGAAATGGTAGCCCGAGCCGCAACGGTTTTCGGGCTTTTTTGTTTCCACGGGTAATATTTAGCGGCTTTTTTACTGTTGGATACAGTTTTGGGAACGCTCTCCAAACTTTGCCAAGAGCGGCAGAATTGCGCGCTATCTCTAATTTTTTTTTCTTTTTTAAAAAAAGTACATACCTTTGTAACAAGTTTTTTTATAGCCCAAGGCCGCTCGCAAAATTTTAAGTCTTCAATCCTGTCTTCGGCGAAGTATTTTATTTTTTTTTGTCGGTTTTTAATATTGTTTTCTTTTTTTAATCCGATCTGCCCAATCCGATTCCTTTTTCTTCTAACTTGTAATTCTCATGAGAAAAAAACTTTTACTTTTTTCGTTGGTCTGGTCTGTTTTGTGCCTGTCAGTCGAAGGGCAAACGGTTTTGATTAACCCTTCCGGCGACGGCGGATTTGAAAATGGCGGTACTTTTGCCGCCAATGGATGGACCTTGGAAAACGGGTCCGTAACGAACCAATGGTTTATTGGTACGGTTCCGCCCGGTTTCAACAACAACGTGGCTTTTGTCTCTGACGACGGCGGGACGAGTTGGAGCTACACGAACACAGACGTTTCGGTCGTGCACTTTTACCGCGACATTACTTTTCCTGCCGGCGAGACAAGCATCAACCTATCTTTCAACTGGCAGGCCTTGGGCGAAGCTGGGAGTTGGGATGCGCTCATGGTGAGTATTGCGCCCACTTCCTACACGCCTGTTGCCAACAACACTTCTCTGGCTACCGGGCCTTTGCCTGCTCCGGCCATTACGCTCCAGCAGTTTTGGAACGTGATGGCGCCTCAAAGCGCCGCGCTTACGCTACCGCCAAGTTTGATTGGCAACTGCAGCGCGCCGGCTACATGGCGATTGATTTTTACGTGGAAAAACGATGGTTCGTTGGGTACGCCCCCGCCGATTGCCATAGACAATATTTCATTGACCAGCGCCGCTCCGCCGGCTGTGATGCCCAGCCCTGCGATGAGTCCGTTTACGATCAACAATACTTTGCCGACCGGCGGTACAAACTTCAATAGTTTTACGGATGCGGTCAACTGGTTGAATAATGTATCCGGGGGCTGTCCTTTGCCCAATTCAATTGTATTTAACGTATCGGCCGGCCAAACATTTGTGGAAGACGTGCCGGAGATAAACGCTACAGGCGATGCGACCAACACCATCACGTTCCAACGCGCAGGCGCGGGCGCCAATCCTGTGGTGCAAAAGGCTTCGCCGGGTACAATAGCCTCATCTACGGCTTTAGGCGTCCACGGCGACGCCATTATGGTGTTGAACGGCGGCGACTTCATTACTTTTGACGGTATAGATCTGGCAACCGATCCTGCGTTCAGCGGCGTCGGTTTGATTGAGTACGGTTATTACCTGAAGAAGGCCTCAGGATCGGACGCCTGTAAGAATATTGTGATCAAAAACTGCTCGATCACGCTGAACAAAGCCGCTATTTACTCTTTCGGGATTTTTGTATCCAATATTAGCGGTACCGCAGCGGTAACGGTGGTCAGCGAAGGCGGCCGGAGCGAAAACATCAAAATATTCAACAACACGATCAGCAATGCCTATGGCGGTATTCAGTTGCGTGGTTTTGCGGCGGTTGCGCCTTTTAACTTCTATGACCAGAATATTGAGATCGGCGAAGACGGGGGTAATACCATCTCTAACTATGGCGGCAGCGCTTCGATTGCTTATGGCATATACACCATCTTCCAGAACAACTGCAAGATCAACAACAATACCATCAGCGGCGGTAACGGAACCACCGGAGCGCAGTATGCCATTTTTGTGACCACGTCCAACAATGGCAACTACCAGATCAACGACAATACGATCTCGATGGTGAACAACAGCACTACGGGTCTGGTAAGCGGTATTTACACAACTATCGGCACCACGGGCAATACAAACAACACGGTAGAGATCGACGGCAATACCATCACTAACATTCAGCGTCCCGGCGTGACCAGCGGCTTGACTTATTTTATATATAGCACTGCCAACGGTCCTAATATGTGGAAAGTAACCAATAATATTATTGGCGATAGCGACATCCCCAGCACGGGTCTGATTTATGGCATCAGCCAAATCAGCACGCCGGCTACGGCGCTGATTGATGGGAATATCATTCGCAATATCACGCGATCGAGCACGACCTCCACATCCGGCTTTTATGGCATCAACATGACCGGAAGCGCCACGGCCTTGAACTCTATCATCTCGAACAATGAAATTTTTGGCCTCACCGGCCTTGGCTCTTCAGGGATTGTAGGCGGTATCAACCTCGGTACCAACCTGACGACCAATATTTTCAATAACAAGATCTACGACATTGTCAGCGAGAATGCATCTGGCGTAGTCAATGGCATTACCGTTCCTTCCGGGCCGGTCACCGCCAACATATATAATAACTTGATCGGCGAGCTGCGTACACCCTTGTCGGGCAACTCGACGGCCATCAACCCCAACCTGCGCGGTATCAATATTACTTCCTTGACGGCCAACAGCGTGTTGAACGTATCGCACAACACGATTTATTTGTCGGCCACTTCATCGGGAACCAACTTCGGTAGCGCGGGTATTTTCCACACGGTGAGTGCTACGCCTACTACGGCGCGTCTGGTAATGCGCAACAACATTGTGATCAACAATTCTACGTCGAATGGCACGGGCCGCACGGTGGCTTATCAGCGCTCCGGCATTGCGCAGAATAACTACGACCTCGCGTCTAATAATAACTTGTTGTACGCTGGAGTCCCTGGCCCGAATAATCTGATCTTTACCGACGGTACGAATTTGGATCAGCAGTTGAGCGATTTCCAATGTCGGGTGGCTCCGCGCGAGGACCTTTCGGTGACAGAAAACACGGCCTTCCTGAGCCTTGCCGGTAGCAATGCCAATTTCCTGCACATCGATCCCGCCGTGCCGACCCGCGCCGAGAGCGGCGCCACGCCCATTGCGGGTATCAGTGAAGATTTTGACGGCGACATTCGCCAGGGCAATGCAGGCTACATGGGTAGCGGATCGGCGCCCGATATTGGCGCGGATGAGGGCAACTTTATGTTGATTGATGCCGTTGGCCCCAACATCACCTACGACTTGTTGCAAGGTTCTGTGTGTCTGACGCCGCCGACGCTCAGCGCGGTAATCACGGATGCTTCGGGAGTGAATGTCGCAGCTGGAACCAAGCCGCGAATCTGGTTCAAGAAGTCAACAGAGGACAACGTATTGCCGGCTACCAACACTTCTGCTGACAATGGCTGGAAGTGGGTGGAGGCCTCCAACGCCTCCTCGCCGTTTACTTTTACGCCGGATTACAGCCTGCTTACTTCTCCGGTGACTAACGGCGAAGTGATTGAATATTTCGTCGTAGCGCAGGACAACTCGAGTCCGGCTAACGTAAGCGCGAAGCTGGCAGCGTTCAACAACTGCGGCAAGCCCACAAGCGTGGCCTTGGCTGCTGCTTTGTTCCCTGTGAGCAACGTGAACAGCTATGCCATACTCAACCTGCCGGCGTCGGTTAGCGCCAGCGCTGCGCCTCCGCAAGTCTGCATTAGTGAAGATGTAACGCTCTCGCTTGTTCCCAGCTTACCGGGGGCTGAATATCAGTGGGAGAGTTCGCCGGTAGGGGCTAACATGTGGACGCCCATCGCCGGCGCCACTACGCAGACTTATGTCGTGTCCGGACTGAGCGTTAGCACGGATTTTCGCTGCGTGATTACTTGTGGAGGCGTGCCCATTGCGATCTCTCCTTCTTCTGTGGTATCTGTTACGGTGTCCACACCCGAGATTTTGACCGTTACTCCGGGCGAAGCGTGTGGTCCTGGCCCAGTATCGGTCACGCTGGGCGCAACAGCCAATGCAGGATCTGATATCAATTGGTACGAGATGCCTGTTGGCGGCTCGTCGATAGCTTCGGGCGGGACCTTCACAACCCCGCCGCTCACCATGACCACGACTTACTACGTGAGCGCGTCGCAAGGCGGCGGAACGGAAAGTGCCGCTAAACCCACCTACACAACCACAGCCAATACGTTTGGCAACCAATGGGGGCTTGTTTTTGATGTGGTGAATACGGATATTGTCATCAATAGCGTCGATGTTTATTCTGTAGGCACAGGAGGCTCTATGGACGTTGAGTTGCGCGACAATACCGGCACGCTTTTGCAAACGGTTGGGCCATTTACTTATCCGCCAGGCTCTGTTACCGATCCGGTAACGGTGACTTTCCCACTTAACCTTGCGGTTCCGGTGGGCGTTGGTTATCGTCTCGTTTCAGCCAATATGTCCGGCGCGCTGATCCGCGAGACCTCAGGCAATACCTATCCGTACATATCTCCGAGCGGCAATGTCGTAGTGACCAGCGGTTTTATCACCAACCCTGGTAGCGCTACTTATTACTGGTTCTACAACTGGCAGGTGAGCACGGACTGCGAGACGCCACGCGTGCCGGTTACCGCAAGCATACGCAACGAAGTAGCAGAATGCCCCGACGATTTCAGCGTTTGTTTGGATACGCCGCCTTTTGCACTGACGGGCGGTTCGCCCGCCGATGGTGAGTATAGCGGCAACGGCGTTGACGACGATGGCTTCTTTGATCCGGCTGAAGCTGGTTTAGGGGTTTCTACCATTACCTTTACATTCTGCGCGACTTCTTGCACTTTTGATATCACGGTGGGACAAGCCAGCCCTGAAATTGAAATCAGCGAGGCGTCAGGCGTTGAACCTAACGACGGTATCATTTGTGTCGGCGCCTCCGCTACGCTTACGGCTACCGGCGGGTTGTCTTACGCTTGGAGCACAGGGGAAAATACGGCATCCATCACAGTGTCCCCATTGGTTACAACCACCTATACGGTAACGGCTACAGATGGCCTTGGTTGTACAGGAACGGCTACTGTGCAGATTGTAGTCAACCCCCTTCCTATTGCGACCATCACTCCGGCGAATGCGAGCATCTGCTTGGACGACGCTCAAGATTTGACCGCTTCAGGTGGTATTGACTATCTCTGGAGCACTGGTGAGAATACCAGCGTGATTACTGTATCGCCGGCGGCGACCACAACCTACTTTGTGACGGTCACCGACGTTAACTCATGCCAATCTACGGCCTCTGCAACGGTGACGATCCTTTCGTCGCCGGTAGTTTCCGGCGTCCTTACGCAACCGACAACATGCGTATCGACCGATGGCGCGATTGCGCTGACGATCAGCGGTGCGATGGGTCCGTACGCGTTTGAGTGGAGCACGCCGAACGGCAGCGGTCTGACGCCTGGTCAGCAGAACCAGTCGGGCCTGACCGTGGGCACTTACTTTGTGACGGTGACGGCCGGCAACGGCTGTACCTCGGCCGAGTCGTTCACGCTTATCGGCCCGGGCAACTGCGACGCCTGCCCGACGATGGGCGCCCTGACGGCGATGCCGAGTCCGGTATGTCTTGGCAACGATGTTGAACTGACGGTAATCAATCTGACGAGCATGAACCCGACGTACGGGATCATCTTCAAGTACTTCCCCGCGCCGGTATCCGACCCATATTCGGGCGGCACGGTGATTGCGACGATACCGAACAGCGGTCTTGGCGGGGGCGGCACGACGGCGACGACGACGACTTCGTTTGGCACGGCCGGAACGTATCAGATTTATGCGATTCTGACGCCGACGCC
>JBKBLI010000069.1:0-17375 GCA_046296435.1 Saprospiraceae bacterium | reverse complement strand
GGGTTTTGGAGCGCAATTTTGATCGTTATGATTCGCTTTTTGAGCAAAATTCACATCACTGTCGCGCATGATCCACATCATACCTTCGATTCGAAAAGATTACATTATCTTTGCGCCGTGCGAATAGCTTGCTCAATATTACTTATAGGAGCAATTTTGGCTCAACCGCTCTTCAAGAGTGGATGGATGGCGTACTACTACCTCAACAAATCCTACATCGCCGCAAACTTTTGCGAGAACAAAGCGAAAGTCGAGCTGAAATGCGACGGCAAGTGCTATCTCAAGAAAAAACTCCTCGCGGCGGAAGTCAACATGCCGAATGAGGCGTCCGGCAGTTCAGAGACCGCCCCCTCGCCGGATGTTTTGAGGGGCTTCTTCTTCGCTCCCGTTTATTTGGAAAGCGACCAAGCGTGGTCGCTGGTCTTACCACCAGCCTTGAATCCGGTCCGGCCCTGCTTTGGCGACGACGCGTCGCTCATTGCGCAGGATTGGATTTCCTACTTGTTAAAGCCGCCTGTTTTTTCCTAAGCGCATCATCGCGGGTAAAATTGCGGCCGGATCGGTCTGCGCACGGCTATGCCATGCTTAGCGGATGAAATAAGCATGCGGGTGAAATCCCCGCTGCGCTTCCCCGCCAAACGCCGGCCGAATTGGTCCGCTGCAATTCACTTTTTTCTTTATTGGTCCGACGTCTCTCAGTCTGCAAAATCTTTGCCGGCTGCGCGTTCGTTGGGTCCCAATCGTCAATCACAATGCGTATTTTATTTCTTCTCGCGCTTGCACTTGCAACTTCGCAAGCGGCGCGAGCCTGCGACGTCTGCGGATGCTCGATAGGCGGCAATTATTTGGGCGTTGTGCCTGAATTCAACCGGCATTTTGTGAGCGTCCGTTACGGCGCACGCAGTTTTTGGGTGCGGCATCCTGAATCCGCCAGATTCGTCCGGGAGCATTCGCAGACGGCCGACGTGGCGCTGCGCCTGTATCCACATCGACGCATTCAGGTGATAGCCATTGCGCCGTGGCAGTTTCTTCAGCCTACCCCCGAGCGTCGTTTTAGCGGCGCAGGAGACTTGTCGGTGGTTGTGAACTGGATTCCGCTGCGCGACGTCGGCCAGACCTGGCGCAAGACCTTGACGCTGGGCGGCGGCGTCAAAGCGCCGACAGGCAGTTTCCGCATGGAAGATGCCGACGGTCTGCCGTTTAGCGTGTTGCACCAACCCGGCAGCGGCAGTTGGGATTACCTCGCCAACGCACAGTACATGATGCGCAAAGGCGACTGGGGCATGACCGCCGACGTCCTGTATCGCTTCAACACAACCAATCCCGACGGCTATCGCTTCGGCGATCGGCTGAGCGGTTCCGTCAAAGCATTTTATTGGAAAAAAATCAGTCCGAAGGGTGCAGCCTTGTTGCCCAGCGCCGGCTTTTTTGCGGATCACGCCGCCAAAGATGTAGGCCACGGCGCCCGGCAAGCGCTGACCGGCGGCGACTCCCTGCTGGGAATCATTGGCCTTGATCTGTTTACACGCAACTTTTCGGCAGGCATCAATTTCATGACGCCTGTCGCCGAACGGCTGGCTGAAGGCCAGGCGCGCAGCGGCGCCCGCTGGATGTTCAGCATCAATTATTTTTTTTAAAAATTTCACCAACAAATTGTTCATCAACATGAAGTTTTCATTCAAAATGGCCGCGATGGCGGCATTTGCAAGCGCGCTGGCTTTTAGCGCTTGTCGCAAAGACAAAAACGACGACGTTATTGAAGGCACGGGGTCAATCACCCTCGAGTTCGACAACAAAGCCGGGTCGGAGGATCTCGTATTTGATAAAGACTACCGCACGCCTCACGGCGATACCATCCGCTTCTCGCTGTTCAACTACTTCATCAGCAACGTGGAGTTGATCGACGAAAAGGGCACTGTCTATGTCGTGCCGAAAAACGAGTCGTATTTCCTGTGCAAACACGACGTGGCCGATAGCCGCAAGATCACCATTCCGAATGTGCCCGCAGGCAACTACAAGGCCGTGCGTTTCGTCATCGGAGTAGATAGCCTGATGAGCGCCGCTCCGCTGGAGCAACGCACAGGCGTACTCGATCCGGTCACCGGAGCCGCCGGTATGTACTGGGCATGGAACTCGGGCTACATCTTCGTGAAAATGGAAGGCTCTTCGCCGCAGGCTCCGATGCACGCCAACCTCGGTTTCCGCGCCGTGCGCTACCACATCGGCGGATTCGGCGGCTACAGCAGCCCGACGATCAACAACATCAAAACTGTGACGCTCGACATGCACCACGGCGAAGTGGCCAAAGTACGCCGCGACAAAACGCCGGCAGTGCACATCGAAGCCGATGTATTGGAGATCTTCGACAACCCGACGCGTATCAATCTGGCCGTCAACCCGGCTGTCGTACACTTTGCGCCCTTCAGCGTGACGCTGGCCAACAACTACGTGGATATGTTCCACATCGACCACGTTCACAACGAATAATTGCAACCTGCATCTGGCGGTTGGCGTTTTAGATAC
The DNA here is from genome assembly GCA_046296435.1 of Saprospiraceae bacterium. Taxonomy (GTDB): domain Bacteria; phylum Bacteroidota; class Bacteroidia; order Chitinophagales; family Saprospiraceae; genus M3007. The sequence goes on along the minus strand of JBKBLI010000069.1, from coordinate 14,852 downwards.
GCCGGCCGCCAGATTTTTTGTGCGCTGCCACAATCGTCTCGTGAAAGCACCTAACACACCCTGCATCCACTCATTTTTTATTTAAAAAAAGCGTCATGCGAAATCTCGTTTTTATAGCTGGTCTTTTGACGGTGTTGTTGCAGGCTTGTAAGGATGACGACAAGTTGTCGAACGTTGAAGTATTCCTGCCGTCCAATTTCCCGCAGCCGGTTTACGATCTGGCCGCCAACCCTGTCACGCCGGAAGGCTTCGAACTGGGTCGCCGTTTGTTTTATGATCCCATCCTGTCGCGCGACAACTCTATATCTTGCGGCGACTGTCACCAACAAAGCTACGCCTTCACTCAGCATGGCCACGACGTGAGCCACGGCATCGAAGACCGACTGGGCCGCCGCAATAGCCTGGCGGTACAAAACATGATCTGGTACTCGAATTTTTTCTGGGACGGCGGCGTCGGACATCTGGACCTCGTGCCGATCAACGCCATCACCAATCCCGACGAAATGGACGAATCGCCGGCCCATGTGCTCGAAAAACTCCGGGCGCACAAAGAGTACCCGCTGCGCTTCCAACGGGCTTTCGGCAGCCCGGAGATCAGTTCAAAGCACTTCCTACAGGCATTGTCGCAATTCATGGCCGCGTTGGTGAGCGCCAACAGCCGCTACGATAAGTATGTGCGTAAGGAAGCCGGCGGCGCCCTCGACGCCGAAGAACTGGCCGGCCTGAACTTGTTCAAAACCCACTGCGCAAGTTGCCACAGCACAGACCTTTTCAGCGACTTCCGATTTCACAACAATGGTCTGGATGCCACCTTCGACCGGGATGCCGGACGCTACGAAGCCTCCTTGATCGAAAGCGACCGCGGCAAATTCCGCACCCCCAGCCTGCGCAACCTGACGGCGTCGGCGCCTTACATGCACGATGGCCGATTCGAAACGCTGGATCAGGTGTTGCGCCACTATGCCGAAGGCGTCAAAGATTCGCCTACGCTCGATCCACGCCTACGTCAGCCCGACGGAACTCTTGGAATACCCCTTACCGCCGACGAACAAAGAAAAATTATCGCCTTCCTGCGCACGCTCGACGACGAGCAATTCCTGCGCGACCGGCGTTTTTCCGAACGATAAAAAAATTTTTTCACACAAAAACAGCACTGTTATGATCTTCAAACAGCTTTTCGCGGCCATGCTTTTCGCCGCGCTCTTTAGCCTGGCTGCATGCCACAAAGACGACCACAACCACAATGACAACGACACCGAAGCGCCTGTGCTTGTGATCAAAAAACCGACCGAAGGCCAGTTAGTAAGCGGAATGCTCCACATCGAACTAACCGTCAGCGATAAGAGCTTGCACGAACTCAGGGTGGAGGTCATACGCGAATCAGACGGCATGGTGATCGTGTCGGACAAGGCGCATGTGCACAACAAAAAAGAGCACACCTACAACAAAGAATTCTCGCTGAGTATGCTCAGCGAAGAGTCGCGCCTCAGCATGAAGGTACAAGTAGAAGACCACAGCAACAACAAAACGGAACGAACCATCAAGTTCAACGCAAAGCCATAAAGAGGGAGTGTGTGTGAAGGGAGCGGGCCCCGGCGGGCCTGCTCCCCCCTTTTGTCTGCCAAACTCCGCCTCTTGCCCCTGAATCTCCCCACCGCCCCGCCTTTTTTCCCAAAAAAACACGCCTTAGCCGCCGCCATACCCTCCCCTTTGCGCGAAAAGAGGGTATGAGAAGCCAGCGGGCGAATGGCAGCGTCGCTCTTTACCGGATAATTAGACTTTGCCCCGTCATCTCGGCGGGCTGACCGATTCCCATGACTTCGAGCAAGGTAGGCGCTACGTCGGCCAAGCGGCCCGGGCGTAGCCCTTTTGCTGTAGCCGCGCCGAGGAGTATGCAGGGCACGGGGTTTTTGGTGTGCGCGGTATTGGGCGAGCCGTCCGGATTGATGAGGTAGTCCGAATTGCCGTGATCGGCAATGATCAGGCAGGCGTAACCCCGCCCAAGAGCGAAGGGCACGAGGCGCGCCAGACAGGCGTCCACCGTTTCGGCAGCCTTTACAGCCGCCGCGAAAACGCCCGTGTGACCCACCATATCGGCGTTGGCATAATTGAGGCAGATGAAATCCGCCGGATCCGAGGCCATATCGGCCAGCACGGCCTCTGTGATTTCGAGGGCGCTCATCTCCGGTTGCAGATCGTAGGTGGCCACTTTGGGCGAGGGTATCAGAATCCGGCGCTCACCCTCGAAGGGCTTTTCGCGGCCGCCCGAAAAGAAGAAAGTAACGTGCGGATATTTTTCGGTTTCTGCAATGCGCAATTGGGTCTTACCTGCGCGCTCAAGCACTTCGCCGAGGGTATTGGACACGTCGTCTTTTTCGAACATCACGCGCACTCCGCGAAAGGTCTCGTCGTAACGCGTCATGGTCGTGTAATGCAGCGGAAGCGACTGCATATCGTACTCGGCAAAATCGCATTGGGTAAGTGCCTGAGTGAGTTCGCGGAGGCGGTCGGTGCGGAAGTTGAAACAAATGACCGCGTCGTCAGCCCGGATGCGGCCTTCGATTTGTCCTGCTTCGTCGAGGGCTATTATTGGGGGCAGAAACTCGTCTGTGATATTCTGGTCGTAAAAATTGCGGATGGCGTCTTCCCAGAGATTGTCGGATACCGGCAGGCCCCGGCCATTGACCAGCGCGTGGTAAGCCTGGCTGACGCGTTCCCAGCGTTGGTCGCGATCCATGGCATAGTAGCGTCCTACGACGGAAGCCAGCTTGACGGACGATCCTTCGATATGCCGCAAGAAGTCGCGCACAAATCCTTCGCCGCTCTTGGGGTCGCAATCTCTGCCATCTGTGAAAGCGTGTACAAACACGCGCTTACAACCTTTGGCCGCGGCGATGTCGCACAGGCTCTTAAGATGTTCAATGTGTGAATGTACGCCGCCATCGCTGAGCAGTCCGAGCAAATGAAGCGCTTTGCCGCGACTGACGGCATATTCAATGGCCTCCAAGAGGGCCTGATTTCTGGCCATTTCGCCTTCGCGGATGGCTTTGTTGATTCGCGCCAGTTCCTGCCACACCACGCGCCCGGCGCCGATATTGAGGTGCCCTACTTCGGAGTTGCCCATTTGTCCATCGGGCAAGCCCACATCTTCGCCATGGGTGACGAGCGTGGCGTAGGGATACTGCGCCGGCAGAGCATCCATGAAAGGCGTGTGCGCCGCCCGAATGGCGTCGGCTTCGGGTGCGTTTCCGATGCCCCATCCGTCGAGGATCAGCAGGAGGGCGCGTTGCGGTTGGGTAGGCATGCGGATGCGTAGCGATTAGGCCGAAAAAGACGTACCGCAGCCACAGGTTGAGGTGGCGTTGGGGTTGTTGAATGTAAAGCCGCGATTGTCCAGGCCGTTGTGAAAATCCACTTCCATGCCGATCAGATAAATCGCATGGGCCTTGTTCATGACCACTTTAATTCCCTTGACCTCAAATATCTGATCGTCGTCTTTGGGTTGGTCGAAGCCCAACACGTAGGAGAATCCGGAGCAACCGCCGCCTTTGACGCCTACGCGCAGGCAATAATCGTCGGGTATATTTTCTTCTTGTTTGATTTGCAAAAGTTGTGACACAGCGCCCTCTGTCAGGTTGATGGGCAGCGTTTGGGTCGGTACCGTCTCGGCAGTCATGGTGGCGTTTTTTTGAAAGAAAAAGTCTGCAAAATTAGTAAACAAACACTTCAAGGCCGGAAAAGTTGCACCTTTGCGCCCTGTTTGGGCAAAAGACTGTCATTTCAACGAAGAATATGGAGCTTTTTTTAGATATTCTCAAGTTCACCATTCCGGGGCTCATCGTATTTGCCACAGCCTACTATCTGATGAAGCAAATGCTCGACGAACGTATGCGCATAGCGGCTCAGGCCCTCAAGCAGGAGACCATCAAGATCACGTTGCCCATGCGCCTACAGGCTTATGAGCGTCTCGCGCTTTTGTGCGACCGGGCAGCTATACCCAATGTCGTGCTGCGCGTCAACATGCCGGGCATGAAGGTACGCGAATTGCAGGCTGCGCTCATGATCGCCATACAGCAGGAATTTGACCACAATGTGTCGCAACAATTGTATGTATCTGACACCCTTTGGCAGATCCTTCGCACCGCCCGCCAGGATACGCTGACGCGCATTGCGCTGGCGGCGGAGCGTTTCGACCCTGAGGCCCCCGCTGCGCAATTGGCGGAGACACTGCTGCAGGAAGCCGACGAGCGCACCCAACTCTCCTCTCTCGAAACGGCTGCATTAGCCATTCGAACCGAGGCCGGCCAACTCTTCTGAACTGAGCACTGACGCCTTGATCCAGTCTTCGTATTCGCGGTTGGCGTCCGCTTGCCAACGCGCGATACAGGGCGTCTCATAGGGGTGCGCGCGCTGAATTGCCCGCTCAAGCGCGCTATCCAGATGCGTCGCTGTTTTTAGCACGCTCACCCACTCCGCTTCCTCTTGCACAGCCCCTTGCCACCAGTAGGCGCTTTGCATGGCAAAGATATTGGCACAGGCGGCCAGTCGCTGCTTGACGACCATATCGGCTATGCGACGGGCGGTGTCCCGGTCGGGATGTGTCACGTAAAAAATACTGAAAGCCATAGCCCAAAAAAATATTTGACTTGTCGCATGGCCGGAGAGGGGCGGTGTCGGGTTGGCCCGCTGCGGCCCGGGCAAGGGATTGGAGCGCGGGGCGCGGGCAAGGGCCGTATGCGCCTGCGGCTTCAGCGCGGCTGCTTTCCGCCGCGCTCAGTAAGCCTTAGCAAACAACACGCGGCCTTCGCTCGGGCGTCCTGTCAGGATGCAAGCGCCGGCTTCCGGCTTTTGATCGAGTGGGATACAGCGGATCGTGGCCTTTGTTTTTTCCTTGATCGCCAGTTCCGTCTCGGTCGTGCCATCCCAGTGGGCCGACACGAAACCGCCCTTATTTTCCAGCACATCCACAAAGGCGTCCCAACTGTCCACAGGCGTGATATGGGCGTCGCGGAAGGCCTTAGCCCGGACAAAGAGATTGCGCTGAATCTCGTCGAGCAACTGTAGCACATTGTTAGCGATGCCTTCGAGCGGCGCGCTGTATTTTTCGCGGGTGTCGCGTCGGGCTACTTCGATGGTGTTGTTTTCGAGGTCGCGCATGCCGAGGCCCAGCCGCACGGGCACGCCGATCAATTCGTACTCGGCAAACTTGAATCCCGGTCGATTCTGGTCGTCGTTATCCACTTTGACGCTGACGCCCAGCGCGCGCAATTCGGCGGCGATTTTTTCGGCGGCATCGGTCAGGGCCGGCGCAGGCTTCGGGATGGGCACAATGACGACTTGTATCGGCGCCAGACGGGGCGGCAGCACCAGTCCCTCGTCGTCGGAGTGCGTCATAATCAGCCCCCCGATCAGGCGCGTGGATACGCCCCAGGAGGTAGCCCAGACATATTCCTGCTGGTTTTCTTTGTTCAGGAACTGCACGTCGAATGCTTTGGCGAAGTTTTGTCCCAGGAAGTGCGAAGTGCCCGCCTGAAGGGCCTTGCCGTCCTGCATCAGCGCTTCGATGCACAGCGTGTCGTCGGCGCCTGCAAAGCGCTCGTTGGGCGTTTTGCGGCCTTTGATGACCGGCATGGCCATGTATTCCTCGGCGAATTGGGCGTACACGTCGAGCATGCGGACGGTCTCCTCCCGGGCTTCCTCGGCGCTGGCATGCGCGGTATGCCCCTCCTGCCACAGGAATTCGGCTGTGCGCAGGAAGGCGCGCGTGCGCATCTCCCAGCGCACCACATTGGCCCACTGGTTGAGTAGAATGGGCAGGTCGCGATAGCTTTGTATCCAGTCGCGGTATGTATTCCAAATGATGGTTTCGGAGGTGGGCCTCACAATAAGTTCCTCCTCCAATTTGGCTTCAGGGTCCACGATCACGCCGTTGCCATCGGGGTCGTTTTTGAGGCGGTAATGCGTCACCACGGCGCATTCTTTGGCAAAACCTTCGACATGCGCGGCTTCCTTGCTCAGGAAACTTTTGGGTATAAAAATTGGGAAATAGGCATTGACATGGCCCGTATCCTTGAACATTTTATCCAAGGCGTCGCGCATTTTTTCCCAAATCGCGAATCCATGTGGTCGGATCACCATGCATCCCCGCACGGGTGAGTTTTCGGCCAATCGGGCATGCTGCACAATATCGAGGTACCACTGGGGGTAGTCCTGCTCGCGGGGCGTAATGACTTTTGACATATCCTAATCTCAGAGAGTGTATGCAGTTCAACTTTTGGCCGAACCGTTGCGCAACGCGCAAAAAAACGGCGCAAAGATAGCGCTCATTCGCATAGGCAAAACAGATATTTTTCAGACAAGGTGCGGATGAAACAGGGCGTGAACCTGCAAGGCGGCCTCACAAGTTGGTTTCTTTCACCCCGGTGTTTCATGAAAAAGGGGGGGGGCGCCAAGGGTGCGAGGGGGACGCGGAGGCCGCGGAGGGGCGTTTGATTTTGGGAAAAAAGCGCAGCGGGGAATAAAAAGGCAGGGCCAAAGGAAATATTAGTGGCAGTCCACCTGCGCCGGCGGCACAGCCGACTCGAAGAGGGACAGATCTAAACTCAGCCCCCGATGGATAAGCAGATAACCCGCCAGCAGCATCAGGATGGGCTGCACAATGCGCAAGCGGCTCCTGGTCTCGGGCGATAAGCGCTGTCGCGCCAGCCCTACGCCGATCAACAACGGCGCGGTACCTAAGCCGAATAACAACATAAACAAGGCGCCGCGGCCCCAATCAGCTTGTCCGACCGCGCCGGCCAGCGCCGCATATACCATGCCGCAAGGCAACAAGCCGTTGAGCGCGCCAAGACCCAGCCACATACCCTCGCCCCCGCTTCGCAGTAGGCGCGCCATGCGCGCGCTCACAAACGTCGCAAAGGCATTGAATCCGGGCGCTGACGCCGCCAACCGCTCAACCCGCCAGGCAAAAACCGCCATGAGAACCATGGCTATGCCTGCCGCTATCGACAGGCCCTGCTGCAATCCGGCCATCGCCAAGCCCTTACCCAATAGTCCAAACCCAGCCCCAAGGGCGGCGTAGGCGCCTGAGCGACCCACGTGGTACGTCAGCAGTTGGATCACATGCGACCGCCAACCGGCGGCGGCGATGGGCAAGGACAAAACCAAGGGACCGCACATGCCTACGCAATGCAGGCTGCCTGCCAGTCCGAGTATGAGCGCGGCATACATGGCGGAGAGCTAGTGAGCGGCGACCGTGAAGTCTCCTTCGTAAAAATATGGTGTACCCTTGGCGTCTTGCCAATCCAAATCCATGCGCCAACGACCGGCCAGAAGATCTTTGGCCGTCAAGACCACGCTGCCGTCGGCGGCGGCGGATTCGAGGCGGATCAGCCGGTCGTGTGCGCCGGTAGCGCCGCGGTATAACTTAGCTACGCCTGCCGCGGGCGCCTGATCCGGCGGAAATTGCAAGATGAGCCGCTGTGCGGCAAAGTCGTATTTCGCCTTGGGCGCAACGGCCAGAGCGGCGGCGTTCTGTTTTTTCTCCAGATGCGCCTGATAGTGCAGGTCTAATTCGTAGTAATTTTTTTCGACCAGCCCCGGGTCGTGCCGGCGCGACACCATCACGGCGCCGATCATGAAGACGACGAAGGCTATGTAAGTCAGTGCGATTCCTGTTCCCCAATTGAACATATCTGATGCGTTGAGTTTTTGAAAAAAAGTTTTGCGCAAACTCCGGGCGTCAATTCACCGGTCCCATGAAGCTGCTTTTGACGGTATCCATTTTTTTGCCCTCGGACCACACTTCGAATACGATGGGCGTTTTGCGGCCCTGAAGCAGCTTTTTGGGCATCACGACGAAAAAGGCGCCTTCGGCGCGTTTGCCTTTGAGGATGATCTCAGGGGCTTTGCCTACCGGCTCCAGTGCGACGCCGGGCGTTGCTATACGCAAACTGACCGGTATGTCTTTGGTGGTCTTGTTGATCAACTTGTACGTGTACAGGTTGGTCAGGTGCGTTTCGTCGCGTTCTTGAAACAATTGTCCCGGCGAGCGCAGGATGATGGCCTCAAGGCTGCCCCGTCCTGCCAACAGGATGATATCCAGCAGGATGAGGGCTGCAAGCAGTCCGGTGTAAGCGATGACGCGCGGAGTGAATATCCTGCGCGAGCCGCTCTCAATGCCTGCGGCCGAGTCATAGCGAATCAGGCCGCGTTCGCGCCCTGTTTTGTCCATGATTTCGTCGCAGGCGTCGATACATGCGGTGCAGTTGGTGCACTCTAATTGCGTGCCATTGCGGATATCTATTCCGGTTGGACAAACGGCGATACACATTTTACAATCCACGCAATCGCCGACTTTGCGAATGCCATTTGCAGAGCCGTTGACGCTGGACCGAATAGCTTCGAGGGGATTTCTTTTGACTTTGCCGCGGGGCTCGCCGCGTACGTAATCGTAGGCCACGACAACGCTTTCTTTGACCAGAAGCACGCCCTGCAATCGTCCGTAAGGGCATATGGTAGTACAAACCTGTTCGCGCAACCGTGCAAAAACGCCATAGAACACGCCTGAAAATAGAATCATGGCTATAAAGCCGCCCCAGTGAGTCCCCAAAGGCTCGCCAATGATACGCAGCACTTGATCCATTCCAATGATGTAAGCCAGAAAGTAGTTGGATACTACTACGGCGATCAGAAAAAAGATCGCGTGTTTAAGCGCTTTTTTGCGTATTTTCTCGGCATTCCAGGGCATTTTATCCAAACGGCGCTGCGCCGGCGCGTCGCCTTCTATCCAGTACTCGATACGCCGGAAGATCATCTCCATAAAAACCGTCTGCGGACACACCCAACCGCAGAAAAGCCGCCCGAACACTACCGTAAACAGGATGATGAAGACGATAAAAGTCAACATCACCAATCCGAAAATGTGGAAATCCTGGGGCGTAAACAGCAGGCCAAACAGGATAAACTTTCGCTCAATCACATTGAGCATGAAGAAAGGCTCGCCGTTGAGTTTGATAAACGGGAGGATCAGAAAAATGGCCAGAAAAACCAAGCTAACCCAAGTGCGCCAGCGGTAAAAACGGCCTGACGGCTTTTTGGGATATAGCCAAATCCGCTTACCCTCTTTGTCAACGGTGGCGATGGAGTCCCGAAAGGTCTCGGTATCCTCATAAATATCTGCATATTGTTCTTGCGTAGCCATGACGACGTAGTGTTAAAACAGTCAATGGTTAGGTCTGATGGCCTGAGGCGTGTGGGAGGGTATGGGTATGAGGCCGCAAAAGGATTAGACTTGTGGGTTGACCCGTACGGATTCGGGCCTTTGAAGCGACGGGTTTGCCAAAACGAAGGCGCGTTTTCGTTTTGACAAACCCATCGTCCGGTATGATTTAATTTACGCTTCCGGTTTGGCCGCTCGCCTCCTCTTTGGAAGATTCGTCGTCGGCTTCCGGCTTCCAGATTTCGCCTTGAGGGTCCTTGGCGTTAGGCGGATTTGTTCCTTGCAGAGAGAGGATGTAGCTGGCCACTTTTTGCATATCGGCAGCTTTGAGCTGCGACTGCCAGGAGATCATGCCTTTTTCGGGCACGCCGTATTTGATCGTTTTGAAGACGTTTTGGATGCCGCCGCCGTGCAACCAATACTCGTCTGTAAGATTGGGGCCTACGGCGTTGCCTTCGCCCTGCGCGCCGTGGCATGCTGCGCATGAGTTTTTGAAGATCAATTCGCCTTCGCCCAGCGCAAGAGCATCGGTGATGAGCGTTACGTTCGACTCGTCCACGGCATTGGCTTTGCCTGCAAGAGCGATGGCTATTTCTTTTTTCGCTTTTTCCATCTCGCGCTCATACTCCTCTGCCTGCAAGGGACCTCCGCCGCCAAAGTGATAGTAGAACATGTAGATAGCGCCACAGATGATGGTGATGATGAACATGTTGACCCACCACGGCGGCAGGCTGTTGTCCAGCTCGCGGATACCGTCGTAATTGTGATGGAGCATGATGTCGGCTTCGCGCTCGACGGGCACGGCGTCCTCCCAGTACTTTTTGCGCATGCGGGTCCAAAAGTCTTCGCGCGGCTCGAGCGCTACAGGCTCCTCCGGGAGCACGGCGCCAGACCGGGCGGCTTCCATATTCACAAGCCGGCGGTACAACATCTGGTTTACCTTGATCATGTAAACCATGGCCACGATGAACAGCATTGCCGCGCCTCCGAGCAATACGTAGGTCATAATTTGGGGCAACTGATCGCTTTTAACAACGGCGGCAACGGCCGGATCCTGCGCCCACAAACGCTCTGCTGTAACCAGTATCAGCAGGGTGGTGATATATTTTGCGAATTTCATTGTTGACAATATTGAAAATGAGCGGTATTTGACCGTATTTCATGTGATTTTTGGGGGGGGCTTGCTTCAATCCTCGAGCGGCAGCCGCGCCATGCGGTCGGTATCTTTGCGGCTCTTGAGCGCCGTGTTAATGGCCGCGAAGCAGAACACGCCAAAAAAGATCAGCAAAGCCGTAATTCCAAACCACTGAATCCCTTCGAGCGATTGCAAAATGTATTTATACATGATTTTGTCTTTTGTGTGTGAAGAGCTTGCGGTTAATTCTTAGCGGCGCGTTCGGCCTTGATATCCGTGCCCAAACGCTGCAGGTAAGCGATCATCGCCACAATTTCTTTGTGCTCCAAGCCATCTTGTTTGATTCCCTGGCTGTTCAGGCTTTGGGCTACCGCTTTTGCCTGTCGCTGTGCGTGGGCCACCGCCTTTTGGTCAAAATCCTTGGGGTACGGGGTGCCGAGTTTGCGAAGCGCCCTGATTTTGGCGGGCAATTCGGACAGATCCATATCGTGTTCGGCCATGTACGGATAAGCGGGCATGATAGATCCCGGCGACATGCTCGAAGGTTCGATCATGTGGTTGTAGTGCCAACTGTCCGGATATTTGCCGCCTTCCCGATGCAAATCCGGACCCGTGCGCTTGCTGCCCCAGAGGAAAGGACGATCGTAGATATACTCGCCACTCTTCGAATACTCGCCGTAGCGTTCGGTTTCGGCCCGGAATGGACGCACCTGTTGCGAGTGGCAGCCTAAGCATCCCTCGCGGATATAAATGTCGCGGCCCGTTAACTCCAGCGGAGTGTAAGGTTTGACCGACGAAATTTTGGGCACCTGACTTTCGACGAATACCATCGGAATGATCTGAATGATACCGCCGATCGAGATCAGGATGGCGCTCCAGATCAGCATTTGGATCGGGCGGCGCTCAATCCAGCGGTGCCAGTACTCGCCTGGCGCTAGCGGAGCGGCTTTTTTCGATTCACGCGCCGGCGCTTCGGCTTCCTCATTGGCCAGGAAAGCGCCTTGAGCGGCAGTTTTGACCAAATTGTACACCCCGAGGATCATCCCAGTGAGGAACAGCGTGCCGCCCACTGCGCGAATGGCGTACATTGGGATGATTTGCGTGACGGTATCCAGGAAATTGCCCCAAGCCAGGGTACCCTCAGGCGTAAATTCTTTCCACATAAAGTGCTGCGTCCAACCAGACCAGTACATGGGTATGGCGTAAAAGACAATCCCCAGCGTACCCACCCAGAAGTGGATGTTGGCCAATGGGGTAGAGTACAATTTCGTGCGATACAAGCGCGGCCACAGCCAATACAAAGCGCCAAAAGTCAGAAAACCATTCCAACCCAAAGCGCCGACGTGCACGTGCGCAATCGTCCAATCTGTAAAGTGGCTCATGGCGTTAAAACTCTTGATCGAAAGCATGGGACCTTCAAAAGTGGCCATGCCGTAGGCCGTGATTGCCACCACCATAAATTTCAGGACAGGATCCTGCCGCACACGGTCCCAGGCGCCGCGAAGCGTCAACAGACCGTTGAGCATACCGCCCCACGACGGCGCAATCAGCATCACCGAGAACACCGTGCCCAGCGACTGTACCCAGTCGGGCATCGATGAGTACAACAAGTGGTGCGGACCTGCCCAAATGTAGATAAAAATCAAAGCCCAAAAGTGAATGATGGACAATTTGTACGAATACACCGGGCGATTAGCCGCCTTGGGCAGGAAGTAGTACATCATGCCAAGGTAGGGCGTGGTCAGGAAGAACGCCACTGCATTGTGCCCGTACCACCACTGTACCAAAGCCTCCTGAACGCCGGAAAAAACCGGATAGCTACCCGTCAGAGAGTACGGCAACTCCAGGCTGCGCACGATGTGCAGCACAGCAACCGTAATCCATGTGGCGATGTAAAACCAAATGGCTACGTACAGGTGGTTTTCGCGCCGCTTGATGATCGTGCCAAACATGTTGATACCAAATACCACCCACACCAGCGTGATCAGGATGTCAAGCGGCCAGATCAACTCAGAGTACTCGCCGCTGGTAGTCAGTCCCATGGGCAGCGTCAGCGCGGCCAGCAAAATGACCAACTGCCAACTCCAAAAATGGATCCACGACAAGCGGTCGCTGAACATTCTGGCTTTGAGCAGCCGTTGCAGCGAGTAATAAACGCCCATGAAGATACCATTGCCCACAAAGGCAAAAATCACGGCGTTCGTGTGAAGCGGGCGCAAACGCCCAAAGGACAGGTACGGAATCCCCGTCTGACTCAGATTGAGGCTGGGAAAAATCAACTGAAGGGCCAAAATCAGGCCCACCAGCATGCCCACTACCCCCCAGATGAACGCCGCCATACCAAAGGCGCGTACGATCCGGTTGTCATAAGCAAATTGTTCAATGCGACTCATACGTGCAAATTATTGTTCGATAGTAAGTGTGTGTTGCGCTTCGCTTTGGTCATCCGGCAACGCTTCGTCTGGATCCGTCTGTGGCGCCGCGGCCGCCGACGCCCGACCTTGCGGCCTGGCATCGTCGAAGAGCATGCGCACAGCAGGCGTGTAATCGTCGTCAAACTGCCCTTCGCGCGCAGCCCACAGATACGACAACAGAAATCCCGCCGCCAGAACCAAACTGATGAGAATAAGCACAAAAATGATCTGCATGACGACTCTTTTTAGTAGATTAAGCCGGAAAACGAGCGCAAGATCGGGGCGCCGGGCTTTTGCGACGAATGACCTGCGTCAAGCCGACAAGTGATCTTTACCCAATCGTCATATTTTCATGACAAGCCCCCTCGATCCAATCCGAACACATCGCGTATTTTTTGAGAAGATTTATTTTTTTTTACAGACCTTTGCATTTATTGCAGAGAAAAACATGGAAATCATCATTTCATTCGACCTCATGAACGGCCGGCTCGTACGGCTCCTTCAAGGCGATTTTGAGCAAAAAACAGAATACTCCCAAGACCCCCTGACCCTGGCAATCGACCTTGAGAAAAGCGGCGTGCGCCAACTGCACATCACCGATTTGGACGGCGCGCGTTCAGGTCGCATGATCAATCACGCCACCTTAGCCGCGATTGCCGCCCACACGCGCATGAACATTATCTACGGCGGCGGATTGCGCTCCATCCCATCGCTCAAGCAAGCGTGGGATTCAGGCGCATCCATGTTCTCTGTGGGTAGCGTAGCCGTCATGGCGCTTGACGAATTCGGATATTGGGTGCGCAAATTCGGCCCCGACAAGTTCCAGGTCGGCGCCGATCTACGCGATGAGCGCATTGCCGTGCACGGATGGCTGCAACAAACCGATTTGCACATCGATCAGTTTGTAGAGCAAATGCTCGACCTCGGCATTCGGCGAATCGCCGTAACCGACATCGCCCGGGAGGGCGCGCTCCAAGGTCCGCCCATCAAATTGTACAAACGCCTCATCAAGACCTACCCCGAAATTCAACTCGTGGCCAGCGGCGGGATCAGCACGGTGGCCGATCTCGAAGAGTTGACCTCTATAGGATGCGCAGGCGCTTTGGTCGGCTCCGCCTTCTTCGAAAACAGCATTCCGCTCCATTACTTCAGGGTGTTTGCCAAAGCAGGTTTATAATTTAGCACAACGGACGACTATACATCGCACATGGATGCCGCGCAATTGAACGACCTGATCAGACACATCCGCGATCTGGTGGCCGAGGGAGAACTGGAGTCTGCCCTGCGCGTCCTGCGCGACGCCTTGCCCGAGAATGTAGCTAAATACGACCTCGCTTTTTCCTTGCTCATGCGTTACAACATGGCCCTGCGCGAACGCATTCGGGGCGCGCTCAGTTTCGACGAAAGCGAACTGGCCATGGGACGCATCTCCTCGGCGCTGTTAGAACTTGTCGGAGGACTGGAGCCGCGCGATTTCGAAGCGGCTGAGAATGCCTCTCGAAGCGGACATATCCTTTACAAGATCCCCCGCGAAATGCTGCTCCAACAGGAACATCGCTGCATCGTACGCCTGGCATTCGAACAGACGACCCTGATAAAAAACATCGAACTCAGCGGCGCCGTCATTCAATCCATTCGCATCGCTGAGGTCATGGAAGTCGAAATATTGGACCCCGGCGAAAAATCGGCATTCCACATACGGCCGCTCAACAGCGCCGAACAATTTGTCGAAAAAGGCGATTTCTCCGAGTGGATTTTCATGGTGCGGCCCTTGATTGCCGGCGAATGGCCCCTGATGCTGCGCGTCAAGGTGATTGAGCTGATCAACGGACGCGAGCGCCAAAAAGAGATCGTGCTGGAGGAAACGATTGCCGTCAATGCAGATCCGATATCAATTGCGCCCCCGACCGAATTCAAAGCCTCGCCTGATGTGTTTCACTGCGTCGGCACGACATACGGCCCTCAGGCAGGCGCGCCGCCTGAGCCGCCCCCACCAACGGTCGAAACCCCCCCCATACCCTAACCCCCCCCCGGGAACCGCAATTGGGCACCCCGCGGGCGGGCCCCGGCCCGCGCCACAAAC
>JBKBLI010000068.1:5307-17477 GCA_046296435.1 Saprospiraceae bacterium | reverse complement strand
GGCGCTCTACGGAGAGCAAAGCGTCGCCGCGCGCGAGCGTTTGCAGCGCGACCGTATCTTCGAACTGCTAGAAACCGGCGGCATCAGCCCTGAGGAGTTTGTCGGCGCGCTGTGCCAAGCGGTCCAGCCGCCGTTGCGCCCTGAGCAGGCGCTGGAGGTGTGGAATAGTATCTTCCTGCAGATGCCTCGCGAGCGCTTCGATATGCTGCTCCGCCTGCGCCAGCGCTACAAGGTGTTTTTGCTCAGCAATATCAACGAGATTCACGAACTTTGGATTGCCGACTACATGCGTCGCGCGCACGGAATCAAGGACTTTGAGGCGCGTTTTTTTGACGGGGTGTATTACTCGCATTTGGTGCGGCTGCGCAAGCCCGATCGCGAAATCTACGAATACGTGCTGGCTGACGCCGAGTTGAAGCCGCACGAGACCTTGTTCGTGGATGATCTGCCCGAAAATGTGGCCGCGGCCCGTGCGGTAGGTATCCACGCGGTTGTCCACACCCCGCATTCGGACCCGATGGAAACGCTCGAATCTTTTTTTTCAACCTATTCGCCCGCCTGAATCATGCCTTTAGTTAAGCCCTTGCCGGCCGACCACAATCAGGAAGTGGCTGAGTTGGCCGCTTTTTTCAACGAAACGCTGGGCTTCTGCCCTAATAGCGTGCTGACCATGCAGCGCCGCCCGGCCATTGCGATGGCTTTTATCCAACTCAACAAGGCGGTCATGGCCAATGAGGGTCGCGTGAGCAGCGCCTTGAAGCGCCTCATCGCTTACGTCAGCAGTCTTACAGCGGGCTGTCGCTACTGTCAGGCTCACGCTATCCGGGCGGCCGAGCGCTACGGAGCTGAGGCCGAACAACTGGCGCAGGTGTGGGAGTTCCGCACGCACCCGGCTTTCAGCGAGGCCGAAAGGGCGGCGCTGGAGTTTGCGGTGGCCGCTTCGACCGTACCCAGCGCCGTGAACGACGCTGTGGCGCAGGCCCTACGCACACACTGGGACGACGGCGAGATTGTCGAGATCATGGGCGTGGTGGCGCTCTTCGGCTTTCTCAATCGTTGGAACGACGGCATGGGCACCCCGCTCGAAGCCCCCGCCGCCGAAAGCGGACAGACACGCCTGGGCCATCGGGGCTGGACGCCCGGCAAACACGGCTGATCGTCCCCTGCCAGACGATGGGCGAAGGCCTGCGCAGTTTTTCGAAAAAAAGTATTTCCGGCGGTTTAACCACTTTGGCGTAGTTTTTGCTCTGGTTGATTTGCCGCGGGTGTTACCTTAGCTTCGCGGGCAATACAAAGGCCTTTTTGTTTTCAGCAACCATGAGCGAACCCAGCCAAACATTCGAACTGCGCAAACACATCGAATTCACCCTGCTCCGCCCGGACTGCAAGGTGGAGGACATCCAGGTCCTGTGCGCAAAAGCGTTAGAGAGCGGTTATGCGGGCGTTTGTGTGCCGCCTTACCACGTCAAAGCCGCCGCCAAGATCTTGCAAGAACGCGGCGGCGTCCGCCTCACGACGGTCATTGGCTTCCCCATGGGGTATCAGTTCATATCCGCCAAAAGCGAGGAGATCAAGCGGGCTTGCAACGACGGCGCTGACGAGTTGGACGTGACGCTCAATGTGAGCGCCGTGAAAAGCGGCTTGTGGAAGGAGGTGATGCGGGATATCGACGATACTGCGCGGGCCATTCGCCTGCGCGGCAAAACCGGCAAGCTGATCATCGAATATGGCTTGCTCAGCGAGCCGGAAGTGGATCGGGTATGCGCCATGGCCGCCGAGTCAGGATTTGACTACATTAAGACCGGCACAGGCTTCCACCATGCGCCTGCCACGCCTCAGATGATCGCTCACCTGCGGCGTATCCTGCCGTCTGCCGCCAAAATCAAGGCCGCCGGGGGCATCCGCACGCCTGAGGAGGCTATGTCCATGCTCCGGGCCGGCGCCGACCGGATCGGAACGTCCAGCGCGATGTGACCGGACGCGCGAGCCGCAGCCCCTTTATGGCTTTTTTTTCAAAAAAAAATACGGTGCGCGAGGGTGAGCGGCGCGAGCAACATGGGGTTCAGGCGCTTCGGAAATCCCAGTTGTTCAGGAATCCGGTGTGAAAATCGCCCCGGCGGAAGTCTTCGTTACGCATGAGTTTTTGGTGAAAGGGCACGGTGGTCTTGACGCCTTCAATGATAAACTCGTCTAAGGCGCGTTCCATTTTGAGGATGGCCTCGTCGCGCGTTCGGGCGCGCACGATCAGCTTGGCGATCATGGAGTCGTAGTAGGGCGGAATGGTGTATCCGGCGTACACATGGGTATCGACCCGGATGCCATGTCCTTTGGGCGAGTGGAAGGAGGTGATGCGTCCCGGGCTGGGTCTGAAATCGTAAAAAGGATCTTCGGCGTTGATGCGACACTCTATGGCGTGCATTTCCGGGAAGTAGTTGCGCCCGGATATGGGGTTTCCGGCTGCGATTTTGATTTGCTCTTTGATCAGGTCGAAATCGATCACTTCTTCGGTCACGGTATGTTCCACCTGGATGCGGGTGTTCATTTCCATGAAATAGAAGTTGCGGTATTTGTCCACGAGGAACTCTACTGTGCCCACGCCTTCGTAGCCGATGGCTAAGCAGGCATTGACGGCGGCTTCTCCCATCTTGCCGCGCAATTCGGGAGTCATGAAGGGGGATGGCGATTCTTCCAACAGTTTTTGGTGGCGACGCTGGATGGAGCAGTCGCGTTCGCTAAGATGGCAGGCTTTGCCCATCTGGTCGCCGGCCACTTGTATTTCGATATGGCGCGGCTCTTCGATGAACTTTTCCATGTAAACCCCGTCGTTGGCAAAGGCGGCTTTGGCTTCGCGGCGGGCGGTTTCCCAGGCGTTTTCGAGTTCGCTTTCCTGCCATACGATGCGCATGCCCTTGCCGCCGCCGCCTGCGGTAGCCTTGAGGATGACGGGATAGCCGATTTCCTTAGCGATTTTCTGGGCCTGTTTGATATCTTTAAGCAGGCCTTCGGAACCGGGTATGCAAGGCACGTCGGCTTTGAGCATGGTCTCCTTGGCGGTGATTTTATCGCCCATTGCGCGGATTTGCTCGGGCTGTGGGCCAATAAACTTCACGCGGTAATCGCGACACACCTCTGCGAAGGCGGCATTTTCGGCCAAAAAGCCATAACCGGGGTGGATGGCATCGGCATTGGTGATCTCAACGGCCGCCATGATGCGCGGCACGTTGAGGTAGCTTTCTGAAGAGGCTGGCGGACCTACGCATACGGCTTCGTCTGCAAAACGCACGTGCAAACTATCGCGGTCGGCCGTTGAATAGATGGCTACGGTTTTGATACCCATCTCTTTGCAGGTGCGGATGACGCGCAGCGCGATTTCGCCCCTGTTGGCTATGAGAATTTTTTTAAACATAGGAAACGTTTGAACTGATCAACAAAGCGGCCTGGGCGCGACGTTTATGCCGGCTCGACCAAAAAGAGCGGTTGGTCGTACTCGACCGGCGAAGCATCTTCTACCAAGATCTTCACAATTTTGCCCTTGATGTCAGACTCGACTTCGTTGAACAATTTCATTGCTTCAATGATACACACGGCCATTCCTTTGTCCACATGGTCGCCCACCTTGACAAACGGCGGCTTTTCGGGCGATGGACTTCTGTAAAAAGTACCCACCATAGGCGACTTGATGGCTACCAGGTTGCCGGCAGGCGCTTCGGCGGCGGGTTGGGGGGCGGGGGCGGTTGAAGCGGGCGCGGCAGGCGCGGGTGGGGGCGCCGCTACCGCCGGGGCGGGCTGTGCCGAAGGCGCTGCCGCAGGGATGAGCACTTGGGGGGCCGGGGTTTCCTGATGCGGATGCGTATTGCGAATGACCAGTCTGAAATCGCCTTCGCGGAGTTCAAACTCGGCCAATTTGCTGCGGCTGACCAGGCGGATCAATTCTTGAATCTGGTTGAAATCCATCATGTCTTGACTTTTTTTATCGGCGAAAAAAGCCCATCAGGCCCGAACAGAAGCCGGCGTTACTGATTGGGTAATTACATTTTGACGCGCTCGATATAGGCGCCGGTGGTCGTATCGATTTTGATATACTCATCGGCTTCGCAGAACAGCGGCACGCGCACCTCTGCGCCGGTCTCCAAAGTGGCTGGTTTGAGCGTATTGGTGGCCGTATCGCCGCGCACGCCCGGTTCTGTGTACGTGATCTTGAGGATAGCGGTCTGAGGAAGTTCGACGGAGAGCAATTGCTCTTTCTGCGCGTGAAAGAGGACTTCTACAATATCGCCTTCTTTCATGAAGCGCGAGTTTTCGATCATGGGGCCGGGTACGGTCACTTGGTCGTAAGTATCTTGGTTCATCAAGACAAAATCGTCGCCGTCGGGGTAGAGATATTGAAATTTGCGACGCTCAACGCGTACTTCTGTGATGTTATGTCCGCTCTGGAACGTGTGCTCAATGGTTTTGCCTGTAGTGGTGCTCTTGAGCTTGGTCCATACTTTGCCGCTGCCGCGGCCTACCTGGAAGCGCTGAAATTCAATGACTTTGAGGATGTCGTTGTTCAGTTCGATGCAAAGACCGTTTCGAATGTCTGCGGTGGTTGCCATGAATGTATTTGATAGTTAATTCCTGAGAAATGTGTGCAAAGGTAAAGCAATGTTACGGAAACGGAAGGCTATTTCTTGTCTAACGACCATTTTAACAGGAGACTCCCCCAGGTGAACCCGCCGCCAAAAGCTGTCAGCGCGATATGGTCGCCCTTTTGGAAGTGATCCTGAAACTCCCACATGCACAATGGAATCGTAGCGGCGGTTGTGTTTCCATATTTTTCGATATTCACCACAACCCGTTCGGCCGGAATATTCAGGTGTTCGCCTACCGATCGAATGATGCGTATGTTGGCTTGGTGCGGAACCAGCCAATTGAGGTCTTCAACCAGCAGTTTGTTGCGGCGCAACACTTCGTTGACGGTGCTGACCATGCCTTCTACCGCAAATTTGAACACCCGCTTACCTTCCTGGTACACATAGTGTTCTCGGGCGGCGACGGTCTCCGCAGAGGCCGGGCGTAGGGACCCGCCGGCTTTCATGTGCAGGAAATCGCGCCCGCTGCCGTCTGCGCGCAAGACGAAGTCGAGGATGCCCGTGCCGTCGCGGCGCGGCTCAAGCAAAACGGCGCCGGCCGCGTCGCCAAAGAGGATACAAGTATTGCGGTCTTGATAGTCCACGATGCTGGACATCATGTCGGCGCCGACCACGATTACTTTGGAGTAGGTTCCGTTGGCGACGAATTGGGCGGCCGTACTCAGCGCGTACAAGAAGCCCGAACAGGCGGCGTTGATGTCGAAGCCGAAGGCGTTTTTGGCGCCGATCTTGTCTAAAATTATGTTGGCCGTGTCCGGAAACACCATATCGGCCGTGACCGTCGCAACGATGAGCAGGTCGATCTCGCCGGGCTTGACGCCAGTGCTTGCTAAAAGACCTCTGACAGCTTCGGCGCCCATGTCGCTGGTCGCCCAACCGGGGGTGCGCAAGATCCGACGCTCTTGAATGCCGGTCCGGCTGACGATCCACTCGTCGTTGGTCTCTACCAATTTTTCCAGATCGGCGTTGGTGAGGCGATCTTCAGGGACCCAGCCGTGTACTCCGGTAATTGCTGCGTGTGTTTTGTTTGGCATGACAACAGTGATTGCATTGGCCCGCTCGACGTCAGGCCGACATATGCAGAGCGACCCGCCCTGGGCGGCGCCTCCTTGTCATTACCTGGCTTTCGCGCCGAATTGACCTATAAATAACGTTATTACTTTGCGGACGCGCCGCGTAAGCCCGAAAGCCGCGGCGTCAAGTTAGTCGGCAAAGGTACAGGGGCGCCGCCAATAGCGTTGCACAAATTTAGACAATTTATGATTTACCCCTTATTTTTTGTTCAATTTGCGTAGTTGAAAAGCCCGCTACGTACGGCAGCGCACAAACGCGGCCGCCGCGCGCCAACACCAAATCCGCGCCGACAATCTGCTCCGGAAGCCAATCGCCGCCCTTGGTCAGCACGTCGGGTTGAAGCGCCTCAATCAAAGCGTAGGGCGTATCCTCTTCAAACAATACGACGCCGTCCACAAACGCAAATCCAGCCAGCAAATGGGTGCGGCTCAGTTCGTCGTGTATAGGGCGCGCAGGGCCTTTGAGCCGACGCACCGAAGCGGCGCTGTTGAGACCGACGACCAAGCGGTCGCCCAGGTCGCGCGCCGCGGCCAGATAGCTCAGATGTCCGTAGTGTAAAATATCGAAACAACCGTTGGTAAACACCACTCTCAGTCCTTCAGCCTGCCACTGTGCGCAGCGGCGCGCCATTTCGTCGCGGCTGCATATTTTTTCGGCAATTTTTTCGAATGCACTCATGTTGTAGCCTGATTTGTTGCGCTCCTTTTCTTTAAGCGGGGCAGCGCCATAAGCGCTGCGGCGCCTCCCAGCAGGTTGTACCCGATTTGTATGGTAAAAAAAGCGATGTTGGCGTAAGAAAACGCGTCGCCGCCGCTGATGCCGTACAAAGCCAGAGCCGCCACAGCCAGCGCATGAAAAGAACCCATCCCGCCAGGCGACGGAACCACCATACCCAGCGTGCCCAGCACAAACACCATCATCGCCGCGCCCATACCCAAGTGGGCCGTGGGAGGAAAAGCCAAGAGGTTGAACCAACACTGCAGGTAAAACATCAGCCATATCCCGATCGAATACAGGAAAAAACGTCCGGGATTTGCCATGCGAAACACGCTGCGCAAGCCTTCCTGAAAGCCCTGCACCAGCCCCCAGCCCTTGAGGACAAGGGGATGGCGCATCAGGCGTTTGCGGATCATCCACAGACCGGCGGCTCCGCATAGCGCTATCGCAGCCAGCACAGGGGCCCACCCAAGTCCCCCTCCCCTTTGCGCTTGACGGCCCTGGGTCACAAAGTCCCGAATGGTGTCGGCCTCGAACAGCAAGGTGAGCGCCACCACCAGCCCCAGACACACAAAGTCCATCAAGCGATCTACCACCAAGGCGCCCATCACTTGGGCCGGCGGAGCGCCCTCATTGCGGGCCAATGCGCCGGCGCGAACCACTTCGCCCATGCGCGGCAGTCCCAGATTGGCAAAATATCCCAAAAGGATGCTAAAGAAACTGTTTCCGAAACTGATATCGTATCCCAAAGGCCGCATCAGCATCTGCATACGCCATGCGCGCAGCACAACGCTAAACGTAAATGCAGCCGCTACGGCCAGCATCCACCCCGGCGAGGCCAGCGTGAAGTCGTGAAGGAGTTTGTCGATCAGCCGACAATCGGCAGGCGCTATGCCGTCTAAGGCGCATTGGGCCTGATACGCCTTACTTTGCGCGTGAAATACCCATGCAAAAACGCCGACGCCTATGCCTGCAAACAATAAAAAACGCCCCAAAGGCTTGATCCATCCCAGATTCATGCCGCAAAGGTAAATTTTCGGAAATAATGCGCGCCGGGCAATCGCAATATGCCTGTCATTAGGCGGATGGGGGCGAGGGATTAGGCCGTGGAGCGCGCCGCGACTGCTTGCAAGCAACCGGCATACAGATCTGAAAGGGTTTGCGCCAGCGCAGGGTCTTGCCGAAGCAGGCGGCGGCCTTTGATAGACCGTGCGAACCGACGGGCCTGCTCCAGCCAGGCGTCGGCCCACAGGCCGGCAATAGCGGCAAAGGCGACCGCGCACAGCCCATACCAGGCCGACCCACCCGCACGAGCGCCCCATCGCCACGCAGCCCACAGCGCCGCGCTGAAGGTAAACAGTCCGGCAAGCATCTTGACCACGGGGCTGTAGCCTACGTATAGACCCAGACGGCGTTTGAGCGCCCAAGGCGCCCAGCAAGGCAAAAACCACCAAGCCAGCCCGAGTAGCGCCACGGGCGCGCCAACGACCAAAGCCAGCGCTTGCCATGCGCGCACCCTTGCTCTTTTCGCAGCAAAAAAAGCGGCGTAGGGAATGCGCGCCCGGCGCAAAAGCGCGAAGAGGCGATCGATTTCCTGCATAAGCGCTTCATCGCCTGTCAGTTTTTCGGCAAAAAAGCGGCTTTGCGCATAGTCGCGCGGCGTGGCGAGGCGATGGCGTCGGCCGACCAGCAACTCCAGGCGGGCCAGCCGCCCCTGGCCGCGGCGGTCGCGCGCATCGACGCAATGGCTTTTGACCGCGCAGTAGAGCGCCTCCGTCAGGTCCCGCACCGCCTGCTCTTCGTCGGCTTCGTACCGCTCCCGCCATGCGGACGCCTCGATCGGCGCCCCGAAATGCACAACAACATCGCTGCGAAACCAATGAGGCGCATTATACGACAAGCCAACCGGCAGAATTTTGACGCCCGTAGTCCAGTTGTTGCAGGCTTCGGCGCCTAAGGCGATGCGGGCAGTTCCGGTTTTGAAAGGCATCACGTAGCGATTCATCCAACTGTAGCCCTCCGCAGCGATGTAGAGCAGTCCGCCGCGCTCAAGATGCCGGTAAGCCTGCTCGAAATAGACGTCGTTGTTGCGGACTTCGCCCTCGGCGACATCCTCCTTGCGCTTGATCGGGATGCAGTACAGGCGCGACAGCAACCAATTGCTTATCGGGTGTCGGAACAAACCATAATTGGCCAAAAAAAACATGGTCTGCCGCACAAAGATACCGATATTGAGCACATCAGACAAGGTGCTCGGATGGTTCGAAACAACAATGGCCGGCCCCTCAATATGCAAATGCTCCCGACCCAACACCAGACGGCGGCGATAGTAGATCGCCGTCATCAGACGGGCCAGCAAGCGAAAGAACTGGTAAAGCAGGCGCATGGGAGGGGACTATGGGGTGGGCGCGGGAGCGGACGGGAAGGGATATCCTCGACCCGCTCCTGCGCCTTGAGGGCCTTTTCACTTTAAGTCGTCGGGCAATTCCTCGAACGAAGGCATGGCGCCTTGTATCGCAGACCCCATGGCTACGGTCAATTCTTTGGCGAGTGCCTCGTCTTTGAGTTGCGAGGCCACGCGCATCAGGGTCTGCGCCGTGGCCGTGGCGAAGCGGTAATCCTGCCTGTAGCCGTCTTTGAACCGCGCCGGCTGCGAGTCGTAAAACCGGATGACCTGCGAGATGTGCGGTATCATCTCGCGCGCCACGCGCGTCGCTTTGTCTTTGGCGCCGGCGCGGGCGTAAACGTCCGCCATCAGCGCGGCGAACTGGTCGGGCGGAAAATTGAAGAAGGGGAAGGCTTCGAAATACTGGTCTGCCAGCTTGATGGCCTCTTCATTTTTGCCCTCGGCCACCATTTGGCGACCGGCGCGAATCATCACCAGGCGCATGGTCTGCAGGCTGGGGCCATAGGCGCGATCCACGTGCAAGCGTTTTTTGTCGAAGTTGCCCCAGGTCCATTTTTCGGTGACATTGCGGAGCAGCAGGTCGTCGGCCACGCGGCCCATACCGATGAGGCCGAAGTTCGCGCGATCTTCGCGGTTATTGGTTTTGATGGGCACGATGCGCAAGGCCAGGCCTTCCAGTTGCAGGAAGTCGTCGAGGCCGAGCAGGCGATCTTCGCGGCAGGTCACGGCCCAGTAGATGGGGCGTTCCCAGAGGTTGGAGGCTACGATGTCCATCAGGGCCAATTGGTCTTTGATGATGGATTTGCGCCCCTCGTTGATGGCGAGTTTGAAGCGTACGGTATCCACAATTTTGTCGGCATCTTCGGGTTTGACGATGCCGAGACGGAGTATTTCAGCCTTGTTGACCGGGATAAACACCTTGCGCGTGGGCAGGTAGCTTTCGATGGCTTCGGCGCCGTCCACGCGGGGCTTATTGTCGCCGCCTACGAATTTGACAACATCTGCCAGCGACATTTCACGCTCTTCGCGTCCGGGCACAAAATAGGGTACTTCAATGCGCTTGTTGCCGCGTATTTGC
This sequence comes from Saprospiraceae bacterium, assembly GCA_046296435.1. Taxonomy (GTDB): domain Bacteria; phylum Bacteroidota; class Bacteroidia; order Chitinophagales; family Saprospiraceae; genus M3007. The sequence continues at coordinate 7,570 of JBKBLI010000068.1, read as the reverse complement.
TCATGAGGGATGCTCATTTTGATGGCGGGCGCATTGTTGACGGCGCGGCGCATCTGATTGATATACCAATCCACGGCAATAAGCGAGAGGTTGACCACGCGCACGTCCGTGCGGATGCCTTCCACCTCCTGACAGTACCACAGCGGATAGGTGTCGTTGTCGCCATAGGTAAAAATGATCGCGTTGGGTTCGCAACTTTCGAGGAAGTTGCGGGCATAGTCCCTGCTGCCGGTGTGCTCGGCGCGGCTGTGGTCGTCCCAGTTCTCGGTAACGAGCAACAAGGGCGCGCTCAACGAAAGCAATGCCGCCAAGCCGGCAGGCGCTACGCCGGGGATGCTTTGGCGCAAAAACTCAAAAATGGCCAACGCGCTCATGCCGACCCAGATGGCAAAGGTAAAGAAAGAACCCACCAGTACGTAGTCGCGTTCGCGAGGCTCTGAGGGCGGCTGATTGGAATAGACGATGATCCCCAGTCCGGTAATGACGAACAAGGCCATTACTGCCGCAAACTCCCGCGGGCGGCGCAAGTAGTGGAATACCATACCGATCAAGCCCAGCAGGAAGGGAATCAGGTAGTAGCGGTTGCGGGCGGGATTCTCGCGTTGGAATTCGGGTAGTTCGCTGAGGTTGCCCAGCCGCATTTCGTCCAGAGGCGCGATGCCCGAAATCCAGTTGCCCGCGCTCGGATCCCAGGCGTACAGCCCTTGTTCGCCGTTTTGACGACCCGCAAAATTCCACATGAAGTAGCGCCAATACATCCATTTGATCTGATAGCGCCAGAAGAATTTGAGGTTGTCGCCAAACGTCAACGGGCCGCTCTCCTTCTCTATCCATGCCCGATACAAGTCTGGACGGCCCTGCGAGTTGTCGCCCATACGGGGGAAAAGCACGCTTGAATTCGCCGGATAGATTGGATCAACTTTTTCGTCCACAATCCGGTAGCGATCGCCGACCCGTCCATAACGCGGCGTGCTCTTGATATCGATCGGGCGCACATCGAAATTAGGCCCCCGAAGCAGCGGGCGCTCGCCGTACTGCTCGCGGTTGAGATAGGGCAGCAGGCGCATGGCATCCGAGGGTTCGTTCATGTTGATGGGCGGATTGGCGTTGGCGCGGATCACGACGGTGCCGTAGCTCAGATAAGCCACAATGATCAGGCCAATGGCCACTACGAAGCGCTGAAGAAGACCGTTCTGGGTTCGGCGCGCATATCGCAGCGCAAACCAGATGAGACCGGCAAAAATCAGCAAGACCGGAATGATACCCGTATGGAAAGGCAAGCCGAGCGAGTTGACCGTAAACAACTCAAAGCGCGCCCACAAACGCGGGATACCGGCAATAATAAACATCTGTATCATGCTGATCAACAAAACGCCCGCGCCTGCGGCAAGCGCCGCGCCAAGGAGGGTTGGCCGGTTTTTACCCAACTTTTTGAAGTAGTACAATAGGGCCAAGGCCGGGAAAGTCAACAAACTCAGCAAGTGCACCCCTACGGAAAGCGCCGTCGAGAAAAAGGCGAAGATCAGCCAGCGGTCGGCTTGCGCGTCGTCCGGCAGGTTGTACCACTTGAGCGCAGCCCATAGCGTCATGCAAGTGAAAAACGTGGACATGGCGTAAACCTCGCCCTCCACAGCCGAAAACCACACCGAAGTACAAAAAGCCGTGGTCAACCCGGCCGTGATTCCGGCAGCCGACACGGCAATCTGCTGACCCAGATCGAGCGTGCCCTCGCGACCCACAAGCGCCAAACGCCCCAGAATCGTGGCGCTCCAGCATATAAACAGCGCCGCAAAAGCCGTGCACAGCGCCGACAACAGGTTGACGGCGTAGGCTATATCGGATGGATTGTCGGACAACAAATCGGCCACCCATGCAAACAAGCGCCCTACGATCAGAAAAACCGGCGCGCCGGGCGGGTGCACCACTTGCAGCTTGTAGGCCCCTGAGATGAATTCGCCGCAGTCCCACAGACTGCCCGTGCGCTCGACAGAAGCGCACAGCACCCCAGCCGCTATCAGAAAAGTCAGCCAGCCGGCTATGTTGTTGATCGTTTTATATTGCATCATGGATCGCTTTGGCGAGCGCCGACGGCGCTGCGTCATATTTTATTTTTTTGTCAAAAAAACGAAATGCGGCGCAAAACTAACCTTAAAAACTTAGATAAACGACCCTAACCCCAAAAAGCCGCCAATTCGGGGGCGGATATATGCTTTTTGAGGCCCGTGGGCCTCAGCAGGGGCAAAAATAGCGAAACAAAAGCGAA
>JBKBLI010000068.1:0-5210 GCA_046296435.1 Saprospiraceae bacterium | reverse complement strand
ACTTGATTTCGTCGTTGAACAAAAAACTGATGCGCTCGGGGGCGCGCATCAGGAAAAACGACGAAAAAACGCCCTCGTCGTCTTGCGAATATTGTTTTTTGTGCAACACGGCGCTCCAGTGAGCCGTTCCGTCGGCGTGAAGGGCGATGGCGATGATATCGTCGTAGTAAAAGTCGATGATTGCCCGCATGCCCTCTCTGAACATGCCTCTTCCGGACATGGCGCCGCGCAGGATCTCGTGACTGCGCTCGGCGACGACGACCAACCCTCCGTCCTCCCGCAGCAGCAAGCGCGTCACCTTGGCATCGTCCACACCCTTGGAAGTCTCGTCCTCGTAGTCGCGTTTGCGTATGGCTGAGAGGAGGCGCAGATCGAAGGGTGCGTAAGCGCTCAGCAGGGTCTGTTCGGCGCGAACGTCTGCGCGGATCATGAAGACGCCGTGCGCGCGCTCCCGCCCCTTGTCGCTGTAAAATCCGGCGATGACCGCCTGACCATTATAGCCGTCGGGGATTACATCCAGATCGTGCGTCAGGTACTCGCGTAACGGGATGCGATAGTGGTATTGGTTTTGGCCGGACACTTGCGTAAGGCGAAGTTCGTGTTCGTCCAATCGGTTGCGGCGGTTGTACCACTCGGATACGACGTACAGGTCGCCGTTATCGGCCAGGGTCATGGCCCGCAGTCCGCTGTCGGGTTGATCGACGGGGATGCTTACGGCCTGGTCCCACAGGATTTTCATTTTGTCTAAGCGGACGCACACGGCCTCAATGAGGCCGCGCTCGCCGCTGTTGTATATGGCGATGCAATTGTGATCTTCGCTGCGCAGGATGTCTAGCGCGGGGGGGGTATAGAGCCGCTCGCCAAACTGCTTGACGGTGAGCGTATCGATCAGTTGGGCGCCCGGATCGTATTTGTGTACGCGCAGATAATACCGGCCCTTTCGCTTGAGTTTATAGACCACCGAAAAGTCGTCGCGACCACAGGTGACCGACAAGACCTGAATGCCTTTTTTATCCAGGTCATCCAAATCGCGCATCCAAGAGAGGCGCATTTGCTCGTCGTAAGCCTGCACCGAAAAGTGGTCGTTGCGATCTCTGAAAACCAAGATGCGGTCGCGCAGGCGCCCAATCAACTCATATCCGAAATCGTTGCGGATCGAATAGGGCTCGGAGACCAATACCGTCTGCGCCAAAAGACTGCCTGCCGTCGCATTCAGGACTGCGAAAAGAAAGAAGAAGTGCCGCATGCGTTTTTTGATTTACTTTTGCCCAAAAAATTCAGCTTGTGCTCAGGTTGCTCATTATTAACGGTCCAAACCTCAACTTGTTGGGCGTCCGCCAACCGGAAATTTACGGCGCGCGCGCTTTCGAAGAATTTTTGGCTGAACTGCGGCTACAGTTTCCGCATATCGCCTTGGATTACTTCCAGAGCAACCATGAAGGCGCGCTCATCGACCGCCTGCACCAGATTGGCCCCGACACGCAGGGCGTGATTCTCAACGCCGGCGCGCTGACCCATTACAGCTACGCGCTGGCCGACGCCGTCGGCGCCATCGCCCCCCCGGTAATCGAGGTGCATATCAGCAACGTTTACGCCCGCGAACCCTTTCGACGCCACAGCGTGCTGGCGCCCGTATGCCGGGGGTCGATCGCAGGGCTGGGGCTGGACGGCTACCGCCTGGCCATATTGCACCTGTCGGATCTGGCCGCCTAACGCAGCCGCCGCCCCTTCCATACGTAATCGCGCGCCACGAGGCTCAGTAAGCCCGTCCATGCGGTGAAAAACGGATGGACCAACGCGGCCGCCGGGAAGTACCGCAGCCACCTTGTCCGTCGGAAAAAAACGGCCAAAACCGCCAGAAAGATGCCGTCGGCCAGCGCTTTTTCCGCCGGCAGTATCCATGCCCCGCTTCCCATGCCCGCGCCTGCGCCCCACGCTCCCATCCAGGCCCATGCCGCGCAGGTAGCGACGCTGTGCAGCCACACGATTAGTAGGGCAAGCTGCATGGGCCTGCTTTCGACCGCCGTATTTTTGCCGCCCCAGCGCAGCCGCTGGCTTTGGAGCGCGGCCCAGTCCCCGAGCGGATGGGTTTGCACCGCAGCGTCGGCGTTTTTCACAAAAAAAATACCGCCCCGATAGCGGCCCGCAATTTTTTGCAAAAGAAAAATATCGTCGCCTGAGGCCCTGTGTTCGTTGCCCGCATAGCCGTTCACCGCTTCAAACACGGCCTTTGGGAAAGCGAGATTGGCGCCGTTGCCTAAGGCATGCCACCGCAGGGCGTAACCGCCGCCCGTCACGCCCATCAGGCCCAACAAATCGAGGGCCTGGAAATGCCCGAGTAGCCCCTGCGGCTCCCGGATCAGCGCCGGCGCCGCCAGCGCCCGGGCCTCGGTGTTTTTCCAGTGAAAGGCCAGCAGGCGCAGCCAGTCGCGCCCAAACACACAATCAGCGTCGGTCGTGACGATCAGTTCGCCGCTTGCGCGCCCTATGCCCAGGGTCAGCGCTTTTTTCTTTGAGCCGCCTGCGGCCTGCGGCCCCAACGCGTCCTGAAGCCGCAAGAAGCGCACGGCAGGCCCTTGGGGCCGCTCGAGAAAATGCGAAGCGATGCGCGCCGTATCGTCGTCGCTATGGTCGTCCACCACCACAATTTCCAGAAGCTGCGGCGGGTAGTCGCAAGCCAGCAGGCTCTGGATACAGGCGGCGATATGCGCTTGCTCGTTGCGGGCGGGCACAATCACGCTCAGCCGCAGATCCGGGACGTAATCGGGCGCAGGGGGGCGCGCGCGGGGTAAGCGAAGCCAGCCATAAAGATACAGAGCGATCAGCAGGGCATGCGCCGCTGCGAGGATGTGCCAGATCATGCCGCAAAATTAACCCGCGCCGCGCATACCGGGTAGCGGGGGACGGCCCGGGACGTCTTGCGGCGCTTCCACGCGGCCGCCGCGCAGCAAGACGGCGCCCGCAAGCCACAGAAAAGAGACGAGGGCGAAAGCGTCGTCTGCCCCCGCGGATTGGCTCCCCCAAAACCGCGCTCACCCTTTTTTTTCTGAAAAAAGGGATATATTTTGCCGCTTTTGCCGCAAAAGTCGGCGAACGCCGTATATTTGCCCATCTTAATTGCTATACCCAACATCATTCACAAGTATGGAAAGACCCTGGTTGTCGCTATATCCCGCCGGCGTACCGGCCAACATCAATCCCGACGAGTATCCGCGCCTCACCGATATGCTGGAGGTGACGTTCAAGAAGTACGCAAACCAGACGGCTTTTGTCTTCATGGGCAAAAAGATTACCTTTGGCGAAGTGGATCGCCTCAGTCTGCAGTTTGGCGCCTATCTGCGTTCGCGCGGCTTGCAACCCGGCGATCGCATCGCCCTGATGATGCCCAACATCCTGCAATATCCCATTGCCATGTTTGGCGCCTTGCGGGCCGGATTGGTTTTGGTGAACACCAACCCCTTGTACACCCCGCGCGAGATGCGGCACCAATTTGCAGACTCCGGCGCCAAGGCGATCGTCATCGCCGAGAATTTTGCCGCTAACTTGGAGCAGATTATCGGAGAAACGGAGATCAAGACCGTCATCGTCACCAGTATTGGCGAGATGCTGGGCCTCAAAGGCCTCCTGATCAATTTCGTGCTGCGCCGCATCAAGCGCATGGTTCCGGCCTTCAATATCCCGAATACCGTCTCGTTCAGCCACGCGATTGCCGATGGCAAAAAATTCACCATCGAGCCTTTCGAAAGCGGCCCGGATGATCCCATCGTGTTGCAATATACCGGCGGCACCACTGGCGTGTCCAAAGGCGCCATGCTGACCAACCGCAATCTGGTGGCCAACATGCTTCAGATCCGCGCATGGCTTTCGGCGGCCCTCAATGAGGGCGAAGTGGTCGCCCTATGCCCCCTGCCCCTGTATCATATTTTTGCATTCACGGTCAACTGCCTCGCCTTTATGAGCGTCGGCGGACAAAACATCCTGATCGTCAATGCACGCGACATACCCGCCCTGCTCAAGGAAATGAACAAGTACAAGCCCAACATCATGGTGGGCGTCAATACCTTGTTCAACGCCATGCTCAACCATCCTAAGTTCGCACAACTCGATTTCAGCAACCTCAAGGCCACCGTGGGCGGCGGCATGGCCGTACAGCGCGCCGTGGCTGAGCGCTGGCAGCAGGTCACCGGCACGCGCCTTACCGAGGGGTACGGCATGACCGAATCCAGCCCGGTGATCACCGTCAACCCCATCGACGCCACAGGCCGCATCGGCTCTATCGGGCTGCCCGTACCCAGCACCGACGTCCGCATTGTGGACGACAACTACAATCCTCTGCCCCCCGGCCCCGATAATGTGGGCGAAATCCAAGCCAAAGGCCCTCAAGTCATGAAAGGCTACTGGCAGCGACCGGAAGCCACCGCCGATACTATCCGCGACGGCTGGTTGTGCACAGGCGACATGGGATTCATGCACCCCGACGGCTTTTTCCAGATCGTCGATCGCAAGAAAGACATGATACTCGTGTCGGGCTTCAACGTCTATCCCAACGAAATCGAAGATGTCTTAGCCATGCACCCCAAGATCGCCGAATCCGCCGCCATCGGCATCCCCGACGAAAAATCGGGCGAGGTGGTGAAAGTGTTTATCGTCAAAAAAGATGAATCGCTCACCGCCGACGAGGTCATCGCTCACTGCCGCGAAAACCTGACGGCGTACAAAATACCCAAACAGGTGGAGTTCCGCGCCGAACTGCCCAAAACCAACGTCGGAAAAATCCTGCGCCGCGAACTGCGGCCCAAATAGCCGCAAAGCGCCACACTCACCCCCTTTTGCGGCCCTCATACGCCGCGCTTTGGGGAAAAAAGGACGCGCAGGGGCGATTCGCCGCGAAGCGCCGCGCCCGGCATGGCATGCCGGCGTCGCGCTGCGCCGTATTTTGCCGATCACGCTTCGTTCTCAAAACTGGCTTCGTAATCTTTTCTACTCAGCACGGTATCAAACAAGCCGATGTCTTCGCCTTCGTGTCTGTTGATTCCGATATACTCCAAACTCGCATCTTCGTAGCGTTTGAATTTGTAAACGGCATCGTTCATCAAGGCTGCGTTGAACACGCCAAGGCTTACCAACAACTCAAAGTCTTTTACCGAAAGTCCCGTTACTTTTCTGAAAAGTCCCGGCTCCAATTGTGTGATCACATCCCGCAGGCTTCT
>JBKBLI010000067.1:4102-18073 GCA_046296435.1 Saprospiraceae bacterium | reverse complement strand
GCGTGGTCGGCAGGTTACAGGGCAGCGACGCCGTGGGGCAGTCCAACACCGGAGGCAACTTGTCTTCGATCTTCACGAAGCCCCAGCACATGTTACCGCCGCCCAGTGGGTCGCGGACGCGCACTTTGTAGGTTTTGCCGATATCAGACGGACCAAGAACGGGAGAAGACCAAGGACCGCCGTTGTTGTTGTTTACGCGATTGACTTCGACGATATAATCATCATAGCAGCGATACGGGCCGCCTTCCAACACTTGGTCTGCACCAAGGACATATTGGCAAGAAGCATCCAAAGAGACATTGACCAAGTCGTTGCAAGTCAAAGACGTAACCGGATTGGGGAACTCATTGAGCGTTATGCGGAATGAGCAAGTTGCCGTATTGCCGGCTGCATCAGCTACCTCATAAACAATGGTGAAGGGGCTATCCTCTTTGCAGAAAGCATCGCCATTAGCAGGGCCTTGAGTCTGAATAATTTCAGCATCGCCGCCAATCTGGTACTGTACGAATCCATTCCATACGCGCGGAGTGAACGGAGCGCCAAAAGGCGTGTTCGAAGCAGAGCCCAAATTCAGCGTGATGTTGCCATCCGTGTAGGTTTGGTTGGCGCCGTTGCCGTTCGTATAGTTTTGTTGAGCGGTAGGGGTAACCAGAGCTACGCCAAAGAGTCCGGGAGGCAGCGTAATGGGCACAGGAAGCGTCGCCGGAGTGATCGTACCGTTGCCGGGGAACGGTCCGGAGAACGGACCTGTATTCGCATTGGCGGTAGCGGTCAGCGTCCAGGCGCCAGCATTATTTTGGAAGCCGGCATGCGTACCTGTTTTGGTGTAAACCAGTACGTTGGTCGCTGCCGAAATATTCATACCAAATCCGGTAATTGTTACGGGCTGGCCAGAGACATTGTTAATATCAAAATAAACCGCGCCACCTACAGCGCCGGCGTTTCCACCGCTGTTAATGGTGTTCAGCGTAAACGGACCAGTGATGAAGGGGCAGTTGTCCGTAGCGCTGGGTTCAGGCCAGCTTACATTGCGACAACATTCACCCGGGCCGAGATTGACCACAATGTTGGAGGGACAGAGGATCTGCGGCGGTTCGTTGTCCACCACGTTAATTGTCTGCGTAGCGCTGCCAGAGGTGGCGCCATTCGCAATCACAAAGGTCTGCCAAACGATAACATTGGCGCCTTTATTGAGGCTAAGCGAAATGCTCGTAGCAGGAAGGGTTACGTTGACAAAGGGTCCGCCGTTTAGGCTGTAACGCAGGCCGTTGATCGTGCCGTCAATACAGCCGGCAGGGTTGGAGTTAGGCACAGGCACGCTGACGTTGGCCGAACAAAGACCCGGAGAGGTATTGAATGGGCCTACGGCAACAGGTACCGGATTGCAGGCTTGCGGAAGCACGAACTCAATGCACTGTCCGTTATTGACAGACGCTACGTTGAAGCCCACCAAAGTGCTCGGGCGCGGCGTAGCAACAACGTCTTCAAGACCGACGGTTGCGCTCAAGCCATTGTTGAACGTGACGTGCGGTCCGTCGAAGAGCACATCTTGATACTTGAATTGGACGCGGTTGCCATTTTCGAAAAGGCGAACCTGGAACGTAATGTCGCCTGTGCCGGGCGCCATATTGAAGTGCCCGATGCGCCACCATTCAATAGTAAAAATCCGGTTGGGCATTGTGCCGTCAACGCGGGTATAAATGCCGGAGCCGGGCACGACCGCCGGATCTGCATCCAAGTCGTCCCAGAAAGGGTAAAGGGCTGCGCCTGCGGTTGCGGTAGGCAAATTGGCGTTTACAAGACCGCGGGCAACGCCCGGCGTAAACACAACGAAACCATTGGTGCTTACAAGCAAGCTGTTTGTACCCGCTATGTAGGTTGTCGAGTACAATTGAAAATTGAAAGGCAACGCAACCGTGTAGGTCACATCGTCGCCGGCGCCGAGATACGTCGTCCCCGTTTGACCTTGTGCGTTGACATAAGGGTCGGAGCAAGACACTGCCGAATAATTCAACTGGGCGAAGACCGTCTGGAAGGCCAGAAACGGCAAAGCTAACGCCAACGCCACGCGTAGCGAAACAAAGCTTTGCGTAAACTTCTTCATCATGAGAATAATTTTTAAAAAATTTTTAAAAAGATTAACGAGCCTTGGGGCAATTACTACTTGCGCAACAGACCTACGACTTCCTGATAGTAGCCCTGCCACGTTGCCAAAGGCAGCGGATTGGGAACTTCTACCGGCGCGTCAATCTGATTTGGCGCAAATTTGACGTAGCTACCGTTGATGGCAAAAGGAACAGGTTGGTTCTGCTCGATAGCAATGTGAATTTCATTGTAAAACTTACGCTTCATCTCGACCGGAAAGTCATTGACAAATTGCAGGTAATTGTTCATTCCTGCAATTTCCTGAGCGAGAATATCAAGCGCTTCGTTGGGAGCCTTGAAGGCGTCGGCAGTGTTAGAGAACAGGTCGTTAGAAGGAGCGCTTAACTGCGCTTTTGCTTCGGAACTGCCAAATCCGAAAGCAAATAGTCCAACCAACATGCACGCAATTAGGCGTGCCTTGAGAAGAAACTTTTTCATGAGAGAGAAAAAAAAATTAACGTTGATGTTTCTTTATTAAATCAATTCGCAGCGGCAAAGCCTTGAATTTCTTTCACGCCAATTCGGATTTGGGACGACAACAACACGATTAAAATAGACCGCAAAAATCAAACCAAGCGAAGATACGCGACGCTAATGCGCTTGAAAAGCGGACTTTTCTTCAAAAAAATACCCGTTTGCAGGTAGTATTTCCCATGGGACACCCCCCTTCAAAAGAATATTTGAGTGCAAAGGTAATTTGCTTTGCACAATCAAAAGCAATTTTTTTCAAAAATTATTTTTTTAGCATTTCCGCGATGCGGCGTTTTTCCCTGAGTACATACTGATCTGGCAAATCGCTCAACGCTAAATCGCGCTGAAGACGCCGCAGATCGTCCGGATGAGCGGGCAGCAACCGCTCCATAGATGCGAGCAGTCCCTCCGAATAATTCCAAGCGCGGGCGTCGTTGAAATCCTCATATTTCCGCTGTTGGATATCAAATTTGGTGCGCAGGGTCTTATAGGCGCTTTCAGCGCGAAGTTGAAAGGCAGCCAACTGAGCCTCCATTTGCTTTTTGTTGACGCGCCATCGTTTTTCGCCATCCAGGCTACCCCGTATCTGGCCGTTCATGGCCTGGTATCGGATTTGGGCTGCGGCGCCCTGGCGGTAGCAGTCTAAGGCTTTGGCAAAATCGTCGGCGAAATAAAGCGAATCGCCTTGGTTCATCAGGCGATTGACGCTTTCATAGGCCTCTCGGAAGCGCAAGGCGTCCTCCAATTCGATTTTAAGCTCCTTATGAGGAGGGAATCGAGAAAGCATAATGCGCTTGTATGGCTTGTTGAGCAGGTCGCGATAGGCGTTCTCGGCGGCTTCAAACTGTTCCATATACACAAAGCTCTCGGCTTGAGCCAACTCATTGCGGATGTTGTAGTACCAGTTGCGAATGAACAAGTAGAACGAGACTAAAGTGAACAAAAGAGCTACCAGAAAGGTGATCGTCAGGCGGCGGGCGATGCGTCGCTTTTCGCGCAGCGCTTTGAGTTCGCGCTCCATCCGCTCGGTTCGTTCCGACTCTTCGGCAAGCCGCTTTTCATATTCCTTTTTTTCGCGCTCGTTTTCCTCCCTTAGCCTGCGCGAGTTGCGCGAGGCGATCACCGCAGGCAACAGCGTATCGTGACTGATCTCGTAGTAGGCGTCGCCGAGTCGGTTTTCCTTGCGAAGCAGACGCGTCTCTACCATGGCGTCGAGCAGTTCGATGGGCACGCCCCACGTATTGAGCAAAAAGTCGTCCACCATGCTGCAACGCCTGTCGTTGGGGGTCACTAAGCTTTCTTCGATGAGCAGGCGGGCGGTTTGTTTCATCGCTGCCGCATTGGCGGGTGGACTGCCCATGCGGCGGGCGTACGCTTCGGGTAAGGACTCAATCTGCCGTTCGTAAAACTGGTCAATCTCGCGCGCAAGCCCTAGCCTCGACTCGTAAAATTCGGGGGTGACCACAAAACCTTCCGGCCGATTTTCGTTGATGAGCTTCTCCTCGATATGTCGGCATAGTATCTGCAAATGAAAGGACTCGATTTCTCCCACGCCTTGCCTTGCGCCCGCACCCTCGCCACCCGACAAAAAATCCAGAAACTCATCCAAGGCCTCAGGGCTGAAGCTGAAAGATGGGCAGACAAAACCGCCCGCTAAGGCGGCGGGAAATTCAATGGCTTCACGGGCCTGGGTCTTGTCCAGCGCCTGTAGCTGATACCGATTGCTAAGGATGCTCGGGATCATCGGACTTATCTCGTCGAGCGCATGCAAAAAGTCCGAACGGATAGAAATCACCATGCGCACGTCCGGCTGCCGCTCCCACCAGTTTTTGGCTGAGGTATCCAGATCGCGCATCCGGCCGCGCAACACATCGCGGACCGCGTCAGGCATAATTTCGTTGGCTAGATCTGCCAGTTGGCTGAGAAACGCATGAAGACTTTCGTGCGCGTGCCCCAAGGTAAAGGTTTCCTCAAATTGATCGAGCACCAGCACCGGCACGGCGGGCAACCCGTTGAGGTCAAATTCAAGGCGCTTGAGCAACTCCCACAAGGTGGGCGGCATGTCCGGGATGAGGTGTTCGTCGTCGCGACCTGTGCAAGACGGGTGTTGGGATAGGGTGGCGGCAATGGTCTCTGTGATAGATGCGTTGCTGTTGTTGACGCGTATATATATAGGCGTGAAGCGACGGGCCTCTAATTCCGGCGCTACGCCGGCTTCGAGCAGCGAGGTTTTGCCGATACCCGATTTTGAGAACAATACGCACAAGCGGCTGTGCATGATCAGGTTGCTCAACCTGAAAATATCCTGCTTCCGTCCGTGGAATAAGGCATTTTGCCCCCTCTCAAAAGGGCGCAAGCCCGGATAACGACGCAATATGGCAGGAGCCGGTCTCATGGATTGTTTGAAAGGCTTTCGAAGTAATCGCGCAAAGCGACGCTAATTTCTGTGAGGTGTTCGTTTTCTTTGCCGCTTCCGATGAGCGCCTCGGCAGCAAGCGGGCGCGTGGTGGAGAGTTGAGCAAAAGGCGTGTCCGCCATATTTAGTTCGCGCAACACGACAGGCATAACCAAAACGCCCTTGCGCGGGCGATTGCGGCGCGCGATTTCGGGAAGTAAGGCGTAGGCGGGGTGGTCTGGACTCAGCAGGTTGACCGACACAAGCGGCATAATAACCTGGCATTGATCAAGCATGCCGCGCAACCATTCGTTTACGTCGCCGGCTCCCAGAGCGTCGCGGAGGGTTAGTATCTGGATATTGAGCGGTCTGAGATATTTTTCCAGCAAATGAAACCCGTCTTGATCATTGGCCTCGTCATAAATTACCAAAACCTTAGCCCGAGGCTCCCCGCCAGAATGGGGAGTACCGGCATCGCCCTTTTCATACAAGTTGTAGAGGTTTTCCACGAAATCTTCCATGCCCGAGGCGGGGGGAAATTGCATACCGAACTCGCTGCGAAAAAACACCTGATCCGTGCGTGCTACTTCCGGGGCGCCGGCTGGCTGGTAAGCAATGGGGCGGATGGCCCCGCGTACATTTTTGAAAAGATTGTCGAGGACCATGCGCAGGCTCCAGTCGTCGAAGTCAAAACCAAGGAATAATTGGTAAGGCTTCGATTTGAAGGCGTTGCTCAGGCTCTCCGGTAGTCTCTCGTGTTGGTTTGAAGTGATTTTTTTGACAAAATCTAATTGGTGCTTGTAGGTGAGCACCATGGACTCCGGATTTGGATCGTAGATACCTGTCAGATTGTAAACTAAGGTGCGCCGCTCGACTTGCGGATCGTATTCAAAATCTCCGGCAGGCTTGTAGAAGTTGTAAAACTCCTGACGCACCGGACGCGCTGAAGCGCGCAAAAGACGCGCAAAAGCATCGTCCGGCGATGTATTGATCACGATGGAAAACGGCAGCTCTGCCAAGTGATCCAAAAAAGGATGCAACTCATAATTGCGCGAACTCTGAAAAAACTGCTGCGCCGCCTCCTGTATATCCAACTCGCCGCACAAGTTGTGAAGCCGCAGCATGCTTGCGGTGTGCACCAGACTGTCGTCGGCGCGCGCATGTTCGGACAAGCCGAAACGCTCGGCTAAGCGACGGGCGCACAAGGCGGTAAGCGGAGTCCAGGGGTCTTCCTTGCGGGCGCGGGCAAGCGTCGCCATAGGACCAAGAAACAATACGCACGCCTGATCGCGAATTTTACGCAACACGGTTGCATAAATTTCGTCGGGGGGTATGGCGTGGTCGTTCAAAGCCCTATCTATCACATTGTCAAAATCAACGATTTGAGTGCTTCAGGTAGTTGTCTAAAGCGATAACGACGGATGGCGCCTCCGGCGTGCCCGCCTGGATATCGACAGTCATGCCGCGGTCTAAAACTGCGCGCAGCGCGGACTGCCCAAACACGCATATCCGCCGGTCTTCTTGTTGGAAATCCGGAAAATTGTCAAACAAGGACTTGATCTCCAATGAAGAAAAAAAGGCCAGGATATCGTATTTGATATCTTTAAGCCCGCTCAGATCTGCGTTGGCGGCGCGGTACATGGGCGCTTCCTGAAGACTGACGCCCATAGATTTGAAAAACTCCGTCATCTCAGGGTTGCCCTGGTCGCTGCATGGCAAAAAGAATCGGGCGCTCTTGTGCTTGATGATCGCGCTGCGCAGTTCGGCGACCGTCTTGACGCCGTTAAAAACTTTTCGCTTGCGGAAATTGATGAACTTTTGGAGGTAATTGGCAATGGACTCCGTTGCGCAAAAGTACTTTACCTCATCCGACATGCGAATCCGCATTTCGTTGCACAGGCGAAAGAAATGATCTACCGCATTCCGACTCGTGAACACGATACACGGAAATTCGTTGGGATAAACCCGAATTTTACGGTACTCTTTCTCGGTCAGGCCCTCGATGCTCACGAATGGAATAAAGTCAATGCGCACATTGTACTTTCGCTCTAACTCTTCATAGACAGCCGCTTGCGCAGGCCGCGGTTGTGAAATTAAAATGTTGCGAACTTTTGGGAAAGTGCCTTCCCGCAATAAAGCTGCGCTTGCGGACATTCGGAAATGTGACTTTTGAAAATGGTTTTAAAAAAATCAAAGACTGATCGCAGACAACTTGCAAACTAAGCCCGCGATGCAATATCAACAACCTTCCATACTAAAGCAATGGGCGACATTTCAGCCACGCAAAGGTACAACAAAAAGTGGAATGGATGCTCTGTAAATATTTTTTGACCGATTAACAGGCCCCGAAGCGCCCTGTAAGCGTAGAATAGCACAACCAATGCAAGCATCCAAAATACCAAAAAACCGCCGTCTTCTTTGTAGAATGCCGTCACGAAATTGAAAGGAAACAAAAACAATCCCAATACGCAATTGAACGTCAGCACCAAAAAATCATAACGCTCCGCTTCGGTTTTGACTGGATAAATCCGGCTCACAACGGCTAAAATGCCGCGTTTGCTTATCATAAGCAATGGCGTAATAAAGGCGCAAAGCAGAAAAAACTTGAGATTGTTGTATCGCTCCAGCGAGAAAACCTGAACCAAAAAAAACGCAAAAACACCCGAATTCAACAAAAAATTGATTTGCAAAAGGGCGTATGGCGTCGTTCCCAAATAGGCGTTGAGATCACGCTGGTTGACCTGCAAGGCGTTGTTGGTCAAAAAACCCGCCCAAACCCGAACGGCGGCCTGACGGTTGTACACCACCGATAGAACGAACCACGCGCCCAGAAAGGACATAACCCAGAAAAAAAAACGCGGATGCAAGCTATTGCCTTCCGGCAAGAACTTTCCGATCCGACGAATCCTGAAAGCCAACTCTGGCTGCTGCAATGCGGACAAACCCGGGGGAATGTGCGGCGCTACGTCGAAGGGATTGCCCGTGTGCCAACTCGGAACCACTTCTTCTACGTAAGGCAGGCGATGTCGCAGATCGAATGGATTGGGCTGCGCGCCGGCGGGCGCCCAACTCCACATAAACAACAATATGCCGACTGCAAATCGCTTAATCACGGCGCAAAGATACGCCAAATACGCGTCAAACGCCCTCAAAGGCTTTGAAGCGATTTAAATTTGCCTTTCGTTAAACACATCCGCCTATGGACATACAAGATACGTTGCTGCCTGTCGGCCCGGAAGCTATCCCGCTCATCGCGTCTATGGCCGATAGCATCTGGCGGGCGCATTATGTCGAAATCATCGGCGAGGCGCAGGTGGATTATATGCTCCAACGCATGTATGCGCCGGAGACTTTATCCCAAAACATGGCCGATGGCCAACAATTTTTCCTGATTTACAACGGCAACAGCGCGGCCAAGGGCTTCATCGCCGTATCTGTAGCCTGCGAAACGCGCAGCGGGTTTATTCACAAATTCTATATTGCCAACGACACCCGGGGCAAGGGACTTGGCGCAAGGGCCTTTGCCGATTTGCTGGGGCGCTTTTCGCAGGTGGACGCCTGGAGGCTGTACGTTAATCGGGCTAACTACAAGAGCGTCAATTTTTACTTCAAAATGGGCTTCAGGATCGAACGCTGCCTCTGCACCGATATCGGCGAAGGGTATGTCATGGACGACTTCCTCATGATCCGGCCCCCAACCGCCCCGCTCCCCTGAGCGCTGGATCCGCGCGTTATTTGGAGCACGGCAGGCGGCCGGACGTCTTAGAGCCAGCATAAGCGCCCTTGAGGTTGAGGTTGCAGGGTACGGGGCGCGGGCATGTCCGCACGCGCAGCGCATGCTTTTTTTCAAAAAAATATGCTCAATCCGGTTCAACCCACTCCAAATCGATCTGGCGTTTGGAGAGGCTGACGCCGGCCACGCGCACGGTTACCGGATCACCCATGCGCAAGGTCAGGCTTCGACTATGGGCGCGCAAACCGCCCTCATCGACTACGAAGGTCTCATACATATTCCGAAACTCGACCAAGCCTTCGGCTTTGGAGCCTGTTAGTTCGACAAAGAACCCGCGATCCACAAAGCCGCTAACCACGCCTGCAAAGGTGTTGCCAATTTGTTTGCTGAGGTATTCGGCTTGTTTGTACTTAATGCTTTCGCGTTCGGCGTCGGCGGCTTTCTTCTCCTGATTGCTGATGTGTTTGCACATTTCAGCGAGTCGGGCTTTGTCCATGCGCCACAGGCCGCCGTCGAGATTGCGCTCAAGTATGCGATGGGCCAGCACATCCGAATAGCGCCTGATTGGGGAGGTAAAATGGCTGTAGTGGGTGAAAGCGAGGCCGAAGTGGCCGATATTGTCGGGCGAATATACGGCCTTGGCCATGGTGCGGATGGCCATGGGCTCGAGCAGTTTGAAGCGCGGATCTTTTTGCGCGGAACGCAGCAGTTCGTTGTAGGAGGCTGCAATTTGTTTGGGGGTATCGACTTTCATTTTGTATCCCATTTCGGAGGCGAACCGGGCAAATTCGGCTACTTTCTCCAGGTCGGGCAGGTCGTGTACCCGATAGACGAAGGGAACCTCTTGCGTATCTTTGCCGCGCTGGTCCATGTACAGGGCCACCTCTTTATTGGCCAGCAGCATGAAGTCTTCGATCAGCAAGTGGGCGTCTTTGCGCTCTTTGACATAGACGCCAAGGGGTTCGCCCTGCTCGCCGAGGATGAAGCGCACTTCTTCGGTGTCGAAGCTGATTGCCCCGTTTTTTTCGCGGGCTTTGCGCATATTTTTGGCCAGGCGGTTTAGCGCGTGGAGGGCTTCTTTGAGTTGGGGGTAATCGGGCCGCTGAGCCAAATCCTCTCCGGGCCGGTCGTCGAGGATCTGCTGCGCCTGCTCGTAGGTGAGCCGGCAGTCGGAATGGATGATCGTTTTCCCGAACCAGCGCTTTTGAACGCGCCCGGCTGCGTCGAACGTGAATACCGCCGAAAAGGTCAGTCTGTCCGCGTTGGGGACGAGCGAACACAGGTGATTGGATAGCTTTTCGGGCAGCATGGGGCACACGCGATCCACCAGATAGACCGAGGTGCTGCGCTGATAGGCTTCGCGGTCGAGCGCCGTGTCGGGCTTGAGATAATGGGTCACGTCTGCGATGTGGACGCCCACTTCGACCATTCCTTCCTCACCTTCGCCCTCGAGGCGCCGGAGGCTGAGGGCGTCGTCAAAGTCTTTGGCATCCTCGGGGTCGATGGTGCATGTCAGCACGTCGCGAAAATCCCTGCGCAGCGCGATTTCATTGGGCGAGATCTGCTCCGGAATACGCGCCGCCTCGGCAATGGCCTCCTCGCTATGGGTCAGTTCAAACCCCTGACCGATGAGGATTTTGTTCATCTCGAAGTCGTTGCCGCCTACTTCGCCGAGCACCTGCGTGACGCGACCCTTGGGAGCGCGATTTTTGCCTTCCTGCCAGTCAAGGACGCGCACTACCACCTTGTCGCCGTCGCGCGCGCCATTCAGGTCTTCCAGGGCCACGAAGATATCGAGGGGCGCCAGCGGGCTTTCGGTCATAAAAATAGCATATTTGCGGCCTTTGCGGATGGTTCCGAGGAAAAACTCGCGGGCGCGCTTGAGGACCTCGACTACCTCGCCTTCGGGGCGCCGCTGCTCGCTTTGCCTGCGATTGCCGCCGCCGCGCGGCGGGAACAGGAGCACCTTCACACGGTCGCCGTGCATAGCGGTATTGAGATTGCGCGCCGCTACGAAGACGTCGCTTTGCGTCTGTTCGCTCAGGATAAAAGCGGCTCCGCTGCGGGTCATATCCACCGTTCCTTCGATGAATTTGGGGGCGCGACCATCGCGTTTTTGGCGATTGGTCGGGGCCTTGACAGCAGGTTCTGGGGCGATCAGGCGCTCTACGGCAAGGGCGTATTCGCCCTCGGCTTTCATCAAGACCGAGCCGGCCTGACAGAGTTGATTCAAGGCGAACTCTACTGAGTCCTTGTTGTTTTCGATTTCCATCAGACGCATGAGCTGCCGAGCCGTAAATTTTTTCTTTGGATGATTGGTCAGATAGCGAAGTATGGCTAACTGAAGCGCCTGAGAGTTGAGTTTCTTGTTGGCTTTTCTTTTATCTTTTGTCATAAAAAATGGAGAGCGCGATGCTCTCTGCACGATGAGGATTAAAAAAATAAGTCATCGCCGGAAGGTTTTGGCCGGAAATAATAAAAATATAAACGTGAAAACGGCGCCAAAGATTTCAAGGCCTGTATTTTTGCCGCAAAATTAGTATATAATGACAAATTGGCCATATTTGCACCGGGACATCTCCTGGCTTGCGTTCAACTATCGGGTGCTTCAGGAAGCCAAAGACCCCCTTGTGCCGCTGTTGGAGCGTCTGAAATTTTTGGCCATCTACTCTAGCAATTTAGATGAGTTTTTCCGCATTCGCGTTGCAGATATTCGCAAGCTGAAAAAAATCGGCAAAAAAACAAAGGCGCAGTTGGATTTTGATCCCGGCGCGACGCTTCGCCAAATTCAGGCCATCGTCAAAATTCAACAAGAAGAGTTCAGCGATATTTTGCACAACCAGATCATTCCCCAATTGCGCGAGCACAACATTTTTCTGCTCAGGCGTCTGGACCTTAATGAGACGCAGCGCCAATTTGCCGAGGATTATTTTACGCAATATCTGCAACCTTTCGTCATGCCCGTTTTGCTGGTCAAGGGGCGTATCCGGCCCTTTTTGGCGAACGCGCATCTATACCTCGCCGTCAATCTCAGGCTAAAGAGGCGTCCTCTGGCCGAAAATGAGTATGCCATTGTCAAAGTGCCCTCCGATCAATTGCCGCGTTTCATAGAGCTGCCTGCCTCGGGGCCGGGCCGGCGCGAGATAATCATGCTGGACGATATTGTGCGCCACTCTGTCTCGCTGCTTTTCCCGGGTTACGACATCCTCGATACCTACTCTATCAAACTCACGCGCGACGCCGAACTATACATCGACGACGAGTTCAAAGGCGATCTGGTGGAGAAGATCAAACAAAGCCTGCAAAAGCGCCAGGTCGGGCCGGCCAGCCGCTTTGTCTATGACCGCGAGATGCCCGACGCCATGCTGGCTTATTTGAAAGAATGCTTCGACCTGGGCAAGAACGACTTTTTGCCGGAAGGCCGTTATCACAACAATTTTGATTTTTTCAAATTTCCGGATTTCGGACTGGCACACCTCAAATATAAGCCCCTGCCACCCGTGATGCATCCGACGCTAAGCCATTCCAAAGACTTTTTTGCGAATTTGCGCGAAAAAGACCAACTCTTACACGTGCCCTTTCAGTCTTATGAGCCGGTTATACGCTTTTTCGAACAAGCGGCCGCCGATCCGAAGGTGACGCACATCAAAGTGGTCCAATACCGCGTAGCAAAAAATAGCCGGATCCTGCAAATACTGATGGACGCCGTCAACCGCGGCAAAATGGTGTCTGTATTTGTGGAGATCAAGGCCCGATTCGACGAAGCGGCCAATCTGGAGTGGGGCGAAAAAATGGAAAAAGCGGGCGTGAAGGTACACTACTCCTTTCCGGGCGTCAAGGTGCATGCCAAGCTGGCCTTGACGCGCCGCATGGAAGGCCGAAGCGCACGCCTATACGCCTATTTGGCTACGGGCAACTTTCACGAAGAAACAGCCAAAATATATGGCGACCTCGGCCTCTTTACCGCCAATCAAGACCTATGCGCCGAAGTGAGCACCGTTTTTACTTTCCTCGAAAATGCCAAGCCTCCGCGCAGCCCTTTCAAACACCTCCTGGTGGGCAAATTCAACTTGCGCGAAGGCCTCTTTGCGCTGATCGACGCCGAAATTGAGGCTGCCCGTTCGGGCAAATCAGCTTCGATGATCCTCAAAATGAATAGCCTCGAAGATCGGGACATCATCGCCAGACTCTACGTCGCTTCGCAGGCGGGGGTAAAAATCAAATTGATCGTGCGCGGAATTTGTTGTCTGGCGCCCGGCATTCCGGACATAAGCGAAAACATAGAAATCATTAGCATCGTGGATCGCTTCCTCGAACACGCCCGGGTCTTTGTCTTTCACCATGGCGGAGCCGAAAAAATCTACCTCTCCAGCGCCGACTGGATGACGCGCAACCTCAGCTACCGGATCGAAACCGCATTTCCGGTATATGACCCCGACCTGAAACAGGAGATCATGCAGGCGATTGAGTTCCAGCTCAACGACAACGTCAAAGCGCGCATTGTGGAGGCCGAGGCGCGAAACGAGTACCGCCGAACCCAGTCTGATATCCCTATGCGCTCGCAAATCGAGACATACTACTTCTATAAACGCCTATGGAAAAGCGCCGAAGAGCATGCTAAAGATAGCCAGGCAGTTCCAGCCCTGGAGGCGACGACCGAGTCGGGCTCCTGAAAACGCAACTTAAACCGCCGGGGCCTGATGCCTTGGGCGCGGAACTGCCCGCATGATTATCCCGCGCACACACTTTTGGGCGACGACGCCGGCCGCAGGCGACCGCACAAGCTACAGGCGCAGTTTCAAGGCGCAGCCTTTCGACCTGATCGCCAGAAATACCAAAGCATCGGAGCAGACGACACTACTACCACTATCGGCATGAAAAATCCGGGTAGCTTGGCATTGTCGGCCATAGTGGCCTGTATGATGGACCAACTGGCATAAACCATAATCAACAGGACACTGATCTTAACAAACCGCAACATGCGCACACTCAGGCGATACTGGTATGCGGCGTTCTCCTCAGTGATTTTGACGAGGTAACTAAAGTGATGCGGATAGCGACTCATCGCCGAAAAGAGCGCGCACATCCCGAGTCCAATGGCCGGAATTACCCACAACTCGTTGCGACTGCCCCAACGATCGGGATTACCTCCGCCGTCGAAATGCACGGGGATGCGATCGGGCATTTGGGCGAAATACAGCATCGGCAGCCCCCACAAAACAACCAG
>JBKBLI010000067.1:0-4002 GCA_046296435.1 Saprospiraceae bacterium | reverse complement strand
CCAAATGTGTTTTTATTACTCATGGACGTTTTTTATGCAAAGCAAGTTCATTTTGTCTAAATGCGACAAAACTTTTTGTAAAACATCTTTCTTCTACACCGAACTTTGCGCTGCTTTCGGTATAAAAGAAATTGGAAGCGCGCAACTACCGTTGGTACAGCGGTCATTTGCAAAAGCCAGATCGTCGTCGCGCCCCTTTCACACCCTTTGCCCTCGCCCACGCGCTATCCACGCCTATTTTAACCATCAAATCTGTCATCTATGCGCTTACCAATTTGCTTCATCTTCGTTTTGGCCGCTTTGGCTGCGGCTTCGCAATCCCAACCCAAAATTGCGCTGCAAACTTTTGCCTCTGGATTCACTGTGCCTGTCGATGCGGCGCATGCAGGCGACAGCCGCTTGTTTGTGGTCGAAAAAGCCGGCAGGATTTGGATCTTAGATAGCGCGGGCAATCGCCTGCCCACGGCTTTCCTCAATATCGTCAGTCGCGTCAACTCCGCAGCTAACGAGCGTGGATTGCTGGGGTTGGCTTTTCACCCGCAATATGCCCAAAATGGTTTTTTTTACGTCAATTATACGCGTCAGTCGGATGGCGCAACGCGCATCTCACGCTTTTCGAGGGATCCCAACAACCCGAATCTGGCCGACGCCGACAGCGAGTTGATCCTGTTGGAATTTGCGCAGCCTTTCAACAACCACAACGGAGGATGTGTCCGATTTGGCCCGGACGGCTACTTGTACATCGCTTCCGGCGACGGCGGATCAGGCGGCGACCCGCAAAATAACGGTCAGCGCAAAAACTCTTTTCTGGGGAAAATACTTCGTATTGACGTCAACGCGCCGCCGGGGCAGCCTTATGTCGTGCCCGCCGACAATCCTTTTGCGAATGATTCGGACTACTTGCCGGAGATCTGGTCTCTGGGATGGCGCAATCCCTGGCGCTTTTCGTTCGATCGCCTGACGGGCGACTTTTGGGCGGGTGATGTGGGTCAGAATGCCCGTGAAGAAATCAACTTCGAGCCCTCCGGCATGGGCGGCCGCAACTACGGCTGGCGCTGTTACGAGGGCAACCTACCGTTCAACACGGCCGGGTGTCAGCCCGCCTCGGCCTTCACCGCGCCGGTCTTTACTTATGCCAATCCGTCCATGGGCTGCTCAGTGACCGGGGGGACGGTCTATCGAGGCTCCCAATATCCGGCTTTGTATGGGCGCTATATTTTCGCGGATTACTGCAGCGGTCGCTTTTGGATGCTGGAGCCGACGCCTTCGTTTGCAGCCGTTTCGTTGGGACAATTTGCATCCAATCAATACGTCAGTATCGTCGAAAATGCGTCGGGCGAACTATTCGTCGTATCCATCGGGCAGGGACGGGTGTCGCGCCTGGTGGATCAATGCGCAAGTTTCGCGGTGGCCTCTGTGGTAGAAGCCGATCCATGCGTCGGTTCGGGCGCCGCAGTGGCGCTTGCAATCTCCGGCGGACAAACGCCCTACGCCGTAAACTGGAGCGACGGCGCGCAGGGAGCCATCCGATCGGGTTTGGCGCCCGGAACTTATGTAGCTACCGTTAGCGATGCTCTCGGCTGCCAGATCACAGCGCCGTTTCTGTTCGAAAACACGCTTGAAAGCCCCGGCGTTCAGTTCAACGCTGGCAGTCTAAGCGCCATCTGCGACAGCCTGCCGGTTGTATTGACGCTTACCGGTTCTGCGCCGGCAGGCGCTCAGACCGCTTGGCGCCTGAACGGGCTGCCGCTGGCGGCGGGCGGCGGCCAGGAGACGCTGAACGCAACAATGCCGGGTTACTACCAGGCGGTCTATTCGAAGGGTGCTTGCGTCCGTGTTTCGGATAGCCTGTTTGTGCCGCGCCGCACCGCTCCGACGCCGGATATATTGGGTTTCGCCAATGGGTTGGTCACTTTTGGACTCAGCGGAGGTCCTTTCGCATCAGTGCAGTGGTTCTATTTCGATAATGGATCGAACCAATGGACAGCCGACTCCACAGGGACGACGGCTACCTGGACTACCGACCGGGAAGGCGCTTTCTATGCCGTAGTAACGGACGACGTCGGATGTGAACTTCAAACGGAAATACTGAACTGGATTATGCCCGGCACGCGTAGCCCGGCCGATCTGATCCGCTTTGAGCTATCGCCCAACCCCGCTTCCGAGGCCGTGTGGGCGCGCTTTGAATTAGCGACGAATCAATCCGCGACGCTTCGCCTGAGCGATGCCCAAGGACGGATCCTGGAAACCCGTCAACTGTCGAGCGGGGCGACCTTCGCCGAGCGCATTGAGGTAGCGCGTTTGGCGCCGGGTATATACTTTGCAATCCTCGCTATGGAGTCGGGCGTCGCCGTGCGCAGTTTTGTCCGATAAAAAAATAAAGCCAATATGAAGCGCGTTCAGAAATTTGTCGCATGAGGCATCCAGACACAGAGACTTCGCGTCAAGAGATGAATGAAAGACGGGGAGACCGGATCTTTGCCGAGCGCTTATGACCACCATGTACTTACAAATGTCTGCGTATAACTGGATATGGATGATATGCTTTGCCGCAGCTTGCGCGCTTGCGCCCGGCTGCGCGGGCCCCGATACGACAGAAGAAGACCTTGGCGAGGGATACATTTTGCGCTGTGAGACGAAGCGCGGGAAAAAGGAGCGGGTGTGCAAACGCATTTCGCCCGAGGGGCTGACCGTAGAAGAGATCTGGTACCGCGACTCGATGCAGCACGGAGCGCACCGCTTCTACTATCCCAACGGTCAGATCGAAATCGAAAACCACTACGCCGACGGCAGGCTTCAGGGCGTTTGCAAACGCTATTATCCCGACGGATCGCTCAAAAGCGAGGTCAATTACGTAAACGGGGGCATGCAAGGCGAGTTCAGGGCCTATTATCCAAACGGGGCGCTTCGCGAAAAGGTGACTATGGTAGCCAATGAGGAGGACGGCCCTTTCGAGGAATACTTTCCCAATGGTCGAATCAAAACCCGGGGCCACTATCGGCCGGGCGAAGACGGCCCCTTAGAAGAGGGCGAATTGATCGAATACGACAGTTCCGGGCAGACGCTCCGCATAGCCGACTGCCGCTCAGGCATTTGTATCACCCGCACATCCGCACAGAAGAAATGAGATTTACCTTGCCATTTGGCATTCACGGCCCCTTTGCCCTTGCCCTCGCGCTCTTTGCCCTGCTCCCGCGCCCTTGGGCGCAGGTCAACGGCGGGCAGCATGTCTTTCAGTCGTTCAATCTGTCGCCGGCATCGCGCATTACGGCCCTGGGCGGCATTCAGATCGCTGTGCGCGACGACGATCCGGTCTTTGCGGCCCAGAACCCGGCATCTCTCAATCCCTCGATGAGCGGCGCGCTGAGCTTTCAGCACAACTTTTTTCTCAGCGACATCCATCACGGGTATGCCGCCTATGCGCAACACTTGCCCCGTCTGGGATTTTCGGTACACAGCGGCATTCAGTATCTGAATTACGGCGAAATACCCTATGCCGACGAGTTCGGCAACCAGTCCGGAGACGTCAAAGCGCGCGAAACCAGCCTCGTGCTCGGCGCTTCCCGCCCCCTAAACGAGCGCCTGAGCGTCGGGCTGAACATGCGACTCGGAACTTCCACGCTGGACGCCTGGAGCGCCTCGGCCATCGCTGCCGACGCCGGCTTGATATACGCCGACACCGCCCGTCGCCTGACCGTCGGCGCCGTGCTGCGCAACGTCGGCGCGCAATTCAACGCCTTCGATCAGACGCGCGAGTCCCTGCCGGTCGATCTGCAGATCGGCATAAGCAAACGACTCAAGTATCTTCCTTTTCGCTTTGGCGTGATCGCCCACCGCTTGCTCCGTCGCAACATTTATTTCGACGATCCCCGCCTTCAGACGCAGAACGCCGGCGGCTTTTTCGAAGATCCGACAGCGCGGCAAGGGAACAAAGCCGTAGATAACTTTTTCAGGCATCTGGTATTCAATGGCGAGTTCCTGATCGGGCGAAACGAAGCCCTT
>JBKBLI010000066.1:0-18157 GCA_046296435.1 Saprospiraceae bacterium | reverse complement strand
AGTCGAATGATCTTTGCGCATGCGGTCTCTTAATCGAGGGTACGGGCCGGCGACAAAGGCAAAATCCTACCTCAATACGACGCTTCGACGATCCGACGCTTCGTACAACAACGCGGAGTTATTCGCAATGGCGCCGCATCGCTCCCTGTCTGACATATGCCGCCGTTTGTTTCGTTCGCCTTGGGTTTATTGCAGATCGATGATTTTTTGAGCTTCCCTCAAACCGCTTAAGTAAGCGCCATGCACCGTCCCGCGATACGCCCTGTGCGTATGTTCTCCTGCAAAAAATATTTTGTGGCTCACTTCTTTTGCAAGCGTATCAAATTCGGCTGTTGCGGCCCCGTTTGTGGCGTATGAGTAAGCGCCAAAAGCATTGACATTTTGTCCCCATTTTGTTCTGAGAAAATGGATAGGGTCTGGAATACTGCCGCCGTAAATGGCTCTTAAATGCTGCATGATTTCATAGATCATTTCGCTGTTGGACATGCTTTCGCTTACCGTTGCGTAGTTGCCAAGGGCAAATGTCATCAACGCATTTGCGGAGGTAAATTTCCTTAGATTCAAAAAGTAGTTGAACTTGCCTTTCACTTCGGGAGTATATCCGATGTATTGCATGTTGACGTCCCAAAATGGCGCGTTCCAGACCAAGAGAAATTTATTGACGTTTCCGGTATTGATTTTTGCGATAGCGTTTGTTTTGTCGGTTGGAAGGGATGGCGTAAAACTTATGGCGTTTTTTTTCAGCACACCCAGCGGAACGGAAACGACGACATAATCTCCTGTGAAGACACCTGCGTTTGTAGCGACTTCTACCCGGGGCGCTGTATAATCAATCGCAGACACGCTTGCGTTCAAACGGACGTCAAGTCCCTGGGCCAAATAGTCGGTTATTTTATCGTAGCCGTTTGTGATGATCACGTCATCGCCCCTGAACGTTTCGTCGTCGTCAAAATATTTTGATGAGAGTTCGGAAATATCGGCCCCTGTGTCGAATTCTAAGTAGGCGGAAAGCATGTATTTCCAAAGCCTATCGGCAGATTTGCCCGGATAGAGGGCGTTGAATACAGTTTCAAAACTTTGGGTCAGGGCGCCTGAGTTTTGAACGGCGCGTACGGCATTGTCAAACTGACTTTCGGCGCTCGTCAGCGCGCTGTCGGCATAAGGCGCGCCATTGACGTCGTAAACGACAACCTGATTGTCGTCGGTCAGGAAAGTATTTGCGCCGGACTGAGCGGCCAGATTGGTG
This sequence comes from Saprospiraceae bacterium, assembly GCA_046296435.1. Lineage (GTDB taxonomy): Bacteria > Bacteroidota > Bacteroidia > Chitinophagales > Saprospiraceae > M3007. Next base: position 16,911 of record JBKBLI010000066.1, on the reverse strand, counting down.
ATTGGATTGCCCTTGGGTCCATGTATCCAACTGGCGCCTTCATCGAAGGCTACACCCAGACTTCGATCTGTTCGCAGTCGTCCGCCTACCCTCTCCTGCGCTTCTAAAACTACGACCGCAAATCCTCTCTGCTTCAATTGTTTTGCGGCTGCAAGCCCCGAAATCCCCGCGCCGACAACGATTGCCGTCTTTCCGTTGGGTTGTATATCGACGTCGCCCCTGTTGCAGGACGTCAGCAGTTTCGGCGTCGCTAACAAAAAGGGCAGTTTGGCCAGGAAGTCCTTTATGAATTTTCGCCTTTGCATGGTTGATAGGTATCTCTTTGGATTTGATTGCCTCTTTGCGCCGGTACTCCGTCGAAAAAGCCCGGCGGCCGGAGTCAATTTAACTTATGTTGGACTAAATTTTTTCAGCGCGGCATACACCATATCTACCGGAAGCCCCATTACGTTGGCGTAGGTACCCTCGATACGCGTGATTTTGCACAGTCCGATCCACTCTTGCACGCCGTAGGCGCCCGCTTTGTCATAGGGCTGGCAGGCTTCGATGTAGTATTCGATTTCGGCGTCGGTAATTTCGTCGAACCACACGTCAGATTTGCCTGAAAAAGACGTCTGTTGTTCGGCCGCGTAAATGCAAACCCCTGTCACCACCCTATGGCGTCGGCCGGACAGCGCCCGAAGCATGCGCCTGGCGTCGGCATAATCCTCCGGCTTGTTGTAAATGACGCCGTCGAGTACGACGGTCGAGTCTGCGGCAATCAGCACCTCCCGGTCTTTGACGAGGTGGCTGCCGCCAAGGGCTTTTCGGCAAGCCAAGTACCCGGCCACCTCTTCGGCGGGCATATCCGCCGGAAAGTCCTCCGACACGTCAAGGCCTACGACGTCAAACTCGAAACCCGCTTCGTACAACAACTGCGCGCGGCGGGGGCTTTTTGAGGCCAGAATCAAAGGTCGGTTGAATCGCATATTTGTTTCGAAAAACGAGATTAATATCGCAACAATAGAAAGACGCCCGCAAACATGACCAACTTTACCAAAGCCGAGGCTTGTGAAAAATGCGCTTTTCGCTTGGCCCACACCAGACGAAAAACAACGGCAACAGAAGTGCCAAAGAGCGCAAACAAACCGGCTGTAACTTGCCAAAACGGCGCATGGGTGTGAAACCAGAAATAAACCAAAAGAAAAGTAAGTCCCGAAAGCGCCAGAGCGGTCAGGATAGCGGGCTTGCGCGCGTAAGCTGGGCCGCGCATGACGGGCAGCGTCAGGCACTGGCAAGCCGAGTCTCCCTCAAAGTCCTCCAGATCTTTGATCTGCTCGCGCAAAAAGTTTGACGAAAAGGCGAATAGCGCGTAGAGCCAGACCAAGCCCACAGCCTGATGGATTTTGGTCGGCGCATAGTAATAGGCCAACCAGATGGCCCGTTCTTCGGGGAAAAGCAAAGTGACAGGAACAATGGCGCACAAGACAGAAACAAGCAAATTGCCGGTCAATGGCGTACATTTCAAGCGCCATGCGTATAAAAACAGCAGTAGCGTGACGCCGGGAAAAATCCACAGCGGCCAATAAATGTAGGGCTGACTGATCGCCTGCGACAGGTAAACGCTCAGCGCAAAAACGCCGCTCACGCAGATCAGGTAAGTCGCCAAAACGACAGCCGGCGGTAGAATCCTGCCAACGACCACGCGCAGCGGTTTGTTGATCATATCCATACGCACGTCGTAGTAGTCGTTGATGATATAGCCGCTCAGGGCAGCCAGCAGCGAGGTCGCCGCAATCAGGTGAAAAAGGCGCTCGTCAAGCGCTGGGATTGTACCTGCCTGCAACAAGGCCGGCCTCAGCACGCACCAATATGGCAACGCCAAGGTCAGGTACATCAGCGCAAGGTTAGGTATCCGCAACGCGAGCAATATGGCCAAAATGCGTTTCACGGGGTGAAGATACAGGCTTTTATTTAGAGCGCGCCGCAAAAAAGCGCATCTATCACCGAAAGGCGGGCTACAAATCCATATCGGTCCTCAAAAACCTGCGGGTAGGGTTTCGGCTCCCAATGGGGTGCGGCGCTGACCTTTGAGCGATCGCGCAAGTCTAAATAGCGCCCGTCCGGAAACGGCGCGTAATCCCGGGTCAGCGCAATGCGAATACCGGCGCGCGTCAAAGCGATCAGGCATTCCATCAGAGCAAGGTTATAATCGAACAGAAAGGTCCATTTTTTTTCAAAAAAAGGGCGAAGCGTCGGCGCATAGTATTCGTAGAGCGGGGCGCTACCGTAGGCTGTAGCCAGGGCCCGCCAATGGGTGCGCTGCCAGGGCTCGTCGTAGGCGATGCGCACTTCGCGTATGGGCAGACGCTGATGCTTGCCGCTGAGCAGGGGGATGCTCAGTTCCTCAGGGCCATTGGGGCCGGCAATGCGGCAGCGGTTACGCCAGGAGCCTTTTTGATAATGCTCGCAAGCTTCGAGCATGCCCGCCCCTGCTTCGCGCGCGCTTTGCCAATACCACAGCGGGGGCAAATATGCGGTAGTCAAAAGCGGGATAACCGGGTTCGACGGATCAGAACTCAATAACATCTCCCGGCTTGTAGGATTGTTTATCCGACATGGGGGGCGTTTCCTCCTTCAACTGGCTGAACAAATCCTGTTGAGTAGGCGCGGGAGAGTCGGGCGCAGGGGACTGAGGCGCGGACGCCGGGGGCGACTCGACCTGCTTGACGGCGCTGAGCATCTGATCGCACAGCTTATTGCCTGCGGCTTTCCAACCTTTGACATCCATGAATTCGCCCAGGCTCACTTCGCCCGGAAGCGACTTGCCTTTGAGCTTGATGGTGTATTGTATGCGCGGATTGGGGTCCATAGAGGCAAACAGAAGTTTCGTCTTAGGATGATCGGTCAGAAAACTGAAGCGCTCGCGTAGTTTTCCGGTTTCGATGCGGAAGCGTTTGACCATCGTCCAACCCTTGTTACCGTCGAAATAGACCGCATTGACTGGCGTTTGGGGATCGTACTTGCCAATATGTATGATATCCTTGGTCTCCAAACGCTGCAAGAGATCGGTATCGGTCAATTCGTAGGAGCCGTCGTTGTAAAGGATCAGGATGTGCTGACCGGTATCGAATTCGCCCAACAGGCGCCCGCGTTCCTGGATATTCAGGCGTCCGGTTACCTCGTCGTACCAGATGCGCTGCGCTCCGATGGTGCTTTTGCCCACTTCCTTTTGGCGAATCTGCTTTACCGGATATTTGGTTAGTATATTGCCTTGTGCGTCGCGTCCTTTGATGGCCAGCTCGGCAAAATCGTAATCAAACACCTTGACCTTGGCGGTACAACTCTGGCTGAGCGTTACCGTTACCACCTCGCTTTCGCCGTTCGGGTTGGCGGTCAGGTACAGAATCCTGGAGCCTTTGGCGCTTCCGCCAACGGGATAATCCTTGTCGCGGGTGATGGCCGTTACGTTGAAGCGCTTGACGTATGCGCGCGCGCCTTTGGCATCCCAATATGCCAGATTGTAGGTGGTGCGTTCGTCGTTTTTTTTCCAGACGGCTACGTGCACGATGTCCTTTCCGACAAATATCTTTTCGCCGATGCGCACGACTTTCATGGCCCCGTCGCGACGAAACACAATCACATCGTCGATATCGGAGCATTCCTGTACGAACTCATCCTTCTTCAGACCCGTGCCGATAAAGCCCTCCGCGCGGTTGACGTATAGCTTGGCGTTGTTGGCTACCACTTCGGCGGCGCGGATTTCGTCGAAAGTTTGTATTTCAGTGCGTCTTTCGCGGCCTTTGCCGTACTTGTCGAGCAGGCGCTCAAAGTAGGCGATTGCATAGTCGGTCAGGTGCGCCAAATGGTGCAGCGTTTGCGCCAATTCGTCGCGCAGTTTGGCGATCTCCTCTTCGGCCTTGAATGTATTGAACTTAGAGATGCGCTTGATTTTGATCTCCGTGAGCCGGATCAGGTCCTCCTGCGTCAGGTCGCGCAGCAGTTGTATGCGGCCGTCTGAGCCTGCTGCCGGATCTGACGGCGTGGCTACATAGCGGCGCAGTCCGCTTTCGATGGCGCTCAGCACCGCCTCCCAGGTCTCGCACTCTTCGATGTCGCGGTATATTCGTTTTTCGATAAAAATCTTTTCGAGGGAGGCGAAGTGCAGTTTTTCCTCCAAATCGCCGCGCAGGATTTCCAACTCCTGCCTGAGCAGGTCTTTGGTGCGTTCGGCGCTGATGCGCAACAATTCCGCCACATTGGTAAAAATGGGCTTATTATCCACGATCACGCAGCAGTTGGGACTGACGCTCACTTCGCAATTGGTGAAAGCATACAGGGCGTCGATCGTCACGTCGGGACTGATACCGGGTTGCAACTCGATCTCTATATCTACCTCGGCGGCGGTTTTATCCGTGACTTTTTTGATTTTGATCTGTCCTTTTTCATTGGCTTTCAGGATAGACTCAATCAGGTCGCCCACGGTCACGCCATAGGGCAATTCGGTGATGCGGAGGGTCTTTTTGTCTTCCTCGCGGATTTTGGCCCTGATCCGCACCTTACCGCCGCGTTCGCCGGCGTTATAGCCGCTCACGTCGATCATGCCGCCGGTCGGGAAATCGGGGTAAATCTCTACCCTGCGGCCTTTGAGCGCGGCAACCGAGGCCTTGATCAGTTCGACGAAATTGTGCGGCAATATTTTGGTGCTAAGCCCTACGGCTATACCCTCGACCCCTTGAGCAAGTACCAGAGGGAATTTCATCGGCAAGTTTACGGGTTCGCGCTTGCGCCCATCGTAACTGAGTTGCCAAACGGTAGTGTCAGGATTGAACGCCACATCCAAAGCGAATTTTGTGAGGCGGGCCTCGATGTAGCGCGGCGCAGCGGCTGAGTCGCCCGTGCGGTAATCGCCCCAGTTGCCTTGGCAGTCGATCAGCAAATCGCGCTGACCCAAATTGACCAAAGCGTCGCCAATGGCCGCATCGCCGTGCGGGTGGTATTGCATAGTCTGTCCGATGAGGTTGGCCACCTTGTGATAGCGCCCGTCGTGTTGCTCATACATGGCGTGCAAGATGCGGCGCTGCACCGGCTTCAGACCATCCTCCAGCGCAGGCACGGCGCGCTCCAGAATCACATAGGATGCGTAGTCTAAGAAGTAGTTCTGGTACATGCCCGAAAGCGTGACGACGCTCTCCTCTCCGCTTTGAGATACGGCGGGCGGCACGCTGGTATCTTTTTTTGATTTTGCCATGGCGATTTAACTGATCTCGATTCGTAGGACTTAGATTATCCGGCGCAAAGGTACGTTTTTTTTGAAAACAAAAAGTTTTATATCGCCGCGCCTCTACCCTTTTTCTACTCCCAAGGCGCTTACGGCGCGTGTCGGATAGCGGAGAACGCTGTCTGGCAAAGGAGAGTAATGCCCATTTTTGACATTTGAGCATTTTTTATAGTAAAAAAAGGGGGCGGCATTAACCATACGGGCAAATTGGCGTTTATCACGTCATTTGTGTGATGCCCGAAAACATCTGCAACCCCAAAACCAAACGAAGACGTAAGCGGCGACTGACCCGTCCAACTTTTTCTGAACCGAAAAGTATGCAACGCAGACTTTTTATCACATGCGCGCAAATGCGCCTGGCCATTTTCGCCTGCCTTTTGAGCGTTGCGCAAGGCGCCGGCGCACAAGATGCCGGCGTTTTCATCCCGAACAGAGCGCTCGTTATTTTGCGACCAGAGGCTGATGCCTCGTCTATGGCGGCGCAACTATTTCCGGGGCGAGCGGTCAAGGTATGGGAGGCGGCAAAATTCATGCGCGTCTGGGCTTTTGATTTCGGTCAAACCGGACGCGACGATAACTACTGGGAAAATCTACAGATCCTGGCCGAACACCCCATGGCGCTCGCGGCGCAGTTTGACATGCAATTGACGCATCGAGGTCTGCCCTACCCCCCCGATACCCTTACGCCCAACGATCCGTTGTTCGCCCAACAGTGGCACTTGCACAACACTTCCATGCCCGAAGCCGACATCAACGCGCCCGAAGCCTGGTCGATCGCCACCGGCGGGCTCAGCGCCGAAGGCGATACCATAGTCGCAGCAGTTATAGATCGCGGGATTGCTTATGCGCATGCGGATTTGCAAGCAAACCTGTGGCGCAATTGGGCCGACATACCCGGCGACGGCATCGACAATGACGACAACGGCTACACCGACGACCACCGAGGCTGGAACGTATTTTCGCAAAACGACCAAATCGGCGGCGCCGCGCAAGAGCACGGTACAGGCGTGTGCGGCATGCTCGGCGCCGCGGGCAACAACCTGACCGGCGGCAGCGGCGTCAACTGGCAAGTCAAAATCATGTTTGTGGCAAGCAGCGGCACGCTCTCGGCCGTGTTGCAATCCTTTGACTACGTCTATCAAGCCCGCAAGCGCTACAACGAAACCGGCGGCGCCTCCGGCGCTTTCGTCGTTACGATCAACTGCTCCTGGGGGGTCAACTTCGGCCAGCCCGTCAACGCGCCATTGTGGTGCGCCGCTTACGATTCGCTTGGCGCTATCGGCATCCTGAGCGTAGCTGCTACGGCCAACCTGCCCATCGACGTGGACGCGCTCGGCGACCTGCCCACCGCCTGCCCCAGCGACTATCTGCTCAGCGTGACCAACCTCGATCGCTACAACCAGCGCGCGCCCAATGCAGCCTGGGGAGCAAAAAATGTGGACATCGGCGCCTATGGGCACGAGGCGCTCAGCACAGCGGCCCCCGGCAACTATGCCACAGTGTCCGGCACGTCTTTTGCCGCTCCTTTGGTAGCCGGCGCCGTTTCCCTCCGCTATGCATCTCCATGCCCCGATCTGGCACAACTCGCCCTCTCAGACCCCGCGGCGGCGGCATTGTGGGTCCGACAAACGCTGCTCCAGGCCGCCAGACCCGTAGCCGATTTGGATGGTATCACCCTTACCGGCGGAGCGCTTGATCTGAGCCGCATGCTGCTTCAGGCGCAGGACGAATGCGGGGTATGCTTACCCCCTGTGTGGACTTCGGCTGTGGGATCAGCATATCAGAGCCTGCGCATTTCGTGGATCAACGCTTACCCTGCAGCCGCTCTCTTGCGCTTTCGTCTGGCAGGCGATACAGCGTGGACCGTCACGCCTCTGGACGCCTCCCCGTTCTCAATGGGCGGATTACTCCCCTGCGCAACTTATGAACTGAGCTTTCGGAATCTGTGCGCAGACTTACCTGCCAGCGCCTGGTCGGCGCCGCTCGCCGTGACCAGCGGCGGGTGCTGTACGCCACCCCAAGCCCTGATGATCACCCAAAGCGGCTCCAAATACCTATCGCTGAAGTGGGAAGGCCCAGACTTTGCCACGCATTACGACATACGCTTCCGGATCAAAAACGGCGACTGGCTCCACGCCCAAAGCCCCACGCCCATGTGGACGCTGACAGATCTCGAACCCTGCGCGCTGTACGAAGTTCAGGTCCGTTCGGCCTGCCCCGATAGCGCGCTCAGCGATTGGTCGGATATCCTGACGGCAGCCACCCAAAGTTGCGGCCCCTGCACAGAGCAGAATTACTGCGCTGCCGGCGCCAACTCGGCTGCGCACCAATGGATACGTCAGATCAAGATCGGAGACTGGACGCACCAACCCAACAACAACAGCGCCGGGTACCTGAACTTTGCCAGCCTGGCGACGGACGCGCCCCTTCTGGCGCCGCTCGAAGCTATCCCCGTACAGATTGTACCGGACTTCATTGGCGCCCCGACCAATCAGTTCTTCCGGCTGTATGTGGACTACGACGGCAACGGCGAATTCACCGACGACGAACTGGCCTTCGACCCCGGGTTTGCGCTCGACGAGACGGCTGAAGGATGGATCTACACGCCAGAATCGGGCATAGAAGGGTTGACGCGAATGCGCGTCGTCATGAAATCTCAAATGGCGTTCGCACAGCCGCCGGGCGCCTGCGAAACTTTTTCATTCGGACAAGCCATCGATTACTGCGTCCATCTGGATTCCGGAAGCGTCAACGCCCGACACCCCGCACCCGCGCCCTTTGCCCTGTTCCCCAATCCCTCGACCGGGGCCTTCTGGCTGCGGTCGCCCACCGCCGCGGACGTTCTCATCGCCGCCTACGATGCGACGGGGCGCGCTGTTTTTTTGGAGAAAAAACAAACGGCGCCCGATCTCTGGCGTTTGGAAATGCCCAAATGCGGGGCCGGAATTTACTTCTTGAGGATCAAAGATGGCGCCCGGTCAGTCGTCATGCGCATCGTCCTCGCCGGATAAGGCGCTGCAAACCTCTGAGAATACCAAAACGGGTCAGGGGGCATGGAGCGGGTCTCGCTCGTGTCCTTTTTTACCCAAAAATGCGATCTGGCGCGTAGAAACAGAGCGGGGACAACGCTTCAAAACTTAGGCCACTCGACGACCTCCAAATCCGAAATGGCGCCCGCCGACAACGTAAACCGTAAAATGGTCTTAACCTTGTGCCAGCCCTCCAGACCGCAAGCCCCCGGATTGAGGTGCAGAAAGCCGCCTTCGCGGTCGGGCGCCACCTTTAGGATATGCGAATGCCCGGCCACAAACAGCCCGCCCCTCGGCGGATCCTCCCGCAAGAGCGGTTTGAGGCGGGGCGCATAACGCCCCGGGTACCCTCCGATGTGGGTCATCCAGACCGGAACGCCCTCACACTCAAAGCGCAAATCCAAAGGAAAATCCGCGCGGATATCCCGGCCGTCGATATTGCCATACACACCGCGCAAGGGCCTGAAAGCCCGGAGCGCGGCAGCCACGGCCATGCTGCCAAAGTCGCCCGCGTGCCACACCTCGTCGCAGCAATCAAGATAGCCCCACAGACGTTCGTCTAAGTGCGAATGGGTATCGGAGATCAGGCCGATGCGTTTCATGGAACAAAGATAGAGACAAGTGCGGAAAATACGTCCAGACATGGATACGGGGCACGCTTTGGTCAATTTGCCGCGCTATCGGGAACGCCTGCCGACTGCATAGGCCCATTTAGAGGGGGCGTCAGCCGACACAACACCCTCACTCCAGACGCACACCCTGCTCCGAGATGTGTAGGGCGCGCAATTCGACGGCGCGCTGGGCAACGTCGGACGCCGCATTCTCCAGGCGAAGCACGCCGCGCGGACACACGGCCGAACAAATACCGCAACCTACGCAACTCGCCCGCACAACATCCTGTCCGCGTTGGGCGTAAGACTTCACGTCGATGCCCATTTCGCAATAGGTCGAGCAGTTGCCGCAACTGATACACTGACCGCCGTTGGTCGTAATCCGAAAGCGCGAAAAATAACGTTGGAATATCCCCAGAATAGCGGCTTGCGGGCATCCAAAGCGACACCATACACGGTTGCCCAGGATCGGGTAAAACCCCGTGCCGACTACGCCCGAAAACGTAGCCCCGATCAAAAATCCGTAAGTCTTCGAAAAGCCCTGCGACCAGCCGCCCAACAACCCGCCTTTCTGCCACGAATTGAGCCAAAGGAGCAACGTAGTCAGCACGACAAATATCAGCACGCTATGTATCAGCCAACGCTCTATACGCCAGGCGCGCAAAGATTTGTCCGACAATGCCCGAAACGGATCGCCCGCCGTTTCGGCCAACGCGCCGCAACCGCATACCCAGGAGCAATACCATCTTTTGCCAAAAAAATACGTCAGCGTCGGCACGGCAACCACGCTCATCATCGCGCCCCAAAACACCAAAAACACGCCAAGCCCGCCGGGCTGCTTCATCAGATAACTAACCGTGCCCGGAAACAAGTAATCGTATTTCAAGGGCCAAAAATAACTGAAGTAAAACTCCGGTTGATTCATCAGCAACATAAATGCCGGTATCAGATACGCAAAAATCAATTGAAAAAACATAACCGATGCCGTGCGGATCAATTGATAGCGGCTGTGGCGGTACTTGTACATGAACTTTACGCCCATAAACGTCACAGCCATCGTGTAAAAAGAGCCGTAAACAAACCACTGATCCGCTTTGCGCCCCCGGAGCGCCCAGCTCAAAGGATCAAACAGATCAATCAGTCCTTTCAATGCTCCCGGAAACCAGTACAGACACACATAGAAGCCCGTCACAAACACCCCCAGCACCCAAGCGGCAACGCCCCGATTGCTCAGGCTGCCAAACATAACGCCATTGTTTTTGATCCCTTCAGGTTGACGGGCGTAAGTAGCGCGCGCATACCAAACGGCGCCTACCCCGACGGATGCGACAGCCGCAGCCAACGAAATGGCCGGCGACCAACTCTCGCCGGAAACCCAAGCAATCAAAAAACCAAGGAGCCCCAATCCAGCCAAAGCCAAGGCTGCTTTTTGCGAAGCGTGAAGGCCCGCAGGGTGCGGATTGGCGAGCGATAGGCTCGGCGTGCTTTGTTGATTCATCTTATATCGTTTTTTTTTGAAAAAAATGCACCCGCTTCAATGGGCCGATTTTAAAAATGACAGTACTTTGCCCAGCGAGCGGGAGGAACGGGGACGCAACGCGGCGCCGGTTTGGGTATTGTATAGCGAGATGATCTCCGGCTCGTACGCGCGATAAAATTCAGGATCAAAATTAGCCAAGGCCAGATTCTCGAGCACCTCCCGGATTGGCGTCCGGGTCAGAATCCAGCGCTCGCACACCTCATGGCGGTAACGAACGCCCATCAAGTGGAATCCCAACACCGCGCCATCTTCCTTTCGATAATTGATCCTGACCGCCTTTTTGCCCTGCGGATGTTCCCAGTACAAAGACGCTACCCCCTCGGGCGCCAAGGCCGGCACGTCGCCGTATATTTGGTACTCAATATCAAAAAACTTGGCCGAATTGAACCACAAGCGGGGCGCATAGCGCTCCGGCTGGCCACAAATAGTCGCTGCAACAGTCTGCCCCATCATGCGCCCGGCGTACCAAATCGCCTCGATGGGTCGCCGCCCGGGCGGCGGGTTGCGCAGTTCGGCGCAGTCGCCTATGGCGTACACATCCGGCGCCGAGGTCTGCAAATATTCGTCGGCCAACACCCCGCGATTTAGCGCGATACCGCTGCCGCGCAGAAAATCAACATTGGGGCTGACCCCAACCGTCAAGCCGACAAAACCGCAGGGGATTTCCTCGCCCGTTTTGGTCCTGACCGCGCGCGCGCGTCCATACCCGTCGTCTATAATCTCCTGCAACTCGACGCCAAGGCGCAGATCTACTCCGTGTTCGCGGATATGGCGATTGATCATTTGGCTCTCCTCCGGCGGCAACACAAAATTCCAAAAGCTCCGTTCGCGAACCAGAAAAGTCACCGGAATTCCACGAGAGAGGAACATCTCAACCATTTCGATACCGATTAGCCCGCCGCCCACCACCACGGCGCGTTGCAGCCCTTTGCTGCACGCCTCCATCGCCTCCAAATCCTGCAAATGATACAAGCCCCGCACGCCCTGCAAGTCCTGCCCCGGCCAACCGAATTTGTTGGACTTTGAGCCGGTAGCGATGATCAGGCGGTCGTAGGTCATTTCACTGCCGTCAGATAAATGTATCATTTTGAGAGCGGTATCGACGCCGGTCACCCGCCCCAAAACCCGCTCAATGCGATTTTTGTCCCAAAACCAGTCCTCATACAGATAGGTGTCCCTGAGGCGCAGGTGTCCCATGTATATATACATCAGCGCCGTACGAGAAAAAGGCTGCAAACTCTCCTCCGAGATTATGACAATCCGACAATCGCTGTTTCGCTTGCGGATGTGACGGGCGGCATTGGTACCGGCAATACCGTTACCGATGATAACAATATTCATAAAATGGCATTTTTAAAAAAAATCAGCCTGCGAACACGCGCTTTAGAACAACGCTGTTTGGCGTCAAAGCAGCAAAAAGCAGAGATATTTTGATGATGAAGCAACAAAGTTATACAAAATTACGATCGCAAAATATATTTTGGATGTTTCGTACACAAAAATAAATCTAAATGTCCCAATTCGGACATTCGAAATCTGAATGCAAAGCGAGCAACGGCGATACTGAGGCGCCCCGGGCGCCCAGATGCATCACAACAATGCATCAGCAAGAAACACAAAGCCATGCTGCGCGCCCTCCTCCCCTTGTTCACACCTTTTTTTTCGAAAAAGGAAGCAGAGGCGCTTCCGCCCATTTTTTGCCAAAAAAGGTGTAAACTCAATAACTTATCAAAAAATTAATGTCAAACGTGTGACGTGCAGAGTAATTTTTCGTTCTTAAGTGGTAATTCATAACTAAACACAAACGCATCTAAACCATGAGCAATTTACTCGACGTCATTAAACCACTCATCACGCAACAACTCATCAACAAAGCCTCCGAGACCCTTGGCGAAAACGAAAATGTCATCAATAAGGCCATTCAGGCCCTGATTCCTTCAATTCTGGGCGGATTGGTCGGTAAAGCCTCCGACAAGAGCGGCTTCCAGAGCGTCTTCAACGCCATCTCCAATTTCAACCCCTCCGTTCTCGACAACCTCTCCGGACTGATCGGCGGCGGCAACCTCGCTCACAACGATCCCAAGGACGCCTCCGGCCAACTGCTCGGCGCGCTCTTTGGTTCCAAAGTGAAAGGTCTGGCCGGCGCCGTAGCCAATTTCTCCGGAGCCCGCGAGAATAGCGTCACCTCCCTGATGGGTCTTGTTGGTCCAGCCATCATGGGCTTTTTGAGCAAAAAAATTCAAACGGAAGGACTCAACGCCGCAGGCCTGGCCAATTTGTTGCTCGGCCAGAAAAACCAAATCTTCTCCGCATTGCCCGCAGGTATTGGCTCTGCATTGGGTCTTAGCCTGCCCACTATCGATGCGCCCAAAGCGACTGAAGGTCGCTCCTGGCTCTGGCCCTTGCTCGCCCTCCTCGCCCTCGGCGCCGCGGTCATCTACTACATGAACTACTGCAACCGTCCGACAGAAGCAAAGATGGAAACGCCGGCAATCGTTGAAAAAACTCAGGATGCCGTAAACAACGCCGCTCAAAGCGCCGCCGATTACATGACCAAGCTGGCTACCGGCTTCGAACTGCGCGGCGTAAAAGGCGGTATCGAAAACGCGCTGATCGAATTCATCCAAAGCGACAAGCCCGTGGACAAAACTACGTGGTTCAACTTCGACCGCCTCACTTTCCGCACAGGCAGCGCCGAAATCGATATGGACAAATCGCAAGATCAACTCAACAACATCTATCAGATCCTCAAGGCGTTCCCCAAGGTAAAACTCAAAGTAGGCGGATATACCGACAATACCGGCAACGAAGATCTCAACATGAAGCTCTCGCAAGATCGCGCCAACGCCACTGTGGCCGCCCTTGAGTCCATGGGCGTCGAAAAAGGTCGCCTGAGCGCCGAAGGCTACGGTTCGCAGCACCCCGTCGCTTCCAACGACACGGAAGAAGGCCGCGCCCAAAACCGCCGTATTGCCGTGCGTGTGATGGAAAAATAAGTCTCAGCGCAGCGTTTTTTGATACATTGCCGAAACTCGGCTTATCTTTGCTGCGGTCGGGAGCAAGTCTGCTCCCGACCGCAATTTTTTTTCAAAAAATCAGTCAGAGACTTCATAGTCGCATCTGCACTTTTCACTTTGTCCTGATACAAAGAAACGCAACGCTTTATGTTCGGAGACGTCCGCCAACAACTTACCACAGAACTCGACGAAATCCGCGCCGCCGGCCTGTTCAAGCAAGAACGCATCATCACCACCCCCCAGGGGCCGGTAATCGACACGACGGCCAATCCATCGGTGCTCAACTTTTGCGCCAACAACTATCTCGGTCTGAGCAGCCACCCCGAAGTGATCGAGGCTGCCATAGACGCCATCCGCACGCACGGATACGGCTTGTCGTCGGTGCGCTTTATCTGCGGTACGCAGGATATACACAAAACCCTTGAAGCCAGACTGTCCGAGTTCCTCGGCATGGAAGACTGCATCTTATACGCAGCGGCATTCGACGCTAACGGAGGCCTTTTTGAGCCGTTACTCGGCGATCAGGACGCCATCATTAGCGACGAGTTGAACCACGCATCCATCATCGACGGCATACGCCTGTGCAAGGCCCGCCGCTTCCGATACAAACACAACGACATGCAGGCGCTGGAAGAGGCCCTTCAAGAAGCCCGCAAGGGCGGCGCCCGCCGCATCCTTGTCTTCACCGACGGCAGCTTCAGCATGGACGGAACCATCGCCCAACTGGACAAAATATGCGACCTGGCCGATCGCTATGAGGCAATGGTCGGCATCGACGAATGCCACTCAACCGGCTTCCTCGGACGCACGGGGCGCGGGGCGCACGAATACCGCGGCGTCATGGACCGCATCGATATCGTCACCGGAACCCTCGGCAAAGCGCTGGGCGGCGCCAGCGGCGGCTTCACGGCCGCCCGCCGCGAAATCGTAGAAATGCTGCGACAACGCTCGCGTCCCTACCTCTTCTCCAACACTGTGGCGCCCTCCATCGTAGGCGCTTCGATCAAAGTGCTCGACCTGCTCAGCGGCAGCACAGCCCTCCGCGACAAATTGGAGCGTAATACCCAATTTTTCAGAAGCGCCATGTCCGAAGCCGGTTTTGACATCATCCCCGGCGAGCACCCCATTGTGCCCATCATGCTCTACGACGCCCCATTGGCGCAGCAATTTGCAGCCGAGCTACTCCGGGAAGGCATCTATGTGATCGGCTTTTTCTATCCTGTAGTACCCAAAGGCAAGGCGCGCATACGCGTGCAACTCTCAGCCGCGCACGAGCCTGAACACCTCGAAAAAGCTGTAGCCGCATTCGTCAAAGTAGGAAAAAAGTTGGGCGTGCTGTCCTGAACAAGAGCCGGTGGTCGCAAATGCGCAAAGCGAGGATTCTTTCGCTAAAAATCGATCCACAGCCATAACTTTACAGCAAAAAAAGCGTTTTAACGCAGCTATTGAAAACGCGACATACTTTTGCAAACGTATGAAAATTTCTCATCTCATCGCCATTGGCGTCATTGTGGCCGCCATCGGGGTGCTGGTCTCCTCCAGCAAAGATTTTACCACTTACGCCACATTTGCACAGGCTTCCGCCAGCGGTCAAAAAGTCAAACTCGTCGGCGAATTGGTCAAAGACCGACCCATTGAATACGATCCGGAGACCAATCCCGATTACATGTCCTTTTTCCTCAAAGATGAAAAGGGCGAAGTCCGCCAGGTAGTATTGCGCGCTGCAAAGCCGCAGGATTTCGAACGCAGCGAACAAATCGTCCTGACCGGCGCCATGAAAGGCGACATTTTCGAAGCCAGCGACATGCTCCTCAAGTGCCCTTCGAAATATAAGGATCAGGAGACCTACGTCCGCGAAAAAGAAATCTGAGGCGCGCTTCAGGCTTTTACGCAGCGCTAAACTACTTGATTTACATACAGCCGGCACGCCGCTGCACAGCGGCGGCAATATTGGCTATCGTTGCCGTTTTGGGAAAAACTACCAATAAGCGGATCCGGGCGAGAGGCGCGGGGACTCCCCAAAGTCTCAGGCCCGCATCAGCTTCCAGGCACATCGCGCCTCAAGCCTTGGCAAAACTCAATCCCGCGTCGATAACGCCTTGCGCGCGGTTGCGCACCCGGTCATCTTCGTGATTGGCGGCGATGTGCAAACATACGCTCCGCTCGTCGATATTTCGAAGCGCTTGCTCAGTATGCAGGCGGTCGCGCTGAGCCACCGCCGATACGGCTTCCGCCACAATACGGCTCATACCGCCATTTCCGCGGTTGATGGCAATAGCAATCACCGCAGTGAGCATGGCTTCCGAATTGAGGATATCCAGTAGTCGGGGGATACGTATGTTGATGCCGCCGATATTCAGATCCAGTCGGAAATTAAGCGCCGGTTGCACGTACAATGTGTTGGCCATGCGCAGTTGTTCGCGAATGAGCATAGGTTCGAATCCCGCCTGCACAAAAGCGCCGTAAACAGGAACATTGCGCTGAATATACAACCAGGCTTGATCCCCCCTCAGCGTGGCGCCCAGATCGTCCAGCACGCTTACGCCCCCGCCCTCGGCCCTGATCCCCACGCGCCCAAAAATCCTGTTGAAAGCCTCAGGCGCATGTTGTCGCATGCTGTTGAGCAATACATTCAAACTGGCGCCCACATCGGCTGCGGCGGCAAACTGGATAAATCCGTACGAGAAAATAGCCTTGTCGTAAGAATTGATGGCGTCAAAACACCCCTCGTGCGTGGAGACATACTGCAAGGCGCGCGCCTGCGCCCAACTCAAGCCCACCGATTGCACGGTGGCCAAATCCAATTCTATCTTCGACTGACCCACATACATGATTCCATGCGGATAGACCATATGGCGCGAGTTGGCGATATTGTCCCGCATCACGGCGTTGACTACTGTTCCATTGGTCAAAGGAACACGAAGAAAAAAGCGCCGAAAACCGCTTTCCTGCCTGATTTCGACCTGAAAAACCCGACGGGCTGTCAAGTGTTCAAACGGCGAAGTAGGCGGCGTTTGGGGAGTAGGCGCGGGTGTGGGCGCAGGCGGAAGCGGATTGACCGGCGGCGGGTTGGGCGCCGGGGGCTGTGGCGAGGGAGCGGCGGCTACCGGCACGAAAATTGTCTGCCCGACGCTCAATGCGTCGCTGCGCAGGCTGTTCAAGCGCCGGATCTCGTCAACCGTAGTATTGAAACGCCGGGCTATGGCGAACAGCGTATCTCCCGGCGCCACCCGATAAGACTGCACGCCTGTGGGTGTGGGGGGCGTAGGCGCAGGAGTAGGCGCGGGAGTAGGAGTAGGCGTTGGAGTAGGCGTTGGTGCGGGCGTAGGCGTAGGAGGCGTAGCAGCCCCGGGCACAAGCAGCGACTGCCCTACGTTGAGGGTGTCGTTGCGCAAGTTGTTCAGCCGCCGGATTTCGTCAACCGTTGTGTTGAAGCGCCGGGCTATGCCAAAAA